>NZ_RBWD01000009.1:0-230888 GCF_009361695.1 Vibrio sp. VGrn 2 | reverse complement strand
GTCTTAATCACCCCCTTTATAAGGTCTAAATCCCCCTTTTATTTTAAGTAATCACTTAATAATATTCATATTGTTTTATTTCATAACAAACTATATACATTATATGAACGACAATATTATTAATAGAAATTAAGTAATTATAAGAATACGTATATATAAGTATAAGTTACCGTTATTAATAATTAATTCAAGACTAACTCATTTATACTCGAACGAAAATATGGATTTAAAACGAATGTAAATATGACTATTCAATTAATAATGTTGTATAGATCATAATTCTGGCCATGAGATATGCTTATCATTAAGCTTTAAGTTGGTTTCTTTTACGATATTCAAGTGGAGAACAATCATTTTCTCGTTTGAATATCTGCCTGAAAAACTGTGTATCAACATAACCAGATCGACTTGCCACTTCATCAATTGACAATTTTGTTGACCTCAACAGTTCTTTTGCAAAAGATAAACGCCCTAACTGAATAAACTTTAACGGACTGATGGATGTCGCCTCTTTAAATCGGCGTTTTAACTGCCGTTCTGATAAGCAAGCTTCATTCGCTAAATCACTGATAGAAACGATGTCTAGATCCGTGGTGAGAATCCATTTTTGGATTTTTAGAATCAGCTCATCTCTGTGTTGCATGTACCGGAAAACATCACAGTATGAATGAGAGTTTCCACTGCTCTCTATTGTACTTAAAAACTGGTTACCAAGGTTTCGAGTGTGCTTTCCAAAATACTCTTCTACTATTTCCAGCATCACACTTGAGTGAGAGTAAGGTCCAGACGAAAGATAGACGTTTCCGTCAATGAGTGCTTTCTGCTCAGTCATGAGCATTATCTCAGGGAACAGTTCGCCAAAGAGGTGGGCGAAGTAAGAATGCATTACAGCTTTGTTTTGCTGCAAAAGACCGGCTTTCGCGACGACAAAAATACCAGTGTCAATTGCAACTATTTTGCTGCCTTTTAGGTGTAACTCTCTGATCCAATCGAACAATGCAGGATCGATCTTATCTAACGATTCTAAAGGATCGCCAATAGAGCCAATGATTAATATGTTTGTAAAATCAAATGATTGCCATTGTGCGGTAGGTTGAACGCTGATTCCCCCTCGACCAATTAACGGCCGATTGTTTGCCGTAACGACGTGTGTCATGAAACCTTGGAACTCTGCAAATTCAGCTGCTGTTTCCAAGATCTCTAATGAGCTTATTATTGATGCAAAATACCTCCCTGTCGGAGCAAGCGCTACGACACGGAGGTTTTTCTTATTGGTTTCCTTCAATCTTCATTCATCCTGCGAATACAAGGCGATGAATTATAATATTTTTCTACCAAATATCATTTCTTATTACGAATATATACAAATTATTAACCTTTGTTCTTAGACTAATCAGGATCATACACAGAATGACCCACAGCCCCATAGAGCCACCTTCTTCACTCTTGCCAGGATCATTTTCCACAACAACTTCTTGCTTAACAACCATAGCAACGTTCTTAGTAATAATTGCACCATCATTGTCGTTTACCGTCACTTCAAACGTCAGCTTTTCACTTTTCTCACTCACTTTTGGTAACGTCACTTCTACACTTATCGTGTCCGTGGTGGCAAACTGGGCTTTAGTCCCAGAAACTTGACGCCATTTGAATGAATGATTGGTTGAATCAACGTCTTTTAAGCCAAGTACAGATAGTGTGACTTTTTCATTTGATAGGCCTTCTTTACGACTCGCTTCGATAGAAAAGATCGGCTCATCATTAACCGCTTCGACCGAAATTACAGCCATAGCTGTATTAGATTCACGTCCGTTCTCTTTAACAATAGAAAACTCAAACTGGTCATTACCAAAGTAGTTTTCCTTGCTTTGGTAGGTATTTCCATCAATCTTGCCGTGCATCGGCGGCTTTTTAATGACGATGGTGTCCCCTTTCTCTAGTCCTTGTTGCTGACGTAAGTTAAGTTCCAGTGGCGTATCTTCTAGCGCTTTGTATTGAAGACTATTGGCGATGATTACTGGAGAATTGATCGTGATGACCACCTCACCTTCTGCTGTCGTCCCAAAATCGTCAGACACTTGATACTTCATTACTGCTCGTTGTTCTGGAATGTCCGAAACAGGAACAGAATAGTGGATTTTTTGTCCTGAGATTTCAGCGCTACCAATCGAAGGCTTTGATGTGATCTTGTCTAGCTTCAGTGTGCTATTCGCATCTGATGAGTGGTCATTCGCCAGTACATCAATCGTAATACTTTCACCGCTTAATACGGTGACGGAATCCGTTTCAACCGTAATACTAGGTTTCGCCTGAGGTTTTTCTAACAACGCAGCAAAAGGATAGTTACGGCCACGCCCTTCGCTTAATCCGCTCGTCTTGTACGAACTGGCATTTCCATAGAACTGCTTCTTTTTCTCTCCGTTAGACAAATAAGCGTCCAAGAATGAATAGCTGTATTCTGGCTTAGCGTTTTCTAGCTCAATGACCAACAACTGCTCACCTTCATCGATATCAAATGGCGATGCAAACATAACTCGACCACCAAACGTAGGAATCACCCCCGATGACACTTCAACTTGAGTGTCAACGTTAATAGCAGCATTCCCCCAACGGTTTGTAGTCAGGTCATATTTAAACATGCGATAACGCATCTCGGAGTTTGGTAGGATTGGCTTAGCAAATAAGTAGAAACCAACCAAAGATTGGTAACCGTCGTTGTTTTCTAACCCAAACCCTATCGTATTGTTGCGGCTGTCTTCATACACGTACGTTCTTGAAAGTGACGTTATCCAAGCCGATTTATTCGTCGATGAAGGAATAGATGCTCGTAACGTGCCGCTTTGATCTGTACTGGCGATATCATTAATCGAGATATTGGTTTCCCGGCCACCGGTGATGAGTTTTAAAGAAGGAGTTGTATCGTCCGAAATAGTGACCACATTGCTTGAGCCCGGGAACACATCACCTTGATCTGACCAACCACGAGTTTGTAGTTCATCCAGACCGTCCGCTTGGAATACCTGAACTTGCATTGGCCCTGTGTCATTGAAACGGTTGTCGATACTTACGGCCGTGATCAAAAGACCTTCACCTGACAACGCACGGTCGTATTCCGTTTTTCTTCTGTTTTCGAAGTAAGCTCTTGGACCTTGCTGTTTCAAATACGGATCGAGATACACCACACCCTCGCCTTGACGAGTCTCGATCGTGCTAGAACCAGACGCTTCAATCACTTTCGGCTTGATGAAACCAGCAGCTTCCTTACTCCATGCCAACATATTGACCGGCGTTTCCCCTGCATACGTATCACCTTGTTTACTTGCCCAGCTTCCGCCACCCATTAATCCCCATTGGCCAACAGAGCCGGAATGTTTGTAGGAGTACAAATCAGGTAGACCAAGCATCAAGTGTCCAAGTTCATGGGCAATCACGCCCATCGTAGATTGATGGTCACCTTGGAAGTCAGCAAACAAGCAGTAATCTCGAATGGTCTTTCCATCGATCTCAATCGCATTATGACTATAACGATGAGGCCAAATGTACGGCGTATTTACTGAACCGGCAGATTTGTCATACCCCGCAAATACAAACATCACAGACAATTCGTCAGGCGTGATTTTGCCGTCGTTATTCAAATCGTAAGTAGACAAGTCCACATAACGGTCTAACTTGTCGTAAGCGGCTTTAAAGGCTTCATTTAACTTACTGTCACAAGTCGCATCATTTTTTGAGTGGCAGTCCGGGTGAGCGATATCCAACGTAAGATCGATGACACCATCGTTCGCCGTACCTTCCGTTTCTTTCGCAGGCTCTACGATGTAACGTCCGTAACTATTCTTACTGAAGTAGTCTTTTACACTTTGCTGATTATCACCAAAAATCACATTGGTGAAGTCATTCACAAAGTCTTGGTTGTTAAAGCTCACCTGAACAACGAGCAAAGGTTGGTGCGTGGGCTCATTTGTTGCGTTTAGTGCTCGAATGGGAGTTTGCTCAAGATATGGCTCATTCATTGGATAAACGTGCTCAGAAGGCAATAAAGAAGACGTCGGGGTGACGCGTTCTTTTAACAGCTCTCTGACTGCTTGTGGCATTTCTAATTTGGCTTCAACCCCAAGAGAAGTGACGACAAAACGCCCATCAACAATTTCATGATTACCATAAAACCATCCTGTCTCTTCATCGTAGACATAAATAATGCCTTCTCTATCTTGATACCAGAAAGATTCTTGATCGCCATAAAGTTTTAATTCTTTCTTTGAACCATCATTTAACTGAAATTGATGCCAAGTTGGCGCAGGCAGCGTATTGGCATGAGCAAAGGAAACCATCAAAGTGCTGATGATTGGAAAATATATTTTTTTCATATACCCGTCGACTAAAATAAAAACCAAGCGTTATGTATATCAAAATCAATTTTTCCTTCCCAATTAACATTTCTACTGAATTTATAAATAATAGTTATTTGTTCAATATCACATAAAAATAGGTGTGTTGAGCATAATACATTTTTATCTAGCCATTAAATTCTATTATTTAACTATGCATCAGTAAAAATATATATTTGACGCCCATTTCAAATACAATACTAATTCTATGAAAAATATTAAAACTGCATGTCTTCTATTATCCATGCTTGGTGTTTTAACTGGATGTGGTGGTGATGATTCTTCCGGTGGAGTCAAGACTGTTCCCGTCGCTGGCGTAGATTCTGGCGACAAAAACGATGATAACGCTGACGTAGATTCAACTGTAGATGACGATACAGATACAGATACAGATACAGATACAGATACAGATGATGACAGTACCGTCGATGATGATTCCACGAAAGACGACGATACCACTGACGATGACACCGTGGTAGATCACGAAACTGAGCTTTTCCCACACAAAGGAAAATGTACTGTTGAAGATTTTACGGTTGACCGAGTCAATATCGCATCAAGAGTCGCAAACAGTGACTACGAGTGCATGAGAACGTGGTTTTCTCCATCGTTAGAGCAAGCAGACGTCGTCTTCAGTACCATGAGCGTGAGTCGAATTACTGGCGGATTAAAAAAGGCAATTGAAGCTTATAAAGGAACAAAAGAGCAAGCTCAGCAAATATACTATTTAGGTGAGTTCATTAAGGCAGCTTACAAAAACCGACACGATTCCTTTGCTAAAAAGTTGCAACCTTTCCCATCCGAATTAAGCGTAAATATTGCCAATACCATTCAACAATTTTTGCGCTCACCACACGCTCTAACTGACGGTCGCGAACAGCAAGAAGCGCTCGCATCCATGTTGATTGTTGTTGATAGTATTCGACAACTCGCCATCGCCGCACCCGATGTTTTCGCTATTCTTGATAGCTTTTCAGCGGATAAAAGCGACAGCTATTACTACCGTAAAGCCATCAACAATATCTTTGTCGCTATGGCTGGGCACTCACAAACCAAAGCGTTTTACGATGTGATTGAATCTGACTCAAGTTATATCCATCGTTTGAGTAGTTTTATTACCAACAACGAATGGGCGATAGGTACGGATTCTGAACAACTACTTGGCAATGCCGCGCGAGAGCTCGCTAGGCTGGTAAAAACTGAAGATGCAGAGACCAGAAAAGTCGTTGTCGACACTTTAGATTCTTTGTTAAAGCGCTACCCGCTAGGCGGTAAGTCAGACAGAATTTGGGTTGGCATCGCCGAAATGGTTGACGCTTATGCATCAGATTATCTTGAGCAGCTAGGGCTAAGTAACTCAAAATCTGTATTAAAGCAGCGAATAATGACATTCAGTTATGATTGTCGCGGACCCGCGCGAATTCTTGCTCAAGAGATGACAGAAGCTCAAGCAATAACAAGCTGCGAAACATTAAACCTCAAAGAAGATGACTTCCACCAAACTGTTAATACCGGATATCAGCCTGTCGCTGATGATCATAGCGATAGTGTCGATGTTATTGTTTTTAAAACCAAAAGTGACTACTCAACCTACTCCAGCTTCCTTTTTGATAACACAACCAACAACGGCGGACAGTTCCTTGAGCGAGACCCATCAAAACAAGGAAATGTACCTCGATTCGTCGCTTATCAAAACGGATGGGACGACGACTTTTCGATTCTAAACTTAGAGCACGAATATGTGCATTATTTAGACGGTCGATTCAACCAATACGGTGACTTCCATGACACAATGCGCGAAGGCAATATTGTGTGGTGGTTGGAAGGTTTTGCTGAATACATGTACTACAAAGAGGGCTACAATGCTGCTCTAGTACTTGGCAAAGAAAAGACGCACACATTGGCAGACGTGTTCAGTACGAACTACAGCGACGGTTTAAACCGTGTGTACCGCTGGGGCTACTTAGCTGTGCGCTTCATGATAGAGAAACACCCTGAAAACGTTACTGAACTGTTAGGTTACTCGCGTACCGGCCAATACAAAGAGTGGGTAAAACTGCTTGAACGATTAGGTCCTGCTTACAATACCGAGTTTCATTCGTGGCTGGATGAGGTGACGAAAGACATTGACGATTCGGATATTTCTCAGCCAAAACCGAAAGAGAAGCCTAAGAAAATCGAACTCAATACCAGTATCCAAGTAAGCGGTAAAAAGTTCTCTGAAACGCTCTTCTTTGTCGATGTTTCAGAAAGTTATAATCAACTGGAAGTGTCTATCTCCGGCACTGGTGATGCCGATCTATACGCTTGTTACGACAAAGTATGCCACTACTTCGAGTACGAATGGTCGAACTACACCCATGGTAGTAACGAAACGATTTCAATCCCAAAAAATGAAGACGGGTCGATCAAAATGGGACAATACTATTTCAGTATCAGTGGTCGTGATGAATTCGACGTAGCACTGTCTGTTGTTGCGAAATAAATTTCTATCATCGTTCATTAGGCACCTGTTTTCACGATGGTGCTTAATGAACATTAAATATTATTTATAGAGGTATTATAATTCTTAATTTCCTGACGTAATAACTTTAGATATAGAATATGAAACGATGTTTAAGTGTGAGTCAAACATAGTAATAGTAAACGGATAAAGTGGATAATATGAAAAGGAATATGCCTTACCTACCTAGCTTCAAATTGACTGACTTTGATATAAAAACGTTAGTACAACCTATCCTCTGTCCTAGAAGCCAAGAAATTCAATATTACGAAACTTTGTCTAAGATAAGCACTTTTGATAAGAGTAACATAAACAACGATGTATTCTTTTCCATTATAGACAACACGTTTATTCAAACTCTCGCTTTACAACAAATTCGATTTTCTCTTGAAAAATACCCTCACCAACTACACTCTTTTAATATTAAACTCTCTTGCTTAGCTGACGAAGATTTTGTCCGTGAGCTTTTAAGCTTCAATGGTGCTAAGTTTGCTCTTGAGATAAGCGAGCTTGATTGTTATACCGAATCAAAAGAAATACGCGAAAACTTATCAGTGTTACAAGCGAACAATATCGAGATTTGGCTGGATGACTATCACCGTAACAACAAGCTGGCTAACATGTCACTTGGCAACATACTTTGGGATCGTATCAAGATTGACAAAAGCTTTCTAAAACACGCCGACCAAGAGTCTATACAAGCACTAGAGTACTTCTTAGCCCCTTTCTGCTTACACGGATTGATCTTCGAGGGTGCTGAGTACATCGAGCATCATAAGATGTTAAAGACAAGCCACTCATTAACTCAAGGTTACTATTACTTTAGACCGTCCCCAATAAATTCTCTCGACTCAAAACCGCGCGCTTCCGCCTCCGGAAAGCTCTCGTATGTAAGATAGACAAAGAGCCCAAAACTTTCAATATAGAGGTCGCACAGGAATCAAACCTTGCATAAACACTGAACTTAAAACGTCTGAACAATGCAACCAACTGATAAATAAAAGCTTAACACTAGATATAATGACTAAAAAACGTGTTTATGAGTAGCTAAAGATAGCTAGGAAAATTTAGAGCTGATGATTTAAAGCAAGCTCTGTAAAATTGTTGATATTTAGACTTTAAAGCTTGCCTAATCACATTCTAAAAGTAGCTCTAATACTCTCCCATTTACCTTACAACTATCCGAACAGGTAGTAAGAATAATGAAACCACTCTCCTTCCAGAGTGTGCCTTATATAAAGACCAAACTGGTTATGTACTTCTTAATTAAAAATAAAGAACTAGAAAACTTTGCCAAAGTAGGACCCTCTTGTCTCTATCGATAGGGCCCTTTTAATTTTTATACAATAAATTAGATTAGCGCTTTTTTGAGTATAGGCGGGATACGGCTTCATCTTTATAGGCGTGATGTTGCCCAGCAAGCACCTTACTGAAACTGTCTAATGCGTTATTGAATGTTGCCTCGGACTTATCTTCAGCCCATTCGCCAATTTTAGAGAGCAGATCGGATTTGAGTGTTTTCATATCCTTCGAGTCTTCAGCCATCTTGGCGAGCTCTTTTGCCGCATTGCTAGAAGGCTCAATCAGTTTATTGAATACCTTCTCCAAACCTTTTTGGTGATTATCGCAATAACGTTGCCAAAGCTGTGGCTCTTGCCCCACTGACCAGCCGTTAAACTTGGTTTGTAAGTAGGTTAACGTGTCATCACCTAACCACTCAGATAAATGCGTATTAGAAGAAACACTCACACCACCACCAAACTTAACAGCACCTGCAGTCACGGAACCTTTGCCACCTAGTGAGCTGGATTCCGTCGCGCGAATGTATTGAATATGGAATTTATTGTCTTCCCCTTTCACCATGTTTAACTCAAGTTGAGCACCGAGTCCAAGTGCACCTTCCAGCCCTAAAGTCGCGTCACTTGGCAACTGAGCTTCGATGGAGTTTCTCGAAAGAAACTGACTAAGCGCCTCCCCTAAAACCGCACGAGCAAAGGTTTTCTTCTCACCTTGTGCTCCCTCTTTTGATGACGGCTCACCTAGCGGGACATTGGCAGTGAAGGCGATATTAAGGTATTCACCATCATTATCGGGGTTGATGTCACCTACAATATTGTTGTATTTGACGACCATTCCAATGTCTTTGCTCACACCCGGAACTTGCACAGATACATTACCACTCAGTTGTACGTTGGTGCTTTGCGCCCCCGACACTAGCGTTAGCTGTTTTTCAATGTCTCGCTTTTGGTCAAGGTTCATCTGAGGGTTACTATAAGCACGGTCGATCTCGGTAAGGAATTGGCAAAAACCTGCTTCGTCTTTATTAAGATAAGGCACCTCTCCCTCAGAGAAGCTCGCCAAGTAAGCTTGGGTTAACGCGACATGACTACAGATCACCGCGCGTAAATACTCTCCTCGACCAACAGCACCGCGGTCACTTTCCATACCATGCTTAATAACGCCCATTTGCTTATCCGCATCGCGGCTTTTACTCGAATCCTTCTGGTTAACGAGGATTGAATAGCTCTCGTACTCTTTGTACAAAGTGGTAATGACGTCTTTGATCTCAGCACGCTTTGCTTTCAAGACATCAGCATTGAGTTCGCCGGTTTTGGGGTTTTGAGCCGTTGGATCTGCTTTTACCTTTTGGGCAAGGTCACTGACCTCCAACGCCGTTTCTTTCATCCACTCTAAACCTTGTGAACCGCTTAGAGTCTGGCGACTGCCAAGAAATTCAGCGTCTTTTGCATATCCTTCAAACGGTACTGAAACAGTAAAATAGTCCGGATTACGAGCCATAAGTCGGACAGGTTGCTGACGCAGTTGTTGGAGCAAATCGGTATGCTTAGTGAAGTAAGTCTCGGTTATCGACGCAGAGCCACCACCGCTGATTTTAGAAAGATCTTTTATCCCTACACCAGCACCGCCAGAAAGACTTCCAGCAAAGGTTTCTGCTTTCACCGGAGCATCGTACTTTCTGCCTTTTACTTCTATTTTGTCGCCTTGTCCTAAGATCCCTTGCTGACGTAAGTCTTGCTGTAGTTTGTGGTTGTTTGCGACAACACTTTCAAGTAATCGGTCAGCTTTACGAGCTTGATGGATACCGCCTAAATTGGTCAATTTCTTAACACCACTTCCTGCAAGCATCGCGATCATATCATTGGCATGATAATCCACAAACGACTTAAGATTCGGGAAGCTTTGTGCTGCGCCCAGCCCCAAATTACCACCAACATGAACGTCTACAGGTACTTCGCCTCCACCCGCTGAGGCATTAACACCAAGAGAGAAGTTATGCTTCGCGCGAATTTTTGTGTCATCACCACCAAACACTTTGAAGTCGTATTTGAGCTCAACGGTTACCGATGCAGCCTCAAGATTAAACAGACCAAGCGCAGGACCTATCTCAAAAGAGGTCGATACGGCTGACTCCGTGCCGCCTTTAGTTAATCCACTGAACTGCTCGGTTAATTGCTGTTTGAATTGATCACGTAGCTGCTCTAGCCCTCCGCTGCGTAACTGTTCTGCTAGTCCGGCAATTCGAGTGTGCTCTGGAGACCCATTTTCCAAGTTTTCGCATATCTTTGCCAGCGCTTGATAAGCATTACTGTAATTTTCTGCGGTCTTGTCGCTCTTTAGTGTGGACACCGCATCACGGGCAATATTGACACTTTCAGATACAGGAAGACGATCCAGCGCTTTAAGTAATAGCGAACTATCGCCAGTTTTAAATACGTTACCAAGCGCCGCGTTGGCAAACAGTTGTAGATTGCTAGAAGAAGAACCTAGATACGTTTCTAAATGTCCTGCCGCAGCAAGCACCTTTCCAAACTCTCGGTTTGATAAGGTATCGCTCTTTTCTTTTAGATAAGGCGTTTCCAATAAAGCCGTTTGGACAGACTGGGGAAAATTAGTGAAGATTTCCCGTTGATTTTGGCTAAACAAGGCTTCAACGCGGTGCGCAGATGATAAGCTAGCATTGCCACTTAGCTGTGGATTGCTCGCTACATTTAGCGCCAACGGACTGTTGGTGTTAGCACCTTCCACTTCCTGTACAGAATTAGTATGAAGAGAACGATCAACGAAAGACGTATTCACTGAAGTCATGGCATCACTCCTAAACAAATAAAGAACTGCGAGGAGAAGAGAAGCCACTCATATCCTGCGCATCAACTGTCGCTGGCTCCGCCTCTAATAACTTTTGCTGCCAGTAGCTAGCTGCATCGACAAACCCGGAAAGAAGTTCAGAAAAACGAAGTTTGTCTTGGTGGCTCACAGACATCGCGAGCAAAACACGCTTCTCATCGAGCAATGAGAGCGTTGCACCATTGGTTGAATTCCAGAGACAGTTCCCTTCAAGAAGCCCCCGCATTTGCCTTTCTTCTATCAGCTCTCCAACCAAGGCATAAATAACAAGTTCATTTACGCGAAGTTCGAAATTGACTATCATTTTAGGCTCTTCAAACATTACCGATGTTAATGAGAATTCGTCGAAAGAGACTGGCTGACCTACTGTGTCACCGAGCACTTTCTCCCACTGCGTTTTTTCCATAACAACTCCAAACTTTTCCGAGAGAGGTTCTGACGCCACGGTTAACAAAATACAGTTTGTTATTATGGCCTCGCTTTTAGCTCATGTTAAAACTCTCAGAAAAAGGGCGTTATCAGTAACAGACTTTTTTTTATCAGTACTCGGCGAAATTTTTTAGGCGTTAAGTTTAGAGCTCTATTTTCTCTTCGATATTTTTTAAATCGGCTTACACTAGTATTTAAGATAACTTACTACTTTATTAATCCTTTATAATAAATATATTTACAGTATGATTACCTTGCCCAAAAAGCATTCCTATAGGAATTTATAATATAAGATATAAAAATGTTATTTATGATGGTCATTTATAAACAACATCAAGCTAACCCACCTAAAACATCAAAAATTAAGAAATTAATAGTCACTTCAAATTGAATCGATATTAGGAGTTCCCTTCGTTAATATGGATACATGATAACGATAGAGTACATATAACTTTATAGGTATTCGGAATAATTCGTTCTACAACTGTGAAATAATTACACTTGATGCATTTAAGTTTTCATCATGATATAAACATGCCTATTTTTTACGCTCACAACACCAATTACTCTGAACTTCAATAGTGCATTTACGCATCATTTTTCGTTGTTAGCAATAGAACTAGAAAGGTTGGCTTAGTAGTTATCAACATTTTAGTACCCAAAATAAAATGTTAAGATGGTCACATCAGTGCTGTTGTAGCTACAAGTGAAGAATAAAATACATTTGGTACCCCACTTGATGCCACACCAGCTTAGCCATAAAAACTAAAGGTATATTTTTCAAATGGTTAATAACTCAATCCAGTGGTTTCCTGGCCACATGCACAAAGCACGCAAAGAGATCGAAGAAGCAATCCCACAAGTGGATGTGATCATCGAAGTACTGGATGCTCGTATTCCTTTCAGTAGTGAAAACCCTTTGATTTCTCAAATCCGTGGTGACAAGCCGGTCGTTAAAGTCTTGAACAAGCGTGATTTGGCCGATCCTGAGTTAACTCAATTATGGATTGAGCACTTGGAGCAAGAGCAACACGTAAAAGCAATGGCGATCACGACGTCAGAACCGCAAGAAGTGCATCGAATCATGGAGCTTTGCCGTAAACTTGCCCCACACCGTGAAGAGATCGGTAAAAACATTCGTACCATGATCATGGGCATCCCAAACGTTGGGAAATCGACAATCATCAATACTCTAGCTGGTCGAACGATCGCGGTGACTGGTAACCAGCCCGCGGTAACACGTCGTCAGCAGCGCATCAACCTGCAAAATGGCATCGTTTTATCCGATACTCCAGGGATTCTGTGGCCAAAAGTGGAAAACCCACACAGTGGCTTCCGTTTAGCTGCTACAGGCGCTGTAAAAGATACTGCGATGGAATACGACGAGGTTGCGTTTTACACCATTGAGTACCTAGCAGCCCACTATGCAGACAAGCTTAAAGAGCGTTACCAAATCGAAGAGCTTCCTGAATCAGATATCGAGATCATGGAAGAGATTGGTCGCCGTCGTGGTGCACTACGCGCAGGTGGACGTGTGGACTTGCACAAAGTATCCGAGATTTTGTTGCACGAACTTCGCCAAGGCACACTAGGCCAAATTACACTAGAGCGCCCAGAAATGATCACTCAAGAGCTGATTGAAGTCGAGATTGAAACCGCTCGTAAAGAAGAAGAAAAAGCGAAGCGTAAAGAAGAGCGCCGCAAGCGCTATCTACGTAATAAGCGATAAACTGATATTATCTTTTCCCAATCATATTTTAAGGCGCGATTTTCGCGCCTTTTTTGTTATTTAATGCGCCCATTTTTCACTTTTCAAACTTTATATTCCTCATACAAAATCCAGACATGAAGCACGAAAAAAGCACCGCAAAATCGCCGTATAAACTTTAAGCACAAACTAGTTTAGACCCCGGGCCCCTATAGAGTTACAGCCACCATCCAACCCTCAAATGTCGAGTTTGCAAGGGTCTGCAAACTTATGCAACCTGGTTAGTGACACTCTCCCCAAAATCCGCAATATGAATAAGTGTCAGCGCTGGCGTTTTTCCATATGAAGAAGAGATTTATTATGAGTGAAACTATACAAAGCAAACCACTTCCTTCCTTTATTGAGGAACGCCTAGATTTTCATATTCAAGATCTAATTGAACCGAACGAGAACAAGAAACACCTTGTTCTTGGTAAACGTCCACCATGTAATGCCGTTGTTATGCAAAGCAATGATTACCTGGCACTGTCTCATAACAAGGAGATTCAAAACGCGCATCGTGATGCGATTTCTCAACACGATGACAACGTCGTGATGTCCGCGATTTTCTTGCAAGATGATGAATCAAAACCTGCATTTGAAACTCAACTAGCCAGTTTTGTCGGCATGCCTAGCTGTCTGCTTTCTCAATCAGGATGGGCTGCGAATGTCGGTTTATTACAGACTATTTGTGCACCGAACATACCTGTGTATATCGACTTCTTTGCGCATATGTCTTTATGGGAAGGTGCACGTATCGCAGGAGCACAAATTCATCCGTTCATGCATAACAACACCAACCACTTGCGAAAACAGATTTCACGCCATGGTTCGGGGATTATTGTTGTGGATTCGGTTTACAGCACTATCGGAACCATTGCTCCTCTACGTGATATCTACGAAATAGCACAGGAGTTTGACTGCGGCTTAGTCGTGGATGAATCGCACTCGTTAGGTACGCACGGTCCGCAAGGCGCGGGGCTACTGCAAGAGCTGGAGTTGACTCATATGGTGGATTTTGTAACCGTAAGTCTTGCAAAGACATTTGCTTATCGTGCTGGCGCGATTTTAGGGGCAGAAAAGCTGGCGAAGACGCTTCCATTTGTCGCGTATCCTGCCATTTTCAGTTCTACCGTGTTACCGCAAGAGATCATTCGGTTAGAAAAAACACTGGACGTCATAAAAAAAGCCGATGACAAACGGGAGATTTTGTTTAAAAGAGCGAAGTCTCTAGCCGTTGGTTTAAAACGTATTGGGTTTACTATTCGCAGTGAGTCGCAAATTATCGCGCTAGAATGTGGCAACGAAAGAAACACTGAGCGAGTTCGCGACTTTTTAGAAGAAAGAGATGTCTTTGGCGCAGTTTTCTGTCGCCCTGCAACAGGAAGAAACAAGAACATCATTCGTTTTTCTGTCAATGCGGACATGACTGCCGCCGAAGTCGATCACGTTCTTTCCGCCTGCCAAGAAGCGTTTGTTCATCCCGATCTAGAGTTTGTATAAGCTAGAGTGTAGGTAAAAATAAAGAGCTCAGCCGTTTGCTGAGCTCTTTATCCGTATTCGCGTGATGATCAACTCGTCTCGAGATAACACAGTTGCGAGTGATTAAATCCAGTTTGCGATTTTGTCGAATAAGCGATTTTTATCCGCTGGTTTCACGATAAAGTCAGACATGCCAGAAGAGCCTATTTTGTCCAGCGTAACAGGTGAGCTATCCCCAGTATGCGCAATAATAGGTACCGACGCATAGTTTTTATCCGAGCTTCGAATTCGCCTTGAAGCTTCTACACCATCCATGATGGGCATCTCGATATCCATAAGAATGAGGTCAACGTTCTCTTGCTCTAATGTATCCAGTGCTTGCTGCCCGTCTTCTTTCTGAATAACTTCAAAGCCCTGCTTTTCGAGTAACATCGCGGTAAACTTTCGCAAAGATTCGTTATCATCCACGACCATAATTGTCCGCTTATTTGACGTATCCAAAGCCACTGAGGCCGTTGGTGTCGACACATAGCTTGAATCATACAAGAGACGGTCAATGGTTGGCTTAGTATTCAATAACCAGGCTTGAGTCTCGACCCAAATAGGCTCATATGCCGCTTTGCATGCTCTCTGTGTCGGGTGATGCTCAAAAAGATAAACGATACGAGCTTCCGTGAAGGACAAAAGAGATTCTAATCTATCTAATTGGTTTGCTCTTGCGTCCAAGCTCTCAAGGTCGATAAAAATTAGGTCGAATTCGAACTCATACTCTTTCTTTTTGAGCACTTGATTAACATCTAAGATCGTTGATTCAAAACCCATAAAACGGCTAATGTCCGTCACTTTCGACACAAGAATATCTTGATTGGTCACCGTTAGGATGGTTTTGAGTTTGGTCAAATCGTTTTTAATTTCAGTCACGATATCAGATGTGATCGGCGGGAAAGTTAACGTGAACTGAGACCACTCACCTAGCTGAGACTGGCATTCAATGTTACCTCCAAAAGAACGCATCACTTTTTTACAAAATGGCAAACCCAAACCATAGCTGCCTGACTTACCAGTTGTGTAAAAGTCCTGAAATATATTACGTAGGACATCAGGAGCAATACCAGCACCATTATCGGTTACAACGATTTGGTTTGAGTGCTCCGTGCTCGTCATGGACACATGTATGTGGAAATCTTCAGATGTGCGATGATGGAAGGCGTTCTTGAAAAGGTTATACATAACGTATTTGAGTAAGGTATCGCTACCAAGAAAATCAAACTCACTTCTCGCATCTAGGGATATAGCAAAGCGATCCGTCGCACGCTTATAACTAAAGCTTTCAATCGCTTTTTCAACCACTGAGTGAGCAGAATGCTTTTGAAAACTGGATCGCGAGACACGGTTTTCGTCTATCGATGTCAGAAGTAAATCTATCGTCTCGTTGCCCGACTGGATGATGTTCATCGCATCCTCACTAACTTCACGCAGCAGGGTGACATCCTCTCCGCTCATTAGATATTGGTCTTTCTCTGCTTCTTTTTTATTGGGTAAGACTGATTGGATAACATCGATTGACGTGCAAAGGCCACTTAAAGGGTTACGCATTTCATGCGCAATTCCGGCCCCGAATGACTTAGCCAACGACACCTTCGCTTCGTGCTCCACTTGGTTCCGAAAATAGAATAAATTGCCAAATACATAAATAAAGAGAAAGATTGGCACATGCGTCCAGTCCATTGTTAAATCGAGATGAAACCCTTTCGCCACCCAAGCAAAGAACGTCGCTAAACCTATTCCGGCAAAAGTTTGAGCGAACATAACTCTTGTGACATGAACCAATAGAATGTGCAAGAAAATCGCGGACATAAAGGACATGACCCAAACATTGGACCAGTCATTCATCAGTAACATATAGAAAAAGAAAAACGGTAAGCAGATCGTTATCGTCACTTGGTAGTAAATATGGATATATTTTCGCCACGTTGACGACAGGCGATTTCTAAAAATGATGCCAAAGAACAATAGTGAACAAAACAATCTGAGCGGCAAGTTTTCATAAGCCTGTGGGAAAACAAAATCCCAAACAAAGTAGTACAGCGGAAAGCCAAGAAACCCCATCCAACCAACGAGAGTCAGGTTGGGTTCTGCATATTGATAAACCTTACGTATCGAGTCCATATTATCTATTTTGCCTACTCCGCCTGACGTCCCAATAGTGTGATTTGCATTCATTCTTATCGTTTTATTATTAAGTAATTATATATTACTTAACGCTTATAAGCAGCGCGAAATGGCGCAAATATTTCGCGACGCTTGTCTTTAATTTCAATCTTTTAAGATAGCGACACTTGATTTACAACCAAATAAATGAAGTTGCATATAGTTTAGTGTAATTTTGCGATAATCGCGTTGTATCCTAAGGGATGTTAGTCTCATATACGTTCGAGACATTTAAACAGCGCCTTTGGCTCGAACTTCCAAAGATTTTACGACAGCACTCACTGTGGATGTAACGCGGTGATGAACAATTGGCTTGGGGTGTGTTATGGAACCTTTACAAATAAAAAACGTAATTTTTGATGTGGGAAATGTATTAGTACGCTGGTCTCCGGTAGAGATTGTTCGCTTAACATTTGGTCACTCAGTAGAAGCGGAAAAAATGGCCCAGTTGCTGTTTTCATCACAAATCTGGAAAGACTTAAACAAAGGAATCATTTCCGAAAAGGAAGCCAAACTGTGCTATCAACGTGAGCATCAGGTGACAGCGGAAGAAATGGACCGCTTTTTTTTACTATGTCAAACATACACAAATATTACTTTACGGCAGTGTCGAACTGCTAAAAAGAGTAAAAAGTGCAGGATATCGCGTTTATGCGCTCACAGACAACGTCAACGAAATTGTCGAGCATCTGCGTGCTACCTATGAGTTCTGGCCGCTGTTTGATGGTGCAATCATCTCTTCTGAAGTGCAGTTACTAAAACCACAAGCTGAGATCTACCAAACCCTACTTTCAACATATCAGCTTCAGGCTGAGGAAACGGTATTTCTTGATGATATGCCATACAACGTCGAAGGGGCCCGAGCGGTAGGCATGGAAGCCATTCAATTTGAAAATGCTCAGCAATGCGAGTCAGAGCTAAAAGCCATGGGGCTTTGCTTTTAAGTCGCCAACTGAAACACGAAACTTTAGGACAGGCACAAAAAAGAGCAGCTTTGATGCTGCTCTTATTGCTGAGCTAAAACGTCAAGACTAGGAGTAAATAACGTTTTCTTCTATCCCACTAACTAATGACTGAGCATTCTTCCAACGGAATACCTTCTCCAATACTTCTGTACCACCTGGCGCACGCCAAGTTCGCTCTTGACATTCTTGACCTCCAATATGGCGGTAGAATTCAATTGCAGAAATGTTTTGCGATACGACTTCTAGATAAAGACCAGTGTCTTTAAAATACTGTTGCTGCCATTCTGCGACAGCAAGTAATAGCTGTTTGCCAATACCACGACCACGGTAGCTGTCATCAACATGCAGTGCGTCAATAAAGGTTCCACGCTCGAAGTCATGGTTGCCAAACACACAAACGAAGCCGAGCAACAAACCACCCTCTTCCGCCAAGACAATGTGCTGGTTGAATGGTGGGTTGGTCAGGCGGGTTTGCCAGATCAGTAGTTTGTCGTCAATCGCCTCTTTATCAAGATAGTTATCACTAAGAATGCCACGGTAATGACGCTTCCAACTATCCGCATGAAGATGCGCAATGCGCTCGTAGTCCTTATATTCCGCTAATCGTAAATCCATTACGTATTCCTATTTTCTTACATTTTTTACTTCTTTATAGAGTCTCGGCATATTCCACCTTTATAACACTTGTTTCTTGGCAGATTTTATACACCTTAAGCCAGAGCTCATTTTTTAATACTACTCATTATTCAATTAAAAGCAAAATATCCCATCAAGTTCCTTAATGTACATCCAAAGGAACAGTCACATTTGTCTAACTTTAATTTGACTTACACGTGTACGCTGATATTCTGGCAAACAGTTGTTAGCTCAAAGTTAGGAATACACCTGTGACTCAAAACAAACCACCCATTATCTGGTTGAATACATTGATATTTTCTTCCAGTTTTGTTCTGACTTTTATTGTAATGCCTTGGTATGCATATCATTTTGGACTGGGTTGGGAGCATCTAGTTTGGGGAGTGATGGCATTCAGTTTTACGAATCTTTCTATTACAGCAGGCTATCACCGACTCTGGAGCCACAAAACATACGAAGCTCATCCAATTTTACGTGCTATTTTTGCGATTGGAGGAGCATTTTCTTTGCAAAATAGTGCATTACACTGGTCTTCTGATCATCGTGTACACCACAAGCATGTCGACAATAACGACAAAGATCCTTACTCAGCGAAACGTGGCTTTTGGTATTCTCATATTGGTTGGATGTTACGCGACTACAACAAATCGCAGGAAAACGAATACACCAACTGCCGCGATTTAAAGCGTGACAAAATCGTCATGTGGCAACATAAGTACTATGTTCCACTTGCTCTACTCACCAATATTGGCTTTCCGGCCGCTCTTGGTGTTATCTACGGCGATATTTGGGGTATGTTATTAGTAGTTGGTGCCGCTCGACTCTTTATGAGCCACCACACGACCTTTTTCATTAACTCACTTGCGCATGTTTGGGGAAAACAGACTTTCACGGACAAAAACACCGCTCGCGACAACGGCGTGTTAGCCTTTTTCACATTTGGTGAGGGCTACCACAATTTCCATCATATCTTCGAGAATGACTATCGTAATGGTGTGTATTGGTGGCATTACGACCCGACCAAGTGGTTGATTAAGTCATGCTCTTGGCTTGGACTCACATCTAAATTACGCACAACGCCAACATTTAGAATAGAAAAAGCTCGCGCAACTCAACTCTTGAAGAAAGCAAAAGAAAAACTGGGAGCAAAACCGAATACGCAGACGATTCTCGATCAGTTACAACACGAGTTTGATGCGCTAGTTCATCACATGCAGGAATATTATGAGATGCGAAAGGAAGTACTCGGTGCAAAAACAGCCAGTGTGGTAAAAAAATACGAGTGTTCTGTGACAAAGATAAAGTATCAGCAAATCAAAGCGGAGTTCGAGCGGCAACAACGCAGTTGGAACCTGATGGTGCGCCGATACGCTTAACTTAACCTATCCTTACGATTTAGCTTCGCTTCGGCGAAGCTTTTATGTTGCAAGGATTATTACCCTCTCCCAACTCACTGAGTTGTTTCTTTTTCTCATTTTGAATCAATTCCCTCACTATTTATTCAAATTTCTGGTCATATTTTCCTTCCTGCAAACAGCTTAAAACCAGCACATAACACTTAGAAAACCAAATTCCAACAATACAATCTAACGAAATTAATTATTAAATTATTATTTGTCTCAGATCATGCAAGCCCCATATTTGTCTCGTGCCACAGTTAAGAATTCTGTAAATTCCTTGTCATAAACTGAAACAGTTTCTTTCTTTTTTTCATAACATTCGGAGATCCCTATGTTAGAGCTCTTAATTGGCTTAGTTGTCACCATTGCTGTGGGTTACTTTATCGTCAAAGGCTATAAAGCAGCGGGCGTGTTACTGACGGCTGGTATTGCTTTACTTCTTATGACTGGCGTATTGGGGCATGACGTGCTGCCCTCAAAAATCACCTCAACCGGTAACATGGTGACAGACGCGCTAGAATACGTTAAATACATGCTACAATACCGCGGCGGCGGCCTTGGTATGCAAATCATGTTGCTATGTGGCTTCGCTTCCTATATGACTCACATCGGCGCGAATAACGTTGTAGTGAAACAGTTCTCTAAACCGCTTTCTGTTATCAAGTCTCCTTATGTCCTTTTGGTAGCGGCTTACATTGTGGCGTGTTTGATGTCTCTTGCAGTAAGTTCTGCAACCGGCCTTGGCGTACTATTAATGGCGACATTATTCCCAATGATGGTCGCAATGGGGATCTCTCGTCCAGCAGCGGTTGCAGTTTGTGCCTCTCCTGCGGCAATCATTCTTTCTCCAACCTCTGGTGATGTGGTGATCGCCGCCGAAAAATCTGGCTTGGCGCTTGATGTGTTTGCGGTACAAACAGTGTTGCCTGTTTCTATCTGCGCAATCATCGTGATGGCTGCCGCGGCTTTCTTCTGGAACAAATACTTAGATAAGAAAGAAAATACGCCAATGGAAAAAATTGACGTATCAGAGATCAAAGCCGATGCGCCAGCGTTTTATGCGGCACTGCCATTTCTACCTATCATCGGCGTGTTCCTATTCAACGGTCGTACCATTCCAGGACTTAGCCTAGACATTTATACTATTGTGGTCGGTTCGATTTTCCTTGGCGCTCTGATCCATTACGTTGTAAATAAGTTTGATGGTAAGAAATCACTAGAAGATTTAGATTCTTGTTACGCTGGCATGGCTGACGCGTTCAAAGGCGTTGTGATGCTTTTGGTTGCAGCGGGGGTTTTTGCGCAAGGTCTAATGTCTATCGGCGCTATCGATAACCTACTTCACCTTGCAGACAATGCAGGTGCAGGCGGTGTTGCTTTAATGCTTATCCTTACTGCATTGACAGTTGCAGCAGCAATTGCAACGGGGTCTGGTAACGCGCCTTTCTATGCATTTGTAGAGTTAGCACCATCTTTGGCTGCGAAAATGGGACTAAACCCAGCGTTCCTAATTATCCCGATGCTTCAAGCATCAAACCTAGGTCGTACTATCTCACCAGTGTCTGGCGTAATCGTTGCGACATCCGGTATGGCGAACATCAGCCCGTTTGAGGTTGTAAAACGAACATCTGTTCCGGTTCTTGCAGGTCTTATCACAGTTATTATTGGTACTATGGTACTTGTTCCAATGAGTGCCTAGCGGCATCGCCAATATTGCTTATCGACAAGGCCCGGCTTCTAGCTGGGCCTATTTCTTTCATCTCTCCAGTGCCATTATTCTTTCTGTATTGCTTTGTAAATGCATTTTAATTGTTACTCAACTCGTGACATATTTCTCGGTTATTACATCGCTTCTTCAGAAGCATTTGCTTAATATCTCAACAGTTTATATAAGAACTGAATACATTAAGAAAATGGGATTTATTATGACTGCATTTATTGTCTTTATCGTTATTGTCCTGCTCATTGTGGTGTACGCCGTCAGTATCTACAACAAGCTCGTTACTCTACAAAACCGTTTCAAAAACAGCTTCGCTCAAATAGAAGTTCAATTAAAACGTCGATACGATTTGATTCCGAACTTAGTTAATACTGCAAAAGGCTATATGGAACACGAAAAAGAAACATTTGAACGTGTCATCCAAGCTCGTAATCAAGCAATTGCTGGCCTGAAAGCAGCCAGTGACGCACCTGGTAGTGATGCAGCAATTAGCCAACTAAACCAAGCGGAAAGCATGCTGCAAAGTGCGTTGGGCAAACTTAATGTGGTAGTGGAAGCCTACCCTGAGCTTAAAGCGAATGAAACCATGAGTCAGCTTCAAGAAGAATTAACCAGCACTGAGAACAAAGTTGCGTTTGCTCGCCAAGCATTTAATGATGCGGTAACCAGCTACAACACATACAAACAAACGTTCCCGCCAGTGTTGTTTTCCAACGCATTCGGATTCCAAGATGGCAAACTGTTAGAGTTTTCTGACAGTGCTGAAATACAAGCGGCCCCGAAGGTTGAGTTCTAATGAATTTCTTTGACCATCAAGATACCGCGCGTCAACGCACTGGGCTTTTGGTGTTCCTGTTTTCCTTAGCAGTTGTCACCATCACTGGTTTGGTAAGCGTATTATCGATTGGTATCTATTACGGAGTAACAGGCGAACACTTTGATCAAGAAACCGCACTTACCTACGTCTTGTTGTGCTTTGCCGGTGTATTGCTGGTTGTTGCGATAAGTTCAACGGTTCGCTTATCCGCCCTCACCTCCAATGGAGGCCGAGGTGTTGCTGAGAGCATAGGCGGCAAGCTGATTTCCTCAAACACCTTGGATGCAAAACATAGACAACTGCTCAACGTTGTGGAAGAGATGGCAATTGCATCTGGTATTCCGGTTCCTCCCGTCTATGTGATGCAGGAAGAGCGCGGTATCAATGCTTTCGCAGCAGGCATGAGCATTGATGATGCCGTCATCGGCGTCACACAAGGCGCACTGGATAGCTTCACGCGAGATGAACTACAAGGTGTCATTGCTCATGAATTCAGCCATATCTTAAACGGAGATATGCGTTTAAATACACGTCTTATCGGCGTACTGTTTGGCATCACTTGCATTGCACATTTTGGACACTTGGTCTTAGATAACACTCATCATACGAGCCGCGTATCAAGAAGTTCTTCCGATTCCGATAAAGGCTTTGCGGTTATCATGCTGATTGCGATTATCTGTTTGGTTCTGGGCTGGATTGGCACCTTGTTTGGCTCGATGATCAAAGCTGCAATCTCTCGTCAACGTGAATTTCTCGCTGATGCCAGTGCCGTTCAATTTACTCGAAACGATCAAGGCATTGCTGGTGCACTCAAGAAAATTGGTAGTCATATGGCGGGTTCTTCATTGAATACAAAAGCAAGCGATGAGATGAGCCATATGATGTTTGGTCAAAGCAAACTCTCCGGCTTTTCTGGCCTATTTGCGACTCACCCTCCACTAGAAGAACGGATTCGCCGAATTGAACCTGGTTGGGATGGAAGTTTTTCTCAAAGTTCGCATCGTCCAACGACAAGCTTTGAGAATGATAACGTTAGTGGATTCACATCAGGGACATCGACACAACCTGAGAAACCAACCACCGCAGAACTCAGCGAAGTAGGTCAACAACTACTTAACCAACTTCCTTCCGAACTTGTCGACATCGCTCGTGAACCATACAGTGCGCGCTTTATTGCTTTTGCCTTGATATTTGATGGCAGTGAACTCCAGCGAGAGATGATAAAAAGTCATATCCCAAAGGTGTCTCAAGCACAATTATTACCATGGCTGGATTATGATTTGCCTCTTCATCTACGCTTTCCATTACTCGAACTCTCCATCCCTGCCTTGAAATCGCTGAGTGAGGGTCAGAAAAACAGACTGTGCCAGGTGCTACGTGAACTCTCTCAAACTGATGACCACTACTCACTCGCAGAATGGTGTGTCATCAACTTATTGGAGAAGCAACTACTCGAATCGTATGGATGTACAAAACAGATCCAATCTTTAAAGCAATTAAAAGAGAGTGTGTTTTGGCTACTGCGCGAATTGGCTTGGGTTAGTCACTCTCAACCGGAAGACGCTCAACGTGCATTTAGCAGCGCCCTAACCTGTTTGGGCTTTAATGATGCAGAGTTACAACCCGCAAATAAGAACTGGGGCCTAAATCGCGCTGCTTTAGAGCTCCTACTGCAACTCAAACCGAAAAGTCGTCGCTTGTTCGTAAAAGCGTGTCGATTAGCGATTGAATCGGATGGAAAGGTTACCGTTGCGGAAGGAGAACTCTATAGGGTAATCGCCTGCTTCTTAGAAGTTCCAGAGCCGCCACTAACAGTATCAGTCAATACAGGACAAACCCTACCGAGCCAAACACAACAAGCTAACTGACTTAGCTTTAAACAAAAACGCCAGCAAAAGTGCTGGCGTTTTTTCATTATGTTTTCTTATTTGACGATTTACGCTGACTTAAATCGATCAGGGATCTTAGTGATACTCTCTCGATAACTAAACCATAAGTAGGTCACGGCGAGAGAGAAGAATAAATACGAAAGTGCGAATACGATTGGAGATGTAATTAATTCAGCCGACATTCCCCACATCACACCAACAACCGTTATCGTCAACTTAGAAAGCATGCCGCAAATTAGTAAGAATAAAGCAAGCTGTGGAAAGCGCGAGCTACGGAATGCAAAGAAATAACAGCTCCCTACCGCTAGAGAAGCAATAGATAGACCCAACATAAATGAATGGATGTGATCTGCAGATGCGACACCAGCAGATACCGAAGCCATGAGTAATAGGAACAGTTTCATAAGTCACCTCACAACAAGTCTAAAAAAGCATCCCTTCATAAATGAAATCTCATTTTTCGCTATATTCTGCTCCTATAATCTGCAATTACAAGTGACTTTTTTGTTCACTTAATGCACAAAAAACCTAATCAGCCCTAGTTATTACAAAAGGTTAACAATTTAAATTTAAGAAACCCTTTACATCCAATACTTACGGCAACAAGACGATATTTCAGTCATTTTTGTTACAGGGAGTTAACACGGTAACATTTTGAAATTTTTTATATGAAATGTGAGCTGTGCACCCAACTGCGCACTGAATTCTCTATTTTGACTAGTTCCTCATTCCCAACAACAAAAATCATCACCTTTTGATAACACTAAAACCACATACAAAACCATGAATTCACATCCGCTTTTAATGTTTCAAATTATTTTATCAGTAACGGTAAAAAGAGATTCCAATCACATATTTATTGGTTATAATCCGCGCTCATTGCGTTAATCGTTGAAAAACGCAAACTAATTTTGAGAAAAAACATCTTTAAACCAACCCTCTTTGCGGCATTGCCAACAAGAGGAAAAACTGAGAATGAAAATGAGCAAGATTGATAAAGCTATGCGCATCCTGTTAGCAGGGTTCTGTATCAACCTTTGTCTTGGCATCCTGTATGCTTGGAGTGTATTCAACAAGGCACTGGTAACTGAATCAGGCTGGAGTGCTGCAGAAGCTTCTGCACCTTACGCAACTGCAACCATCACTTTCTCTATCTGTCTTCTTGTTGCAGGTATTCTTCAAGACCGCATGGGTCCGCGTATGATCCTTATCCTAGGTACTGTTCTTACAGGTCTAGGCATGATCGCATCTGGCTTTGTTGACACTCCACTCATGCTGAACATTACCTTCGGTGTGATCACAGGTGCAGGTATCGGCTTTGGCTACGCATGCCTATCACCTTCTGCAATGAAATGGTTCCACGCTTCGAAGAAAGGCATGGTTAACGGCATTATTGCGGCTGGTTTCGGTCTAGCGGCTATCTACCTAGCACCAGTAACATCATCATTGATCGACAGCATGGGCATTCAAACGAGCTTTATGGTTCTTGGTGTTGGTATCCTGGCAATTGCAGTTCCTCTTGCAGCAACCATCAATAACCCACCAGCAGACTACACGCCTGCAGAACCGAAAGTAAAAGAAGGTCAAGCACCTAAAGCGGTTAAAAAGTCAGATGATCTAACTTGGAAAGCAATGCTGAAGACGCCACAGTTCTACTCTCTATGGATCATGTACGCGTTCGCAGCTTCTGTTGGTCTAATGATCATCGGTAACATCACGACAATCGCAAGCGTTCAAGCAAACTTGCCAAACGCGGTTTACCTAGCGTCCATTCTTGCTGTATTCAACTCTGGCGGTCGTGTTGCTGCGGGTATGCTTGCAGATAAAATCGGCGGTGTTCGTACGCTTCTACTTGCGTTCGTCTTACAAGGCGTAAACATGGTGCTGTTCGCAACGTTCGACTCTGAGTTTACTCTGATCATTGGTACTGCGATCGCAGCGGTAGGTTACGGTACCCTTCTAGCGGTATTCCCTACGCTAACGGCCGAGTTCTACGGTTTGAAAAACTACGGTACTAACTACGGTGTGCTTTACACTGCATGGGGTATCGGTGGTGCAATCGGCGCAGCAGTTGTTGGCTTCTCTATGACGAACGGCGAAGGCTACACCTTGGCTTACACTATTTCATCAGCAATGATGGCAGTATGTATCGTACTTGCGTTCATCACTAAGCCACTGTCTGAAGCGAAAGTAGCGCAGCTAAAAAACGCATAATTGCGAATTGATTTGATAGCGAAAAGGCTTAACCTATGAGTTAAGCCTTTTTTGTTACAGGTCGTTTATGGAAAGCCCTATCGAACTTGCACCAGACTACTATCTAGAAAACTTCTTTAAGCTGACTCACCACGCAGTAACCTGGTACAGCGATTTACTGGCTGAGGAAGAACACGCTTGGCTTTGCTCGTTTGATTCCTTGAGCAAACACGCCCAGTGCCTGTTAGTGCGTTTATACAGCCGAAAAGGGTGTTGGTTTCGAAGTGATAAGCTGAGTTATCAAGAAATACCTTCAATCAATGAAGCACTGGCAGAATTGAGTCAACATGAGTTTGTGGCCCTTTCCCCCCCACTCTCTCATCAAGAGTTAGCGTCTAACTTACTGACGAAACCGGAGATCTCTGCACTTTACCCAGAGCTACCGAAGTCATTAAAGAAAGATGCCTTTGTGGAGCGTTTAAGCAACACGGAATTTGATCGTTTTGAGCAGCTTGAGTTTACGATCATCAAACTCAATTCCGCCCACATGATCGACGTTTTACTCACCCTATTTTTTGCCAACACTCATCAAGACTTAAGTCAGTTTGTGCTTGATGACTTAGGTCTACATCAGTTCGAGCAATACCAATTGAGTAAAGTGCGCCGTTTCTTTGATTCACGTGAGCAAATAGACCGCTTAATTGAACTAAGCCAACTGGCCAACCTGTACTGGCAATTTGATCGAAAAGACAAAGCGAACCTCGACTTATTAATTGAGGCAATGCCTCATCCAGTTAGTCACCATTACGTAGATCGTAAACGCGAACAC
This sequence comes from Vibrio sp. VGrn 2, assembly GCF_009361695.1. Taxonomy (NCBI): domain Bacteria; kingdom Pseudomonadati; phylum Pseudomonadota; class Gammaproteobacteria; order Vibrionales; family Vibrionaceae; genus Vibrio; species Vibrio sp. VGrn 2. The sequence continues at coordinate 203,533 of NZ_RBWD01000009.1, read as the reverse complement.
ATGTTGAATGACATTGCGCGAGACTATGAGCGTATTAATGAGCTAGAGACCGCCCTATCTCTATTTAGCCAAACTCAGCTCGCTCCGAGCCGAGAACGACGAGCACGTATCTATGACAAACTAAACCAAGATGATTTATTTAGTGACATTGTCACAGAGATGCTGCAGTCGCCATTTGATGTGTCTGAGCTCGAAGTCGCACAAAAACTTGAGCAACGGTTGAAGCGAAAACAAGGCGCGAAAGTACCAAGAGTAGCGAAGCCACTCTGCTCCGAATATCATATTGAACTGGATTTATCTCAACAACGAGTCGAGCTTGCCAGTAAAGCGTATTTTGAGTCCTTAGGCTGGAATGTGTTTTACGCTGAAAATGCGTTGCTCAACTCGCTACTGGGGCTTACATTCTGGGATGCGATTTTTGCTCCTATTGAAGGGGCATTCATTAACGCTTATCAACACCGTCCTTTAGATTTATATCACTCAGATTTTGTTACCAAGCGCCAAGCTTTGATAGACACCGCTTTTGCCGAACTAGAAGCGGGCAACACCCAGACGTTATTGACAAAATACGATGAGAAGTTTGGCATTAGTAATCCATTTGTACATTGGAATTTAATAAGTAAAGAGCTACTCGAAACAGCGCTCAACACCATCCCAACCAATATGCTGATGGCGCTGTTCAAAATACAATTGAGCGACCTTAAGCTTTACCGTAATGGGATGCCGGATCTCATTGCTTTTAAAGAAAATGAGTTCGAGTGGATTGAAGTGAAAGGCCCTGGCGATAAACTCCAGGATAACCAATGGCGTTGGATCAAAGAGTTTACTCGCCTTAATGTCCCGTTTGCGGTGTGTTACGTCGCAGCAACTTAACTTACTCTATATAAAGAGCTTGGTGTTTGTTCACTCAAACCGCCCCTCGGTTATCGCCCCTTGCTCTTTTTTCTAAACATTTTTTCGTTTCTTCACGATCGCTTCACGCTTCTTCACACAAAATGCGCTTCTACTCACTAAGTTGATTTGAAGAGGCAAAATAAAATGAACAAAACACTTCTTGCGTTACTTGTTACCTGCTCAGTTTCGGTATCTGCGGCTCCTTATGTAGGTCTGGAATATGGACTAGGCACCACTGACCATGATTTGGAACCTCACTTTTCAACTGACAACGTAACACTCAACCCTGAGCTTGAAGACGGTATTTTCTCAGGTTTTGTCGGTTACGCGTTCAATGACAACTGGGCGCTAGAGTTGGGCTACAGCCAATTTGACCTTGATGATAATCGTTCAAAGAACCTTGGTATCAAACAAATTGATGGCAAAGATTACCATCATGAAATGGATTGGGATGCGTCAATCAAAGCCAAGCAAGTGTCGCTGTCTCCAGTGTTTAGCTATGCATTAAATGATAAGTGGACTACAAAATTCAAAGCCGGTTTAACTTACACACAATACGATGCCAAGGTTTCTAAACATCAAGAATATGAGCTTGTCGCGAATGACGATGTGGAAATGAACAACACGCTTTTCCACAACACAGAGCAAAACAACGAGCTAGGCGCAATGTTCTCAGTGGGTGCGGAATACAGAATTTTCCCGCAGCTCACCATAGGTGCAAACGCAAAATATCAACTAGACCGATACGTGAACACTGCATCCTTTAACGTAGGCACAACTTACTACTTCTAATTTAAGGAAGCGATAATGAAAAAAATGATTTTAGCATCCATGTTTGCCCTACTTTCAAGCTCAGCTTTCGCCGCGTTTAATGGTCCAGAAATAAGCGTAATTAATTCGGTGAAAGAGGCGCACAACGCAACCGACGACAGCGCAGTCATGTTAACCGGGCACATTGTTCAATCTCTTGGTAACGAGACTTACTTGTTCAAAGATGAGACTGGTGAAATCGAAGTGGAAATCGACAATGAAGATTGGATGGGGCTAGACGTTGGTCCAAACGATAAAGTAACGATTCGAGGCGAAGTTGACTCAGAGTGGACAACCACGCAGATTGACGTAGAAACCATTCAAAAGCTTTAATTCGCCTGACACCTCAACATAAACAACACAGCCACATATTGGAGGCTGTGTTGTTTATGGGCCTTGAAACTACTCGTTTAGCTGGTCAAGCAAGGACAATCTTGCGGCAAGACTAATCGTATACTCTTAGGCTGAACATCAAACCGTATTGTTCTCGAATGATATGGTTCGCCATCTAAATTGAGCGGAAGTGGATTTGGGAAGTCTATCTCCAACCAGCTTGCTCTTGTGTGTTTTACAAACTCACCTTTCTCGCTAGGATTATTGATCTCTTCGATAACTTTTGGCAGCTCATGAGGTAAGAATGGACGCACCAGTGTTAGATCCATCAAGCCATCATTAATCATCGCTTTCGACGCTAACTCTTGCCCACCTCCAGCTAAGCGACCATTGCAGAAAGCGCCAAGCAACATTTCTCCCTGATAAGCCCCACCTTCAATTTTTATTGTTCCGTCATAAGGTTTAAAGCCGAGCGCTTTTACAACACCGGTTAGTGTATAAGCGCCGCCACCAAGAAAGTTTTTAAGTTCAACAGGCGTTTCTGCCGTAACTTCTGCGCCAAACCCTGCTGTTGCTACGTTAATAAAGTAGCGATCGTTAGCCTTGACACAATCGACCAAAGCAGACTGCCCTTCTACGGCGAGAGATAAAGACGCCTTGATAGAAGCTGGCACTTGAATCGCGGTGGCAAAATCATTTGCGGTACCAAGAGGGATAATGGCTAACTCAGGGCGTTTTTCTTCTTCAATTTGGATAATCGCAGAAGCCGCCTCATTGACGGTCCCATCGCCACCAGCGACAACAATACGTTCAATCCCTTCATCAACCGCTTCTTTCACCAAGCGCGGCATGTCTTGAGATTCCCAAGTCACTCGCACTTGCAGATCGACGCCCTTGTCTCTCATTTTCATGATTGCATCTCTTAACTCTGGGTTCCCAGCTTTTTTGCCGTTAAGGATGGCACGTATTGTCTTCTTCATTGCACTTCCTATTGGTTGATGGTTTTCCCTGCTCGTTTAATCTGTGATCGCAACCATTGATGGGCACTGTCGTTTGTCCGACTAGGATGCCATATTGTGCAGAGCTCATAGGTTTGTTCATCAAATGGCATAGATAAAGATTTAACATGATAGGTGTGGTTGAACAAGTTGATCATCGACTCGGGCATTAAACCAATATATTCACTACCGCAGATAACAGGTAGCATTTCCAACACGCCAGAAGCTCGATACTTTATCTTTCTTTTGTCCAAGTCGACAATATCATCGGCGTTTAACAAGCTCTTACGACTCTGCCACTGCGAAACCACCACATGTTCTTCTTCAAAAAATTGTTCAGCCGTAATCTCGCCCTTTAAGCGTGGGTGCTCCTCGCTACACACCACCACCAAGCGCTCAGTAAGCACAGTTTCAACTTTTAAAACCGTTCGTGCTCTTGGCGCGATATCAATGATCAAGTCGTAACGTTGCAAACGTAGATCGCTTTCAAAATCTTCCGTAAAGAGTGGATGAACCTCTAAAGCAATATGTGGTGCTAACTCACGGATCTGTTTCATGACTTGAGGGAGCAACTCAAAACTTGCAACAGAGACACAAGCAATGGAAAACACTCGATTCGACACTTTAGGGTCAAATTCGCTAGAAGCCGCCAGAGTTGAAGTAAAGTTTTGCACCGAAGTAAGCAGCGCAGGGTAAATATCCATAGCAAAAGAGGTAGGTTCTACCCCCTTGGTACAGCGATGAAATAAAGGTTCGTCATAAATATCACGAAGGCGTGCCAACGCTTTGCTGACTGCGGGCTGCGTGATGCTGAGACGTGCTGCTGCTTTAGATAAGTTCCCCTCTTCATAAATGGCAATAAAGATGGGGATAAGATTCAGATCGGTCGGTTTCATGCTATTAAATTTTTCGAAAATCACTTTCTCTATTTTAATCTAACAGCATGATAGTTAACGTAGCCAAGTACAAGAAATGGGCGGTACGACCTGTTTTAATGAGTTTTAACTCAATTTTGACGTGCTCCATTCACCTCATAAGTGAGCAGCTACCGTGCAAGCCAAAGCTTACATTAAGATTTGCCTAAATATGGGGTAAGAAACTCGCTGACTTCCTCGCCGCATAAACCAATTTCTACCTCAATACCGGCTTGTTTTAGAATCTCGATACCTCGACCACTGTTGCGCGGATCTGGATCCAACATGGCTACGACGACTTTGCCAATACCGGATTTTACTAATGTCACCGCGCAAGCTGGCGTACGACCTACAAACGAACACGGTTCGAGCGTAACGTATGCCGTCACCGCTTCTAACGAGCCTTGATATGCATTCAGCGCTTCTACTTCCGCGTGGTTGCCACCAATAGCTTGAGTATGACCTTCTGAAACGATTTGATTGTCTTTCACTAACACGCAGCCAACCGGCGGGTTTGGTTGACATTCAGGAAGCGCATTTTTGGACACTTCCAATGCGCGGCGCATAAACTCTTGGCTCATTTGAACTCTATTCTCTAATAAAAACGAGGCGCTATATTAGCGCCCCGTTTTATTCATTGCCATCTCTTCCAATGACTTTGTCCAGTTCTGGTAACGCTCGCGGTATACGGAATTTAAAGCGTTGTTGTTTGGTCTGGATCTTGCGCCACATCGACTTCATTAAATGAGCGCTATTTTCACCATTTTGCATTCGCGACGCACTTTTTTGCCACGATTCACTCGTATCGGCTTTGGTCATTTCCAGCTCTGCCGTATTTAAACGCAATTGTTTGTACAATACGGCCCTTGCTTCAGACCAACGTTTAGCCTTTAACAAACGGTGGAACATCAACCATGCTGGTGTCGGTCTGTTGCGGTAGTAACGTTTAATAGCTACCAATGAAATAACCACAAAACCCAGCAATACAAGCGTGGAAACAATCCATACAAAATACGTTTTGATGAAGGATTTCAACGTGTGCTTCGCAGCAAATGTTTTGCCCTCTAACACCACCGTTTCCACTTGTTGAGTCTTACTGTTCCACCAACGGAACTCATAATCTGGCAGGGTTAATTCACCACCTTGTTGAATCACGTACACGCTCTCTTCTGTGCGTGTTGACTGGTAATCACCACGTGTTTGCGTATCTGTCAGACGGTGGGGTTGAGGATACGCTTGGTAACGGGTTGTTGATTCTCCTTTCAACAAGTCTGGTAGCAACACAGATAGCGAATCTTGAGCTGAAATAGTGATTTTACGCGTGATTGCATCCCCAGCTTTGAGTGTCTCAGTGGAGGTTTCCCACTCTTGCTTTACGTCTACGCGCGTTGCAGAAAACCAAGGCGTATCACCGCTCAACAATCCCGAAGGCAAGACAGTTTTGAACTTAATCGGCTGCGTGTAAAGGGTGCCTGACACCTTCTCGCCGTCCGGCGCTGACACCTGAACGCCCACTGCGACAGGTGGAATCACAAAATCACCAGATGCTTGCGGATACAAAGTCACTTCCCAGCGTTGACGCGACCAAGTTTGTCCGCCCTTGCGCTCCGTGAAGTTAGTGGCTAACTGATTACGCTGTTTGGCGATAACATTGGGCATTTCAATACTGGCAATTCGCGTCCCCCCCGTAAACCAGCGCGGCGTTGCCACTTCGATGGTTAAAATGACTTGCTCGTTGACACTAAAACTTGGCGTTTTACGCTTTTCTCCAGCCGTTGGTTGTTGACCAACCCACGCTTGCAACTCAACACCATGATTGCGTTGAAGATCGTAAATATCCTGAGCGAAAACGTGACGACTTACGAACAGACTCAAACAAACCACTAACCATGCCACTATCCGTGCAGGAAGTGTAAAAGAGGTAACGCGATGGGCATTCATCATCATTGAGCAGCCTCCTCTGTATTGTGTTCCGTTGTCGTAGTTGAGCTACCCGTTGTTGGCGAGCGTAATTGAATTTGGAATTTAGCGCGTAAGAAATACTTCGGATCCGCTTCGACTCGCTTTAGCCACTTGTCGGCTAATTCTTGGCTACCTAAAATGTCGTCTGCGCTTAACGTCTCTTTAATCATCAACTCTGCTGACGTTTGTTCATCCGCTCCTTCTGCGGTTTGAGGGTTGTCGCCTAGCTCGGTTGACGCCTCTTGCTCTGTTCCGGCTTGACTTTCACTCATCTGATTTATCTCATCGACGATGCCAGCAATCACTTTCAAGTTGTGCTCAACATCAGGTCTTAACGACTCGTTCAACGTTGGCTTGCTGGCTAAGGATTTTAACAAGTCGCGAGCAGCCAAATATTCACGCTGACGCGCCAACGCGCTCGCCGCATTGTAAAGACCGTAATCTCGAACCTCTTCGGACGGGTCGTTTTGCATTTCCAAAAACGCACTGTGCGCGAGCTCAAACTCGCTAGCGTAGTAGTACGCCGTGCCTTTGCGTAATGGATCGACAAAGTGTTTTGCAGCTTCTAAATACGCTTGTTGGTTGAACAAACGCTGTCCTTGTTGGTCTGGCGTCAGCCACAAATCCCACCACCATTGCGCCACTTTGTCGAAGGTCGTCACTTTTTGCACAACTTGTGGCTGTTCGGCTTTAACAGAAATGTTCTCCGCCATTGCACTGGTCGGCATCAACAGTGTACCGCTCACCATTGCAATCACGCACCACTGCACTAACCACCCTTTTCTAAACCACAGCATCATGATTAACGCGATTGGGAACAGCAGTTGATAACCCATGTCTTTCCAAGGCATTGAAGATTCGCCATTAAGCTGCATATTGCGCTCAACGTATCGATTCAGTTGTTCGACATCACTGTTATCGACCGTCACTTCCACCAATCGACCGTTGGTTTGGCTGGTCAGTTTTTGCAGAGAATCCAAATCCATCGGGTTGTTACTCACGATGTCTGTATTCCCCGCAGCAAGAATTAACAGTTGATAAGGTTTACCTGCAAAATACGCTTGGTATTGCTTAATCGTGGCCGGGTTCACGCCATCGCTCACCAACAAAACGGTGGAGCCTGGTTGACCTTGCAATTGTTGATCAATTAACGGTAAGGCTTTTTCAGCAAGCTTACCTTGCACGGGCATGATTTCTGGCGTAATGGCCGCCAAAAATGGGTCAAATACTTTGCTGTCTTGAGTCACAGGCATCGCCACATGAGCACTGCCCGCAAACACGACTAAACCCGTTTTTCCGCCTTTTCGCGCAACTAACAAATCGCGTATTTTCTGTTTGGAACGCTCAAGGCGGCTTGGTGGGAGATCTTTTTGCAGCATCGAGTCGCTGTTATCAAGCACCACAAGCAGAGAGGCTTTATCTTCACCAAAGGGAGAGGATTCTCGCTGCCACGTTGGGCCTGCACAAATCACAATGGCGATTAGCACAATCAGCATCAAGAGCTTAAGCGGCAGTTGCTTGCGCCAACCTCGCTCGCCAATCGTCAAAGCATTGCGTAAATGTTCGGGCAGAATATCCTTCCAGCTTGGTTTGCTTTCTTCTCGCCAGCGCAACCACACCAAGAAAAACATGGGGATCAAAGCCATTAACCATAGCGGTCGAATAAAATGAAACTGCGTAAAGAATTGCGTCCAACTAAGAGAATCAAACATCGCTCTCTCCTAATGATGATCGTGTTGCAGCCCTTCTTTTGAGTGTCGCGACGCTGAACGCGAGTAAATGCATGATGACCACTAACGCCATCAAGTAATGGTGAAGACTTTGTTTTGGGCGGTATGTGGTGCTTTCGTAAAGTTGAGGTTCCAGTTTGCCAATCTCGTCGTAGGCAGCTGACAGTTCATCACGGTTGAGAGCTTCAAACGCTTCACCGCCGGATTCTTTCGCAATGCGATGAATCGTGTCCATATCCAACGCGGTTTCACCTATCGTTTCCGGATCACCCATCGCAATCACGTGCACTCGCACGCCTTTGGCTTTCGCAACTTTCGCCGCATCAATCGGTTCGACAAAGCTGCCCGTGTCGTTACCATCGGTTAATACAATCACGACTTTTTCACGGTTTTGATCTTGCTCTAAAGCACCACGCGACTTATCGCTTTGCTCAAAAACTTTAATCGCTAAGCCAATCGCATCACCAAGATGGGTACTCTGCCCTGCCATCGCCACATCGGTCTGGTTAAGCAGTTCGAGCCACACTTTTTGGTCTGCGGTGAATGGCGTTTGCACAAAAGCGGCATCACCAAAAAGAACCAAGCCTAATCGGTCACCTTTACGAGACTGAACAAACTCCGTCAGCACTTCTTTCGCCGCATCAAGGCGAGGAATTTTTTCACCTGTACGAGACGTGAAATCAGGCTCAGCCATGGAACCCGAAAGATCCACCACGACCATCACATCGCGCCCTAAACTCTCGCGAACTTGAGGCTCGCCTAACACCGTAGGTTTGGCCATCGCACACACCACCAAAAGCCATGAGAGAATTAATGTTGCTCGTTGCCACCAGCTTGGGGTTAACTGGCTTGCACCTTCTGATGGCGTCTCGCCAATCGCTTCCACCAACTGACTAAAAAACGGCACTTTGATCGCCATTTGCTTAGTGCGATATGCAGGCACCAAGTAGTACACCATCAATGGCAGCGGCAAAATCAGAAACCACATTGGGTGAGCAAATTCAAAACCAGACAAACCAGTTAGCGATGCAAGAAGATCATTCATGTTGACCTCCCTGATTTGCTTTGCGTTTCAATAATGGAGATTTCTTTACCGCGCTTTTTTGAGCATCACAACGGTGTTCACTCACCCAGTTTTTCGCACGAGCAATAAGCGTTACTCGTTCTTCATTGGTTAGCGTAACGCTGGGGTCAACAATACTTTGTAGCCAGCGCTTTGAAAGCTCATCGTTAAAGACCACTTGCGAGTTTGCTTGAGAATCTCCGGTTTGCGGATATAGCGCATCAAGCTTGCGCAAAAAGGCAGTATCAAACAATTTTGCGTTACGGCTATCAACATGAATCAGCACAATTTTAAGCACAGAGAACAATGCTTTAGGCATGCCTTTGTCGCTCGGTTTGATTTGCGAAATCGTCAACAGAGCTTCTTGTCGGTAGCGGTTACACCACCACTGTTGAGCCAAACGATACGCGACATACACCAATGCAATGAGCGCAACCGCCGCTAAAATCTTCCAGCCAATAGTTTGCGGATACCAACTCACGCTTGGTGGCACGGCCACATCATGTAGGTCTCTGAGTATGTAGGTACTCGGAGGCGTAGGAAGACCACTCATTTAACGTCCTCCTACCAGTTTTTGAAATTGTTTAATGTGCTCGCCTGTCGTATCGAGTTCGATGTGCGGAAGGTGTTTCATCGCCATAAGTTGAGAGAGTGATTGTCGCTGTAAGCTAGTTCGAGCCTCAAGCTTTGCGCTCGCGGCTTCTACCTTTGCTTTGCTGTCTAAATTGAGTTGATACTGCCCATCACCAACCACCCATTTCGATTTTGCCAAATCGTCTGGTAGCGCTTGTTCTAATGGGTCACTGACCATCACTGCGAGAACATCGTTGTGCTGTTGTAGCTGTTTAAGGTGATCAAGGTGATGCTCCTCGCAGTCGCTCCAGTCGCTGATAAAAATCAAAGTGGATTGTTTGAGCTTCATGCGTTTAATGAGCTCAATCCATTGACTGAACGTCACTTTTTCGGAATTGCGGGAGTCCACATTGAGCGATTGATTGGCTTTAGCGAGGCGCTTAAGTTGCGCCAGAAGATCGTTTTGCGAACGCTGTGCCTTGCTGTGAAACAACGCCTGTTGGGATGCGATGACAAAACCAACTCGGTCGCCATCTTTTAACACGCGCCACCCGCACATGCCCGCGATTTCTGCCGCGACAACCGATTTCATTACTTGTGTCGAAGCAAAAAACATTGCGCTGCGCTGGTCGACACACACGATCACGTTGCGATCTTTTTCTTCGGTGTAGCTACGCACATGCGGTTTGCCTGTGCGCATCGTAACTTTCCAATCCAGATTACGAATGTCGTCACCCAATTGGTAATGACGCAGCTCTTCGAAGTTCAATCCACGACCACGAAACAGCGAATTGTGGCGGCCTGAGAGTACGCTACCCGCTTTTAGGTGAGGAAGTAAACTGAATGATTCTGCTTGTGCTTGCAAGCGTACTAAGCGAGCGTAATCGCAGTACAAACGGGGATCCATCCCCTGTGATTTTGGCGCAAGAGTTGGCTTAGCCATAATGCCTCCCGCTTACCCAATTTCTACACAATCTAGCAGCTCTTGCACGACGCGTTGGTGATCGACTCCGTCTGCTATTGCATCGTAGGTCAAAGAAAAACGGTGGCCCAGTACAGACGGAACCATGGCTCGCACATCGTCAGGAGTGACATGGTCACGTCCTTGCATCCACGCATACGCACGAGCGCATTTGTCTAGTGCGATGGAAGCACGGGGACTAGAGCCAATCTCAATCCATTTTGCTAAGTTTGAATCGGCATAACGCTCTGGCTTACGAGTCGCCATCACTAACGCGACGATGTAGTTTTCCACTAGATCTGACACAACAATATCAGGTAGTTGACGACGTGCTTCTAGCACCACGTTAGGTTCGATGTGTTTTGGCGTAATAATTTCGCTGCTGGTTTCCGCGCCTAATTCTTCACTGCGCACCAAACGAATGATGTTACGTTCGGCTTCATCTTCTGGGTAATCGACGGTAACCTTCATGATAAAACGGTCCATTTGTGCTTCTGGCAGCGGATACGTGCCCTCTTGTTCTACTGGGTTTTGCGTTGCAAGCACCATAAACAAGTCTGGCAATACGTGAGTTTTATCACCTACCGTGATTGTGCCTTCGGCCATGGCTTCAAGCAGTGCTGCTTGTACTTTGGCTGGCGCACGGTTGACCTCATCGGCAAGCACTATGCTGTTAAAAATTGGCCCTGGCTGAAAATGGAGTTGCGGCTTGCCATCCAACTCTTGATAAACCTCGGTTCCCGTCACGTCCGATGGCAAAAGGTCCGGCGTAAACTGGATTCGACCAAAACTGGTGTTTAACAAGTTGGCCAACGATTTTACAGAACGTGTTTTTGCCGTTCCCGGCAAACCTTCTAGAAGAATGTGCCCGTTCGTTAATAACCCGATGACTAAAGCTCGAACCACGTGGCTTTGTCCAATGACGCTTTTTTCTGTTTGTTCGATGAGTTCTTTTATCGCTTGTTGTGCGTGGTTCATAGGGTACCTTTTCAGTGGTTTAAGCCGTCTTTTCAATAGTTAAGTATAAGAACAAATGAAATAACTTAAGGTTATATTCACTATGTTATCTTTGCGGTTCTTCAGATTGGAGAAGCTGCGCAAGACCAACCAACATCGGTAACGAGTAATCAAAGAACATTTTGATTCCCGAACACAGATAGTTTAGTCCAGCCTCGCCATTCGGCGTTTTGATCAGACGGTTTTTCGGACACTCGCCCCAGCAATAAGTCAAGTAGGGACACTGCTTACAATACGCCGGCAAAGATTCGCGTTTTGCCATGCCAAAGGTGTATTGTCGTGTAGAGAAGGCCATGTCATTCAATGAGTGTTCATGAATGTTGGCGAGTTTGTATTCTGGGTACACATAGTGGTCGCAACTGAACACGTCGCCATTGTGCTCAATCGCCAAGCCTTTGCCACAAAACTCAGCTGTCACGCAAAGTTGGGAAGGTTTCCCCATTACTTGCGCTACCGCGGTTTCAAACAGGTTAACCAGTACACGGCCAAGATCGTTATTCACCCACTCTTCAAAGGTCGCCATTAAAAAGCGTCCCCAGTCTTCAGGATCAACCGACCAATCCGTCACAACAGACATTGGATGACCCGGTTTTGCCAGATCACTGCCTTTGGTTGGGATCATCTGTTCGTTCCAAAACTGCGGTGCGGTTGTTTGGAAGTCGCTCGCTTCAACCACCGGTGCAAACTGAATGTATGTCACACCCAATTCTTGGGTTAAAAATCGATACACTTCGAGCGGGTATTTCGCATTGTGACGATTCACCGTCACCAACGCGTTGAATTTCACGCCATGCGCTTGGAGCTTATCTACCGCTTTCATCACCAGATCAAACGTCGGCTTACCGCTGCGGGTTTTGCGATATTTGTCGTGTAGCTCTCGTGGCCCATCAATCGATAAGCCAACTAGGAAGTTGTGTTCTTTTAAAAACGCACACCACTCATCGTTTAGCAAAATGCCGTTGGTCTGAAGGTCGTTTTCAATGCGAACGCCTTTCGGCTGATGTTTCTTTTGCAGAGCTACGACATTGCGGAAATAGTCCAACCCAAGCAGCGTTGGCTCCCCCCCCTGCCATGAGAACACAATTTCTTCGCCATCCTGACTTTCGATGTAGCTTTTCACGAACGCTTCCAATGTTGCGTCGTCCATTTTTGGCTGCTTTTCTTGGTGCAGTAGATTTTCTTTATGCAGATAAAAGCAGTACTGACAATCAATATTGCATTTTGCTCCGCCTGGCTTTGCCATCACATGGAATCGACGGTCGTACGCCTCCGGAACCGGTGATTTAGACGCCGTTTTAAGAGGAACAATAGGCATGGTAGTAGAATGGCGAGGGGAAATCTTACTCATACGTTTCTCACTATTAAATATACCCAAATAACCTCGTGAGCTTTGTACCACAAGAGTGAAGCTATTTGGGTATATAGCGCTCCGAAAAGCGCTATGGATTATCGATGTTCTTTATTACTTAGAAGACTTAGGTACGAATGAACCTGCTTCCATGCGAGGTGGGAACTCTTTAAACGTACCCATTACCTCTTTCACTTTCTCTACCGCTGGCATCATTAGGAATGAACGCTCGTACATCCAACGAGAGTAACCCATACCTTGGTCACCACGTTCGAATGGGTCGATACTCAAGTCGAAGATCAATGGAACACGAAGTTTAGTAAACGGCTTGCGCCATACATCCATGCCCGTTTCATTCTCTTGAATCATAAAGTGGAACTTGTACTTTCCTTGGCGTAATGCCACAAGATCGCCGTCATCGCTCCAGTAAACGAACTCATTACGAGCAGATTTGTCTGATTTACCCGTTAGATATGGCAGTTGGTTATAACCATCTAGGTGAACTTTATAGTCCATATCACCAACTTTCTTGCCTTTTAGTAATTCATCTTTAACTTTGGTGTCACCCGCTGCAGCAACCAATGTCGGGAAGAAGTCCTCTAATGACATCATGCCGTTGAACGTTTTACCTGCTTCGATGTTTCCTGGCCATTTAATCAACATCGGCACACGGAAACTGCCTTCCCAGCCAGTGTTTTTCTCAGAGCGGAATGGTGTCATCCCTGCATCAGGCCACAAATCAACCATAGGACCGTTGTCAGTGGTGTAAACAATGATTGTATTGTCATCCACACCCAACTCTTTGATCTTATTAAGTAGCTGACCGATTTGATCATCGTGCTGCTTAACACCATCCGCGTAGAAACCAGCACCTGTTTTACCTTTGTATTCTTCAGGAACATGCGTGAAGTTGTGCATGCGAGTGGTGTTAAACCAAGTAAAGAACGGCTTATCCGCTTTTACTTGTTTTTCTATGAAGGTTTCCGCAGCATCAAGGAATTCACCGTCAACATTTTCCATACGCTTACGCGTAAGTGGACCGGTATCTTCAATTTTACCGTCAGCGTAAGAGTGGATTACGCCACGAGGGCCAAATTTCTTCTTGAACTCTGGATCTTTAGGATAATCCACGTTCTCTGGCTCTTCTTCCGCGTTCAAGTGATATAGGTTGCCGAAAAACTCATCAAAACCGTGGTTGGTAGGAAGGTGTTCGTCTCGGTCGCCTAAATGGTTCTTACCAAATTGTCCGGTTGCATAACCCATTTGCTTAAGCACGGTTGCAATCGTTGGATCTTTTTCCGAGATACCTTGCGGAGCGCCTGGTAAGCCCACTTTTGATAGACCAGTACGTTTTGGCATTTGACCAGTAATGAATGCAGAACGGCCTGCTGTCGAACTTTGCTGTGCGTAGAAGTTAGTGAACTTCGCACCTTCTTTAGCAATGCTATCGATGTTCGGCGTGTTGTACGCCATCATGCCTTGGTTGTAGGTACTAAGGTTCCAGTAACCAACATCATCACCAAAGATGACAAGAATGTTGGGTTTGTCCGCTGCGTGTGCAACTGCAGATGCAGCGCCTAATGCTAACGTACATGCGTTAAGTACGAGTTTTTTACTGCTCGTTTTGGTCGCATTTTTCATATTATCTCCAAGAGTTCGCTAGTGCGTAAAAATGGTATTCGCTTTTCAATACCATTGTTGATATAAGATAAAGCACTAATTTCAGGCGATAAATGCAGTCAGAATTAGTTAACCTATAAATTAAATTTATGAGTAACGTTATGGACTTGAATTTGATCCAAACTTTTCTTGTTGTCGCGGAGTTCCAATCTTATACGAAAGCCGCGGAACAATTGGGGCTTACACAACCCGCTGTGAGCGCTGCAATAAAGCGTTTAGAACAAGTGGTCGATAAGCAATTATTTGTCAAAAAAGGGCGAGGTATTGCACTAACATCCACCGCTTATCAACTGCTACCGCAATTCCAGCAAGCGGTTAATATCATTGATAATGCGATATCCGATAAGAATCATTTTGAAGTGTGTTGTTCCGAAATTTTATTGCACATTATGGACCCGATAAAGAACACTATTTTTTATGAATCACCACCCGAAAAGTTCTTATTATTTGAGCTTCTAAGACAACAAAAAGTCGATCTTGTCATTGATACTGTTATCACAAAAGATGCCGCATTTATTATTGAAGATGCCTACGAAGAAGAGGCGGTGATTATCTGTCGTGAGAATCATCCCCGCGTGCAAGGCTCGCTCTCAAAAGAACAGTTTTATGAGGAAACTCACTGTTTGTTTTCAGGGAAATGGAACAACATGAGCGGTTTTGAACAGCTATCCCAAGAAACTATTCAAGAGAGAAAAGTCGATTTGATCACATCTTCGCTTGCTGGTATGGCGTTGTACGTCGCGCAACGCGATTGTTTAGGCTTAGTGTCTCAATCTTTTGCAAACAAATGGAGTAAAGCCCTTAAGCTTCAAGTTCTGCAATGCCCTATTTCTATATGCGCTATCCCTTACAAGTTTGTTTACCACAAGCGAGAGATGAACAACCCTGCTCATATTGCGCTACGTGAAAAAATTAAAGCGAACTTAACGGCTGCGCACTACGAGCCAGTTTCCTTGTAGGCCTTGTTGATTCGCATTTTCTTTGCCATTCGTTGCTCTGAAAGCTTTTATTAGACGGAAAAAAGAGGCTCATATGAGCCTCTTTTCTATATGGTTGCATGGTATTGCTTACGTAGCACTAGCCTACTTATTTGGGTTCTCTTTTAATTTCTCCATCACTTGATCGAGCGAGAAGCTTGCCGCTTTTTGCCTTGGTGGAAACTCTTTAAACGTTTCGAGGAATCTGCCTACGTAAGCTTGTGCAGGAACCAGCATGTAAGCACGGTCTAACATCCAATCATAGTAGGTGTTGGAAGTGATATCAGCCACTTCGTAAGGGTCCATACGTAAGTTGAAGATCTTAGGAACTCGAAGTGTGGTGAATGGTTCCGCCCAAATGCGCAGCGTACCTTTTGCTCGTTGCTCCATGAAAACCAGTTTCCACTTGTTATAACGAAGTGCGGTTAAGTCTCCATCATCCGAGAAGTAAAAAATCTCTTCACGCGGTGCTTTCTCTTCTTTGCCAGTTAAATATGGCAGGAAGTTGTAACCATCGAGATGCACTTTGAATTTCTTACCATTCGCACTATAGCCTTTGAGTAATTTCTCTTTGATACTGTCATCACCCGCGGCAGCAACGAAAGTTGGCATCCAGTCCATATGGTGCATGATATCATTCGAGACAGAGCCAGCTTTAATTTTACCCGGCCAACGTACCATCGCAGGGACTCGATACGCACCTTCCCAGTTAGTATTTTTCTCTCCACGGAATGGCGTTGTACCTGCATCTGGCCACGAGTTCATGTGTGGACCATTATCGGTTGAATAAAAGACTATCGTGTTGTCTTTTATGCCCAAATCGTCCACTTTTTTCAGTAGTTGGCCGACATGATTATCATGCTCGACCATGCCATCTGCATACTCACTGATGCCTGTTTTTCCCGAATTCTCTTCTTTCACGTGGGTGCGGAAATGCATACGCGTTGCGTTCCACCAAACGAAGAAAGGTTTTTCAGCTTTGACGGCACGATCCATAAAATCGAGAGCCGCATCCAACGTCTCTTCATCCACGGTTTCCATACGCTTGCGAGTCAGAGGTCCGGTGTCCTCGATTTTGCCGTCAGCGTACGAGCGAATAACGCCTCGTGGACCAAACTTTTTACGAAACTCTGGATCTTTAGGGTAATCGACGTTTTCTGGTTCTTCCTCGGCGTTCAAGTGATAAAGGTTGCCAAAAAATTCATCGAAGCCGTGGTTAGTAGGCAGGTGTTCGTCTTTGTCGCCTAAATGATTTTTACCAAATTGACCCGTCATATAGCCCATCGGCTTCAACATTTCGGCAATGGTGGCATCTTCTTCCTTCAAGCCAAGATCCGCGCCAGGAAGCCCTACTTTACTTAAACCCGTTCTAAGGACGGTCTGGCCGGTGATAAAAGTAGAACGGCCCGCAGTACAAGATTGTTCACCGTAATAATCCGTGAACATCATGCCCTCTTTCGCGATGCTGTCTATGTTTGGTGTTTTGTATCCCATCAAGCCGAAGGTGTAAGCACTGAGATTGGACTGGCCAATATCATCACCCCAAATGACGAGAATGTTAGGTTTCTCTGCCGCGATACTGCTACTTGTCGCGCCAATTAAGGCGGCGGCAAGAATCGCTAATCGACGTTTTACGCCATATTTCGCTGTCATATAAACCTCTGTGTGTATTAGAAAAGAGCTTCCTGCAACAGAATGTATAGTCTAGAAATAGTGGATAAGCGAATCTTAGAAATAAGAACTTTAGAGACATTAACAGCTGCTCTAGTCCCCAAAATAGCTGATTATTTACTTTAGAAATTGTGGTAGTACTTATTGATTTGGCGATTTAAATTGGTGCTCGTTCCCTCGTAGAGTTATTTCTTCCATATCAGAATTTTGATATGACTCCGACATATTGCATTACAAATAAAGTACAGCATTGATTTCACGCCAACATTAATGATAATAGTTTTTACTATCATTAATAATTAAAATGCCAATATGTTTGAGTCTACCCTTTCGTCTGCTCCTAAGACGGCAGCTTCCGATAACGGTCTCAATAATGAATATGAGCTCGTACTGGACAAGCACAGCCATACTGTGATGATAAATCGTCCGCCAGACAAAAAGTTAGTTCAGCTTACAAGCGTTCAATTCGAGCTGCTCCGTACTCTGACTCATTATCAAGATCAAGTACTTAGCAAACCTTTCCTTTATGAAACGGTACTGAAGCGCACGTTCTCAGAGCATGACCGCGCACTCGATATGCACATTAGTAGAATAAGAAAACGACTGGTTAGCGAAGGGATTAACGCGGATCGAATTCAGACCGTTCATCGACAAGGTTATGTATTTAAGCATGCGAAAAAGTAAAGAAATCGCGGCGAATTGCTCCAACTTTTGGTAATTGACCGCTTATTTTGCTTTAATTAATGCAAATTCTAATCACGTAAAATAACTCAATGAATTTGCGCTTAATTTTTATACTTTGCATTGCTACATTGTTTGCTGGCTGTGCAACCTATGCGGGCCTTAACTATGACCAACTGTTTGGTCCACAGCTCGTTCGTGAACGTACGGCGGACGTAGCTACACCTCAAGCAAACTTCTTCCAAAGCGAAGTCAAACCCATTATGGATAACCGCTGTGTCGTCTGTCATGCGTGCTACGATGCACCATGTCAGCTTAAGCTTTCTTCCGTTGAGGGTATTGACCGTGGCGCGAGCAAAGCACTGGTATATGAAGGAACAAGACTTACTGCCGCCGCGCCAACACGCTTATTCGAAGATGCAGAAACAACCCAAGAGTGGCGCGATGCGGGTTTTCATCCGGTACTTAACGAACGTGATCAGAGCATGGCGGCCAACATTGATGCAGGCCTCATTGCACGTTTGCTACAACAAAAAGAACGCCACCCGCTGCCTGATCAAGTCCAGTTAGAAGGTTTTGATTTTTCGATAGACCGAGAACAAACCTGTCCAACAATTGAAGAGTACGAACAGTACGAAAAAGATAACCCAACCTGGGGAATGCCTTTTGGTATGCCAAACCTATCAAACAGTGAATACCACACACTGATGACTTGGCTGGAAAACGGCGCGATAATGAACGTTCACCAACCAATTAGTGAACAAGAGCAAGCTCAAATCGACAAGTATGAAACTTTGCTCAATCGCGCTGATCTAAAAAATCAACTGATGGCTCGCTATATTTACGAGCATTTGTTTTTGTCTCACCTCTACTTTTCAGAGCTCACTGAAGATCCTCGATTCTTTACATTAGTTCGTTCTTCTACTCCACCGGGGCAACCAGTAAAACGTATTTCAACACGTCGCCCGTACGATGATCCCGGGGTTGAGCGCGTGTTTTATCGAATTATTCCAGAACAAGGGACGATTGTAGATAAAACACACATGCCGTTCGCGTTAAACAAGCAACGTATTGAAAACTGGAACACATGGTTTATCGATGCTGATTACACAGTTAATCAACTACCGAGTTATGAACCTGAAGTTGCTGCAAACCCGATGACATCATTTATCGATCTTCCGGTTAAATCACGCTTTAAGTTTATGTTGGACAATGCGCAAAACACGATCATGGCTTACATTAAAGGGCCTGTTTGTCGTGGCCAACTTGCACTGAATGTTATCAATGATCGCTTTTGGATATTCTTTCTAGATCCAGATAAAGCAGATATCCCTGAAGTAAATGAGTTTTACCGCTCTCAGGCTGATAACCTAAGACTGCCAGCAGAGCAGGAAAGCAACACGCTACCTGTTACCAACTGGGTTAAATACGCGCGTCAGCAAGCTCGCTACCTAGAAGCCAAGTCTGAATTTACCAATAACTGGTTTAAGGAAGGCGAAAACCTATCCACCGACGTAATTTGGGACGGTAATGGCACCAACCACAATGCGGCATTAACGATTTTCCGCCACTTTGACAGCGCATCTGTCGTACAAGGGTTAGTTGGCGAGCAGCCGAAAACGGTATGGATTCTTGACTACGCGTTGCTAGAACGCATCCACTATTTGCTCGTTGCTGGGTTTGATGTGTACGGCAACTTCGGCCACCAACTCATGACACGAATGTTCATGGACTTCTTGCGTCTGGAAGGCGAAAGTAACTTTATATCTTTGCTGCCAACCGACATGCGTCATGAACTGCAATCAAGCTGGTATAAAGATCAAAGTCCACAGTTAAGTGACTTTTTACAACGCAACGTGAAGCCATTTAACCAACCAACCAGCGTCGAGTACAAAACTGACGATCCAAAAACAGAGTTAGTCGAGTTGCTTAGAGAACGAGTTTCAGATGTTCTTCTTCCGCGCTACGAGGTTAAAGATACTGAGCTTTCTGCTCAAAGTGAAAAACAGCTCCAACGTATTGGCCAAGTTCGTGGAGAAGGCCTGAAAACCGTTCCGCAAATCACCATGCTTATGGTGAGAAGCCAGTCTGGAAAAGATGAGTTATTCACCCTACTTCACAATAATGCACACACGAATATTTCTAGCTTGTTTGATGAAGAAAGCAACCGCGACTTTGCTAACGATGATATGACCATCGTACGTGGCGTTGTGGGAAGCTACCCAGCGGCATTTTTCTCGATCAACGAAAATCAAGTAAAAGAATTTGTCGATCAATTTAGTGCCATCCAAAATGAATCCGATTACGTTAAGTTGTTGGATAATTTTGCGATTCGCAGAAGCTCAGAAAAATTCTGGCCGTTTAGCGATCGTCTGCACAATTGGTACCGTACAAAACAACCGATCGAATTTGGATTACTTGACTATAATCGTTTTGAGAATCGATGATGATTTAAGGGGGTTCTCATGGGTATCCGAGATAACATTGCCGCTCTTGAACAACAGATTTACGTTGCTTGTTCTGAGGGAGACTACGAAACGGTCAACATGCTTGAGCATCAACTCGAATACTTGCGTGGCAAAGTGGAGCATCCTTTTGATGACGACCCTTATGCCCTAGACACTCGATTCGAGTGGGAAGATGACATGACCGAATAGAAAAAACCTCCGGCTTGCCGGAGGTTTTTGTTTTTGGGATGCAATTGATTTACTTCGCCATCAACTCATCAAGAGCTTGAATTGATTCAGACACTTGAGACGCCAATTGATCTTTAGTCGCCATATAGGTTTCTAAAGGTTGAGGCGCAGCTTCAATTGCTTGGCAAGAGTTCATTAATGCCGTAAGCCCTAAACTCCCTGCGCTGCCTTTTAGTTTGTGAGCAAGGTTCTTCACTTCTTTACTGTCATTACCACCAGCAGACGCTTGCAGCTTGCTTAGTACATCGGCACTGGTCGTTCTAAACAGATTAATGATGTGCAACATCTTCTCTCTGCCCAAGATTTTCATATCGGACTCAATCACGCTCGGGTTAATGATGACCACATCTGATTCCTCTGTTTTAGGGACTTGAACAACCTTTGATTGTATCGCTTGTTCTTGAGGCGAAGTTTGATCAAACGGGGTACAGTCGGCATTTTGTGGCAACAACAACGGTTTTCCATCCAGCACGTCCTGAATCAATGCCGCTAGAGCTTCTTTTGCCAATGGTTTAGGTAAATACCCGTCAAAACCTGCAGCTAAATAGCGCTCAACTTCTTCGGCAAAAACGTGCGCAGACACTGCGATCATAGGCGTAGCAGCAAGGGCTTTATTGGCTGGTTTGTTACATTCAATTTGTTTTAAACGTTGGATTAACTCGGTTCCATCACAGTCTGGCAAGTTGATGTCGACTAAAGCGATATCAAAATCCTGCGTGCTGATCAGTTGCTCTGCCTGTGAGCCGTTTTCTGCCATCACGACCTGGTGGCCCATGCTTTCTAAAAAGCCTTCCGCAACCACTCGGTTTACTTCATTGTCTTCTACCAACAAGACTTTCGCTTTCACTTTGCAGCGCGCGGTTGCCACTGCACCGGTTTCAACAGGCTCACTTTCCTCTAATGGAATGGAAAACCAGAATCGACTGCCATCTCCTTCTTCAGAATCGACTTCTAAAATACCGCCCATCGCTTCAATGATTCGTTTACTGATGGCCAAGCCAAGCCCCGTTCCTCCAGTTTGACTCATCCCACCTTCGGCTTGCGTGAAGGCATCAAACAACGTTCTCTGATCTTTTTTGGCAATACCTATCCCGGTGTCTGATACTTCAAATAGGACTTGCGACTCATCCTCTGGGTTGAGGCTAACGTAGATATCAATTTCACCTTCGTCAGTAAATTTAATCGCGTTTCCGACAAGGTTGTTAAGCACTTGACTGATTCTGGTGACATCCCCTTTCCAATAGCGACTTACATCACTTTCAATATGATAGGAAAACAACAGCTTCTTCTCTTGAGCTCGGCTGTTCATTAACTGGAAAGTGTCTTCAACCATTTGGTGTAAATCGAAGCCCATGTGGCGAATCTCTAAATGCCCTGCTTCAATCTTGGAGTAGTCCAGCACATCATTCAGAATCGCGAGCAACGTTTTACCACTGCGGTTGATGATTTCCGCATAACGCTTTTGAATAGGGTTGAGGCCGGAGTCAATCAACAGACGTGCTGTTCCGAGCACTCCATTCATCGGCGTTCTGATCTCATGGCTCATGGTCGCCAAGAATGCTGATTTAGCTCGACTCGCTTGCTCTGCTTGCTTACGAGCTTTCGCGTGATTCAAAACCTCTTCATTCAAACGGCGGTTCGCTTGTTTTAACTGTGAAGTGCGTTGCTCAACGAGCTCTTCCAAATGCTCTTTGTGCTCTTCGAGCTCTCGCTTGGCTTGAGCTTCTCCCTCTGCGACCACTTTTAGCGCTTGCGCTGTATTTCGAGCCGTGATGATAGCTTGCCCCATATGCGCTAGCTCATCTTTGCCTTTTACCTCCAGCTCGACGGCTAAGTTACCCTGCGCCACAGAAAGCAGCGCAGCAGAGTACTCTGCCAATCGCTTAACCACAGAAAGGTATACAACACGCCATAAAATCAGCACCAACACAATCAAACCAACAATTGAAATCACCGTTAGAGACCACTGAGCGAATTTCAGCGTGCTCGTCAATTCATCCACAGCGACGGTTGTTGTTTTGTTTGAATCATCAACCAATTTGTTTACGGTACCATTCAGCTCCGAAAACAATTCCAGTGTCTTTTGCATCAGTTGTTGAGATTGTTCGTTATTCTCATACTGCTGCATCAAAATAGTGAACACGACCTGACGCTTACCGAGCTCTGTTAGTAGTTGGCTCATTTGTTTAGAGCGAGTGGGATCTTCTACGGCAAGCACACGGCGCTTCATGATTTTGAGATTACTTTCAAAATCACTTTGCACCTGCTGGATTCGCTCAATATTGGTTAATGTGCGAGCTTCTTCAATTTGATTCAGCATTTTAAAAGCCAATAAGTGCAGCTCATGCAATCGCTCTGTCAGATCTAGATCCACTTCCACCAGCGCATCTAGTGCCTGATAAACTTGCGATTTTTTATTCGATTCTAATAAGTCATAGATATGTGTGACGTTAGCAACGGCAATGGTGCTCGTGTTCTGAACTTGCGTGCGAGTTAGCTGTTCCAACTCTTCACTCAGTAAGCGCATCTCTTCGACACGAGTATCAATCTCTTTTGCCAGCCACAGCTTTCTTTCAACCGAAACACCAAGTTCTGCCAAGTTGTCGATAACGTTCTGGACGTTATTCTCGAGATCTTCTAGCAATTGAGAATCAAACGACTCACTCCCCAGCTCTTTGATATGAGTAAGCAATGATTCGAGCTGTTCGAAAAGCACACGCCCAGACTCTTTTCTTTCCTGCTCGTTTCTTGCGTTTGATAACAGTTGTACAGACGAAATGATGCGAGTACTCAACTCAGAGACTTGCCTCGCTTCAATCATGGCGGGAATTGCAGAATCCACGACATTTCTTTCCGTCTTGGCAACTAAAGAAAATCCAGACACACCAATAAGTGCCGATAACATAACCAGCATTGCCATCGCAATGAAAGACAACAAGAGTTTACGACCGATGCTTGCGGTTGCTAGCAACATATTTTCATGACCTTAATGTTCGTGTTCAGCGACATATTACGTTATATTTTGCAGTGTTTACTTAATCTATGCCAACGAACTTCATTTCATGGTTAAAAATCAACACGCATTTCGCACAATTTTCAAACATTCTGCAGTCACATTAGCCCTTGTCGCTTCTTTACCAGTGGTTGCAGCAGAAAAAGTATGTGCCATTTACCCTCACCTAAAGGATTCATACTGGTTATCAGTAAACTATGGAATGGTGTCCGAAGCGAAAAAAGAAGGCGTCGAGCTGAGAGTCCTTGAAGCGGGTGGCTACCCAAACAAAACGCGTCAAGAGCAACAACTCGCACTGTGCAGCCAATGGGGAGCAGATGCGATTGTCCTTGGGACAGTGGACCCACAGGCCTATGAACATTCGCTTAAGAATTGGGTCGGAAACATTCCTGTCTTTGCTACTGTGAACCAACTCGATCTGGATGAAGAGCAAAGTGAGCTGTTAAAAGGTACGGTCGGTGTTGACTGGCACTGGATGGGATACGAAGCAGGAAAATATCTGGCTGCTCGCCACCCAAAGGGATCAGGAAAAACAAACATTGCCTTACTTTTGGGGCCGCGTACTCGTGGAGGTACGAAGCCCGTGACTGCCGGGTTTTATGAAGCGATCCAAGGAAGTGATATCAACATCGTTGACTCGTTTTGGGCAGACAACGACAAAGAGTTACAGCGTAACCTGGTTCAGCGTGTGATTGATATGGGAAATATAGATTATATCGTTGGCAGCGCGGTTGCGATTGAAGCCGCTATCAGTGAACTGCGTAGCGCAGGCAAAGCTGAGGAGATCGGTTTGGTTTCGGTGTACTTAAGTCATGGTGTTTACCGAGGACTATTGCGTAACAAAGTGCTCTTCGCACCAACAGATAAAATGGTACAGCAAGGCAGGCTTTCCGTCATGCAAGCAGCGCATTACTTAAGGGGCAAAGAGTATGACAAACATGCCTCCCCAACGATCAAACCACTGACTCCGAAGACACTTCATGACGATACGATCGAAGAATCGTTATCTCCGTCAGAATATAGGCCGACATTCCGTGTTAAGGCTGTTGATTGAAAGACAAAAAACGTGTTCTATTGAATAACAACAATTTTAAAATCATATAAACGGAAACATCTTGATGCAAAAAACCATTCGTACCATGCCAACCCACAAACATGTGGCTTTGGTTGCCCATGACAACTGCAAACCTGAGCTACTTCGCTGGGTAAAAGAAAACAAAGAAAAACTGCAGAGTCACTTTCTTTACGCGACTGGCACAACCGGACACATGTTGAGCAAAGAAACTGGACTGGCGATTAAGAGCATGATCAGTGGCCCAATGGGCGGTGACCAACAACTTGGCGCGCTCATTTCAGAAGGCAAAATCGACGTTCTCGTTTTCTTCTGGGATCCGCTAAACGCCGTACCTCACGACCCAGACGTTAAAGCGCTTCTTCGTATTGCTAGCGTTTGGAATATTCCTGTGGCAACGAACCGAGCCACCGCTAAGTTCTTGTTTAACTCCCCTCTTCTTGAGCAAGAAGTGGATATTGAAGTACCGGATTACGAAGCGTATCTTGCTGAACGCATGTAAGCTTTGATTCCAACCGAATAACGTAAAGGCGATACTGAGTATCGCCTTTATTGTTTCTAAAATTCAGAAATCCGCCTTCAACGCGAAGTGATGATCGGATAATCGCCATTGACGAGCTCTTGAACAAATGCGGACCCAGCGCCAGTGTGCGTAATCCAAACCTTCTCTTTCGCACGCGTAATCGCCACGTAAAACAGCCTGCGCTCTTCTGCGTGAGGGAATTTGTCTTTAGACTCGGTCAATGCACCATCAATGTGAATTTGTTTCTTCTTCGCAGGGAACTGCCCTTCATCCACAGAAAGAATAATGACAAAATCAGCCTCTCGCCCTTTGCTCGCATGGCAAGTCATAAAACAAATATCGAGATTAGGAAAACGTCGCAACCAATCGTCATACAAGTCGGGCTTGTGATAATGATTACGTCCTAACAATAAGACTGACTTGGTTTGCTTGGCTTGTTGATTCAATTGATCCAAGATCTTTTCAACTTGGTTGCTCGGTGCGGTATGCACACTCTTCTGCTTACGTTGCTTGTGGCTATTTAGTGTTTTCGGCAATTGCGATGGGTTTTGCTGAACAAAAGTGTTTGCCACATCACCAATCTGATTGTTGAAACGATAAGTCGTATCTAGGTGATGAACGGTAGAGTGAGCAAAGCGCTCTTTAAACCCAGTGATAAGATCGACGTCCGCACCAGCAAACTGATAGATGGCCTGCCAGTCATCACCAACCGCAAACAACGTCGCACCCGCTTGTTTCTGTGTGGATTCACACAGTGCTTCAATCAGTGCTAAACGGTCTGGAGAGATATCTTGGTACTCATCGACCATAATGAAGCGCCATGGGGAGACAAATTTCCCTTTATTTACATAATCTGTCGCACGACTGATCATGGTAGGGAAATCCACTTGATTGCTTTCTTTAAGCATTTTCTGCCACGCCGTAAAACATGGCCAACACAAGGCGAGTTCGCTGTTTAAACGAGTATAGTCTTGGTGATTTACCAACTTTTCTTGCACTTGCTTTTTGGTTAGCCCTACCGCAGCTAAGTGAGACAACTGAGAGTCTAGCCACGCGATCAGTTTTGGGTTTTCTGAGTGACTTCCTAACTCATCGTCCCCTTTTAAATAGGCAATCGGCCATTTGTCTAAATGTTTTTGCCAACGTTTAAAGTTAGTAGGCGTCATCCAATGCTTTTTCAGCCAATCTACACACCATGCTGTTCGCTGGTTGTCATCTAACGCCAACGGACTGATCTCAACAGGCTGTTGCTCAACTTGATTGAGTATATATAAGCCTAGTTGATGGAACGTATTCACACGCACACCGTCTGCTGCCATGCCTACTTTATCCACTAAACGCTCTTTCATTTCAGTCGCGGCATCACGACCGAAAGCCAGCATAAGCAACTCTTTTGCTTGAGCCTGGTGGCTTTGCAACAAGTATGCAACTCGAGCCGTTAAAACACTGGTTTTGCCAGAGCCTGCGCCAGCAAGGACTAAGTTGTGATCATCGTTAAGCAACACCGCATATTGCTGGGATAAGTTTAAAGGCGAAGATTCTATGCGATTAAACAGCACTTCCCAATTCGGACGTTCTTCCTCAAGCCAATCACGATTACGCTCACCAAGCGTCGCAGACGTATCAATAAGCCAAGGTTCTATTTCCGCCATGCGATTCGGCATCCGCATTTTGGCTTCTTCTAGAGTGGTTTTCATTTCGCTTAACTCTTGGTTAAGACTTTCCACCCAGGAGACCACTTGAGAGTGCGATAGATAGGCAGGAAGATGCTTAAGTTTGTAGAGCTCTTCTTCCCACTTAGGTAGATACTCAGCCAGTTTTCGGCACTGAGTATTGTGCCATTCTTGATACTGACGAACAGCTTCAAGAGCAAACTTACGGCATTGTGGCCACGGTAGCCCTTGTACTAGCCAACTTTGTTGTTTGCCTTCGTGCTCATGAGCAAAAAACTGCAAAGAGCTCCATAACAACCCACGCTTTACGCTAACTTTGCCATTCCAGATCGTAAAAGGAATATGTTCTTCACTGCCTATTGAGCTTAATAAAACACTGTTCTCTTTTATTTCGACGTGATGGTACTCATTTTGAATAAAAAACTGTGCTTTGCTAGTGGCAGTGAGCTGCATGAAACGTGCGCCTTTTAATTTAGAAGTTGTCGATTTATATCATTTTAAGGCGCCAAATTGTAGCAATGGCGAGCACCTAAGTAAGCATCTTCTTTTATTCTTTAATAAAATTCACATTACTGTCGATTTAGTAACCTAAAGCTCATTCTATTTGAAGCTGACTTTATAATTATAGACACATTGCGAGGCTGCTTTAGTATAAGTCAATGACATCCCTGTTGATTTTATCGACAACAACGAATTTTTCTTAAAGTAAATCATAAACGCGCTATAGTGGGTTTGGTAGTATTCCCCCGTTCTTCATCGGAAACATAAGGCGCATTGTGCAAGCAACTTCTAAATTTCGGCTCTATTGGGCAAACAAGACCATAAATTACAGCGTTCTTATCCTAATCACCTTACTGGGTGTGGTTATCCCGACTTGGTACTTCGAGCAAAACACGCTGATCACGCCGCTAATATTGGGCGTTATTGCTGCTGCTTTGGCAGAGAGTGATGATAGTTTCACAGGGCGAATCAAGGCGCTGATTCTGACCTTTCTCTGTTTTGCGCTCGCCGCTTTCTCAATTGAAATCTTGTTCGACACCCCTTGGGCATTTGCATTAGGGTTATTTATCTCAACCTTTGGTTTTATCATTCTTGGAGCGATAGGTCCTAAATACGCGAGCATTGCTTTTGGCTCTTTGCTGATCGCCATTTACACCATGCTTGGTGCGCATGAAAGTACTAACATTTGGTTTCAGCCACTACTGCTTTTAACTGGTGCGGCTTGGTATTACTTCATGTCGATGATTTGGCAGATATTTTGGCCTCTTCAGCCTGTGCAACAAAGCTTAGCCAATGTGTTCTTTCAAATGGCAAATTATCTCGATGCGAAAGCCAAGCTTTTTCACCCTGTCACCAACCTAACGCCACAGCCACTTCGGATTGAAGCCGCAAAGTGCAACGCAGCGACGGTGATGGCGCTAAACGCTTGCAAAGCCACATTACTAAACCGCTCGAAACGCGGCCACATTGATGGTCCTAGTGACCGATTCTTAAATATCTACTTCATCGCTCAAGACATCCACGAACGAGTCAGCTCTAGCCATTACCGCTATCAAGATTTAGCAACTGAATTTGAACGTTCTGATGTGCTGTTTCGCTTTAAATATCTTTTGGAATCTCAAGCCCAAGCGTGTCGTGATATTGCATTAGCGATTCAGCTAGGGAATGAATACTCACATACCGATCAGTCCATCTTGGCCTTAGCTGAAGTGCAAAATTCACTTGCTTACTTAGAAGAACAAAAGCAAGGACACTGGAAACGTCTGCTAATGCAGTTAACATATTTATTCAATAACTTAGCGACGGTAGAAAAGCAACTGAATAACATTAACAACCCAGATGTCGAGGGCCTAGAGGAAGATACGCTCGCCGATACTAACCCGCACACATTAAAAGCCATGTGGCAGCGTATATCCGCGAATTTACACAAAGATTCGATGCTGTTTCGACACGCATTGCGTATGTCGATTGCCTTGACGATTGGTTATGGAATCATTCAAGTATTCAACATCGACCGAGGTTACTGGATACTCTTAACCACTCTCTTCGTGTGTCAGCCGAACTACAGCGCAACACGTCAAAAACTGACAGCGCGAGTCATAGGCACATTAGCCGGCTTGTTAATTGGCGTACCATTACTGACTTTCTTCCCTTCTCAAGAAAGCCAGTTAGTATTCATCGTTATTTCTGGCGTGATGTTTTTCGCCTTTCGGATGAACAATTACGGATACGCAACCGGATTTATCACACTACTGGTCCTCTTCTTATTCAACCAGTTAGGTGAAGGTTACGCGGTTGTGCTTCCTCGACTGGCTGATACCCTCATCGGGTGTGTGCTTGCTGTAGGAGCCGTACTGGTTATTTTGCCAGATTGGCAATCGAGAAGGCTGCACAAAGTCATGTCGGATGCGATAGATGCTAACAAACAGTATCTCGATCAGATCATTGGTCAGTATCGAATTGGTAAAAAGGACAACTTGAGCTATCGCATTGCTCGTCGTCAAGCCCATAACAGTGATGCCTCACTTTCTTCTGCCATCAGTACAATGCTAGCGGAACCTGGTAAATATCGTGCTGCCGTTGATGAGAGCTTCCGCTTCTTAACGTTAAATCACGCAATGCTGAACTATATTTCTGCTCTTGGTGCGCACCGAACTCGCATTGAAGATGAGTCAATTCATAAGCTCGTTTTAGATGCACACCGCTGTATTCATCAGCATTTAGACGTTCTCCATAAACAGCTTCACCAGCATTGCGAAGAGTGCGATTTATCTAATATTGACGACGCGGGACTTGAGCAACGCTTGAATGAGTGGCGAGATGAAGATGATAGTTCCGCTCGCATGGTATTGCAGCAACTTCACCTTATCTATCGCATGCTCCCAGAGCTACATTCACTCGCCAGTAAGTTTGCAGTGAGGGTTAACTAGTAACACACGCATATAAAAGGGAAGCGGATTGTCGCTTCCTTTTTTCTTTCTACTTTTCTATCTACCCCAAAGTGGGTAATTATGTACCTTCATAGGAAAAATCTGACGTATCACTTAACACACCTTGACAATATTCGGACAAAAAGCAATCGATCAAATTCTAATCTGTCTAGGTTGAATAAATATGTTGTATCCAAAGGACGAAGAATTTCGGGAAATGAAGGATAAACCGAATTACAACGAGGGTATTGAGATGAACGCACAACAATTTAATGAACTTAAACAAAAGCTCAGCGATTTAACGGCGAGTCAGTTGAAATCATTACAGGGTGAGATAAGCGTAAAGTTAAACAAAACGCAAAACCCAGTACTTTCTGTTGAAGAGCGAGAAATGCTTTCCAAACTGTTTGCTTAATCAAATCATTGATATAAAACACTTGAACGTTTTATAAACTCCACCTATGCTCTCATTAGCATAGTATTGGGGGTGGTGATATGCCTGTATCAGGAATTCAATCTGGGCACCAAATTCTTCATATGTCACAGCAGATGGCTGAAAAAGCCGCGCATGGCATTAATGATAATTTAAGTAAAGTGAAAGAAGAGATCGCTTCTCACAACATCGATTTGGCTAAAGTGGCAGATGTCGCAATAACCGCTTCAACTCCTAGCCTCCCCTCTCAAAAAGTTGAATCACTCATCAACCTTACGCAAGCTGCAGGTTACAACCGAGTGGGTGCATCCGTCATTGAGAAAAACAATGAAGTCATTGGCAGCTTACTCGATATCCACGTCTAAAACTTCTTAGTTCCGACCTGTCACTACAAATCCGTAACAAGCCCTCTTTTGCTACCTAATGTTGTGCTATTTCGATTCAATAAGTCTCGATAAAAATCAATAACTCCCAATAAAAACGGACGCCTTGTTAAAGCCGCCCGTTTTATGTTGAATCCAGATTTATCCGTTATCAATAACACCGTGATTCAGCAATGACTCTACAATCTCATTGGAGCTAAGACCGTTGAAGTCTATCGATGTACCTAAGTTTTCCACAACAATGATTTGCTGGACATTTGCATCCGTCGTAATGTTCAGAGAAACATTTTCTGTTGATGCGTCGTAATCGGCTTGAATGTGCGCAAGTAAATCATCAATACCTGCCGTTGGGTCATTCAAATCAGCGATCACGTCTTTGAGGTCAATGGTGTCCTCATTAACGCTAAAGTCAGTGATGGTGTCAATCGCACCATTATCCACCGTGTCTTCTGTCCATTTAAAGATATCGCTACCCGCACCACCAGTCAGAATATCAGAGCCTAGTCCGCCAATAAGCACGTCATCTCCATCTCCTCCTAGGATATAATCATCTCCCGTACCTGCTGCTAAAGTAATGCCTGCATCACTACCAATAAGATAGCTGTCTTCACTTTCAGCTGACTGATCAATATCTTGACTATTTAGTGTAACGTTTAGATTAATGTCTAATGGCGTTGAATACGCTTGGTCACCATTTGATGCAGTAGAAACCGCAGTCAATGTAATATCGTAATCTCCCGGGATCGCATTATTGATATGTAGCGTATCAATTTCATCTTCTGGAACAGTCCATGTTGTACCATCAAAGCTGATATTCGATGTTGTAGCTTCACTCGTGATAGTGGCTCCTCTTGGCACGCCAGTGAGCTCTAAGGCCAGTACTTCATCGACATCGGTCAACGCCGCCATAATACCCACTAGCGCGATGCCTTGACGGCTTGCACTTTGACTCGCACTAATTCTTTGAATGTAACTAAAGTTCTGATCAATGGCCAAGTTTGGTACGTCAGCGACAGGCGTTACGTTAATATCAAACGTTTCTGATGTTTGTAGTGAGGCACCCGTTAAGTTGTCATAGAAGATACCGTTGTCATCAGCGGTAACGGTAAGCGCAATAGAATTGCTGTTCACGTCACTGGCATCAATAAATACACCGACATCCGGATCCGTCGAAGCGAAAAGACTATTAAGCTGAGACAAAGTCCCCATCAGTACAGTTTCACCAGCTAAACCAACGCCTTGAGTAATGCCACTCCCCGCCGAGACAACGACACTTATATCACCCTCATCGATGCTGAGTGACACCGTCATGATTTCATTCTCATGAATACCTGCAAAATCAACATCGGTAATTTCGATACCTGAGATTTTTTGATCCGATGACTCCACAATCGTATTTGTGACCATTGAGCCATCAATCTCCGGAGCATCGTTAATCGCCTGCACTGTCATCACGGCTGAGCCACTGACGGTCTTCGGATCCGAGACGCCATTGGTCATGCCATCATCCGTAATATCGTAATTAAAGCTTACATCCCCGTAAAAATCAGGAGCAGGTTCAAAGCTCCACTCCGTTGAGCTCAGTTGAGTAAGCGTCCCTGCTGCAGGGTCGACAAGCGTAACATTGCTAACGGTTAAATTGTCCGACTCAATATCAACCGCATTAACCAGCAAGTCTGCTGCGGTCATAATAACAGCGCCGCTGTCTTCATCAATACTTGTCAAGGTCACTTCCGATGTTGTTGGCGCATCATTCACCTCTGTGACTTCAATTACAAATTGGCTGCTATTTGAATTGAGTGTTTCATCGACACCGCTAATCACAATCCCTTCGTTGCCTTGGTCATCGACAGAGATGTCGACATTGACGTTACCAAAGAAGTTAAGCGCTGGGTTAAACTCCACTAAACCATCAGCGATAGCGGCGTTAAGGTCAGATACGGTTCCTTTCAGTTCAATTGAACCCGTGCCGTCTCCAGAAACCGTCAATCCGTAATTGGCAATAATCGATGGATTGAGCGCCAAGTAACCGCTATCGACAGCAATATTCAAGACATACTCTGCGGTAGGATCATCAAGTACCGCATCCACATCCGAAATACCAAATGTATCCAGCAGGATAGCGTTGTCTTCTGGTGTTTCAACGTCAATGACATTCGCGAACTCCGGTCGATCATTCACCGCTTCAACATCAACAGCTACGTCAAACTCCTCGGCTGAACCTAAACTTTGGCGACCATCGAGCCCGGTATCAACCGCTTGCACTTTGAAATGCAGTGACCCACCCCATGAGTTATCGTTGCGATCACCAGAATTAAAGACCACTTGATCCAAATCTTGAGCATCGATTTCTAATACGAAGACGCCATTTCCTTGGTCAGTAAACAGCGTTCCATCAGGTAATGAAACACTCGCCCCATCAGGGACATTTGAAATCTCAACTCTCAGCGTCTCTGGATCATTTTCCTGGTAGGTTGCGCCATCTCCGATGGACTCTTTGTTATCAACCACCAACGCATTGACGTTGATAACAATATCTTCTCCCTCATTCCCCGCAGCTGAAGTATCAGGATTCACATCAACATCATCGCCAATAGGATTCACAACCAGCGTAAAGTTATTAGTTCGCTCAGTTGGTACTTGTAACAATTCTTCTTGGATGAACACGGTAATGCCAATCTCTGCCTCACCACTGAAGTTTTTCGGCGGTTTGATTTGGATGTCACTCAAATCAACGGATGTCTGAGTAAGGTCTTTTAGCTGAATACTCCATTCTCCTCCGCCGTTGTTCTTAACAACATAATCAGAGGAATTGGATTGCACGACAAAGTCATCAGGGATCCCTGTTAACTTGAGTGAAACGAAACTTTCAGAGCCATCATTATCGTTTAAGCTGATCGAAACCCCTGAGCCCGATTGATTCAACGAAATTAAAGTATCTTCGTCACCAACCACGGTAATTGGCTTCGTAGGATCGGCACCTGTAATCGTAATATCGTCCACCACTGGCGTAACTTCGAATGTCACGTCATCAGTAAAAGTTCTTATGTCGATATTATCGCCAAGGTTATTTAGGATAGACTGATCAAATACAGCCTCGTCCGTGATCTCTCCTTCGATATTAATCTTGACGGTGTTTTGTCCCCCACCTACGGGATAATTTTCTTTCGGCTTAAACAGAACATTATCAAGCGCACCCGCTAAAATCTCTGCTTCATTAAACTCAATACTTGTCCCTAAGCTATTGCCATTTGCGTCAACAAACTCCCCCAGTGTTGTGTCATCGAGCTCTAACTTGATATTCGTTAGCGTTTCCTGACCACCTTGGATATTGTTATAACGGTCGGCAAAATCGACATTCAGATTAAGTTGGATTAAACCATCTTCATAACCCACACCATCCGCCGTTGGTACATCGTTATTTAGGTCATCAACGGGTTGTTTGTTCGCGTCTAAACCGAGAGTACCTGTGATATCCACTGTCACATTTGGTGTAACATCACCATCTAGTGGCTGATCACCCGCCGAACTCGGAACATCTGCAATCGGTAAAACCTGAACTGGAATTCGCACGTTGTTTTCTTTTTCGTCGCCAGACTCTGTGTCTTTGGTGACAAACCTCACAGGCAATTCAAAATCACCAGCGTAATCTTCCGCCAAGTGCATCGTTAAACCGTCCAAACCTGTGATATTGCCACTAGCATCAATATCTGCTTGGAAAACGTATTTACCATTGACAAAATCGATATCAGTGCCTGTTATCACCAAGCCTGGAGGAATACCGGGTGCGGATGGATCAATAACAACAGTCAAAACATCTTCCACACCATCCGCATTAATCGCATCGACTTTCGACGTCAATTGAGTGCCAAGGTCGATCGCATTATCTTCCGATGCTTCAATTTGGACGTCATCAGCCACCTGAATTTCAGCTGCAACACTTGTTTGCGACGTGAGAACCGTCGGAAACTCAAGTGTCACGTCAGTTTCTCTTACTACTGTTGCGTCTTTTTCAACGGCATCTTCACCTAAATCGTTGACCTCGGCATAGATGGTTAACCCAATTTGAGATAGACCGCCGTTGTCACCATCATCGCTGTCGTTGTTTGGCGTTAAATCAAGACCTGAAGGTGCTTTAATCGAGAAGTTTTCTTCGTCAATGACTGTCCATCGACCGCCGCCTTCGTTCAATGCACCAACAATGACCAATTGATTGAGAATCTCAGGGTCGACATTGTGGAACTGAACAACAAGCTGAGTCACCACTTCATCTGAAGAGGCGTCAAACTCTTGGTATTTGATGATATTCGCACCAGACTCCCCACCCGTTGAAGTATTGATCGTAAAATCAATGTTCCCTTGACCGTCTGACTTCACGATGTCAGTGACAACGCCAGTGCTTTCAGTAACAAGCAAACGTGTCTGGGCGTCTAACGATCCTGTTGTATTTTCTGGCTCAACGATTGGATTGACTTGGACATGCACCATGCCATTGATGTTTTTTTCTGCAATTCCCTGTCCTGGATTAGAAGCATCGACATATTCGTGGTCTATCTCTTTCACCGTCACCGTAGTATTCAAATCAAAGTCAGTACTGGAGTCTTGCTCTAATTGCACCTGGACATAACCACTTTGAGAGATTCGAGCAGAGAAGTCTTGCTCCGACTCGTTCGCTAGTGGCGAAAGTGTTAATGTTCCAGAAACCAATGTTTGTGCTACGCCATCGACATAAACTGTGCTGCCTGGAGGAAATCCAGAAATCGTCACATCACTAAAGAACTCGTCTGTATCAGGGCTTTGAGCCAACGTTGGCTTCCAATCAATATTAAAGCGTGTATCTTCATCACCTTCTGATTGAACCGTGTAGTTATCTTGCGCATCAATGACAGGAGCGACAATAATTCGGATCTCACTCGATGAGGTTCGACTGTGACCATCATTCTCTGTGACGATCGTCGTCGCTGTAATATGAATGTTCTCCGTCGATGACGCTTCCGGTTTAATAACAATTCCAGAATTAATATTCGCCGTGGTGATATTGGCTTCATAGATTGGCTGATTTTGCGCGTCATAACCTACAAAGGTTAGATCGACGGATGCACCATCGCTATCAAATACCTCAACACCTGCCGGAATATTGGACAACAGAACCGTAACCGACTCTGAGTGATCATTCGGGTTATCTGGTAACTCGCCAGAGATGACACTAAAGCCCAACTCTACTTGACCATTCTCATCGATATTAGTCTCAATACCTCTTACATTGCCGTCATTAAACTCATGCCAGATCCCTGATTTATCATTCAGCTCAATAAATGGTATGTCAGCTACGCCTTTCACACCGACGATCACTGTTTTGCTGCCTAGTGACAAAATATCTTCGGCAACTCCATTAGATAACGATGCCGTGTCTTTGACGATACCTTCAACGTTGAAAGTAAAGTCATCATTGCTGTGCAACGGAGGAAGCACTTCGACGTTGGCTAACTCAGATTCTGGCACTTCGTAATAGAGTACATTGCCGCTTGAATCGGTCACTTCCACGATTTGGCTTGGGTTTGCTGAATCAAGCCACACTAACTTAACGCCATCAATTGAGAAGTCAGAAATACGCACAAACAGTGCTTCAGAACCATCTAAATCCGCAGACGGCTTCATGGTAATCACTTCACTTAACTGAAGTGGATCATGATCCGTGACAGGATTGACGGTGTCTTGAGTTCGAGCGTTATCCTCAAAGACATTGATTCGGTTGACCGTAAAACTACCTGGGTCCGCGATTGGGTTAACATCAATGATGATAGTTTCTGTCTCTGAACGTGCCGTTTCCTTCCCTGATAACGGATTATTGTTTTCTGTTGTAATCGCGGTTACATCAATCTTGATTTCGCCCGAGAAATTATCGATTGGATCAATTTGAACGTCACCAATTCGGCTGGCATCTACGAGATAAACACCACCAGATTTTAGTATCGCACTACCATCTGAATAGACTAACTCTGCGTTATCTTCCCCTTGTGTAAAGACGAGTTCGTACACAATTCCTTCAGGGTTACTAGTATCTTGAGTTTCAGCCGTGATGTTAAGTGCGACGTTGTTTCCGTCTTCATCGACAGAATAGTTAAACTCGCTGCTCGTCGTCCAAGTCGCAATATCTGCAACGGCAGCAACTTCAATGTCTAAACGACCATTAATCGTATGATCTGGCGTACCATTGTTAAGAATTTCCACACGGATACGAGGATCGATACCAGAAGCATCGGTTGATGTATGACGATCTGGTACGAAGTACAAGTTATCTAACGAGACAAACTCACCATTGAATGACTGCTCGACATTTGATGCGTCGAGAACAACCGTATTGCCCACAGATGTTAATTCAATGTAGTTGCCACTACCGTCTCGGTAGTAGAACGTACCGTTGTGAGTATCAGCATCTCGAATAGTGATGTCACCTAAGCTCTCGTTACGGTCGATATCATGTAAATTGATAACCAAGTCGACTTTCGCCGGCGTCACATCCAGCGTCGACAAGTTGTCCTGAGTATTTGCAGAGTCAACGCCCACAACGACACCATCACGCCCTTGGTCCTCGAACGCAGTAACGGTAGACGTGTCAATTTGCGCATTACGGTCTCTTATCGAGATATCCACATCGGCATCAGCAATGTCGCCATCACCATCGGTTGCAACAACGTTGATGGTGAAATCAATCGAATCTGTTTCTGTGTGGTCAAGATCGTCATTCGGACGGAAAGACACGCGGCCGTCAGTTCGTACAATCAAACGACCGATTTCGGTATCCACTCCGTCAAGAACCTTGTGAACGAACACAACTTGGTTGCTGCCGTTTAAATCAACAGAGTCCGAGTCAACACCGTTTTGCTTGAAGTAAATACCCGAATCATCAGCCGAGAATGACGTCACTTGTGCGCCGTCGGCACCAAGATCATCATCACCTTCTACAGGGTCTCGGAATAAGCGAACCGTGCGGTTTCCTTGTCCCTCAATGCGTGAAATAGACGCATCGTGTAGAGTCGGAACATCATCGGTAATCGTCACTGGTAAGTTAATATCGGCTGTATCGCCATCGACATCGGTCGCGAAGACTGGAAGATCGAGTATGAGTGTATCTTCGCCTTGGGTTGAGTGGTCTAGCGCACCCTCAAGCGTAAACTTGTAAGAGCCGTCAGCGTTCAAAACTAGCGTGAACACTGAGTTACCATCAGGTGTTTGACCTTGATAAGTAAAGTTGTTGTTGCTTACCGCGGTTTGAACTAACGTTACCGCGAGACCACCTGAAGTGACTCCTGGGATCGGGTTAGAAGTAAGATCCAACTGGTAAGAGACAACTGTATCTGCCCCTTCTACCGTATCGAAATTGCCTGTTGCTTCTAGGCTGTCTTTGTTGGTTGCCTGAGAGCCATTAGCGAGATCATCCTCGTCAACAGCCAAAGCATCTGCTGATGTAATTTCAGGAATG
This sequence comes from Vibrio sp. VGrn 2, assembly GCF_009361695.1. Lineage (NCBI taxonomy): Bacteria > Pseudomonadati > Pseudomonadota > Gammaproteobacteria > Vibrionales > Vibrionaceae > Vibrio > Vibrio sp. VGrn 2. The sequence continues at coordinate 165,715 of NZ_RBWD01000009.1, read as the reverse complement.
TCATCAACAATGGTGATTGGAAGGTTCAGTGATGATGACGTATCACCATCAAAATCTGTCACTGTAATTGGGATATCAATGACAAGGTTGTTTTCACCTTGAACAGCGTCATGGTCGATTGGTCCCAATAGTTCAAATTGGTAACTGTCGTTATTCGCATCAAGAGACAACGTGAAGATCTTAGTTGATGTGCCAGTAATGACCGCTTCGTAACTGGTTACACCACCAACCGAGCTCACCACATTCAACTCGATGCTGTTGCCGTTCGAAGTTAAGCCAGACACAACGGCATTGAGGTCAGAAACTTGGTAACTGACAATCTCATCCGCACCATCAACGACTTCAAATCCACCAGTTAATACCGTTGAATCGCTACTTGTCGTGTCTGAGCCACCAGCAAGATCATCTTCATCGACTGTTTGTTGGCTAGTGTCTGTCACTTTCACAATCGCAGGAACATCGTCCACCACTGTGATCGGCAAGGTGATATTATTTGAAACATCGCCATCAAAATCAGTCGCGTTGACTGGGAAGTTAATGACTAACAAGTTTTCATCGTTACCCGCAGGATGATCAAGTGCACCCAACAGTTCAAATTCATAACTGTCGGCTGAACCATTTAGCGTCAGTTTAAAGACGGTGTCCGTCGTACCTTGTACATAAGCTCGGTACTCAATCACACCGTTTGAATTTGAAAACTCAACCAACTCAAGCGGTTGACCACCTGAGGTAAGGCCAGAAACAGGCGATGTTAAACTATCCAACTGGAAGCTAACGATAGAATCGGCACCATCAGTAACGTCAAAGTTGCCACCAATGATATTGGATTCTGGCGTGTCGTCCGAACCTTGGCTTGGAATATCATCCTCATCCACAGACAAGGTACTACCAGAGCTAATAGCATCAATGGTTGGTTTGTCATCTACGATCGTCACTGGCAAGGTCGCAGTGATGGTATCGTTGTCGCCATCCGTGATCTTCACAGGTAGATTCAACAAAATCTCATCAGAGTTAACCGCGTGATCTAACTGACCAGATAACTCAAAGTCGTATTTACCATCTTGATGAAGTGTCAACGTGAAGACCGTCACTCCACCCGGAGTTTGTCCCACGTAAACAAGTGCGTCAGCAGTTGAAGCGCCAACGTCTTGAGAAAGTGTTACCTCTTCTCCACCCGATTTCAGATTCGGGATAGGATTTGAGCTTAGATCCAATTCGAAAGCATCAATACCATCTGCGCTAGTGACTTCGAACTCACCTGATACCGTTAATGGCTCTTTCGTTCCATCAGAACCAAGAGGTAAGTCATCTTCGTCGACACGTAGACTTTCAATATTGGTAACAACTGGAACATCGTCCACAACGGTAATTGGCAATGTGAAGGCTGGTGAAGTATCACCATCATTATCTGTCGCCGTCACAGGGAGGTTAATAACAATCTCGTTTTGCTGATTACCATCTGGATGATCAAGCGGCTTCTGTAAATCGAACTCGTAGGTGTTGTTCGTTGCATCCAACGTCAGTTCGAACACCACTTCAGCAGGATTGCCAGCGACACCTTGGTATACGTTCACGCCGTTTGCGCTAGAAGACAGAACTAAGGTGATAGCGTCACCATCTGAAGTCAGCGACGCAACAGGCGTGGTCAGGTCACTTAGCTGAATAGAAGCAACTTGGTCAGCACCTTCGGTGATATCAAAAGTACCCGAAATAACAGTACCTTCTGCACTTGCAGCATCCGTACCTGCTGGTAGATCATCTTCATCAACAGTCTGTTCACTGCCTGCTAGTAAACCATCAATGGTCGGAACATCATCCACAACCGTAATTGGTAAGGTGATGTTGTTCGACACGTCTCCATCAAAATCAGTCGCGTTTATCGGCAAATTGATGATTAGTTCATTTTGGCCATCAGCATTTGGATGATCGAGAGGAGCAAGCAAATCGAACGTGTAGCTATCATCAGAGGCATCGAGGGTCACACGGAATACTGGTGTCGTCGTGCCATCAATACGAGCTTCGTAAACAGAAACGCCACCCGCGTTTGATACTTCAACCATAACCAGAGATTGACCACCAGAGGTCAGGCCTTGTACTGGCGTCGTTAGGTCAGAAACGCCATACTCCACAATGCCATCAGAGCCATCAGTCGCGATGAAGTTACCTGCAATGCTGTTCGACTGCGTACCATCGGATCCGATTGTTGGGATATCGTCCTCATCAACCGTTTGCACACTTGTGGCTTCGATGCCACCAAGTGTCGGCTTGTCATCAACGATCTTGACAGGAATTGTCTCAGCAGAGGTATCGCCATCAAAGTCGGTCGCGATGATTGGGAAGTTGAGCGTTAACTCATCGCTATCAACAGCATGGTCGATTGGACCTTCAAGCGTGAAGTTATAAGAGCCATCGGTATTCACTGTCAGCGTAAAGACCGCTTCAGCCCCCGCTGTCGCTTCGTAAGTAAAGCTACCATCGCCGTTTCCGGTTTCCGTCAGTGTGACTGCCACGCCTTGTGATGTGAGTCCAGCTAGTGGTGTTGCAGAAGCATCGAGCTGATAGCTCACCACTCGGTCCGAGCCTTGTGTGGTGGTGAAGTTGCCATCGATTGAAATTGGGTCAGTTTGGTCTGAGCCAATCGTACCTAAATCATCCTCATCAACGGTAATCGCATCAACATCGGTAATGGTTGGCTTATCGTCCACGATGGTGACTGGGATCGTTTCTGTGGTGGTATCACCATCAAAATCCGTTGCGATGATTGGGAAGTTCAGCGTCAGCTCATCACTACCTGTTGCATGGTCAATTGGACCTTCAAGCGTGAAGTTGTAACTGCCGTCGCTGTTCACCGTCAAGGTAAATACGGCTTCTGATCCTGCGGTAGCGGTATAGGTGAAACTGCCATCCGCATTCGCGCTTTCCGTCATTGTCACCACTACCCCGTGTGAGGTTAAGCCATTAATAGGGTTAGAGGACGCGTCTAACTGATAACTCACAACATGATCTGAACCCATCGTGACAAAGTGACCATCAATCGACACGGACTCGTTTTGATCAGAGCCAATCGTAGCCAAGTCATCTTCATCCACGCTGATCGCATCAACATTAGTGATGCTTGGCTGATCATCAACAATAGTGACAGGCAGTATTTTAGTTGAAGTGTCGCCATCAAAGTCTGTTGCGATAATCGGGAAATCGATTTGTAGGCTGTCGCTATTCATCGCATGGTCTAGTGGACCTAGCAGAGTAAAGGTGTAGCTGCCATCTGGCTTCAGCACTAATTCAAATACGGCATTGCCATCCGCTGTAGCAGTGTAAGTAAAGCTACCATCACCGTTTGCCGTCTCAGCAAGCACGACAGATTCACCATGAGAGGTCAACCCTGCTACTGGATCTGCTGTTGCATCAAGCTGGTATTTAACAACACTGTCCGAACCTTCAGTTGTGCTGAAAGAACCCGACATAAACGCATCATCGTTTTGGTCTGAGCCAATTGAGGCGAGATCATCTTCGTCTACTGTCAGTGGAACAACGTTGTCGATGCTTGGAACGTCATCAGTAATGGTTACAGGAATGGTCGCAGTAGTCGTATCACCATCAAAATCCGTCGCAATGATTGGGAAGTTCAGAACTAATTCATCGCTGTTTAACGCATGGTCGACCGGCCCTTCCAGACGGAAGTTGTATGTACCGTCTGCATTCACATTCATGGTGAATACAGGGTTACCATCCGCGGTAGCAACGTAAGTAAAGCTGCCATCGGCATTCGCAGTCTCTACCAGAGTAACAGGCTCACCTTGAGAGGTTAAACCTGCAACAGGATCAGCCGTTGAATCAAGTTGGTAGCTCACCACACGGTCTGAGCCTTGAGTGGTCGTGAACGCACCTTCTACATAAACAGCGTCACTTTGGTCTGAGCCAATACCTGAGAGATCATCTTCATCCACAGCCAGCGGCACGACGTTATCGATGACTGGTGCATCATCCGTGATCGTGACTGGAATAGTTGCCGTGGCCGTATCACCATCAAAATCGGTGGCAATAATCGGGAAATCAATGGTTAGGCTGTCGCTGTTGGCCGCATGGTCGATTGGTCCTTGAAGCGTAAAATCGTACGTACCATCTATTGCGACGTTTAACGTGAAAACAGGATTGCCGTCAGCGGTCGCCACATAGGTAAAGCTGCCGTCACCATTAGCGGTTTCCACCAAGGTAATCGCCTCACCTTGAGATGTCAGCCCCGCAACAGGATCAGCGGTTGAATCCAGTTGATAGCTCACCACTCGGTCAGAGCCTTGAGTAGTTGTAAACGCGCCTTCAACAAACAGATCGCCGCCTGGGTCGGAACCCACACCGCTAAGGTCATCTTCATCGACACTCAACGCATCAACCGCTGTAATAGTCGGTACATCATCAACAATCGTGACTGGAATGGATTCAGTGACGGTGTCGCCATCAAAGTCGGTGGCTATAACTGGGAAGTTCAGTGTCAACTCATCACTATCAACCGCGTGATCAATTGGACCTTCTAACGTGAAGTTGTAAGAACCATCAGTGTTCACTGTCAGCGTAAAGACCGATTCAGTACCCGCTGTCGCCTCGTAAGTAAAGCTGCCATCACCATTTGCAGTTTCAGTTAGCGTGACCACTACACCTTGCGACGTTAAACCGTCAACTGGTGTTGATGAAGCATCGAGTTGGTAGCTCACCACACGGTCTGAGCCTTGCGTGGTGGTGAAGCTGCCATCAATAGAAATTGGATTGCTTTGGTCTGAACCGATTGATGCTAGATCATCTTCATCAACCGTAATGACATCTACGTCAGTGATAACTGGCTTATCGTCCACGATCGTCACAGGGATCGTGGCGTTTGTGGTATCACCATCAAAGTCGGTCGCGATGATTGGGAAGTTGAGCGTCAACTCGTCGCTATCGACAGCATGATCAATTGGCCCTTCTAGCGTAAAGTTATAGCTACCATCAGTATTCACTGTTAGCGTAAAGACCGCTTCAGTACCCGCTGTTGCTTTATAAGTAAAGCTGCCATCACCGTTTGCGGTTTCAGTCAGCGTGACTGCCACGCCTTGCGATGTAAGGCCGTCAACTGGTGTTGCAGAAGCATCAAGCTGATAGCTCATCACTCGATCAGAGCCTTGTGTGGTGGTGAAGTTGCCATCAATTGAAATCGGTTCAGTCTGGTCTGAGCCAATTGTTGCTAAGTCATCTTCATCAACGGTAATCGCATCAACATCGGTAATAGTCGGTTTATCATCCACGATGGTGACTGGCAACACGATTTGGCTTGTATCACCATCGAAGTCTGTCGCAATAACGCTAAAATCAAGGGTTAAGCTGTCGCGATCTGCCGCATGGTCGATTGGACCTTGCAGCTCAAAACTGTACGAGCCGTCGGTATTCAAAATTAATGTGAAGACTGCGCTGCCATTTGCCGTTGCGCTGTAGGTGTAGCTGCCGTCTGCATTTTGCGTTTCGGCGATGGAGACGGTTTGCCCTTGAGATTGTAGACCATTTAAAGGATCTGCATTTACATCCAACTGATACTGTACGACGCCATCAGAACCCTGAGTCGTCGTGAACTGACCTTCAACCAACGTTGGCTGTGATTGGTCAGAGCCTACCGAACTTAAGTCATCTTCATCGACGGTAAGAGCAACAACGTCGTTAATGGTTGGCACATCATCTGTAATGGTTACCGGTAGAACAAGTGAACTGGTGTCACCGTCAAAGTCCGTTGCGACAATAGTGAAGTCTAGAGTTAAGCTATCGCTACCCACAGCATGATCGATTGGACCTTCAAGAGTAAATGAATAAGAACCGTCAGAGTTCACTTGTAAGGTGAAGATAGCGTCCCCTTCTGCCGTTGCAGAATAGGTAAAGCTACCATCGGAGTTGACAGTTTCCGTCAGAGAGATAGATCGACCCTGTGATTCCAACCCATTGAGTGGATCAGTGCCGCTCTCTAATTGATAACTTACAACACGGTCTGAGCCCTGAGTCGTCGTGAAACTACCTTGCGCGAGCACAGAGTCGCTTTGATCAGAGCCGATACTTGATAAATCGTCTTCATCGACGGCTAGCGCATCAACGCCATCAATCGAAGGAACGTCATCTTGAACTTGAATGACAATTTGCGCTGCTTCTGGTGTGTTCGAACCGTCGGTAATCGAGGAGCGGTCACCATCCGCATCTACCGCGTAAACTGGCAGTGAGAAAGTAAGCGAGCCATCGTTAGCACCCGTATGGTCGAGTTGTTCATACAAGTTGAATTGGTATTCGCCCAATACAGGGGCATCAATCGCCACATCAAATACTGTGATACGCACGCCATCCAGCTCGATGAAACCCTCGTAAGTACGCACGCCGTTACTCTCGGACGCTAATTCTAGTTGAACAACCTGCCCTTGAGATTGGAGTTCTCCACCAACATTAAACTCTGTAGGTTCCAACTCATAATGGTCAATGATGTCACTACCGACCGCTGTCGTAATCGACCCAGAGCCACTTGTTACTACCGCGCCTTCCTGTGAACCTTGGTCAACACCCGCTTCGTCTAAAGACAATCCCGTCACGGTTTCAATCACTGGATTATCGCCATCAAGGATGTTTAACGTAAAGGTGTTGCTTGCCGTATCTTGGTCGAAATCGACGATTGTGGTTGGCAAAGAGAGCTCAATCGTATCTTCACCGTTTGTTTGTTCTAACGGCTTAAATTGCTCAAATTGGTAGGTACCATCAGTGTTAAGACTGATAGTTAAAACGGTTTCATTAGAGCCCGCAATGGACAAGGTGATAGTACTGCCGTCTTCAGAGAGTACCGCCTCTGTTGCCTGATTATCACTCAGTAGGCCATCGAACTGACTAAGCCCTTCTTGATTAAACGTGACCGTTGCCAATTGATCACTACCAATATCAACAAAGGTGCCAGTAATTGGTGTAGAAGAAGATTCAACGTTTTCAAAAGTAACGTTTTGCGGCGAAGGATCATCGCCATCAATAACGGTTGTCGTAAAATCAATAGGGGCTTGAATACTGTTACCACCAATATCTGCGCCTGTAATATCAAAAGCAATATTGATTTGATCACCGACGATCGATACTTGGCCATCAGCAACAGACGCGACATGGTCGATACCCTGGCTAATCGTGGTAACGACCTCTAACTCTAAATTACGGCCTAAAGATGTCGCTTCGATCTCTATACGAAGCACTTCGTTACCTTCTTGAGTGCCGATAATGGCATTTTGCGCTTCGTCATAAACGAACGCCACTGGCTGACCAGCAGAGGTAATATCACTATTTAGCTCGGTTAACAGAGACTCTAATGAGGACGTTTCAGGTACAAATGAAGCGGTATCAAGTGCGAGATCCCCTGCTTCAACCAGCACACTAGAAGAAATGGTTTTCGGATAGCTTGATAGAGAAATTGAGCCTTCTGTTACGCTAGATTGCAATGATTGTCCGCCATCGGCAAAAATAGTGACATCTAAATCATCAGCTTCATCGCGTTCTTCTACACCGCTACGAGTCGCTGACGTCTCAAAAAAGGTGGAGGCAAGTACTTCCGGATTATTATATTCAACCGTCACGTAGCCAGCATTAGCCGAGCCTTCAGCACCTGCGCCAGCAGCTGTTGCTTCTAAGATAGCGGTAGGGTCAGCTCCGTCTAAAATAGCTTGCTGGATAGCGGCAATATCGTTGGCGTCGAAGTCAGCACTTCCAATAGCCGTTGGGTCAAAAGTCACCAAGCCATTAACTGGAGATTGTACCAATACTGGTTCTAACGGTTCAGAAGAAGGCACAGGAAGACAAGCAAGACAATTTGCATCGACCAGATAAAGCTCATTATTTATCTGTACGTCGAGAGAAGCATTATTTTCTGTGATAACAATCTCGCCAGGTCTTAACTCATCCCCCGCTTTTATGACCTTAACGTTTCCATCCAGGCCCAAAACCAAAACGTCACCTTTGACAGCATTTACAATCGCGCTCTGCGGTACCGTGTGCATACTCATCTGACCTCCACTAATGGCTTACGTTTCCCATTAACCTTTTTAGATAATTTCTTATTAATTTAGTGCGGCATACTGCACACCTTTATACGATTAAACTAAGTATTGAATCATTAAACAATCGATAAATACCCTACTACCGAGCAACATAAGTAAAACTTACTCGTAGTCACAGAAATGTGACACATGTGCTGACGCGTAGATATCGAATAATTATATGAAATTGATACCTTATTCTGATTAAGTGTAGTTGTTTTAAGAAAAGAAGAGAGATGAAATCATTCAGCTAAACGCCAGACTGCCGGTTGCGATCAATAATGGAAGAAAAGCAATGAGAATGTTGTATACACCGGAGCGTGATGACAGCTTAATCAATATTGGTGACGAGAAAAACGTGACGATTAAATATTGAATGACATAAATCGTTGGACAAAATATAACCATGAAAATGTGGCTCACAATATGAATTACCGAGCACCACGAATTCGGCTTTGTCCTGATATACAGTAAAAAAAATACGAGCAAGCTAATAAGAAAATACATAAACATCACACTTGAAAATAATTATCATTTTCAATCATATGTAAATATTCCCCCACTTTCAATGATGTGAGAGCTATTAATACCATCGTTATTATCAATCAACACAATAAGTAAAATTATCAGTAATTCCCGACCTAAACGTTTGCGTAATCGCTAACCTTCTCTTAACCTTGATTTGAGGCTTTTATCACGGTTTTTCCATTGATATAGTGCGTCCATACAACAAAAAAAGACCATTCGAGGCATGGAGCTTCCTCATTAATCTCAAGATGAGAAGAATTGGTACCGACAAAATTCGGCAGATTTTAAGAGGGTCAAAAAATGGACATGAATATGGTTGAGATTTTAGGTTATGCAGCTTCAATCATGGTCGCTATTTCGCTAACTATGAAAGATATTGTTAAGCTTCGTATCCTTAACTTTATTGGTTGTGCGCTATTTACTGCTTACGGACTAATGATTGATTCTTGGCCTGTAGTATTAACTAACGGCTTTATTGCTTGCGTTAATATCTACTTCCTAGCAAAAATGCAACAGGAAAAAAAAAGCCTAGAATCTAGAGCCTAAAAAGCAATAGCATTCGAACAATAAAAGCCCGCGAATGATAAGATCGCGGGCTTTTTGCTTTTAATGCGCTCTCATTTTCTGCACATTCATCAATAGCTCTAGCGAACCCAGTTAAGTGCTAATGTTTCTCTACGAGAGAACATGTCTACATGCGATGAGATGATCGCCTTCACTTTGCCCAGTTTCTCTTCGGAATCCGCCTCACAAATAATGGTCAAGCTAGACTCACCAAGAGCAAACTCCGCTTTTCCCGTCGGAAATGTCACCAAACCGCTGTTTTCATTCCAAGTAGCAGGAACCTTTCGTCCAAAATGCCGACAAAGTGTCACTAAGTATTTGTCAGCGTGTTCGCTATCTATTCGGGTGCTTTCTTTAATCATGAATTTACTCGTGTTTTGAAGCGCCCCCTCTCGGGAGCCCTATTAGAATTGATAAGCAGCAGAAAGTTTGAAGTTGCGACCCGGCTCGTAGTCATCAAGCGTGAAGCCACGTGCCGTACCCGAACGAGACGCATGAGAGCTGTATAACTCGTCAAATACATTATCAATACCAAAGGTCACCGACAGTCCATCAATATTAGACGGCACCCATTGAGCATATAGATTATGTACATCATAACTTGCTTTCTTTGGCTGACCATCAAAGACGTTGTCTTCCTCTAGAACAAACATTGAGTTCCACCCGAAGATCGTTTCTAAAGCGTCTGACTGGTAATCCAAAGTTAGAGCAATACTATCACCCATATCAATGCTACGCCCATTACCCCCAGCAACAGGGCCACCGGTATTCTTGTTTTTGGTGTCCAACTTAGAGTAAGAAAGTTTGCTGTTAAACTTGTCGTAGCCATAAGAAGCACTTGCCTCAAAGCCTTTAATCTCGACATCACCTAAGTTGTAAATCAGGTAAGTTTGAGTCGCGTTTTGGTACTGGTCTGCAATGTAATCATCAATTTCCGTTTGGAATGCCGTAATATTCGCTCCAAAGAAATGCTTATCAAAGGTTTTATCAAAACGGACACCACCCTGTGTGTTCAACCCCGTTTCTGGCTTTAGTCCATCCTCTAAAAATGCAACGTCTTGGTAAGCAATAAAGGTTTCCATCAGCTCAGGGCCTTTGAATAGAGAGCGTGCGCTCGCAAACAGCGTCCAATCCTGAGTGACTGCCCATTCTGCCGCTAGGGCCCAGGTCACATCATCATAGTTACTCGTCCCCGTTTCAGCTTCACGTTTGTAATCATCAAAACGCATACCTGCGGTAACAAAGAAAGCATCAGAGAAGAAGAACTGGTCTTCTACAAACAGTGCGGTTGAAATGGCCGATTCATCCATGAACTTACGGCTACCGTAGTAACTTGAAGATGTCTTATCCATGTAGTCGAAACCATAGGTGATTCGATTATCAAACTCACCTAACATAACATCCGACTGGAACTTACCATTCAAACCAAAGTTTTGGTTTTTAGCGGTGTTCTTCGATAAACGGTTCGAAGGCCAGCGAGGAGCCATAACGCTCTCATCCCGTTTAATTTCCGTCTCGGTATTATAAAGTGTGACGTTACCTTGATGTTGTTCGCCTCGCAGCTCGTAACTCAAGGTAACGGTATCTCGGTCATAATCCGTAGGAATAAGTAACGTGCTCGATAAGCCATTGTTCGCACTCCCCGACATATCAGGACGCGGACTGTAATCACCACTGTCTCGGTACATGTCATAAGAGAGCTCAAAACGATGGATGTCGTTTAGTTCATACCCCAACTTAGCCAGAATGTTGTAAACATCACCCGCAGCGCCATAGGTTTTGTTGCCGTCACCATCTTCAAAGTCATCGCGCGCAACGTAATGGCCATAAACCATCGCATCAATGTTTTCGGACAAAAGCCCGTACAGTGTCAACGAGCCTTGTAGGTTGTCGTTGGATGCATAACCGCCATAAACACGAGCGCCAAACGTTTCATCGTAACGAAGTAAATCGCGAGCGTCTTTCGTTTCAAAATAAACCGAGCCGCCTAAGCCATTTTGAGTCACAGAATTATTACCCACCTGGATATCGGCAGATTTGAGAATGTCAGGGTTTAGCGTCAAGTTACCAATGTGATGGAACATGCTCGCATGCTGAGAAGCACCATCAAGACGAATGTCCAAATCGGTTTCGCTCAAACCACGAATGGTAATACGTTGATTCACAGAGTGTGTTCCACCAACATCCACACCGGGAATATCGCGCAGTAAATCAGACATATGATCCGCTTGCTTCAGTGACATGTCGTCCGCAAACATCGACTCAGTATTGCTAGAAACTTTTGTTCCCCATACAACGACTTCTTCAAAATGTGACTCGGTATCTTGAGCTAAAACAGGGTTTGATAGCGCCATTCCCACTGCAAGGCAAAGGCTTGAAAGCTTGATAGATGAACAAGCAGGGCTTTCCATAACTTCATTCCTAAATATTAATGATAATAATTCTCAGGTATAATAAGCATGAGTTTTATAAATACAAAGGCGATTTGATTATGCGAAATCGCACAAGTGTTATGAGGAAGTGTCAAATGCAGGAAGTCACACCAAAACGAACTAGAATTGCCAAGATCGCTTTAACCCAAAAACTGGAAGCCACAGAAAAGCAGTGGATCGTCACTCAAGGTCAACCTTGTCAAACTCAACTGGCAGAAGGCAAATTCCTATCATATCAGTACAATGATCAAATCTTTGTTCATGGAGGACGTTGCCTAGAGCTTGTTGATTCACATATTGTTTCTACTGCCCACGCCTCACTGTTGGTCACTATTCTTTTAGAAGGTAAGCTCTCATTTGGCTACGACGATTTGCAATTTGATTTAGACGCAAGCGACGGCCCTAAAGGTGTCGTGGTGAACCTACTCAAACCTGCAAACTTTCGTCGTTCACTGCTCAAAGATAACCTCATTAATAAGATCAACATATTGGTTAAGCCCCAGTGGCTAGAGGCTCGCCTTGACCAAACCTGTCGTCATCGGTCCTTTTTTAACTCTCATCAGGCGTTTCATCCTCTAGAGCTTAACCAGGCGTTATGCGAACTAGCTGAAACGCTGACAAGCCGAGAAACACCACAAGAATTCCAAGATAAGTTGGAAGTTGAAAGCTTGATCTATCAAATTTTGCATCAAGCGACTGAACAAATCCCCAAGCACTTCTGTGCTGATAAAAATAACCTTGAACGGCACACAGATGGTCGAATAGAGGATATTGTTAGCTATATAGAAACTCACCTTGAGCAAGAACTAGGCTTAGAAAAGTTGGCAAGCGTGTTTTCAATGAGCGTTTCAAACCTGCAGCGCCGATTTAAACAATCACTCAATATGACCGTAAATGGTTATATTCGCTTTCGTCGCCTTGAGATTGCGAGGCAACACTTGGAACGTGGCCTAGTGACGATCACAGAAGCTGCTTATGAAGCCGGATACCACCACCCTTCCAACTTCACCTGCGCTTTCAAAAAGGCATTTGGTGTACCACCGCATGAAGTGATAAAAGAGTAAAGAGGCCCCAGGTAACTGACTGTTATTTAGGAGTGTCTTATCCACAACATCGGTATATACTCGCCTTAAACGTTATGGAGGTTAAACATGAATATTGGTGCTGTCGCAAAGCTTACTGGGCTTTCATCTAAGTCGATTCGATTGTATGAAGACAAAGGGATCATATCTCCACCAGCGCGCAGTGACTCTGGCTATCGCGAATATTCAGATAATCATATTCAAGAGCTTAACTTAGTATCACGCGCAAAAAACGCAGGCTTTTCATTGCAAGAATGCAAAGAGTTTGTGCAACTTGCCCATAATCCCAACCGAAAAAGCAGCGAAGTAAAAGCAAGAACCATGGATAAGCTGAGAGAGGTTGAAGAAAAAATCGCGCACCTCATGGAGATCAAAACGCAACTTGAGGGTTGGGTTTCTTCTTGTCCGGGAGACGCTGAAAGCCGATGCCCAATCATAGACGAGCTCACCAAGTAAACTCGCCTATCTATCCTCATTGAGGAATCGCTTTCATTAAGCCCTGAGGTTGGATTAGTGGTAAGTACACATGCGCTTGCCGTTTAATTCGATAATATTAAACGGCGTTTCGTAGATATCCTCTAGCGTAGACGCCTGAATCACCTCTTCCACCGCACCACTTGCCACAACTTTGCCTTGCTTAAGCGCCAATATGACATCCGAGTAGCACGCTGCGAAATTAATATCATGAATTACCACCACCATGGCTTTGTTCATGTCATGAGCTAACCGCTGCACGACTTTCATGATCTGAAGAGAGTGTTTGATATCTAGATTGTTAAGTGGTTCATCAAGAAAAACGTAGTCTGTATCTTGTGCAATCACCATGGCAATAAACGCAAGCTGTCGCTGACCACCACTTAATTCATCCAAATATTTGTCTTGTATACCTTGTAAATCTAGATAGTCGATCGCTTGTTCAATCACCGCATGATCTTCTTTGGTCAGATTTCCTTTGGAGTATGGGAAACGGCCAAAAGAGACCAACTCCTTCACGGTAAATCGCATGGTAATAGAGTTGGCTTGACGAAGTACCGCCAGCTTTTTCGCTAACTCTTTAGTGTCCCATTCCGCAATTTCCTTACAATCAATGATAACACTACCACCATCCCGCTCCGTTAAGCGCGAAGCCATAGATAACAGCGTGCTCTTTCCCGCGCCATTCGGGCCAATAATGGACGTCACTTTGCCCTTTTCAAACTGAGTATTGGCCTCATCAACCACTTTATTTGAACCGAAGGCCTTCGTTAATTTGTCTATCACTATCATATTTATACAACTTTGTTTTTCAGTAGTAGGTATAAGAAATACGCACCACCAATAAAGTTAATAACGACACTCAACGTCGTCTCAAAACTGAACACGTTCTCGATAATCCATTGCCCAGCCAGTAACGAGCTGATGGAGAGAAACGAACAACCAACCAATAGCGTTTTGTGTTGGTAACTTCGGAACATTTCTCGGCTTAAGTTGGTCACCAGCAAACCAAAGAACATAATTGGTCCCACTAGAGCCGTAGAAATAGCAATCAGAACCGCCGAGATAATGAATACATTTCGCGTCACCTTAGGTACGTCGACGCCCAAACTTTTCGCATTGTCTTGGTCGAGCCAAAACACATCTAAAGTGCGATGCATACTAAATAGCAACCAACATGCAAACATCAAAGCTGGTGCACTAAAGTAAACCAAATTCACTTTGACATTATTAAAGCTGGCGTAAAGTTTCGATTGAACGATTGCAAACGTATTTGGGTCCATCAGCAAAGAGAAAAATGACGCCGCATTGGAAAATAGCTGACCAAAGATCAAGCCGACCAATAGCAACGTAATCAAGTTCTTGCTTCCTTTAGAAAAGTAAAAACCAAACAACAATAACGAAAACGACACCATTACAATTACGGCAATCGTGAAATTGACGTACAAGTTAAGAACTAAAGTACTCAAACCACCAAAAATCAGCACGATCAAAATTTGCGTCAACACATACAGCGCATCAAACCCCATGATACTTGGCGTTAAAATTCGGTTGTGCGTAATGGTTTGAAATACAAGTGAAGACTGAGCAATAGCCACACCCGCTAGCACTATCGCCAATACTTTAGGAACTCTACGAGATAAAAAATACTGGTAGTTGTCAGCCGTTAGCCCAATACCAATAAACAAACATGCAAAAAGTACCGCAATGCCACCTAGCAGTAGGATTTTCGTTGAATCACGCATGTTGCTTACCTCGCAACAACATCGCGATGAATACCACACCACCCAATATGCTGATCACGATAGAGATTGGCATTTCATGAGGGAAGATAATCAAACGACTCACCAAGTCGCAACACAGCACTAAAGTCGCCCCATACATGGCCGTAAGCGGAATGTTCTTTTTGAGGTTATCACCATAAAAGTGACTAACGAGGTTCGGCACAATCAGACCAAGGAATGGCAGCTGCCCCACAATCATCACGACACTTGCTGACATGATTGACACCAATAGAACGCCAATCGTGACAACCTGCTGATAATTTAACCCCAAGTTAACCGCGAAATCTTTTCCGATACCCACGGCTGAAATCCGTGCGGCAAAAAGATAGCTGAGAATAGCCATTGGTACCGCGATGTACAGCAGTTCAAAATCACCACGCAAGATGTTGGCGAAGTTTGCAACTGTCCAAGCATTCAGACTTTGAAGTGCATCGTATTTGTAAGCGATAAACGTGGTCATGGATTGGATGACATTGCCGAAAATAATTCCGACAAGTGGCACAAAGACCACACTCTTAAATTGAATGCGTTGAATAAAGAAAATAAATGCTAACGTCCCGAACACCGAGATACCAAAGACAAGCCATAGGTGGTTGTCGTTTCCAAAGAAAACCACGCTCAGTACGTAGCCCAGCATGGCGCATTCGATCGTACCGGTTGTAGAAGGTGCAGCAAATCGGTTCTGGCTGATTTGCTGCATGACAAGACCCGCAATACTCAAGCCAGCACCAGCGAGTAATATGGCAAATAAACGTGGTATACGGCTGGTAAAGAAAAGCTCCAACGCTTTCTCATCACCCGAAAATAACTGTTGGGGCGTCATGTTTGCCACCCCAACAAACAACGAAACCGTGCTTAAAACCACAAGGGTTAGCAATAACTTTTTCAAAGTTAACCTCTGCTATCTTGGATTACAGTTCAACGGTTTGCTTGATCTCACTGACCATTTTTTCTGTTGCAGTCACACCAGACATCGACAAGTACCACGCGTCCACATCTAAATAAGTGATTTTGTGATTCTTATATGCCGCGGTTGCTTTGACTAAGTCATTATCCATGGACTTACGAATATCGTTATCTGGCGTGCCTTTTAGCGAATTGCGGTCAACTACGAGTATATTTTTCGGGTTAGCTTCACGAATAAATTCATAAGAAATAACATCTCCGTGAGTGCCCGTTTTCACGTGTTCAACCGTTTCCAAGAAACCGAAATCGTTATAAATCACACCAAATCGTGATTGAGCACCAAACGCACTGATGTTGTCACCCATGCTTAAAATCGTTAACGCATCATTGTTATTTGATTGGTTGTAGTCACGGATTGCTTTGAATTGAGCATCTAGCGCTTCAATTTTCTGCTCTACTTTTTCTTCGATATTGAAGATTTTACCAATATTGCGCCACTGTGCTTGCGTACCTTCCCAGTAACCTTGATTCTCTTTCGCAGCAAAAACGACCGTAGGAGCAATTTCACTCAGCTCTTCATATTTCGCAGACGCTCGCGGACCAACCAATATCAAATCTGGTTTTTGCATGTAAATGGTTTCAAAGTCAGGTTCAAACAAACTACCCGCAGAGGTGTAGTTATCTTTGCTGTATTTTGAAAGGTAGCTAGGCAGATTAGAAGAGTTAGAGACTGCAACAGGATCGATACCAAAGTTGTCCAGCGCATCTAGCGGTCCAAAGCCAATCACAACCACGCGTTCTGGTGATTGTTCTAGCTCGGTTTGCCCCATGTAATGGTCAATCACAACCTTAGCAGCGAAAGAAGGAGAAACAGTAAATAGCGACAGCATAGCCGCACCGACGAATTTTTTCATTTTGTTAAGCCTTAATGAGATCTATTATCATGCGCGTTCGCAATATAACGTTACTCTTTACTGCATTCAACAAAATTTAAGGTACTTTACATTAGTTACGCTTATTCGAGCTCCAACTATATCAAAGACTTATAAAAACCATTCATTGCAATATCTAGGTGTATCATTCATGCGCTTCGATAAATGCTTTGAGTGCAAGCTCATCAATAATCTCCAACCCGTTTTCCGTTTTTGCAATCAATCCCTTTTCAATCAAATCTTTAACTGCACGTCGATAAACACGACCAGAAGTACCAAATCGCTCAGCTTCTTGATTCACTTTGTCAAAGCCACCGAGCAATGTGTTGGTTTGATTACGGACGAAAAGATCATACGCAATATTATAAGTAATGGGATGCAATAACCGATTGGTATAGATATCCATAGAGTCTTGATAATCTTCGGCCAACGCTGAAGCAAAGAACACCATCATTTCTGGATGCTTTTGTAGCGCTTCAGTTAGTTTTTGGATGCAGATGACATCAACCTGCATGTGCTCATCTGCAATCACATTCCATTGGCAAGGAGTCTGAGTGAAGTACTCCATTTCACCATAGATATGGTAGTCGCAGTTTGCCTCTCCTAATTGAAAGCGTCGCCCATTCGCGGCCAATATGCTCATTGACACTCGACCTACTGGCACAACATATAAGTGCTGAAGTTGCTCACCTTGACGGAGAATTTCTTCCCCAGCATCAAAGTAACGCGTACTAATTTGACACTGATAGATCATCTCACGAAAGGCAACGCTCTTTTTTTCAAGGTATGTTTTGAAGCGGCCAGTTGGATACGGGCTGATTTTCATTCTCTGCTCTCTCAGAAAAGTTACTGATAACTATCTCAGGTGGATTGTACCCCGTAACACCAAATAAAAAAGCGACAGTGGCCTGTCGCTTTACATTCATTGATTTATAAGAGTTACTGAAGTTCGTACGGACTAGCTCTGAGCGATCAGCGCTTCTAACGCCGTCGTTGCAGCAAACTTCTCACCTTGCATCATTACTTTCGCTTCATCAACGTACTGACTAACCCCTTCTTTCACATCTTGTTGGTACAGAACGACGTTATTTAAGATCGAAGCCACATGAAGACCACGTAATCGGCCAACGGCAAACAAAGCTGAGGTTTCCATATCGGCACCTAAGACGCCCTTCTTGTTCCAGTATTGGCATATCGCATCTTCGTCATCGGTATAGAAACTGTCGTGAGAACGTACCACACCAAAATGATAATGTGCCTCTTGTACTGACAGGTAACGCTCAACTTCCTTTAATAAGGAAAAGCTTGCGTACGCCGGATAAGCCGAATCCACATACGCTTTGGAGCCGCCTTCATCTCTTACCGCACCTTCGGCAATGATTAGCTCGCCAAGCTGAATGCCTGATTGCATCGCACCGGCCGATCCAACACGCACTACATGAGTGACACCGCACTGTTTTAGCTCTTCAACTGCGATGATCATCGATGGGGCGCCGATGCCTGTGCTGCATACTGAAACAGGCTGGTCTTTGTATTTGCCAGTAAAAACACGGTACTCGCGATTTTCCGAGATCATTTCTGCATCATCCAGTAATGCGGCAATACGATTAGCTCGGTCTGGCTCACCACATACAATGACGAGAGGAGCGACTTGTGTTTCATCAACACCAATATGAGGTTGTTTAGCCATTTTTCGTTCCTTATGCTGCAGCTTGAGCTAAGGTTTTATCGCCATTGCGCTTGGCGCTACGGGCCCATTCACGCGTACCATTGGCAGCAATGAACATCAAAATCGCATACTGAACGGACATCGCATAAACACCCTGTGTCGCGTAAATGCCAACACTGATGATGTTAATCACAACCCAAAGGATCCAGTTTTCCACATATTTACGTGTCATCAGAATTTGTGCAACAACAGAAAGTACTGTCATGGTTGCATCCCAAAACGGGAACGCATCAGGTTCAAGTACCGGATCAGCCAAACCTGCACCAAAGAGATTCAAGCTATCAACAGCAATGTTTGCTAATGCAAAGAAAAAAGGGTCGATGTAGATGGTTAACAACGCGATAGACACAACGCTAATAGAAGCAGTGGCGATGAGTTTCTGTTTGTTTAACCAGCGTACTTCCAGCGTTTCACCTTCCGCGTTTGGACGAGTCCACGCATACCAACCGTAAATGTTCGCACAGAAGAAAAACAGTTGAAGAAGTAATAATCCGTATAACTGAATTTGGAAAAAGATAACGGCAAAAAGAGTGACATTCAGCAAACCGAATAAGTAGTTGATGGTTTTTTCTTGGCTAGCAAACCAAATGCAGAGCAACCCAAAAACCGTACCGAAAGCTTCGATCCAACTCATTGCGTAACCGCCGCCAATTGGAATGTTAACCAGGGTGTTGTTTATATCGAGTAAGGCAAGTAGGTCCATGTCGATGTCCTTTATTATTTTGTTTGGGAATATGCCTATATTAGGGCGTGACACCTAACAAAAAGGAGGACATTTGTCCCCCTCTTGATGCACTCGATCATAATTCAGTTCAATATTTGCTTGAAAGCGCCTATTTATCTCAACCATTCATTCCAAATGAACTAGGACTCGTGTCCTAGGTAGCGCTTTTTGAACGTAGATGCTGACGCGAACAGTAAAGTCGAAGCAAATGTAAACACCACGCCAGCCAAGTATACATACTCTTCATTAGCAAGTAGCTCATAAACACTCACGACAAACACCGTTAATACTAGTGAAATATTGAAACGGTGAAACCACGGCCTCTTTACTGAATACTGTGCATATCTCTTAACTAACATAAAGATTTTCCATTCATCTCAATAATTTATAAATCTAATTATAGACTTTATTAATAATAAGCTTTTTAAGCACTATCTACACGAAATCTTTCGAGTTACTCGCAAAAAATCACACTTTTCAAATATTGAGTTAATAAATTCGAACATCTGTTTTGCATGCTTATTTATTTTTAGCCCATTCTTTATAAATTATATGCACTAAATTTGTTAACCATACGTTTGTTTTTAATTAAGAGAAATTCGTCACACTGTTGCGTACAACCAATGCTGGTTCCAGTTGAACGACTTGAGCTTCGTTAGATTTGTCGTCCAGTCTTCGGACAAGAGTTTCGACGGCGGCTTGGCCGAGTCGATATTTGGGTTGGTGGATGGTCGTTAAGGAAGGCGACATGAACTTCGCGATATGTATGTCATCGTAACCGATGATTGAAATCTGTTCCGGGACTTTAATATTGAGCTCATTTGCGGCGTTAATCACACCCATCGCCATCATATCATTGGAAACGAAAATCGAACTGGGTAAGGCGCCTCGCTGCGCCATTTTCATAAATGCTTGATATCCGCCTTCACATTCGAAGTCCGATTCAATTATCCAGTTGGCATTAAATTCCAAGCCTGCTTCGTTCATCGCACGTTTGTAACCTTCGTATCGCATTTGCGCTTGGTGTTTAATCAAAGGGCCGGTGATACATCCTATTTCTGTGTGGCCACAATCAATCAGGTATTTCGCCGCTAGGTAACCGCCACGAAGCGAGTTATCTTGAATTTTGTCGCTCGTAAACAGCATCGGCCCCCAATCCATCACCACGACAGGGATATCAGGATAACGCTCAAATACATCAATACGCTCTCCCTCTAGCGAGGAGCACATCAAGATCAAACCATCGACACGCTTTTGCAAAAGCGTATTAATGGATTGGCGCATGCGTTCATTATCACCTTCTGTGTTACATAGAATGAGACTATAGCCTTTGTGATAGCAACTGCGTTCGACGCCTTTTACGACTTCGCCAAAGAATGGGTTGGTTGAAGTTGTCACTAGCATACCAATGGTTTTGGTACGGTTGACTTTGAGGCTACGCGCCAAAGCTGATGGCGCATAGTAGTTGAGTTCTTTTGCGGCATTATTGACGCGTTCGGAGATCTCTTCACTCACAAAACGCGTCTTGTTAATAACATGGCTCACTGTTGAAGTGGAAACCCCTGCCAGTTTTGCGATGTCTTTCATCGTCGCCATGTTATTACTCCTAATTGATGAGGCGTTTAAGCCCTATTGTGCAGCGAGAAACGCGTCCACCTCTTCGCGAGTTGGGATCGACGTCTGCGCGCCAAAGCGGGTCACAGAAATTGCAGCCGCCGCATGTGCAAACTTAATTGCTGATTCTAAAGGTAAACCCTCTAACAGGCCAGTGACGAATGCCCCATTAAACGTATCCCCTGCTGCGGTGGTATCGGTCGCGTCAACACGGAACCCCGGGATGAGCTCACCTCTACCATTTTGACTTAACCAAACACCCTTCGCACCGAGAGTGATCATGACAATTTCGATACCTTTGCTATGAAGCACATTCGCCGCTTCTTGCGCGCTGTCATTATCCGTTACCGTTACCCCCGTCAACACTTCAGCTTCGGTTTCATTTGGTGTAATGACATCAATACAAGCAAGCAGTTCGTCTGACAGTTCACGAGCAGGGGCAGGGTTTAAAATGACGTTAGTTTTTGCATCTTTCGCCACTCGCGCGGCTTTCTCAATGCCGCACATCGGCGTTTCCAATTGCATCAGCAGGTACTCCGCTTGGCGAATGCGTTCTAAATCTGGCTCAATCGCTTCTGCTGTCAATTTGGCATTCGCTTCTGCTGAAATACAAATGCTGTTTTCACCACTATCCGACACTTGAATCATCGCAATGCCAGTTGGGCAGTTTGGTTGCATCTTCACACCTGTGATGTCGATGCCGTCCATATTGAAGTTTTCACGAATATTGATGCCGAACGAGTCATCGCCTACACAAGCAATAAAGCCAATATCAGCCTTGAGTCGAGCTGCAGCAACAGCTTGGTTGGCACCTTTGCCACCTGGGATAACTTGATAGTTGCGACCATGTAGCGTTTCGCCAGGGCGAGGGAAAGAAGGCACTTGAAGAACATGGTCAGCGTTTACACTACCTAACACCACTAACTTATTCATACGGTTATCCTCGGTTCTGAATGAACCCTTTTTTTGAAAAACTATTTTGGAAAATACATTAGATGACTTTAACTTCTCTTCTTAGCGAAGGAGTCACGATAAAAAGCCAAAGGCATCTATACCCTGCATTTTTAAGTCACTTGGGTATGTTTGCCCTCTCCTCCTAAACGACAGATATAAACGGAGGAGAGAGCAAAAATTAGGACGCTTTATTGAACGTCAAACTTATTTAGTCACTACTTTTAGTGGTACCGGAATGTATGCTTCTACTTTTTCACCTTTCAAGACTTTGTCAGCCGTTTCGACACCCAAAGCACCGATAAGATCTGGCTGCTGCGCGATGGTTGCTGCTAGTTTGCCACGGTTAACTGCGGCAATGCCGTCTTCCGTGCCATCAAAACCAACGATAACGACGTCTTTGCCAGAAGCTTGAACGGCGCGAAGTGCACCTAGCGCCATTTCATCATTCTGTGCGAACACCGCTTGTACATCAGGGTTAGCCGCGAGTAGGTTTTCCATCACGTTTAGGCCTTTAGTACGGTCAAAGTCTGCTGGCTGGCTGGCAAGAAGATCCATATCGCTGCCCTTCACGGCATTCATGAAACCTTCACCACGCTCGCGCGCCGCCGATGTGCCCGCAATACCTTCAAGCTGAATTACTTTTGCTTTTTCGCCAACTTTTTCCATGATGTAGTGGCCTGCCATTTCACCACCGATCACGTTGTCGGACGCGATGTGGCTCACGACTTCACCACGGCTTGCGCCACGGTCTAGTGTCAATACAGGGATCTTAGAACGGTTCGCCATACGAATCGCATTAGACACAGCATCAGAATCCGTTGGGTTGATAAGAATTGCTTTTACGCCGCGAATACTTAAATCCTCGATGTTCGACAGTTCTTTGCTCGGGTCATTTTGCGAGTCCAGTACAATTAAGTCGTACCCCAATTCTTTCGCTTTAGCTTCCGCACCGTCTTTCATCGTTACGAAGAACGGGTTGTTTAGCGTCGAAACCACAATCGCCATCGTATCTTGGGCTTGTGCCGCTACTGATACAGTGGAAGAAAGAAGTGCAGCAGAGATAAGAGTTGCAAGTTTTTTCATCGTTCTAGTCCTTTGTGTAGGGTGAGCCAGCACACGCCCACTGGCTCGGTTTGTATTCAGGATTTAATGGTTATGGATTATTTGTTTTTGTTATCTACCAGTACTGCGAGCAAGATAACCACTGCTTTGGCAATCATTTGGTAGTAAGAGGAAACGTCTAGTAGGTTAAGAGCGTTGTTTAAGAAACCGATGATCAGCGCACCAATTAGCGTACCCATGATGCGGCCTTTACCGCCCATCAAGCTGGTACCGCCAAGTACAACCGCAGCAATCGCATCTAACTCGTAACCCATACCCGCTGTTGGCTGCGCCGAAGACAGACGAGAAGTCACGATGATGCCTGCAAGCGCTGCCAGCATACCGCAGATAGCGTACACACCAATCTTCACTCGGTCTACATTGATACCAGATAGACGAGTCGCTGATTCGTTGCCACCTAGTGCATAAACGTAGCGACCAAAGCGAGTGTGGTTAAGTAGGTACCAAGCCGCAGCGAATACAACTACCATCAACCAAACAGGTACTGGAATACCTAGCGCGTAGCCGGTACCAAACCATGCAAACGCATCAGCTGTGTCAGTAAAACCTGTCGAGATTGGACGACCTTCGGTGTACACCATAGTCACACCGCGTAGTAACGTCATGGTAACCAGCGTAGCGATAAAGGCCTGTACTTTGCCCTTCGCAATGATGATGCCGCTAATTGCACCTAACGCTGCACCTGCGACTAAAGCAGTCGGAACCGCCACCAGCACCGGGACTTCAAGCGCAATCATGCTTGCCGCAAAGGCACCACATAGCGCCAGTACGGAACCAACACTCAAGTCGATGCCTGCGGTTAAAATAACCAGTGTCATACCTACCGCGATAATGGCATTCACTGAGGTTTGACGAAGAATGTTGAGAATGTTGTCGACCGTAAAGAAGTTCGGGTTCAAAAATGACACAACAACAATCAAAAAAATCAGTGCTATCAGTGATTTTTGCTCAATCAACCACTCTTTTGTGAACAACTTCTTGCTGCTAGCTTCGGTTGGTTTGCTCATGGTATTAGTACTCATGCTGCTTCCTCATTGATCTTTTTGCCTACGGCACAGGCGAGTAATTTTTCTTGATCGGCGTCTTTCGCATCGAATTTGCCAGTAATACGACCTTCATGCATAACCAGAATGCGGTCACTCATACCCAGCACTTCTGGCATCTCGGAAGACACCAAGATGATGCTCATGCCTTCGGCTTTGAACTTGTTGATGAGTTGATAAATTTCTTTTTTCGCACCGACATCGACGCCACGTGTTGGCTCATCGAGAATCAGAACTTTAGGTTTGGTCATTAACCCTTTCGCGATCGCCACTTTTTGCTGGTTACCGCCGGATAAGTTACCAATGATTTGGTCGCGCGTAGGGGTTTTGATATTAAATAGCTTGATAAAATCTTCCACGGCAATCACTTCGTCGCTATGTTGGATTTGGAAGCCTTTAGTCAAATGATTGAGAGAACAAAGTGACATATTCTCCTTAACCGAGAGACCTAACACCAAGCCATCGCCTTTGCGATCTTCAGAGATATAAGCGATGCCATTTGCTAAGCCATCTTGTGGGCTAACCGGGTTAATGGTTTTGTTATCGAGGTTGATAACACCATGCTCACTTGGCAACGCGCCGTAAATCACTTTCATCAGTTCGGTGCGGCCTGCCCCCATCAAACCAGAAATACCCAAAATCTCACCGCGTTTCAGCGTGAAGCTCACATCGTGAACGCCAGAGCCAGTCAGGCCAATCACTTCAAGGCAAGTTTCGCCATGTCGCACATCAATACGTGGGTATTGCTCTTCTAACTTACGACCAACCATCATTTCGATCAGGCCGTCTTCATCAGTTTCGGACACCTTGCACTCACCGATAAATTTACCGTCACGAAGCACCGTAATATCGTCACAGATTTCAAAGATTTCTTTAAGACGGTGTGAGATATAAACAATGCCGCAGCCCTGCTCTCGAAGCTCGTTGATCACTTTAAATAGTGACTCCGTCTCGGTATCAGTCAGCGCGTCAGTTGGCTCATCCATAATGATGACTTTCGATTCAAACGAAAGCGCTTTCGCGATCTCCACCATTTGCTGTTCACCTAAGCTCAAATCACCAAGCAACGTTTTCGATGAGTGCTTTACGTTAAGGCGTTGAAGCAACTTGTCTGCTTCTTCATACATCTTGCCCCACTGAATACGCCCCATCGTGCCGGTAAATTCACGACCTAGATAGATGTTTTCAGCAATCGTTAGTTCAGGGATCAAGTTCAATTCTTGGTGAATGATGCTGATGCCCGCTTCCTGTGAGTCACGCGGTCCTTTAAACGCGGCAGGTTGGCCTTGATATTGGATGCTACCCGCATCCATGTGATAGATGCCAGTCAGCACCTTCATCAATGTTGACTTGCCTGCTCCATTTTCTCCCATGAGCGCCATGACACGGCCTGGGTAAACATTCAGGCTCGCTTTGTCCAGTGCTTTCACGCCCGGGAAGGCTTTCTCAATGTCGCTCAGTTGTAGAATGGCTTGAGTCATAATCTGTCCTCAATATCTCTGGCTTAAAAAACCACGCCCGCTTGAAAGATAACGTTCGCGTATGGCGAGCATTCGCCAGTTCGAACGACAGCGCGGCTTTGTGCCGTGCGTGCTTTAAATGCTTCATGTGACACGTAGCTGATCTCGATAGATTTACCCGTTTCTTCGCTCTCTTTGCTCAGTTCGTTAAGCAATGCTTGATGCAAAACAGGGCTTACATCAGAAAACTCTTCCGCAATGATGACCCCTTCGATTTGCGACTCAGATAGAATCACGCGAACAGTATCAAGAAAACTTGGTACGCCATGCGTTAGCGCCAAATCAATTCGCTGTACATGCTCAGGGATTGGCAGACCAGCGTCACATATCGTGATCTCATCGGTGTGGCCTAGCGTCGCCACTAAGTAAGAAATATCTGAGTTAATTAGGGTACTTTTTTTCATCTCATCGACCTTTCGGTTACACGTTCATACAACCATGAGCGCCTGTTTTAAAGTGTTTTCGTTATTAACAGAAAACCCATCGAAACGTTTCGATGGAATAATAATTCGTTGTGGTAATTTGACCAGAGTGAGATCGATAAGGTGTGAGAATGATCCGTAATTAACGGGTCATCGAATAGTAAAAAGGTACATGAGTCACACTTTGCCATCGAAACGTTTCGATGACTGGTTTAATCGACACTTGAAGTGAGGTTTTTAAAGACAGTTGAAAAAGAGACACGTCCCATTACTGAGAAACACTCTAGTTAATGAGATGGAAACCTTACACATCATCACAGTTCTTGGATGGTTGTCTGATTTTGGAGAACGCTCACCTTACAATCTGGTTACAATTTGCAAAACACATCATCCGTTCAGTACCTTATATGGTATGCGACGTTTGTAGGGACACAAACGGAAACTAAAAGCCATAATGAAGTTAAGCAATCGAGTCATCTTGCTTGTCGCGCCAGTGATCTTATTAAGCGCGCTGGTATCAAGTTATATTATTTACAGCATTCAAAAAGTAACGCTCATCAAGCGAGAAGACAGCTATATCCAATTGCAAATGGAAAAGCTCGCAGGGCAGTTCCGACAAGCCAACATATTCCTCAATAGTTATGCATACACATTAAGCAAAAGTGATGTATTGCAAGACTACTTGGTGAATCATAGCAATCCGTATCGTGAGCGCGTGTTATTTAACCGACTCGATGAAACCGCAGATGTGTTAAGCCATGGCTATACAGGCGATGCAAGCATGGCGATTCTCGACGGGAAACAAAACCTTCTTTATTACACAGAAAATAAATACTACGAATCATCAGGTGTAGTCGACCCTAAGGTATTGGATTACATCTCGCGAAGCTTTAGTACGAGAGAAGCGTTTAACCATACTGGCTTTATTTACAATTCCAGCGGGCAAAGTATTCTTCTGCAATACGAACTGATCGACAAACGAACAGGGACACAACCTCTAAGTTTTGATCCGCAAAATGTCTTTTTCGTGGTGATATCGGTATCGCTCGAAGCCTTCAATGAGATCAAGCACGAAATCGAGTTCGACACGCATAGCGTGATAACTTTTGCCGACAAGCCTATTTATCTCGATATTCCTCTCGCTCAGACGATTGAACTATTGCCACACTTTTATGCGGTACTCTCCCCCGCTGAATATTTGATGTGGAATAAAGTCGATAAAGTGTGGCTAGAACTGGCCCTTTCCTTTGGTGTGGCAGCGTTTTGCACCATCACCTTAATTGTTTTGGTTTTGTATCGTTATGTATTACACCCCGTTTCTCGCCTCGATAAACAGCTACAAGAGCTGGAAACAAATCAACGCGGCAACATTGAAAAGCTAGAAACAAACGATGAAATAGGACGCTTATCCTCACGCTTTTTTGATATGTATGAAGAGCTCAACGTCATATATAAGAAGACAAAACGCCTGGCTGAAACGGATCACCTAACGCAACTCGCTAATCGCCATCGTTTCCATGAACTTGCAACTCGTGAACTCGTCTCCCCTTCGCAGCATTTGTGGGTCATTTATGTCGATCTCGATAACTTTAAGTACGTTAATGACAAATACGGGCATGAACTGGGAGACAACTTATTAAAGGTGTTTTCATCACACATCAAAAATGTCTGTCAAAAATTCTCGTACGACTACGATAGTCCCTGTTTTGCAGCAAGATTGTCTGGTGACGAATTTGCTATTTTATTGAGCTCAAATCAGGATGCACAACGCCTACCCGACTTGCTGGCCTCAGAGTTACTAAAACCGATTAGCAATCTCAGTCCATCTTGGAGTAATTCATTCCCCGTGACTGCGAGCGTAGGTATCGCTCAGTACCCTCAAGACGGTACAGACGTCGCGAAATTACTCTCCAGTGCCGATGCGGCAATGTATCAAGCCAAACGAGCCGGGAAAAACCAGTACGCTTATTACTCAGCAGCTCTCAATGTTGAGTCTCAAAGACGCAGTCAGCTTGAGCGAGCGCTCAGAAAAAGCAACGTGGAAGAAGAGTTCCATCTCGTTTTTCAACCCTATATGAATAATCGGGACAACGAGATTGAAGGACTAGAGGTATTATTGCGCTGGGAAGCGGAAGGCATTGGTCCCGTGCCTCCGAAAGAGTTTATCCCAATCGCGGAACAGGCGGGCTTATTTGATAAAATTGATCGCTGGGTTTTCGCCAACGCGACAGCGGAATATCACCAATTAAGAAATATTTTTGGCAAAGACATTGTCCTTTCGGTCAACCTCTCTTCAGCAGAACTTAACTCCATCGAAATGGCGAATTATATTCATGACCAAGCAAGCAAAAACGGTGTGAAGCCAGAATGTATTGAGTTAGAAATAACAGAAACCTTTGCCGCAGAACAACAAGGTACAGCATTACTTGATGAGCTGTCGAAGCGTGGCTATCGTCTCGCCATTGATGACTTTGGCTCTGGCTATACATCGCTGACTCAACTTGTTCAATATCCAGTTCAGAAGATCAAGTTTGACCGAGAGTTCCTCGTTACATTGATGAAAACCAACAACGGTCATGTGATCAAACCCATCATCGAGCTATGCCACGCTCAAAATAAAACGGTCACCGCAGAAGGTATTGAGCACAGTGTGATGCATGAGTGGTTATCGGCCTACCGCTGTGACTATATGCAAGGCTATTTATTTGGTAAGCCAATGAGTAAGGAACAACTGAATTTGTGGTGGCAGTCCGCAAATGACGATAGCCGCTTCGATGGTTCCATAATAGGTTCAATTACTGTTCAAGGGACATCTTATTAAAGATTAAGTACAGAAGCCATGTATGTGGCTGCTGTACTTATATAATATAGAAACAAGACTTTACCCTTAGTTTCAATAATATAAGCAACCACATAAGTTCGTACGTTAATTTTTGGTATTATTATTTTTCGATGAAATCTCTCAGTTATTTAAATATTTAATCAAAACGATAGAATTACTTTTTGGTAAGTTTAGTTCTGTTTTTACTTCTTTAATTGAAGACATAAGGAAATAAGTAAAAGCTGACAAACTTTACTTTTGTACTGCTGATCACCGACTTAAATGATTCGTGTAGAAGCTCATTTGTCGGCTCCACTTAGACTTAGCTTTATCACTTGTGAACAGGAAATGCCCTTCTTCTCGGTATTTCTCTACCTTTCTTATCCATCTTGTTGTTTACCCACTCACTTAAAATGCACTAACACACATAACGAGTTGACGTTACGATTTGTTACGAGTCAAATCACAAATCTAAACGCAGGCTGAATAGACGTACAAAAGACAAACACATTGAAATAAAAAGAGTTTCTAATCTAGAAAAAATAAAACATCGTTTTTATAAATTCGCCATCTCACAAATATCCTTAAACACAGTTTTATTAATTACGCATATCAGATATTATTTATGCCGTAGTTTATCGAAACAATCGATTAACTTCATAATTTATTTGAGTTTCAAACAGTTAGTTTTTAACTTAAAAACTTATCGTTAACCCAATATTAAGTACCTAAGCGTACAATAAGAAACATTGGGAATAGAATTATATTGATGTGCATGTTGTTTTAACGAATGCATGAAGCAATCGGTAAATTTGTAACACCATAGAGTTTTATTTAGCCAAGATGAAAAAGTTAATTTTATTATTTATATGGACATTTCTGTCTGCCTCTCCTTTTGCCTTTGCAAAACAAGCAGATAACGAAGTCAAAAGTCACATACCACAGAATCAAATTGAACAAGTGTTCAAACAAGCAAAGTTAGATGGCGTAGTAGACTTTAAATTGTTTCGTGACGCTTACATCGCGTACAAAAAAACACCCGATAGAAAGAAATCAGTACTAACCATCATCGACTATAGTAAACCATCGACTGAAAAACGCTTTTATGTGGTTGATTTAGATAAAAAGAAGCTTATCTACAATACTTATGTTTCTCACGGTGTGAACAGTGGAAAGAAAACAGCGACGCAGTTTTCAAACGTGGTGAACTCGCGTAAAACATCGCTGGGTACGTTTTTGACTGACACCACCTACTACGGATCAAATGGTTATTCACTTCGATTAGATGGTCTAAGCTCAGGGTTGAACGATAAAGCTCGTGAGCGTTATATCGTTGTGCACGGTGCCGACTATGCTAACCCTTCTTTTATCAAGAAGAATGGTTACCTTGGGCGCAGTTGGGGTTGCCCTGCACTGCCAAAGAAGTTGTCTCGTGAGATCATTGACACCATAAAAGGCGGCAGTGTTATTTATGCAAGCGCATAACACGGGTGCAAATCATGTGGGGAAGAATGCTCTATTTCTTCCCTAACAAATAATCGGATTGGCTCAAGCTTCCTTGTCTCATGACTCTCTTTACCTGTTTCTCCAGTTTTCGCTTGCTTCAACGCTAAAATTATTTAGGTATTAGCTTATACCCAAATAACATCAGAAAACTCTGTTCATCCCTCTTCCATCTCGTTAGTATACGCTGAGTTGGTCAGACACCGATTTTCATTGTTATCATAGTGTCACTAAGATTCCGTAGTCATAGTGATAGTCTATGACGTTATATGTTTAGGGTTACTTCTTGCGTTATCTACACCGTATATTATTGATGCTTTCATTGTCCCTATTTTCAGGGTTCATCGTTGCCTCATATGTGTATACGTATCACCACACTAAACATTACACCTCTGAACGCTTGCTTAAACTCGCGCAACAAGACGATTTTGAACTAGCACACAGCGAATTCCATACATTTGCCTCTCCAAGTTCTTGGGGCTCAGAAGGTTATTATCTGCACATAAAGCGCGAGTTGTTAGCACTGGTTTCCTGCCGCCGAACATCCGCCACTGATGGTGTTTTATCATCTGATTTTACTCCTGATTATTTTTTACTTGTTGCTTTCTCTTCCCCACCACTATTGGAACTGGCAAAACAAGCATCTCGCTTACCTCTTGATGGTTATGGCGGGCTGATGAGTAAACGCTCTCTCTATCGACTTTCAGGAAGAAAAGAAGCCAATTTAATGTACGTCTTTACTCATGGTCGCAACGCCTTCCCTGTTGTTTAACTTTTTATGACATACAGAGAACACGGAAATGTAACGATGAGGACCAATACGCTCATTGTTACTAGAACCAATTTGAGGTCCATATAATGACAAAATTCGCTACGACTATCGCACTAGCATTACTATTTGCAACGAGCTCTGCCTTCGCTAACACGGAAGCAAAACCAGAAGAAATGAGCAATGAGACTCTGCTAGAGTGTGCCAATGTTTCTAATGCACGTATTGCGGTTCCTGAACACAGAGCGATGTTCAGGCACTACCTAATGTCTGAAAGAAACTACAGTTTCAGTCAGTTATCTTCTGCTGAGCTTGAATTTAAAGCAGCAGATAAGAATGAATCCGAAGTAGAAACTATCTACAAATCTCAGTGTAAAGAGGTTGGCGAGTACCTATATAGCATTGGCTATTAAATTCGAAACCCTAACGACACTAAAAAAGAAAGGCGCATACATTGCGCCTTTCTTTTTACTGATAAAAACCAGCCGATTAGATGTCTAATCTATATACAAGCTTAAAAGTGCAAATCAAAGTAAACTTACTGGGAGAACTCTGACACATCCTTGGATTTACAGAACGCTCGACGTGCTTTAACAAACAAGAAACTAAGCACTCCCATCGCAAGAGTAATCATTGGAGCCGCCATTAATAGCATTGTGATCGCTTTGCTTATATTCTCTGGTAGCAAAGGAAGCAATAAACCAAAACCGCATAATATCAGCGTCCATAAAATCGCACTCAGCCACGCAAAGTAATGGAATTTACTAATACGTTTCACTCGCAACCCCATCATTAATGGCAATAGGGAACGAACAACCGGAATAAACCGCGCACAAAAAAGCGCAATCAATCCATGTTTACTGAGTAATGCGTCGACCTGTTCCAAACGCTTTTGAGGAACCGCGCTCACCCAGCCTTGGACCTTAGGTAAGCGATTTAGCCACTTGCCTTGTAAGTAAGCCGCCCAACTTCCCAATCCCGCACTAACAGCTATCACCAACATAATCATAATGGGATCAAGGACGCCAACCGCCGCCAGCGTACCGGATAATACGACGACACTGTCGCATGGGAATGGCGCAGCAGGAATAAAACCACTTTCCAAAAAGATAAGCGCAGCAACAACAAAATAAACCAATCCTGCACCGCCTGGCGCCATTAACGCCGTAAAATCTTGATGCCAAAAGGCACTCAAGACCTGAATTATCGAATCAAACATAAACCGCTCCTAAGCATAACTAACCAAAAATTGTAAAAACATGGAATGTGTTAGCGAGCATGTATAAAGCGGTATATGAGATTCGATTCTTTCCTCGCACCGATTCTGTATTTAGAATGAGTAAAAATACTTTCAACACAACGACCTAAAGCCTCATTGCCGATGCGTTTTAGCAGCCCCATCGAGTGAATTGCCGAACGATGTGTCCACCAAACTACAGCAAGCGTTTCAAACCATTCGAGTTCTACATCGTCGTTCGAGCTCGTTTCCTTAGAATGGCTAACCCTCAATATATTCCGGCTGTTTAAACTCGGATAGTCTTGTTGTATTGGAGAGGCAGGGTGTTCTGAAAAGTGCTTCGACTTAGCGTCAACAGCAATATTCTGGTTATGAAATGAAAGAAAATTTGGGTATGAGTGTGCCATACTCATGCTCGGAGCCAACAAGCAGAAAAGTAGTCCGAGTAAAGCAATCAGAGTCGTACGCACAAAGGTAACCAAAACCAAAATAATAAGTTCTTTTAACCCTGTGCGTAACGATTGGCAATTAGTATTCTTAATCGTTAAGAATACTAATTATTTTTCACCGTAAGGGTAGTTTTCAAACATTTTCGCAATTTCTTCTTCAATCAGAGATTCTCTTTTCTCAGAGCTCATAGACTCAGACAGTTTCCTGCTTGAAACACCTTTCCACACAACCTGATTAGCCTTTGCATCAACAAGCTCTACCACCAGTTTGCCATACTTACGTTCTTTGTATCGTTCCGGGCTTGAAGTGATCACGCCAAAGCTATTCCAACCATAACCGAAACTCACCGAAGACCCAGAAGAGACAAGCTCGGACTCTTCGACGATATCATGATGAACGTAAAGGTCCCCACCACTATTCACTTTAATTAGGCCCTTGTCTTCAAGCTGTTCAGCCAATCCTTGTTCAATACGTCGACCATCAATACTCGTAGGGGCTTCTGCTTGGGCACCGAAATCAAACGTTCTGTAAGCTGAAAAATCGGCTTGCTTATCAACATCCGTCGTTACGGTTGTACAAGCAGACACGAGCATCATCACCGCCCCTAATATCAAACCTTTCCACATGTTAAATCTCCTTTGGTTAAGCTGACTGTTTCAGCGGAATTACGCTAGTGCTATACATACGCTTCAGCAGTAAAAAGTAATCATTTCAATATCTAGTCTTGACCATGAAACCTGACTGTTCAATAAACGCGATTAACCTTTACACTGACAATCTTGAATATCATCAATGCCTAAACGCTAGTAGACAGTGTGTTTACCCCTAATTAGCAGCCATCGATTTTAGAAGCGGAATCGCTGACCCTCCTGAAAAACAGAGACAATGAACACTTTAACACCAAGACGCTACTTTTTTAGGCACCTGACAAACAATTGATGAGAAAAGACTTTTCTTTTTCGTTCAGTGTGGCATATTATCTGAGTCCTATCGATGCGCGGGCATCGTATAATGGCTATTACCTCAGCCTTCCAAGCTGATGATGCGGGTTCGATTCCCGCTGCCCGCTCCAATCTCTTTTATCTCAATCTACTCAAAAGAATCCGATGGCGGAGCAAATAGACAGCGCCAACGTTGTTTCCACGTTAAATTTGGTCGCGTTACGTCATAAAACATATCTTTCCATTCTGCAAACGTCACTCGAATGGGATTAAAACTGTTTACAGGTTTAGAAATTCCATACCTAACGGTTTCCACTTCTGGTTCAAACGTTCCAAACATCCGATCCCAGATAATCAACACTCCCGCGTAATTTTTGTCGATGTACTGACGGTTTATACCATGATGAACACGATGATGAGATGGCGTGTTAAATACCCACTCTAGCGGTCCAAGCGAGCGAATTGATTGAGTATGAACAAAAAACTGTAAGCCCAGATTAAACAGCACAACGAAGACGACCCACTTAGGATCAAAGCCAATAATCACCAAAGGCAACCAGAAAATCCACATCCCCGCTAACGGATACATCAAGCTTTGACGAAACGCGGTGCTGAAATTCATTCTCTCCGAGCTGTGATGGACCACGTGCGCAGCCCACATCCAACGAATACGGTGGCTAGCTCGATGAAACCAGTAATAGAAAAAATCTTGCAGGACGACAAGTAACAAAAACGCTGAAACGCTCATTTCGATATCAAACAATCGCCAATCAAACCACCACAAATATAACTGAGCAATCATTAAACCTGTGAGTATGTCTGTCGCTTGGTGTAAGCCCGCAAGCACAAAATTACATACAACTTCCGGAATATAATACATCGCGCTTTCAGGTAAACGTCCCCTTCGTTGTCCAAACCAGTACTCTGCAACCATACATAAAAAGAAAACTGGCGCCAAAATCATCAGAAGTAATTCAGGGCGTTCCATCAACTGTGTCCAATCCATTGTGTTTCTACCATTTTGCATAGTGATCTTCAGTAAGACCTATGACTTCTTCTAACTGATGTTTGATACCATTCCCATCAACGATGTAGCCAGAGAAATAGCCGATATATTGACGAAAATTGCTTTTGAGAAACCAAAAGTTCTTCTTTTCTGAACGTCGGTTTAAAGGCGTGAACACTAGGTCAATCCGTTTATCTTCCGACGTGATATGCCATCTTTGTCCTTCATCATTTCGTGAAAATTGAAACTGAACAGACTGTAAAAAATGCCGTTCACCATTAATCCAGAATACATTTTCACAGTAGCCCGTTTCATTGACGCCTGCAGCTAAGTTCAGCCCCAATCGTCTGCCGCTTTCAAAGCAATTAATACTCGCCCACCGCCAGCTTGTCTCCCGTCGCATGTACCCAGCGGAAAAGTCGTAACCAGCAGCCACTTCTGAGAGATCTTGTTCCTTTCCTAATATGAATAAATTGCCATCTACCGTTAACGCATTGTGCTTCTGCGTATAAGTCCAACCCGCATAACCGGTTGGCGTACATAACATTAATGGCAAACTCATACTTTCTGGACGTAAGTAGAGATCAGCATTGACAGACTTTGTCACAAAGTGGACGTGCCAAATACCATTCTGAATAGAAAACTGAATACTTTTGTCAGCAAGATGGGCATGACTAGACCAACTGGAAGGCTGAGTTTGATAATCAATATTAAAAGGCTTTAACCACTGCTGCTCCACTAACTCATTATTTTGAATGTCAAACAGATAGCAAAAACCAGATGCTAAATACCTAATATCCGCAATCGCAACCCCAATCACGTAGTTAGGTGTGACCAAATTAACGAACTGAAACTGCTTATAATCACAGTAACGGCGCCACTTAGACGCTGGCTTATCCATCTCATCAAGGTAGGTAAACTTATCTAACTGTAAAGATGTGGGAATCCCATCAAGATGGCCAAACACTGGTAGACCGTCTTGCTGCATAAACGAGTCCAGAGTCTTAAGCTCATGCATATTTTTATCTTTTTCGAGTCAACACGCTCAAATATTAACATCGAGTTAACAAAAACAGTTTGCGTGACAGCACAACAATATCGACTAATTTGGCTTCTGCTCGCTATATGTGAAACCGATCACTCAACCATCCAATCATGTCACTCACTTAATCTTCCTCATCAATACGACCAGAAGTTGGAAATTGAGCGTTCTCATCCGCAGGAAAGACCATTATAGCCATTGAGAATTGGTCAAAATCACTATTTAATGGGAATAAATTCATATAAACTGATTGCTTATTCACATCAAGGAAGAGATCTATGTCACACATACACGATACTATTGTTGCGTTGCAACACAGTAGCCCGGCTCAAAAAGAGTTTTACCAAGCCGTAGAAGAAGTATTAACTTCTCTCGCTCCAGTCATAGAAAGCAATAATAAATATAAAGAACAAGCGATTATCCAAAGAATCGTAGAACCAGAACGTCAAATCATGTTTCGAGTTCCTTGGGTCGATGACGCAGGGAATGTGCAAATAAACAAAGGCTACCGCGTCGAGTTTAACTCCGCGTTAGGTCCATACAAAGGCGGACTGAGGTTCCATCATTCAGTGAACGCGAGCATCATAAAGTTCCTCGGCTTTGAACAGATTTTTAAAAACGCGCTTACTGGCCTTCCAATTGGTGGCGGAAAAGGCGGTTCAAATTTCGATCCTAAAGGAAAATCTGACGGTGAAATCATGCGATTTTGCCAATCATTTATGAACGAGTTATACCGCCACATTGGTCCTGTTACCGATGTTCCTGCTGGCGATATCGGCGTCGGTGCGCGTGAAATTGGTTATATGTTTGGTCAATATAAGCGATTGACGGGCCGCTACGAAGGGGTACTTACAGGCAAGAGCCTTCTTTGGGGGGGCTCACTTGTTAGGAAAGAAGCAACGGGATATGGAACCGTATATTTTGCGGAATGCATGCTCAATGACCGTAATGATTCACTCAAAGGCAAAACTTGCCTCGTTTCTGGCGCAGGTAACGTCGCTATCTATGCAATTGAAAAGCTATACCACATGGGAGCAACCCCAGTAACATGCAGCGATTCTAGAGGCACGATCTATCATGAGCACGGTATTGACCTGCAGCTCCTCAAGCAACTTAAAGAAGTGAAAAGAACAAGTTTAGAAGAGTATTTAGACACTTACCCTGAAGCAGAGTATACGCCGTTGGGTGACTATCCTAATGAAGGGCATGCTGTATGGCGATATCAAGCTGACGCCGCATTCCCTTGCGCGACCCAAAATGAACTAACGTCAAACGATGCTCTTGCTCTTATCGATAATGGGTGTGTTTTGATTAGTGAAGGCGCAAACATGCCAACCACTCGTGATGCGGCCAATATCATCGTGGATTCCGAAATGGCTTATGGGCCAGCGAAAGCAGCCAATGCAGGCGGCGTTGCAACCAGTCAGCTTGAAATGGCACAAAATGCCAGCATGCAAAACTGGACCTTTGAGCAAGTCGATAGCCAGTTACAGACCATCATGAAAAACATCTTTATTAATGCAAACGAAACCAGTCGAGAGTTTGGTCAACCTGGTAATTTAGTTTTAGGTGCAAACATTGCCGGCTTTAGAAGAGTCGCTGATGCGATGATCGAGCAAGGCATCGTTTAGTTCACAATAGCCAGCAGCCTGACTGCTGGCTTAACACTATTCGGCGATACACTGCGCTTTGACAAAGAGCTTCATTTAATCTGCAATAAGCGTCGTCACTTCAGTTTTAACCGAATTGGCGATAAAACAATTCTCATGAGCCATGTGGTGCATTTTTTCTAATTGAGATCGTGTCGGTTGATTATCACCAGCAAATGTTATCTTAGGGTTTAGTGTTACCTTAGACACCCATTCTTTTCCATTTTCACCTTTTGTCAGCTCTCCTACTGCTTCATCTAGGTAGCGATCGACAACGTAACGTCGTTTCGCCGCAATAGAGAGAAAAACAAGCATGTGACAACTGGAAAGTGCCGCAACAAATGCTTCCTCCGGGTCAACGTTTTCTTCGACAGATAGCGGCAACAGCACTACGTGTGGAGATGGTGACGCAGGGACTTGCAACCCGCCATCAAACTTCCAAATGTGCGCGCGACTATACTGGTTATCACTGAATACTTCGTCAGCTTCGCGATGCCATTCGATTAAAGCGGAATGCTTACTCATTCTAACTCCCTGATTTTCTCATTGACGAATCAACCCATCCATTCACGTCATAGTAAACCACAACGAAACAAGGTAAGGAACGTATGAACTCAGAGAGGTTACAAAATTTGTTGAGGATCGACGTTTTTTTTCTGTATGTCATCCAGAAGTCGATTAGCCTGATGGATGTTGACTTGTAATCGGTTGATTAGCATCTGTAACCGCTCAATTTCAGGAGTTTGCTTCGCTTTGAGCGTGTTTTCTAGCGCCTCCGTTTGTCCAGCTAAAATCGGCAAACCAAGGTTCAATGCCATACCTTTTGTTTTATGCAACGTGTCTTCTAGAGACGCGAAATCTTCAGCCATAAAATAATCAATAAGTTCATCAACCGATGATTCAAAATCGACAATAATACTTTTTAGTAGCTCATCTATTGCTTCCGGCGCTTCTTGCAAAGAAATGAGCATCTCTGAACTGGATAACTCTTCTTCTGTCAGCCGTAACTTCTCTATTGGCTTGCGCTGCAACTGGAGAACGTTGTTGTCATTCGTTAATGGTAAATTCTCTTTTGGTTCGAGCCTCGCAGCAAACTGTTTAAGAGCGTCCGAAAAGCTCTCTTGCTGTAGCGGTTTTGTAAGCACATGATCCGCTCCGGCTTCAATAAAGCTATCATGCGCCTCACGAAATACATCTGCCGTATACGCAAAGAGTAATGTTTTGATACCTAACTCTTGTCGAATCACACGCGTCGCTTCAACACCATTCATCTCAGGCATGTGATTGTCCATTAGAATCAGGTCATATTCGTTATCTCTCGCCTTTTTAACCGCCACCAATCCGTTTTCAGCAACATCGACCTCATGTCCCAACTTTTCGCAAAACCCTTTCGCTACAATGGCGTTCACTCGATTATCTTCAGCAAGCAATATCTGCAAATTGTGTGTTTTCTTGCGCGTTTTTGGGGGCTCTTGTGCCTTTGGAAGTTCGCATTCAACCCAAGGAATGGGCAGCTCGACGATGAATTGACTTCCGACACCCTCCACACTTTTCAATGTAATCTTGCCATCCATCAAGCCAGTTAATTTTTTAACTATTGCCAAACCAAGCCCTGTGCCTCCAAATTTTCGGGTAGTTGAAGAATCGGCTTGCTCAAACGAGTTGAAAACATGTTCTTGCTTGTCTAGCGCGATACCAATACCAGTATCACTCACAATCATCACCAAGCAATGATTTACCTTATCAAGTTCCGTTCTGATTAACACATGCCCTTCACTGGTAAACTTCACCGCGTTGCCAGCAAGATTAAACAAGATCTGTCGTAAACGTGCGCAGTCTCCGGTAAATTCAACGTATTCAGGCACTTCATTTTCCACGATCAATTCGATATTTTTTTCATCGATGAGCGGTTTTATTGCGCTACACACAGGAGAAATGACTTGATCTAAATTGAACTTAGCCTGCTCAAATTCCAGTTTGTTTTCTTCAACTTTAGAGAAATCCAAAATATCGTTGAGAATCGTCATCAAGTGTTGGCCAGAATCAAGAATGACTTTCACGTACTCTTTAGTCGTCGGCTCTTTGGTTTCCTCTGCAATCATTTGAGAAAGGCCTAATACACCATTCATCGGCGTTCTTAATTCGTGACTCATTGCGGCGAGAAAACTTGATTTGGCTTTTGCTGCTCGCTCGGCTTTATTTCGCGCCTCCTCGATTTCGAGGTTCAATTGTTTCAAGTTGTACATTCGATATTGCGATTGATACAAGAATGCACTGACTAACAACATCACGGCAATAAAAACAAACAACCAAGTAAAACGCGCTTCACTTTGGGCAATATTGAGCAGCCGATGCTCCGCATCCTCGATAAAAACAAAGTATCCATGATCAAGCAGTTCATTCGTGAGTAGTTCTATCCTTTTATCGCTCGCTTGAAGCCGATCTAAGAAATTGGCTTCACTTTCACTCTCAACTACGTTTTGTGTCAAAAGCAGTTGGTTGAGAAACTCAAAATAGTGATGCCCACTCAACGTCTTTCCGGTATCGGTAGAAATATCTTGCTGATATAAGTTGAATAGCATTAATAACGCGTATTGATTCTCTACCTGAACGCCAATCAACATATCGAGCTTCAGCGTTGTATCAAGCACACGGTTTTTGAATAGATTGAGCGTATCCTCAACTTTTTTATGATTGGGCGTCACAGGGAACCAAACTGACTCCCTTGATGAATTTAGCAAGTTCTCAGCTGCGACTTCTATATCCACTAAAGATGTCGTCAGTTCATAGTTCTTCCTATCTTCAACCGCATATCGATTCACGATAACATCGCGCTCTTCAATCAACTTGTGCCCAATATCCGTCAACTCCGCGTGGAATTCTTGTGCACTTTTTGAATTCACATGTGACATGTACGCCAATACACAACACGTCAGCATGGCAATAAAAAAACAGAGATTAACCAGTTTGAATTTACTCATTTTCCAACACCTCTAAAATCACGGGTCTGGGTGCTGTCAAGGACTGTAAGAACGCTTCAATATCAGCGACACTTTCATCGCTCATCGTAATACCGAGTTGCGTTTTCGCCATAATCTGTATCGCCTCGGATAACTGGTCAACTCGCCCGTTATGAAAATAAGGGCTCGTTAGGGCGACATTACGTAAACTGGCGACTCTAAAATAGAATTGTTCTTCACTTTCCGTCGTAATCAGGTGCCGTCCCGAATCCTCTACTACTGGCTTATCTTTGAAATAGGCGAACCGTTGTATCATCGCTCCGCCAATATTTTTGCCCTGATGACACTGTACGCAACCTGAAGACTGAAATGTTTTCCACCCCCTAATTTGCTGCTCACTGAGGACATGGGTGTAACCCAGTAAGTAGGCATCGAATGGTGCACCTGGAGTTTGGAGCCCTTCGACAAACTCCACAATAGCAGACTTAATATTATTAATATTAATCGGTAGCTCACCATCACGACTAAATAGCGCTTGATAACGTTCGCTTCCTTTCACGTACTGCTCTATTGTTTGCCAGTTTGAGTCCATTTCTATTGGATTGTGGATTGGTCCATCAATCTGAGCCATCAAGGTGTTTTCGGTACCATCCCATAAAAAACGATAATTTAACGCCGCATTAAACACTGTGATGGAATTTCGAGTTCCATCACCTTTCACCCCTGTAGAAACTGGTGTATTTTCAGCGCCATTGGTTTGCAAGTTGTGGCACGTCGCACAACTGACGCTACCGTTTGAAGATAGCTGAGGATCACGAAAGAGATGCCAGCCAATTCTCGCCAGCTTAATATCTACGACAGGGTCACCTTCTATCGGCTGAACTAACGAAATATCACCTAGCACCTTAGCATTTCTTGCGATTGTTGCTTGGCTCAAAATGAGTGCCACAACAACTAATGTGATTACGCTGAATTGCCTCATCAACTGCATACCTTACACTTGCCATTAATATGAAGTTAGTTGCATTTTTAGGTTTTTTCCATTAATGGAAAACGGTTACCAGAGCTGCACGCGGAGGGACTTTTATTTAAAGCTCAGATAAGGATCAAATGACGAAGGCGAGTAACGAAGAATTGACTCGCTTCGTGGAGTTATGTGTGCATATTGAATTCTAGATTTAGCTTATAGAAGCCAACAACCTTTGAACCCAAGTAATCTCACCATAGGAGATGAGATCGAAGATAGTAAAGAAAATGGCACAGATAATGGCCAGTTTGACCAAGCGTTGAACAATAAACATCATAATTACCCATCATTTTTTCGCAGTTTACTATTACAAAAGAAGTTTAGATACAGAAGAAAAGCACTAGTTACACTAATAGACTGTTTTATAAAAAGATTTATACCTTTACTAGCTGCACGATTAAACCGTAATTTGAATGCGCGGTACGTTATTGAGCATTTTAATTGCAAACACGAAAATCTAGTAATTAGGGCAAACGTTTCACTTACCATATCAGCTCAGCAAATCCTTCATTTTATCTCTATAATTTGAATCTATATCAACAATTTCTGTTAGAACATGTCGTACACTTTCAGTGAATTAACATCTATAACTATTTTTTAATGAAAACACTTCGCTTGTTTAACTTGAATCTTCGCTATAAAACCGCCTTATACTTTTCATTAGGACTGCTGGGCATGGTCATCAGCTTCCTTTTTATTAGCCGTTATTTTTTCCTGTATAGCTTAGATGAGCTCGAAGACATGGAAATTAACCATGCGAATCAGCAAGCACTCGCTGTCATCGACATGATGGTGAGCCAGCAAGAAAGCGCCTCATACGATTGGGCGTACTGGGACGAAACATACGATCTGTTTGTTGATCGTGATATTGCGAAATATACCGAGCGAAACCTTTACACAGAGAGCATTGATGCGTTAAACCTCGATATGATGGCGTTTATCACGACTAATGGGCAAACCCTGCTCTCCTTAACTCGTGAGGATAACCCCGACACTTCTTCAGAACTCACCGCTAAAATGGCGAATCAACCTACTCTTCAAGATTACATCAAGTCCATGAATCACAAGCTTGATATCCATAGAGAGAGCATCTCAGGGTTGTTTAAAATCAACGATACTATTTGGGGTCTTAGCCTCAGCCCAGTTAGAAATAGTGAAGGCGACCGCCCTTCTAACGGATGGATGCTTTGGGGAAGAAACCTATCTTTGCGCTTTCCTGGAGACTTTAAATCCATTTTAACTGCGGAAAACTCATTAGAGACGCAGATGGTAAGTGGATCAGACAGTAGTGAGATGCGGGATATAGAGAAGACCTCGCGGTCAATAACAAAATGGGCCTCACTCTCTGATTTATCTGGTGAACCAATCGCATGGCTAAAAACGAAAACACAGCGAGAGCATTATGCGAAAGGTAATACGCTATTCATGTACCTGTTTGCAACGGTTGGCGTTGTGGCATCAATCATCGCTGCGGGTACCTACATCACGTTTAAAAATAAGGTCGCCACTCGCTTTAATCATTTTGCTGAAGGAATAAGCGAAATCGCCTCTCAATACCAGCTTGAAGGCTTGCATTCTGTAAAAGTAGACGAATTAGAGTTAGCGACAAAACTGGTACAAAAGCTCTCTGAAAATACATCGTTAACCCAACTGCAATTGAAAGACTCGATGGAAAAGTTTGGTGCTCTGTACCATAGCTCCTCACTAGGCATGCTAATTGTTATCGATCGTAAAATTGTCGATGTTAACCAACGAGCGTTAGATCTGTTGAGCTACAGCAAATCGCAATTGATAGATCGTCCTCTAGACACCTTGTGCCCATCTGAGGACGATGAATGTCGAGTTGACGCCATGTTCAGAGAGCTGAAAAACGGTAAAACACAATTCGAAGCGCAAGTGCTCGATAGCAATACCGAAGAAATCGACTGTTTGATAGAAGCCACGCTCATTCAACATCATGGTCAAAGTGCACTGATGTTGTTGCTTCAGGATATGAGAGAGACAAAACAGCAAGCAGAAATGATCCAAAAACTCACCGACTTTGATCCGGTATCCGGTTTCTGTAACCGTCCTGTCATTCTCAATGCACTGCACGAGCTCGTAGAGACACGGCCAAACCATTTTTCGTTTGTGTACATTAACAGTAAGACTCTCAAGCAAATTGCAGGGGTATACGGTCACCTCATTTTTGATGAAGTGATTCAATACATCGCATCCGCTATACGCGAGCAATTAGGGGCATTCCAAATAGGCCGAATTAGTGAGCATGAATTTATCGTTTTGATTCCAGATATCGAGCACCACCAAAAAGCGATAGATGCTACCAATCGATTACTGAATCATTTGTCACATAAGGTCCAGCTCTCTGGGATCATGATGTCATTAGACAGTAAAGCGGTGATGATGGATCTAAACATTACTCACCAGTCTGTCGAGCATTTACTGCTTGCAGCACGTTTCTCATCACAATCCGCTAAGGGTCGTCACTCTCACGAAGTATTAGTCATTGATGAAGAACTATCAGAGCAAGCGGAAACGTCTATGGTGATCAATCGCGATTTAGAAAATGCCATTAGACAAGATGCGATTAAACCTTTTTTCCAGCCTATCGTGGATGCTAAAACCACTGAAGTTATTAGCTTCGAAGCACTTGCTCGTTGGCAACATCCAACATTAGGGATGATTTCACCAGAAGTATTTATTCCGATGGCAGAACAAGGAAAACTTATCGTCGAATTGGGAGAGTCCATTCTCAAACAATCGTGCGAATTTATCAGTCGGCTCAATGGAGTTCGTCATGCGCAAGGTCTGTCGATGTTAAGCGTGCATGTGAACTTAAGCGCGCAGCACTTTTATCATTCCGGACTGATGCCCTACCTAAAAAAAGTGATGGCTCAATACAACCTCTCTGCGGGCCAGCTTGTGCTTGAAATTACCGAAAGTATGCTGATGGGCGGAGAAATAGAATCTATCCAAAGCATTCAAGACATCAAGCGACTTGGTGTTGGACTCGATTTGGATGATTTTGGTACTGGATACGCATCATTCAGTAGCGTATGTAATTTTCCATTGGATATTGTGAAGCTGG
Source organism: Vibrio sp. VGrn 2 (assembly GCF_009361695.1). NCBI lineage: Bacteria > Pseudomonadati > Pseudomonadota > Gammaproteobacteria > Vibrionales > Vibrionaceae > Vibrio > Vibrio sp. VGrn 2. The sequence goes on along the minus strand of NZ_RBWD01000009.1, from coordinate 121,326 downwards.
ATAAATCTTATATCGACGAGATTGAAACCAATGACAGAGCGAAAACACTGGTAAGAAACATTGCCAACATGTCTCAAGAATTAGGGTTAACTATTGTCGCCGAAGGTGTTGAAACCGCGAGCCAAGTACGCAAGCTTAAAGTTTGGAATATTGATGAGTTGCAAGGGTTTTACTTCCACAAACCGATGCCTGCCGAGCAAGCACTCGTTCAATTTTCTCGCCACGTAAACAGTTAGTCTCTCTCCTCTAAAACACATTAGGAAGGCAAAGTGATTACCGTCACTTTGCCTTTTTGTTGAGCCTATTCACACCAGACGCCCCACGATTCGTGACTACCGATATTCATATCAAGGCCCGTAGCCTCAGATGTGCCATGATAAATGCTGATATGACTAATTCGAGTGATCAATTACTTATTTGCACTAGTATTACTGCGTATATACTTGAATTAGGTTTTCAAAAAGTCCCTGTGACCGCACAAGGAGGACTGCATGAAACGACTATGGATATGGGTCTTACCTTTACTATTGTTTGCTAGTCAAGCACTGGCCAATACTGTCTGGATTGTTCCCGTCAAAGGCGCTATAGGTCCTGCTACCAGCGACTATTTGTCTCGTGAGATAGAAGAGGCACAACTCAACGGTGTCAGTTTAGTGATCTTAGAGATGGACACTCCTGGCGGCTTAGACAGCGCAATGAGAGATATTATTCACGCGATTACCACCTCCTCCACTCCAGTTGCGACTTGGGTTGGCCCGTCAGGATCTAGAGCGGCTAGCGCAGGGACATACATTTTACTCGCCAGCCACGTTGCCGCAATGGCTGAAGCCACCAACCTTGGCGCGGCAACACCCGTCGCGTTAGGTGGTGCCCCTCAGCCCACTTCATCGGATGATGGCAAAGATCAAAACGCGGAAGAAACGTCAGAAGGAACCAACGAAAGCTCAGAGAAAGTTCCCGCGAAAACCGCAATGGAGAAAAAGGTGATTAATGATGCTAGAGCCTATATTAAAGGCTTAGCAAAGCTTCATGGCCGAAATGCAGAGTGGGCAGAGAAAGCAGTAAGTGAAGCAGCGAGTTTGGACGCCACAGAAGCATTAGAATTAAACGTTATTGATTATATAGCCAACTCCCCAGAGGATTTAGTCAAAGCCATTGATGGACAAACTGTTAAAGTTAACAATCGTGATGTGACATTGTCACTGGAAAATCCCGTATGGATTGAAAGAACACCCGATTGGCGAGCAGAAATGCTAGCCGTTATCACAAACCCAAACGTCGCCTACATCCTGATGCTCATTGGCATCTACGGTTTGCTTCTTGAGTTTTACAACCCGGGCATTGGCTTACCCGGCGTATTGGGTGGTATTTGTTTGCTCCTCGCCATGTATGCATTACAAATGATGCCTGTGAACTACGCAGGGCTTGGGCTGCTGTTACTCGGAATTGCACTGATGATCGCGGAAGCATTCAGTCCGAGCTTTGGCATTTTGGGCTTAGGTGGCGTTGTCGCCTTTGTGCTCGGTTCCATCTTCCTCATGGACAGTGAGTTACCAGGATTTCAGATCGCCCTTCCTTTAATTTTCGGTATTTCTATCTTTTCTGTCGCGCTGATCGTGTTGACGGTCGGCCTGCTGCTCAAAATACGCCGACGACGTGTGACAACAGGTTTAGAAACTTACCCTGGGAAAATCGCTGTCGTGCGCGATGACTTTATCGATGGCGAAGGGCGCGTTCAACTCGATGGTGCGCTATGGAGAGCCAAAACCAAAGACCATCAACAACTCAAACAAGGTGATCATGTCACCATTGTGAATGTGAAAGGGCTGACCTTAACCGTGATGCCTGATGACCGCCAAAATAAATAGGAGGCGCTTTATGATGCTCTATACTGTTGCGGTGATCGTGGTGCTGTTGTTCGCACTTGCGACCCAAATGTTTAAGGTTTTGAGAGAGTATGAACGTGGGGTTGTATTCTTTCTTGGTCGCTTTCAAGAAGTAAAAGGCCCTGGCTTAATCATTCTTATCCCATTTATCCAACAAATGGTACGGGTGGATTTACGTACTGTCGTTTTGGATGTTCCGACACAAGACTTGATAACCAAAGATAACGTGTCTGTGCGCGTCAATGCGGTTGTTTATTTTCGCGTAGTCGATCCTCAAATGGCAATTAACAACATCGAAAGTTACAGCGATGCCACCAGCCAGTTAGCGCAAACCACGCTGCGATCAGTATTAGGTCAACATGAACTGGATGAATTACTTTCAGAGCGCGAGCGTCTCAATAAGGATTTACAATCCATCCTCGATCAACAGACTGATGACTGGGGCATCAAGATTGCCACGGTTGAAGTCAAACATGTTGATTTAAATGACAGCATGGTCAGAGCGCTAGCGCGTCAGGCCGAAGCAGAACGTAACCGTCGTGCGAAAATCATTCACGCTACCGGTGAGCTAGAAGCTTCTAATAAATTAAAAGAGGCAGCTCAAATGCTCAACGAAGCGCCGAATGCGCTGCAATTGCGTTACATGCAGACCCTCACGGAAATCACGACAGACAAAACATCGACTATTATCTTCCCAATGCCGATCAATCTTGTCGAAGCCGTCAGTGATATCGCCGAAGCGGTAAAAAAGAATAAAGAGACACAAGATAAATAAAAACCATATTCAAGGAAGTAACAACCTTACACGTTACTTCCTTGCTTTAACTTGCTTGTTTTCGAAGAGTATTTAGTTTCTCTTTTAGTGTTTGGAGCACTCCCGCTTCATTACCGACAAACCTGTGTTAAAACAAGCTCTCCACGCTGTTTCGACATCATCGTCGTATTCAAAATCACACTCTTGGACCGTTTCGATAAGGCTTTCAAACCAAACATCAATATCCTGTGGTTCAATGCCAATATCGGAACTCGCATGCTTCTTACCATATTTCTCCACCATCTTGTGCGCCTCGTTAGAGGTATCGGCCATCATAAAAAACACGATAGATCCTCTAAGCATTCGCACCTGTTGGTGCATGTCGACACCATCAAACTTTTGTCTGAAGCTTGTACTTTTTGACCATAAATTCTTGTAAAACAAGTCGAAAAAGCCTTGGTTCGCGATACAACGTTCATAACTATCGTTGAAAACTTGAATCACGTTCATGTTGCTCTCCATCACTCTCTTAATATGAGTGTAATTTAATAATCATCAAAAGCATCTAAATGATGATGCCTAACCCTATGAAGCACGCCAATTTTCAATAAAAAGTAAAAAGTGATTCAAATAAACGCCCTCTTATCAATGAAAAAATATCCCGTATTATGAATCCATATTCGAGGTACGCATGGTTGTCGATGCTAAGCGCATCCTCATTTGTCACAAAAATAAAAAGGATACAAACGTGTCTCATCAAATCATTACTGATCTAAACAGCCGCTACACTGCTAAAAAATACGACGAAACCAAACGCGTTTCTCAAGAAGATATGGCAATCATCAAAGAAGCACTCCGTCTTTCAGCGTCTTCGATTAACTCGCAACCGTGGAAATTCATCGTGATTGAAAGTGATGAGGCCAAGCAACGTTTCCACAGTACGTTTGCAAATATGCACCAGTTTAACCAGCCACACGCTAAAGCCGCGTCACATACGATTCTTTTTGCGTACGATCCAAACTTCACCAAAGAGAAGTTCGCGAAACGTGTGGATGCCGAAGTAACGTCTGGCCACCTACCGGCGGAAATGTACAACAACTTTATGGGCGCCTACGCTTTTGCCGATGCAAATACGGATGAAAATGGCTTTAACGGGAACTGGACAAAAGCACAAGTCTATTTAGCGCTAGGCAATCTACTACACACCTTGGCTCGTCTGGGTATTGACTCAACGCCGATGGAAGGTGTAGATCCAACACTGATTGGAGAAGTATTCAAAGAAGAATTAGAAGGCCATGTCTGTGAAGTTGCACTGGCGATTGGCTATCACAAAGACGGGGAAGATTATAATCATGATCTACCAAAAGCTCGCCTTGCGATGGATGATGTAATTACAACTCTATAATCGACCGTTTCCTTAGCTTAACTATTTAACTCATTGTTTAAACCAAAAAGAGCCGCACTAATATGCGGCTCTTTTTTAGCTTGGCTTCAACTCTACTCTAACTTTATGCCACTTGCTCGGACTTAAAGTTACCAAGCAATGCATCGTAAAGCTCGTTGTCGCTTAACACACCAACTAACTGATTGTCCTCCACCATAAGCAGAGGCTGATTGCTGCGCTGCTTAAGCTCAATCGCTTCTCGCATACTGATTTCCGGGCTAACCTGAACCAGAGAATTTTCGTTTACCTCATCAAGGTTCGAAGAATCGCTCTTCCATTGAACCAACGACTTATCTGTACCCGCTAAGCTTAAGCCTTTGCTCTCTTGGGTCACCCAAATATCTTTGTCAGGGCAAATCAGAACACGCTCATCTTCACGAACTAAGTCGTCACGCATCAAAGAGCGTCCCTTAAGTACGTTCAATGGATTAGTGTGGGCTACAAAGTCAGCCACATAATCGTTTTCTGGAGCAAGAATGATCTGCTCGGGCTTGCCGTGTTGAATCAGTTTTCCTGATTCCATAATGGCGATGTTATTACCGATTTTTAACGCTTCATCCAAGTCGTGACTCACAAAAAGAATGGTTTTGTTTAGCTTTTCTTGAAGCAGAATCAATTCATCTTGAAGCTGAGCACGAATCAATGGGTCAAGCGCTGAAAACGGCTCATCCATTAACAAGATATCTGTGTCCATCGCGAACGCTCGCGCTAGGCCAACACGCTGCTGCATACCACCAGAAAGCTCGTGTGGAAATTTCGTTTCCCACTCAGACAAACCGACCATTTCAAGCTGTTCACGCGCTTTTTTACGGCGCTCTGCTTTGCCAATGCCTTGCATTTCTAGACCAAACGCAACGTTATCTAATACCGTTAACCATGGCATCAATGCAAACTTCTGAAACACCATGGATACGCGGTGAGTACGAAGGTGGCGCAACTTCTGTTCGTCACAGTTAGAGAGCTCAACCATGTCGTCGCCGTCTTTAATTTTCAGAGAGCCACGAGAAATTTCGTTCAACCCGTTAACTGTTCGCAGCAAACTTGATTTACCCGAGCCTGAAAGCCCCATCAAAACACAGATCTCACCCTGTTTCACGTTCAGCGAAACATTATCAACCCCAACCACTTGGCCAGTTTCGTCGATGATTTCTTGTCGAGACTTGCCTTGGTCTAGTAGTGCTAACGCTTGTGACTGCTGCTGACCAAAAACCACATCAAGATTTTGAATAGTAATAGCGTCCATGATTAAGCCTCCTTCTGGTTTGGTGCTTTACACAAGCGGTCAAGAATGATGGCGACGAGTACAATCGCTAAACCCGCTTCAAAACCTTGCGAGATGTTTACGGTATTCAGTGCACGTACGACTGGCTTACCAAGTCCATCAGCACCAACAAGTGCCGCAATGACCACCATAGAGAGAGACAACATAATACATTGCGTAACACCGGCCATAATACTTGGTAATGCCGCAGGTAATTCCACCTTAAACAGCAACTTCATGCGGCTTGCACCAAATGCTTTGCCCGCTTCAAGTAGCTCCTCCGGCACTTTAATAATACCGAGGTACGTCAATCGAATTGGCGCAGCGATAGCGAAAATGATGGTCGAGATTAGGCCAGGGACAATACCTAAGCCAAACAGAACCAAGGTTGGAATTAGGTAAACGAATGTCGGCACGGTCTGCATCAAATCTAGGATTGGTCGCAACAAGGTATATAACCAAGGACGGTGTGCCGCCATAATGCCCAACGGCACGCCAATTAATACGGAAATCGTTGTCGCTGCAAACACAAGGACAAAGGTTTCCAGCATTTCTTGCCAGTAACCAAGGTTGAGAATTGCGAGCAAGGCCAACACGATGAATACAACAAGCGGAATGCTGCGGTGTAAGAACCAAGCAATTGCCGCCGTCATAATGATTGGCGCTGCAGGTGGCATCCATTTAAAAATGTCCACCACAAAAAGAATGATCGTTTCAAGTGTAATAGAGATTGCATCGAAGAAACCCGATGCATTGATGGTTAACCAATCGACGCCAGTTTCCATCCATTGGCCCAACGGTAGTTTGTTGTCCGTAATAAAATTCAAAATAAAACCTTTGTGTTAATGAAGCGGGCATAACTGCCCACTTTCTTTTTCAAAAAAACGCGCTTAAAAACTGCTTAATTAAGCGTTGGTTTTTAAATAGTTTGTAATTGCTGTTACTGCGTCTTGACCATCCACCGTCTTAACGCCTTCTAGCCACGCTTCAATTTGTTCTTGGTTTGCGTTCAACCATGCTTGCGCTGCTTTCGACGGTTTCTGCTTCTGGTTGAGAATCGCTTCCATCAATTCGTTTTCCATTTCTAGGTTGAATTCTAGGTTTTTCACTAGCTGACCTACATTTGGACACTCAGCAAGGTAGTTTTTACGTACGTTTGTGTACACATTCGCGCCGCCGTAGTTAGGGCCGAAGAAGTCGTCACCACCAGCTAGGTATTCCATTTCAACATTGCTGTTCATTGGGTGCGGGGCCCAACCTAGGTACACAATCCATTGGTTGCGGCGCGCAGCACGTGATACTTGAGACACCATGCCAGCTTCACTGGATTCAACTAGGCTGAAGTCTTTTAGGCCGAATGCGTTGCTATCAATCATTGATTGAATTAAGCGGTTACCATCGTTACCTGGTTCAATGCCGTAAATGCGGTCTTTAAATTTGTCGGCATGTTTTACTAGATCAGCGAAGTTGGTCACGCCTGCGTCATAAACGTATTTTGGAACCGCGAGTGTGTATTTTGCGCCGACGAGGTTCGCTCGTACGGTTTCAACGGTACCTGCATCACGGTATTTCGCGATGTCACCTTCCATCGTTGGCATCCAGTTACCTAGGAAAATGTCGATATCGCCATTGGCCATAGAAGAGTAAGTAACAGGTACCGATAGTAGATCGGTCTTCGTTTTGTACCCCAACCCTTTTAGCAGCTCAGATGTCACGGCGGTGGTCGCCGTAATGTCGGTCCAACCTACATCTGCAAAACGTACCGTTTCACATTGGTTGGCATAAGCGCCTGTTGCTAAAGTACTTAGTGCGATTGTTGAGAAGATTTTTGTCATCTTAGACATATTGAATTCCTTGTAATGATTACTGACTTTTTTCGTTTTTATGAGATCGAATCGAGATCTCTTTTTGGCGGATGCATTCGTTGCATCTCTTGCCAGTTCGGTGCAATCCAAACTGGTGCGTTGTTCGACGTTTCCAGGGCGTTATCCAAAATCATGTCCGCGGCGCGTTCTGCCACCATAATAGTTGGCGCATTTAAATTACCGTTCGGAATGGTTGGGAAAATAGAAGAGTCCACCACACGCAAGCCTTGAATACCGCGTACTTGGCATCGCTCATTCAAAACCGCTAATGGGTCATTGTCTGCGCCCATTTTGCAGGTACAAGATGGATGGTAAGCACTCTCGACATTCTGCTTCACCCATTCATCAATTTGCTCATCCGTTGTGATATTCAGACCCGGCTGGATCTCATCACCACGAAACTCATCCATGGCTGGCTGATTGAGAATCTCGCGAGTAAGGCGAATACAATCACGCCAATCCTGCTTATCTTGTTCAGTGGAAATATAGTTAAACTCAATCTTCGGCTTATCATTCGGATTCGCAGAGACAACTTCGACCGAGCCGCGACTTTCGGGCTTGTTAGGTCCAACGTGCACTTGGAAACCATGACCGTCAAAAGCAGCTTGTCCGTCATAACGCATTGCCGCTGGCAAAAAGTGATATTGAATATTTGGCCACTTTAGTCCTTCACGAGAACGAATAAACGCACATGATTCAAAGTGGTTAGTAGCCCCAAGGCCTTTGCGAGTTAATATCCACTCAGTGCCAATCAAGCCCTTGCTCACCAAACCTAATTTGCTGTTGAGCGTGATAGGTTGCTTACAGTGATATTGGAAGTACACTTCTAAGTGATCTTGCAGGTTTTTACCTACCCCTTCCAACGGATGTTTCACCTCAATGCCTGCTTTTTCTAATACTTCTTTAGGGCCAATGCCTGAAAGCTGCAACAGCTGAACTGAGCCAACCGAACCAGCACTCGAAATCACTTCATGATTCGCAAAACATTGCTGAACTGAACCTGACTTTTCGAATTCAACACCAACCGCTTTCTTGCCTTCTGCGCCTGTTTCTTCTAGTAATACGCGATGAACTGTCACTCGCTTCATTAGGGTGAAGTTTTTGCGTTTTTTAGCACGGCTTAAGTATGCATTAGAGGTTGAAGCGCGTACGCCTTTGTCAACGGTCATGTGCATTGAGCCAAAGCCTTCTTGCTGATAACCGTTGTAATCTTTTGTTTCTGGGTAGCCCGCTTCTTTGCCTGCATCAATAAAAGCTTGATACAGCGGATTGAGCTTCATATCGTTGCCGTTACATGTGCCGACTGGACCGTTATCGCCTCGGTATTCATCTGCACCACCAATCCAAGACTCTGCTTTACGGAAATAAGGCAAACACGACTGATAATTCCAGCCTTTCGCGCCTTCCTCTTCCCACTGGTCAAAGTCACAAGCGTGTCCGCGAACGTAAACCATGCCGTTGATAGATGAGCTACCGCCCAGAACTTTTCCGCGAGGGCAATGAAGTTGGCGACCATCCAACCCTTGCTCTTCAACCGTCTCAAACTGCCACGCGTATTTTTCAGTGTTCATAGGGTAAGAAAGCGCCGTCGGCATTTGGATAAAAATACTTTTATCCGACCCACCCGCTTCGAGTAATAGGACCGAATATTGACCACTTTCACTTAAGCGATCTGCTAACACACAGCCGGCCGAACCCGCACCGACGATGATATAATCGTAGTGTTGTTGCATTTTGATTCTCCTAGGAGTTAATACCAATCACAGTAGATAAGTGAGCGAAATTAGCGTAGGAAAAATGCTTGAGAACAAGGCGGAAATTTTCGATAAGTAGTTAGCCTACAATCAAAATTGACAACGCAGTTATCGAGCATTTTAACAAGCTAAAGTGGTCAGTTATCTACTACGATTGGTATCATTTATAAGGGCTTTCGAAGTCGCTTAGCTGAACCAGAACACTCTTCGTTTGTGTGTAATGCTTAAGGGTTTCGACTCCGTTTTCACGGCCAACACCTGATTGCTTGTAGCCGCCAACTGGCATTTCCGCAGGTGAGTCACCCCATGTGTTCACCCAACAAATACCCGCTTGAATTTGATGGATCACACGGTGCGCACGAGATAGGTTTTGAGTAAATACACCTGCCGCTAAGCCATAATCTGTGCCATTTGCACGCGCAATCACTTCCGACTCATCGCGGAATTTCAGAACTGACATTACCGGGCCAAAGATTTCTTGCTGAACGTGGCTCATGTCATCATCGCAATCGACAAATACGGTTGGAGCAACAAAGTTACCATTAGCTAAGCCATTCTCTGTTACTTTGTTGCCACCAGTCAGTAACGTCGCGCCACTCGCTTTCGCGGCTTCAATCGCTCCTAGTACTTTCGATTCATGATCTTTAGAGATCAGCGCGCCAATTTGCGTGTTCTCATCAAGCGGATCGCCGACAACTAACAACTCAGTTCGAGCTTTAAGTTGTGTAATAAAGTCATCATAAATACCTTCATGAACAAACACGCGTGTACCGTGCGTACAAACTTCACCTTGCGTATAGAAGTTCGCCACCATGGCCGCAGAAACGGCATCGTTTAACTTCGCATCATCAAAAATAATCAGTGGAGACTTACCACCCAGCTCCATCGTTACTTGTTTTAGTGTCTTAGCGCTGTCACTCATGACGACTTTACCGGTGCCTGATTCGCCCGTGAACGATACTTTTGCGATGTCAGGATGCGCCGTTAGCATCTGCCCTACTCGGTAATCCCCTTGTACGACATTAAATACGCCATCTGGCATGCCCGCTTCTGAATAAATTTCTGCTAGCTTAAGCGCTGTTAATGGTGTTTCTTCTGATGGTTTGAAGATCATAGCGTTGCCCGCAGCCAGTGCTGGCGCCGATTTCCACATCGCAATTTGAATTGGATAATTCCAAGCGCCAATACCTGCGCAAATGCCCAATGGCTCGCGACGTGTGTAGAAAAACTGGTCTTCGCTGAGTGGCTGCTGCTCACCTTGCAAGCTTGGAGCAAGACCCGCATAGTACTCAAGAACATCGGCACCTGTTGTTATATCAACCGCGACAGCTTCTTGAATTGGCTTACCAGTATCTGCCACTTCCAATACCGCCAGCTCGTCATTACGCTCACGTAAAATGGCAACGGCTTTGTGTAAAATACGGCTACGCTCGATCGCAGTCATTGCTGACCATGCAGCAAAACCTTTCTTTGCCGACTCAATCGCCGCTTCGAGATCGTCTTGGTTCGCTTGTTTAATGTTGGCCAATGGCTCACCATTCGCCGGATTGTAAGTGGTGAAGTGCTCATCTGAACACCCGTTGTACATCGCACCATTGATATAGTGTGCTTTCATTTCCATTTTGAAGACCTGTGACTTTTATATTTTTTCAGAATAAAACGTAAGTTGTTTGTCGAGATAGTCGTTGATGATGATTCTCGCTCTTTCTGCATCAATGCCTTGCGGGTTGAGCGTTCCGCGCAGCCAAATACCATCGATAAGTGACGCAATACCATGAGCAACCAGTTCGGCCTGCTCTGCATTTAATAATGCTTTGAGTTCTTTTCTTAGGTGGGACAATAAACGTCGTTCATTGACACGCTGCAAACGCTTAAGCTGCTCGTCATGCATTGAGTACGACCAGAACGCTAGCCAAGTCTTCGCAACTTGGTTTTCTGCCTGATAGCCGACAAAGTTACCGTCAATGATGGCATTAATTCTTTGGTGATGAGCATCGCTTGGCAGCTCACGTAACTTCTGTGTGATAGTGGACGAAAGCTGACGCAAGATCTCTCGCATCGTTTCCTCCAACAACCCATGCTTACCACCAAAATAGTGATTGATAATTCCCGTTGATACACCTGCTTCTTTACTGATCAACGAAATACTCGCAGCGTGTAAACCGACTCTATCAATCACTGACATTGTCGCTTTCACCAGCTGTGGTTTTCTGATTTCAGGCATCCCCACCTTTGGCATTTTGCGTCCTTGTTATTTTTAATTGAACGGTTAGTTAAATATAAAATGCCTGAAAATTAGTTCGAACTCAAATCATTTTTTAAGAAAAAGGTTATTAACAAGGGAAGGAAAGTTGATGGTGTACGCAAAATTTCTATGCGATAACTTGTCGTAAAAGTCAAAGATGCGTTTAAAAACCCAAATAAAAACACAAATAAACCAATAACTTATTGAAGAATCATTTTTTAACACACCTTTCAGAGAATTGTTTTTCGTGCCACAAAAATCCACACCAGAAAAATTTTACATCGACCACTAATCATTTCACCTGTATCGGCTTTGTTTGTATAAAAAACAGACACACTCGTGTGTTATAGTTTCGTATACACAAGTGACATTAGTACTTTGAAAATGGGGGAGATAAAACGAGTAGAAAATACTGAACGCTATGAGTATGTAATTCGATACTCTTAAGTGATTTTGAAGTAATCAGTAGGAAGGATGAGTTCAGGCTCACCGTTTGATGAGCCTGCATTCTTGATTTTATTAGGTCAGCTTGCGCCCTTTCACGCAGTTGCGTCCATCCGCTTTAGCTTGATAAAGTAATTTATCTGCCTGATCACAGAGTGATTTAAAATTCATCTCACTATCTTCGGTCGTCACAACACCAAAACTACAGGTCACTCTCACTTCTTCATTCTGTTCCGTGACGAACCCATGTAAGGATAAAGCGCTACGTAATCGTTCAGCGGTAATGAGAGAGTCTTCATGATCGGTATTGGGCATCACAACAACAAACTCCTCACCACCAAAGCGTGCAACAATGTCATTTTCACGCACCGTCTCTTCTAGCACTTTGGCAACGCCTGTTAGTACGGCATCACCGAACACATGTCCATAGGTATCATTTACCTGTTTAAAATAATCTACATCGATTAGCGCTAAACTTACCGGCCCCGACTGCGGCTTCTTTGGCACCATTTTCTGTTTATCGAGCTTGCTATCCACCCATTTGTTTAAAGCTAGGTAGCCGTACTTAACTTGCTCGACTTGCTCAGACACAAAATGCTGGACCTTTTCTTGCTTAGATTGAAGCGTCGGCTTTTCTTTGCGTTCACGTTTCGTCTCAACGGGTTTAGTGAACCAATCTTCTAAAAAACGGCGATTGAATAACCCTGTCAACGTATCTGTCTTTGCTAGGCGGCGCATTCTTAAACGTGATCGATTCACAACAAGGAATACCACTGCCATCATAAAGAGAACACCAATGAGTGCTAGTAGCGCTTCACCCAATAGATAAAAGGTGCGACGGTTATTTTCCAGTTCCATACGCTGCAACACGTTGTTCCAGTTGAGATCTTCGTTCTCATATTCAAGTCGTTCCAACTCAAATAACGTCTGCTGGCGCTCAAAATTTTCAACTTCTCTTTGGTTGCTAAATTGGATGAATTTATCGTGATAGTTGCCGTAAGTTTTATACGCTAATTTAAAGTCATTGCTTCCCGCGTAGGCCATGGCAGCCACTTTTAGTAGTTCCATTTGCTGTTGCTTAACATATCGGCTCTCGATAATTTCCGGCAACATAGGCGCGATCATCGCTAGAAGTGTCTCAAACTGCTTCTGTTCTAGCATATATTCGGCTTGCAACAGCTTAAATGTAGCTAAGTAGGCGCTAGAGGTTTCTCTATACTGTAAGTTCTCCGCCAACTTTAAGTGGCGAACCATCTTATTTTCTTGGTTCGTCTCACGGTATAACGCAGCAAGCTCGAGGTTAACTCGAAACCTAAAGCGCCCGTCACCAATGATTTGCGCGAGCTTTAGCGCTCTCTGATACGATACAATCGCCTCTTCGTATTGGAACTGTGCCTTATGAAGCTTTGCTATCGTTAAGACGCTCAGCAGCTCATTGAACGACATGCGTCTATCCCTAAAATAACGGTACGCTTGTTCCAACAATGCTTCTGAACGGTCATAGCCCTGAATTTTGACCAGTACGTCACCAAGCTCTAGCGCCGCCCGTTCGACCAATCCTTGAACGCCAGAAGACTCAGCCGCATCCATTGACGACATAATTGCGGCATAGGATTTTTTAAACTCGCCCTGCTCATCGTAGTAACGTCCTTTTAGCAACAGGATCTCAGACTCGAGCTGCTTATCGCCATTTTCACGCGATGTTTCCAACAAACTATCCAACGAAGAAAGCGCGGTATCGATATCGCTCTTTCCGACCATAGTTCGCATCTGAATCAACTTAAATAAGAGATACTCATGGCTTTGTGGACGCACAAGTTCCAACCCTTTTTGTGCGACGTTTTGGCTCTCTTCCGCGCGTCCAAGTAGCTCTAGAACCGTGGACTTTGCAAGCCAATAACGTACCAGTAGCTCTGTTGGTTGATTTTGTAGTAGAGAGTCTTCTTCTAACGCCTCAATCAAAGCCAAAGAGCTCTGAGGTAATGCGTAAATTTGATTTTCAATGCCTTCTAGCGACTGTAAAAACTTACCTTCTTGTTCAACCTTTTCTGCGGATGCCTGAATAGAAAGACACAGACACCCCAATAGTAGTGGCATCGTCCTAAGCGAATGAAATAGTGACATTATTGCTCTTCCCTAATGGGTAGTTACTTCAGTGTAATAGAGAATTCTGGTTATTTTATTATTAAGGTAGCTGAAGGTTATTCAGCCAGCCTCATATTCCCATGTATTTTGCGCTGAATAATAAATCACCATCTTTAGATGTCGAAATGGTTTTCGGTCACAATATAATCAATAAGAGTGTTTTTCATACCCCAAGAAGAAAAATCTCATCAATGAGACAAAAAATTGTCTTGATTGTGAATTAATGCATTTACATAAAAATTAACACGAGAGAACTTATTCATGCCAAAAATACAAAAGAGTTGTAAATGTAATCGGTACAGCAGCCTTTACTAAAACATCCATTAAAAATTATCGATAGAAACAATATAAGAAAGGAGGAAGGAAGCGGACAATCAAGCTCGCTCCCCTTTTTAATATGAGGAGGGGCTACATTCGCATTCCGCCATCGACTTCGAATACTCTTCCAGTCACGAACTCGTTGGTTAACACATATTTGATGGTCGAAGAAATTTCGTCCGCAAGCCCTAAGCGTCCCACAGGAATCATTTTCACTAAACGCTCCATCGCTTCAGGTTTTATTTGGTCCGTCATGGCAGTCTTGATGACACCCGGAGCAATCGCTACTGAGCGAATTCCGAAACGCCCTAACTCTTTCGCCCACACCGTCGCCATGGTGGCTACCGCCGCTTTGGATGCAGAATAGTTAGTTTGACCAATATTCCCCGCACGCGCGACGCTAGATATGTTGATCAGAACGCCTTTGCTATCGGTGTTCAGCATTACCTTGCTCGCTTCGCGGCCACACAGAAAAGTACCTGCGACATTCACATCCATAACAGACTGAAATTGTTCCAGCGACATCGCATTAACCTGACCATCTTTAACTTTGATGAACATACCATCGCGCATAATGCCTGCGTTATTGATCACGCCATTGAGCTGTTTGAAATCCGCTTCAATTTGCGTAAAAGCAGCGCACACTTCTTGTTCTTCCGTCACGTTCGCTACATAAAAACGAGTGGTGACGCCGAAAGATTCACACTCCGCTTTCGTTTCAGCCAGTTGGTCTGAATTGAGGTCGATAAGCGCAAGGTGAACACCGCTTTCCGCTAGCGACAGCGCCATTTGTTTACCAAGCCCCTGCCCGGCCCCCGTGATCGCAATAACCTTATTTGCTAGATCCATAAGCACTCCTTAGGCCTGATTTTGCTTTTGGTAGAACTCAAACAAGCTTGAAAAATCTTTTTGTCCGTTGCCCTGACCGTTGTGAAAATTAAACAGGTTACGAGCCAAGCTGCCCATTGGCGTTGATGTTTGACTGGCAACCGCCGCTTCCATCGCAAGACCGAGATCTTTCGCCATTAACTGGCTCATAAAGCCGCCCTGATAACCATTGCTTGCAGGCGTATTTTCCATCACACCCGGGCACGGGTTGTAAAGCTCTAGCGCCCAGTTACGGCCTGAACTTTGCAGCATGATGTCAGACAGCACTTTGGGATCAAGTCCGTTTTCCATGCCTAAATTGAGTGCTTCACAAGTGCCGCTCATCAAAATGCCCAACATCATGTTATTGCAGATCTTCGCCACCTGACCGGCTCCGGCATCACCTGCATGGAAAATGTTTTTACCCATGTGGCTAAGCACCACCTTGGCTTGAACAAAGTTCTCTTGTGAGCCGCCAACAATGAAAGTCAACGTACCTGCCGCTGCGCCCGCAACGCCACCAGATACCGGTGCATCAACAAAGCTGATGCCAAGCTGCAGCGCCTTTTCGCCAACCAAACGAGCGGTCGCTGGATCGATGGTCGAAGAGTCGATTAGCAGCGTTCCAGAATCTACGCTATCTAAGATCCCGTCTTGACCAAGATAAACACTTTGAACGTGTTGGCTAGCAGGTAGCATGGTGACCACCACGCTCGCACCTTGAACGGCTTGTTTTACCGAATCTGCACTCGACGCACCAAGTGCGGTAAGTTCTGCCACAGCGTTTGGATTCAAATCAAACACTTCGACGTTCAAGCCCGCTGTAAGTAGGTTCTTAGCCATAGGCGCGCCCATGTTGCCAAGGCCAATAAATGCAATTTTATCCATGTCGTATTTCTTCCTTGTCTAGAGTGCCACAGTGGCAACCGAGGATGCGGTCAGTGGGTATTCTGCTGAATCAATTGGCGCGAAGAAGCGTTCCAAAA
Source organism: Vibrio sp. VGrn 2 (assembly GCF_009361695.1). NCBI lineage: Bacteria > Pseudomonadati > Pseudomonadota > Gammaproteobacteria > Vibrionales > Vibrionaceae > Vibrio > Vibrio sp. VGrn 2. The sequence continues at coordinate 105,357 of NZ_RBWD01000009.1, read as the reverse complement.
CTTGTGGCGTTACGTCAGAAACCGTGCGATGTTGCCAAGTCGGTTGATTGGTTTTATCGATAATCAGCGCACGAACCCCTTCTCTAAAATCACCTTCTAAGCCGCAACGTAACGTCAGATTAAATTCCATATCAAAACACGCTTTCAAAGAGAGGTTTTGATACTGCGTTAGCTGCTGATAAGTGATATTGAGCGACAACGGACTGCCATAATTCAATGCTTTTTGCGCATTGATGAACCACTTATCATCAACGTCGGCACTGCTGATTGCGCGAACAATCGAATCTAAATCACCCGAACAAAGCTGCTCAATCAATCCCGCATATGGCATCAACATCCCTTCGCTTGGCTCGTCCACTTGTACCGAACGTAGCGTAGTAGCGATTTTTTCGTTGATGTTCGCTTCACCTTTCCAACTTACCGATGCGAGTAGATCCAACAGAGCTTGTTTGCTTTCTGGCTTTGCAATCCATTGGCTTAATCCCAACGCTTTCATGTCTGTCGCATTAATTTGGCAAGCTGTCAAACTTAAGAAAAGTGCCAAATGTTTTGGCAACTGATTTAGGAAGTACGTCGCGCCTACGTCTGGGTAAAGGCCGATTTTAATCTCTGGCATCGCAAAGCGTGTGGTGGTTTCTGCTACACGATGGCTGGCGCCCATAAATAAGCCCACACCGCCGCCCATCAGATAACCATGCCCCCACGCGATGATCGGTTTTGGGTAAGTGTGAATAAGATGATCACAGCGATATTCGAGGTCAAAGAAGGTTTCCATCGCTGAAAACGCAGAATCAAAGTCTTGCTCTTTGTTTTCAAGTGCACGGTAAATCGCTTGAATGTCACCACCAGCACAAAACGCTTTTTCACCTTGAGCATGCAAGAATACCGCGACGATGCTGTCGTCCGTTTGCCATTCATTAAGCTGTTTGTACAACTGCTCAATCATTACGTAACTCAACGCGTTGAGAGCAGATGGATTATCAAGCTCCAGCACACCAATGACAGAGCCATCAGCGCACTCAAGTTTTGAAACATTTACTGTACCTGTCATTTGGCCTCCGCTAGCTGTTTGTCCATTGTGGCTTACGCTTTTGCAAGAAGGCGTTTACACCCTCAGTCTGATCTTGTGTATTGAACAGCTGTAAAAACAGTTCACGCTCCAAAACCAATCCAGCCGCGTGAGTTTGGCTGCGTCGACCTTGAATAAGCGTTTTGCACGCAGACACGGATTTCGGCGATTGGCCAGCAACACGCTGTGCAAGTACTATCGCCGCTTCTAGTGCTTGGCCATTCGCCACCACTTCTTCGACTAAACCAATTTTTTCCGCTCGCTCGGCCGTCACTCGTTCGCCACATAGAATCATACGTTTCGCCCAACCTTCACCTACCAACGCGGTCAGGTTTTGCGTTCCGCCCGCGCAAGGCAACAAGCCGACCGATGCTTCAGGAAGTGCCATTTGTACTTGTTCTTCTGCGATGCGAATGTCACACGCCATCGCCACTTCCAGACCACCCCCCATCGCATAGCCATTAACCGCTGCGATAGAAACCCCATCGAATGCAGACAGCGCTTCAAACGCTTCACCAAATGCGAACGCCATATCTGCTGCTTGTGATTTATCACCCGATGCAAAGTTGTTGAGATCCGCTCCAGCAGAAAAGAATTTCTCGCCTTCGCCCGTCAGTACCAACGCATAAATAGAGCGATCATTACTGAGTTCAATCGCCAACTCTTTGAGCTGATTTAGGGATTCAAGCGTCCAAGTGTTCGCTGGCGGATTACTAATCGTGAGTTTGGCGATATGCGCTTCGCGCTCCAATTTGATTTGTGCCGTCATAATCTTTCAGTCCTTTTTAATTTCTTTAGGTAAGGCTGTGTCTCGCTTTCTAGAGCAGTTCAACGCCTTCCGTGAGTAATCGTCTTGCGACGATCAGACGCATGATTTCGTTGGTGCCTTCAAGAATTTGGTGAACACGAACGTCTCGGAAATGGCGCTCAACAGGATATTCTTTGATGTAGCCATAGCCGCCATGGATTTGCAGCGCCTGATCACACACCTTAAAACCCACATCCGTTGCAAAGCGTTTCGCCATTGCGCAGTAGGCGCTTTTTTCTGCGTGTTTCGCGTCCAGTTTGGCGGCGGCGAGTCGCACCATTTGGCGCGCTGCCACCAGCTCTGTCGCCATATCAGCAAGCTTGAACTGCAACGCTTGAAATTGCGCCAGTGAACGGCCGAACTGTTTACGCTCAGTCATGTACTGCTTGGCTTCGTTCAGTGCCTGTTGTGCCGTGCCGACGGAACAAGTAGCGATATTGATTCGACCACCATCCAGACCAAGCATAGCGAACTTAAAACCTTCGCCCTCTTTACCCAACAGGTAGTCGGCAGGAATGCGGACATTTTCGAAGGTGATCATGCGCGTTGGCTGGCAGTTCCAACCCATTTTCGCTTCTTTTTTACCGTAGCTAATGCCTTCGATGTCAGCAGGAACGACGAACGCAGAAACGCCTCCCGCTCCTTCACCGCACGAACGCGCCATCACGACGAGAACATCTGTATCACCCGCGCCAGAGATAAACACTTTTGCGCCATTCAGGACAAACTCATCGCCGTCACGCACTGCACTGGTCGTCAGTGAAGCGGCATCAGAGCCGGCATTAGGTTCGGTTAAACAGTAGGAAGCGAGCTTTTCACCCGAAATTAGATCCGCGCTAAACTGCTGCGCCACTTCGGCTTTGGCAAAGCTGGTGATCATCCACGTCGCCATGTTGTGAATGGTCATAAACGCCGTCGTCGCGGTACAACCCATAGCCAACTGCTCGAAAATGATCGCCGCATCCAAACGAGACAATCCCAAACCACCATGCTCTGGCGGCGTATAGATGCTCAGAAAGCCAAGTTCACCTGCTTGACGCAGTACATCTTTAGGGAAATGATGGTTTTCATCCCACTCGGCCGCGTGCGGCGCTAACATTTGGTCTGCAAACTGCTTTGCTACTTCGGCAAACGCGAGTTGATCTTCGTTTAATTCAAAATCCATCTTGAAGTCCTAAGGTCTAATTCGTTGCACTTGAAGCCAAGCCATCTAAAGGTTTGAAAGGCTTGGCTAGAGGTATCGCTACTTCTGTGACTAGCTCAATTGAATGGTCATGTTTGGACCGCTTGGAATGTCATCTTCAAACCAACGCGCAGTGACAGTTTTCGTCTCGGTGTAGAAGCGAACCGCTTGTTTACCGTAAGCATGCAGGTCGCCGTAGAAGCTGCCTTTCCACCCCGTAAATGAGAAGAACGGCAATGGCACCGGAATCGGCACGTTGATGCCTACGTTACCTACTTCGATATTGTGTTGATACTTTCTCGCGGCAGCGCCGTTCGCCGTGAAAATAGACGTACCATTACCAAAGCGGTTTGCATTGATCAGTTCAATCGCTTCATCTAGGTCATCCACTTCCATAGTTAACAGTACAGGCCCGAAAATTTCTTCCTGATAAATCGACATGTCGGTTGTAACATTGGTAAACAGTGTTGGCCCCACCCAGTTACCGTTCGGGAAGCCAGGTACTTGGCAATCTGTCCCGTCCAGAACACAATTCGCGCCTGACGCTTTGCCTTCATTAATCAGATTCACCACTCGCTGCTTCGCTTGCGGGCTAATCAGTGGGCCATAACCTGCGGTTTCATCGTCCCACGCGCCAGGTTGAACCTGAGCTAACGCCTCTTTAAGCTCTGAAATCCATTCTTTGGTTTCGCCGACAAATACCGCCACCGAAATCGCCATACAGCGTTGGCCTGCGGCACCCACTGACGCGCCAACTAGGTTATTGATGACTTGCTGTTTGTTTGCATCTGGCATGATGACCATGTGATTCTTCGCACCCGCAAATGACTGCACGCGTTTTAAGTTGTCCGTACCCGTTTTGTAGATGTACTCACCAACTGGCACAGAGCCGACAAAAGAGATCGCACGAACGACTGGCTCAGTCAGAATGCGGTCGACTTGCTCTTTGGTGCCGTGGACAATTTGCAGCACGCCTTTTGGTGCGCCTGCTTGTTCAAACAGCTCCGCCAATTTCATTGCAGTCAGCGGAACTTGTTCCGACGGCTTCAAAATAAAGGTGTTGCCACAAACGATCGCCATTGGGAACATCCATAGAGGGATCATCGCAGGGAAGTTAAACGGAGTAATACCCGCACAAACACCGAGCGGTTGAATGTAAGAGTAACCATCAATATTGGTTGCGACGTTTTCCACCGTTTCACCCATCATTGAGCTACAAATGTTCGCCGCTTGTTCTACGACTTCAATCCCGCGCCAAATGTCACCCTTTGCATCCGCAAGAGTTTTACCTGTCTCGCTGGAAAGCAGTATCGCCAACTCATCGTGTTGCTCTTTTAGCAAGTGTTGGTAGCGTAGCATCAATCTCGCACGCTCCGGAGCGGCAACTTCTTTCCAACGCCTAAACGTCTCTGTTGCGCTGGCGATCGCCGCATTCATTTCCGATTCGGTGGCACAAGGCACTTGCGCAATCACTTCGCTGGTTGCCGGGTTGGTTACATCTAGCCATTGTTTTGAGTCGGAGATGGCGAATTCACCACCGATATACTGCTTTACTTGTTCTGTCATGATGACATCCTTGTATTTTTCAGCTTGTTACTGACTACTGTTATGTAAGTGAAACTTTGTTGAGAATGAATTAGCAGATTTCAATCGCGATGGCGGTAGCCTCGCCGCCACCAATACAAAGCGATGCAACGCCACGTTTACCGCCTGTTTGTTTAAGAGCGTGAATCAAAGTCACGAGGATTCGGTTACCACTCGCACCAATTGGATGCCCCAACGCACAAGCGCCGCCGCGAGGGTTCACTTTGCTCTCGTCCAATTCGAGTGCTTTCACCGCGTATTGAGCGACAACGGAAAAGGCTTCATTGATTTCCCAAAGGTCCACGTCTGATTTGTCCCAGCCCGTTTTTTCCAGCAGCGTTTCAATCGCGAATACGGGTGCGATGGTGAACTCATCAGGCTGTCTTGCATGCGTGCTGTACGCGACAATTTTGGCTAGAGGTTGAAGGTTTTCCTGACGGCCAAATTCACTATCAACCAATACCATTGCCGATGCACCATCAGAAATAGAACTGGAATTTGCTGCCGTTACGCCACCATCTTTAGCAAACGCAGGACGTAAGGTAGGAATTTTAGTGGCGTCGAGTTTACTCGGTTGCTCATCGTCTACCACCAAGGTTTCGCCGCGTCGACTTTTTACGTTGACAGGCACGATCTCTTCGTTGAACAAACCTTGTTCGATTGCTTGCTGCGCACGAGTCACCGACTGCTGCGCCCAGATATCCATACTTTCACGGCTGAACTGATACTTTTGCGCGGTTTGTTCGGCAAAGACACCCATCAATTCGCCTTGGTAGGCATCCTGCAAACCGTCATAAAACATATGATCAAGCACTTGCTCATGGCCTAAGCGGAAACCATCACGCGCTTTCTTAAGTAGATAAGGAGAAGAGGACATGTTTTCCATACCGCCAGCGATAACCGCGTGCGCGTTACCAGATTGAATAAGATCATGTGCCAGCATGACGGTTTTCATACCCGAACCACAGACTTTATTCAGTGTCGTACAACCGATCGATTGTGGCATTTCTGCTTTAAGACTTGCTTGTCTTGCTGGCGCTTGCCCCACGCCGGCGGGTAAAACGCATCCCATCAACACTTCGTCTATTTTTTGCACATCGAGTTGGCTTTCGGCTAGTGCCCCTTGGATGGCTTTCGCACCGAGTTCCGTGACATCTGTTGAAGCTAATGCACCTTGAAAAGAGCCGATAGGCGTTCGCTTAGCGGCAACAATCCATGTTTCATTTTTCATTCCATTAACCTTTTGTTGACGTTTACGTCATAACTATACTAACATTTACGTTAACGTCAAGTTTGAGGTTATTGTTTGTTCGAGTGACTATTTTATTTCGAGTAAATGCGAGTGATATCAAGGCTCAAGAGTGGATGTTGTTTATTTACTTTAACGTTAACGAATTGTATATTCGTATGAATGTTATACGAAAGTCGTAAGGTTAAGGAATGAACACATTTAAGATCAGCGAGCTCGCGAAAGAGTTCGACATTACTACCCGAAGTATTCGCTTCTACGAAGATTTAGGTCTCCTAACTCCGGAACGTAAAGGCAACACACGAATCTACAATGGTCGCGATCGAATTCGACTAAAACTGATTTTGCGAGGTAAGCGATTGGGCTTTTCTCTTGCAGATATCAAAGAGTTATTTGAACTCTACGATACCGATCAAAGTACTGAGCAGTTGAACTATATGATTCGGTTGATCGAAGAGAAGAAGGCAGCATTGCAACAGCAAGCAAACGACATTCAAGCGGTAATGATGGAGTTAAATGCAGCCAAGTTGCGATGTGAAAATACACTGAGCTCCATGAAAGGCGAAAAAGTCACCTGATCCCCCTATTATTAATCAACAGTACGGGGATGTAGGTGACGTAAAGGCAAGGACACGCAATGAAATCTACCTACTCTTCCCTGAACTTTGTTTATGATGAAAATACCGATTTGCTACGCGAGCAAATCAATAGTTTTGCTGCAAGAGAAATTGCGCCTTTAGCGCAATCTATTGACCAATCTAACGACTTTCCTAACCATCTTTGGTCCAAATTGGGTGACATGGGTCTTTTAGGTGTGACCACCAGCGAAGAGTTTGGTGGTGCGAACATGGGCTATCTCGCCCACGTTATCGCTATGGAAGAAATCAGCCGAGCATCCGCTTCGGTTGCGTTAAGTTACGGCGCTCACTCCAACCTTTGTGTCAACCAAATCCACCGCAACGGCACACAAGCGCAAAAAGAGAAATACCTACCAAAGCTCATCTCCGGCGAGCATATCGGCGCCCTTGCCATGAGTGAACCCGGTGCAGGTTCAGATGTAGTATCCATGCAGCTCAAAGCTGAACGTAAAGGCGACATTTTCCTGCTAAACGGCAACAAAATGTGGATCACGAACGGCCCAGATGCTCACACTTATGTTGTGTACGCCAAGACTGAGCCAAGTCTAAATGCGAAAGGCATTACCGCCTTTATTATAGAGCGTGGATTCCCTGGCTTTACTCAAGCACAGAAGCTCGACAAATTAGGTATGCGCGGTTCGAACACTTGTGAATTGGTATTCCAAAACTGCGAAGTCCCTGCTGAAAATATTCTCGGCGAAGAAAACCAAGGCGTGAAAGTGTTGATGAGCGGTTTGGACTACGAACGCGTGGTACTTGCCGGTGGCCCGCTTGGCATCATGCAGGCCTGCATGGACATCGTTGTGCCTTACATTCACGACCGCAAACAGTTTGGCAAATCCATCGGTGAATTCCAGCTAGTTCAAGCAAAAACCGCTGATATGTACACACAAATGAACGCCGCTAAAGCGTATGTTTACGCCGTTGCTGCTGCTTGTGATCGCGGTGAAACCACACGTAAAGATTCTGCTGGTGCGATCCTCTACAGCGCAGAACTGGCAACCAAAATGGCATTAGATGCCATTCAGCTACTCGGTGGTAACGGCTATATCAATGAGTTTGATACCGGTCGTTTACTTCGTGATGCCAAGCTGTATGAAATCGGAGCCGGCACTTCAGAAATTCGCCGCATGCTTATTGGTCGCGAATTGTTTAACGAAAGCGCCTAATAATCAGCCCAGGCGTTCTGACTAAAAAACATTTTCTTAATCAACCCAAATCTTATTCAACCTAAATAAAGACGGGTGTTCTCACCCGTTTACCGAATGGAGATCGGCTATTTATGGCTTGTTTGACGACCAATATTAATACCCATTCAGAGCAGTATCAGGAAAACTACCGATCTATGGCGTCTCTTGTGGATCAACTCTATACCGTGACCGCGCAAATCGAAGATGGTGGCGGCGAGAAAGCAAGAGAGCATCAGCAGAAGAAAGGCAAACTTCCGGTTCGTGAGCGTATTCTTGCCCTACTCGACCCTGGCTCATCCTTTTTAGAAGTCGGTCAGTTTGCTGGCTGGGATGTGTATCCAGATTACGTTCCATGCGCTGGCGTGGTTGCTGGCGTGGGTGTAATAGACGGCACCGAGTGTATGATCGTTGCCAACGACGTGACGGTAAAAGGCGGTAGTTACTACCCGCTCACGGTTAAAAAGCACTTACGCGCACAGGAAATCGCAGAGAAGTGTCAGTTGCCTTGTGTTTACTTGGTCGACTCTGGCGGTGCTAACCTACCCCGCCAAGATGAAGTATTTCCAGACAAAGACCATTTTGGCCGTATTTTCTATAACCAAGCTCGAATGTCAGCCAAGGGTATCCCGCAAATTGCGGTGGTCATGGGGCTATGTACCGCTGGCGGTGCTTACGTTCCTGCCATGTGTGACGTTTCCATCATCGTCAAAGAACAAGGCACGATCTTCTTAGCTGGCCCTCCTCTGGTAAAAGCAGCAACAGGTGAAGAAGTCAGCGCGGAAGATCTTGGTGGCGCAGACGTTCACTGCCGTACGTCTGGCGTAGCCGATTACTATGCTGAAAATGATCACCACGCGTTAGAACTGGCAAGACAAGCTGTCTCTCAAATCAACCACTTGAAACCCGTTCAACTCAAGCAGAAAACGCCGCAAGAACCACGCTTTCCTGCGCAAGAGCTGTACGGCATCGTCGGAACCGATCTTAAAAAGCCGTTTGATGTAAAAGAAGTGATTGCCCGAATTGTTGATGATTCGCAGTTCGATGAATTTAAAGCGCTATTTGGTGAAACCTTAGTCTGTGGCTTTGCCCATATTCACGGTATGCCGATTGGCATTGTCGCTAACAACGGCATTCTATTTTCAGAATCCGCACAAAAAGGTGCGCATTTTATTGAGCTGTGCGCACAGCGCAAAATTCCTCTGCTTTTCTTGCAGAACATCACTGGCTTTATGGTCGGTCAGAAGTACGAAGCAGAAGGCATCGCCAAACATGGTGCGAAAATGGTAACTGCTGTTGCGTGTGCAGACGTGCCAAAGTTTACCGTGGTTATTGGTGGTTCGTATGGCGCAGGCAACTACGGCATGTGTGGTCGCGCTTATGATCCAACCATGATGTGGATGTGGCCAAACGCGCGCATCTCCGTAATGGGTGGGGAGCAAGCGGCTGGCGTGATGGCGCAAGTGACTCGAGATATCAAAACGCGCAAAGGGGAAAGCTGGAGCGCAAAAGAAGAGGAAGCGTTTAAGCGTCCGATAGCTGAACAGTACCAAACTCAAAGCCATGCGTATTACGCCAGTGCTCGCCTGTGGGACGATGGCATTATTGATCCTGCAAAAACCCGTGATGTTGTGGGTATTGCTCTATCTGCTGCGCTTAATGCACCAATACCAGACAGCAAATTTGGCATCTTCCGTATGTAGTCAGATGCAAGGCAAGCCTTAACTCCTCGCTATCCACCGATGTTTATCCGAGTACTGGTTAGCGAGTATTGGAATATCAGACTGAAATGTCAGACAAAGGAAGTCACATGACCGGACTACTGCTTGAAAAAGACAGCAATGGCGTTGCCTGGTTGAGCCTGAATCGGCCAGAAAAACACAACGCGTTTAATGATGAATTGATTGCCTCACTGATTGAGACACTAGAACAACTCGAAAAGGAAGATTCTCTCCGTGCACTGGTGTTAACTGCACAGGGAAAACACTTTTCTGCGGGTGCGGATCTTGGCTGGATGCAGTCAATGGCCACCAAAACCGAGAATGAAAACCTGCAAGATGCACAGAAATTAGCTAAGCTCTTGCACAAACTGGATACCTTTAGCAAACCAACCATTGCTATGGTGCACGGCGCGGCATTTGGCGGCGCACTTGGGCTTATCTGTTGCTGCGATATCGCCATCGGTACGCCTGAAAGCCGCTTCTGTTTGAGTGAAGTGAAACTCGGCTTATTGCCCGCGACCATCGGCCCCTATGTGATTCGAGCGATTGGACAACGTCAAAGCCGACGCTACTTTTTAACCGCGGAACTGATTGATGCCGAGACTGCGCTTTCGATGAACATTGTTCATCAAATCGATCCCCAGCCAAAAGAGGCGGTCAATCGTATGGTTGAACACCTGCTTAATAATGGCCCACAAGCCATGCAGGCGGCGAAAGCACTTTGTTTGCGTTGTGATAACCAACCTATCGACCACTCATTAATTGAATACACCAGCCAAGCCATTGCAACCGCCCGCGTGTCCAGCGAAGGACAAGAAGGACTAAGTGCATTTTTTGAAAAGCGCGCCGCCAATTGGAGGAATCATGTTTAAAAGAATACTGATCGCAAACCGCGGTGAAATTGCATGCCGAATTATTAAAACCGCAAAAAGCATGGCTATAGAGACGGTTGCCGTCTATTCCGAAGCGGATCGAAGCAGCTTACATGTAAAACAGGCGGATTTTGCTGAATTTATTGGCCCTGCTCCGGCGAGTGAATCGTATCTTGATATCGATGCGATTATTGGCGCTGCGAAAAAATGGCAAGCTGATGCTATCCACCCCGGGTATGGTTTTCTTTCCGAGAACCCAAAACTAGCCAAAGCGTGCAGCGAAAATGGCATTGTATTTATTGGTCCTTCCACCAGCGCAATTGAAGCAATGGGTTCGAAGTCGCAAGCCAAATCCATCATGTCAGAGGCGAACGTGCCCTTGGTTCCGGGCTATCACGGCACAGACAACAGCGTTGAGCACTTATTGGCTGAAGCAGAAAAAATCGCTTACCCAGTGATGCTTAAAGCAACACAAGGTGGTGGCGGTAAAGGCATGCGAGTGGTCAACAGTGCAGCCGAAATGCCGTTGGCCATCGACGGTGCGCAGCGTGAAGCGCTTTCAAGTTTTGGCGACAAGCAGCTTCTTATCGAAAAATGTATTTTGCAGCCGCGCCACGTTGAAGTTCAGGTGTTTGCTGACCAGCATGGCAACTGTGTTTACCTGTCTGACCGCGACTGTTCCATTCAGCGTCGTCACCAAAAAGTAGTCGAAGAAGCACCTGCACCCGGTCTTAGTGATGAACTGCGTAAACAAATGGGTGAAGCCGCGGTTCAGGCCGCGCAAGCAATAGACTACGTTGGCGCTGGTACGGTTGAATTCTTGCTCGATAGCCGAGGTCATTTCTACTTCATGGAAATGAATACCCGTCTGCAAGTTGAACACCCTGTCACTGAATTGATCACCGGCGTTGATTTGGTTGAATGGCAATTCAAAGTTGCGGCTGGCGAGCATTTACCGATCTCGCAATCCGAAATCACTCATAACGGTCACTCAATCGAGCTGAGAATTTACGCCGAAGATGCAGACAATGACTTTATGCCGTCGACTGGATGCATTGATTATTTACAAGAACCCATCACGGACAACAATGTTCGACTAGCTTGTGTGCGTGTTGATAGCGGTGTTACCCAAGGCGATACCATTAGCGAATACTACGATCCTATGATCAGCAAACTGATCGTCTGGGGCCAAACACGTGATATCGCGCTCAAACAGCTTAAACAGGCCTTAACTCAATATCACGTGCGTGGAGTGACAACAAACATTGGTTATCTGCACAGCATTATTTCGCAGCCAGCCTTTGCCAATAGCGAACTTGATACCGACTTCCTAGTTAAACATCAGCAAGGCATTAGCGCTCAGCAAAATGTGTCAGATTCTCTCTGGCTAACGTTGGCGGCGGTTGCTCGCTGGAATGCTCTCACTGCTAAATCAGGCAGCTCAACGTTACCCGCCCCAACCGCACAAGGTTTTAGGCTGTCTGTTGACAACGTCTATCGATTTAACTTCACGGATGCCAATGCCAACCATCATGTACGTTTGCAACAATCATCGCAAGATACAGGTTCTCACTTCACTATCCGATGCGGCGAGGAGTTGCATCAGGTCATCCTGCTTGAAAGTGGCAACCAGTTTATCGTCGATATCGATAGTGTGCGTTACACCTTTAACGCGCTCAACGACGAGCAAAAGACGACGCTGTTTTATCTTGGTCAGCAGCGCACTTTCGCTCATCAACCTAACTTTGACTCTGCAAAAGATGTAGATGATGAACTTAGTCCAACCGCACCACTGAACGGCGTGATCTCGGCGGTCATGATTAAAAAAGGCGATGAAGTGGCGGCGGGCGATCCGCTGTTAGTACTCGAAGCGATGAAGATGGAATACACCATTACCGCTCCGGTAGCTGCGACCGTTGATGAAGTGTTTTATCAACATGGAGACCAAGTACAACACGGTTCCATCCTGCTGCATTTAATTTCTGCACGCGATAATATCTGTGAAGATAAGGAGCGCGAATATGCTACCAGCGAAGGTTAATATCGTCGAAGTCGGTGCTCGCGACGGCCTGCAGAATGAAACGGCAGTGACGCTGGTTGATAAAATCCGTTTGATCAATCAGCTAAGCACTAGTGGCTTAAAGCACATTGAAGCGGGCTCTTTCGTCTCGCCGAAATGGGTACCTCAAATGGCCGATTCCGATCAGGTGTTTGCGGGGATCACTCAAAAGCCAAACGTGGTTTATAGTGCGCTAACGCCAAATCTCGCAGGGTTAGAGCGTGCGCTGGAAAGTGGCGTAAAGCAAATTGCGGTGTTTGGTTCGGCTTCGGAGGCGTTCAGCCAGAAGAACATCAACTGCAGCATTGCGGAAAGCCTCTCTCGTTTTGAGCCCGTTATCGAGCTCGCAAAGCAACACAACATTCCTGTGCGTGGGTATTTATCCTGCACCATGGTTTGCCCTTATGAGGGAGAAATCAAGCCAGAGCAAACCACCGCGGTAGCGAATACGCTGTTTGATATGGGATGTTATGAAATTTCTCTGGGCGATACTGTTGGTAAAGCTACGCCCAATCGCGTTATCGCCATGCTGGATTCACTGTTTACACAGCTGCCAAAAGACGCATTAGCAGTGCACTTCCACGACACATACGGGCAAGCACTAGCCAATATTTACCAAGCCTTATTAATGGGCATCAACACCATTGACAGCGCTGTAGCTGGTTTGGGCGGCTGCCCTTATGCAAAGGGGGCCAGTGGCAATGTTGCAACGGAAGATGTGCTTTATCTGTGTGAGCAGCTCGGGATTGAAACGGGGGTTGATCTCAACATCATCAATCAAGCAGGTTGGCAAATTTGCCGCGCATTAGGTAAACGTCCGTCTTCCAAAGTAGCACTCGCTTTGGGTGACCCAAACAGCTTGTAAATTGCTCAACCCACGATACATAACTACAAACGAGCATGTTTAATAACATGCTCGTTTTTTTGAGCCGATTTAATCTAACCGAAACACTAAACAGAAGCGTGCTTTTCCTCTGCAAGGGTGTGACATCCCCACTTCGCAATCATATTAAGCAAATCACTTTTCTGAACTGGTTTTGTCAGGTAATCATCCATACCTAATGCGATACTTTTTTGTTGCTGCTCTTGCATCGCATGTGCAGAAAACGCGACGATTGGACACCAAGGAAACGCACCACTTTCCTGTAACTCACGAATGTCTTTTGTCACGCCAAAACCATCTTTGTTTGGCATAGAAATATCGGTCATCACCAAGTCCGGAGAAAGCTGTTTATAAAGTTCAACGGCTTCAACACCATCTTCCGCCAACGTCAGTTTAACACCTGTGTCTTGCAACATTTTTTCAATCAATATTCGATTGATATGGCTGTCTTCTGCGACTAATAGGTGCAGGCTAGAAAAGTCAGGGTTCTCATCTGAGGAAAGTTCTCGACGCTTTTGTGTCTTAGTAGAAAACAGAGCTTGCAGTTTATGCTGCGTGACCGGTTGCGGCAATAAACGATCCCGCTCGCACGACCATGCCTGCCCTTCCTCCATCACGCAAGGAGCAAGAAACAGTACCTGTTTGGCGGCGGATTCTGTCGCATCAAGCTCATAGAGCGCATCTCTACCTTGAGCATTGTTTACACTCGCGAGGATACGATCAAAACCATCCAATTTTTTACCCAAAGACTGCGCAGTTGACCAATCGTTGGCATGAGTAACTTCAATGCCAATCTCTTGAGCTAAATGTATCAAGTGTTGCACGCGCGGTTGATAATCATCAATCAACAATAGTCGATTTGCACTCAGCTCTATCGGTTCGGAAAGAAGCCGACTTTGCTTAGGCAACTGCAAACTAAAGCTAAAACACGACCCTTTGCCAAAATCCGAATGCACACAAAGCTCGCCGTTGTACATGCTGATCAAACGTTTTGAGATTGCCAACCCCAAGCCTGTACCTTCATGGCGTCTTGTCGCGGAGGTATCGACCTGCTCAAACTTATCCATAATATGAGCCAATCGATCTTCGGGAATACCAATGCCCGTATCACTCACGGAAAAATCAAAACCGTGCTCACTTTCTCTGACTTTGAGTAGCACATGGCCTTCATCCGTGAATTTCACCGCATTACCGATCAAGTTAAGCAAGATTTGATTAATCCGACCTTTATCGCCGACCACGACCGTATTCATAGACAATGGCATATCAACCAACAACTTAAGGTTCTTTTTATCCGCCTGATAGGCACACAAAGCGGTGCAACTCTCGACGAGTGAACGCAAGTCAAACTCCTCTTCAACTAACGTCAACTTGCCCGCTTCTACTTTGCTGTAGTCGAGGATGTCGTTAATGATCGTCACAAGGTTGTTGGCAGATTTGTGCAGCAAGAGTAATAACTCCCTTGGCTCTCGACGGTTTTCGTTCTCAAGCAATATCTCGCTGATCCCCATGATCGCGTTCATTGGGGTGCGAATCTCATGGCTCATGTTCGCCAAAAATTCCGATTTGGCTTGCATCGCCTTTTTCGATTTATCTAAAGCAGACGACAGACGCCCCTCCATCCTGCGCCTGTCGGTGATGTCACGCTCTACCGCAATAAAACGTAACAGCCCGCCATCTTCATCAAACACAGGAGAGAGCTCCAACTCGACCCAATACGGGTGCTTCGACTTGGTATAGTTGAGTATTTCAACCCTAATAGGAGAGTGCTTACGGACACTGTTTGAGAGCAATGCCACCGTATTTGGGTCTGTGTCTGGCCCTTGGAGTAACTCGCCCGGCGATTTGCCAATAACTTCTTCCAACGTATATTCGGTTAGCTGTTCAAACGCAGGGTTTACCCATGCAATAGTGCCTTCAGGGTGAGTAATGATAATGGTATCACGCGCATGTTCAGCAACCTCAGCAAGCTGCGATATTTTGGCCGATAACTGTTGCTGGGTTTGATGCTCTTGCTGAAGTTTAGTTTGCGCTTGCGCTAAAGAGCGTGACATTTGGTTAAACGCTTCGCCAACACGTGTAACTTCGTCATTGCCTGAAATCGAAATTTGCGAACCCGGACCTTGCTGTGAAACCTTGATTACCCCAGTACGAAGAAGATCGAGCCGCTTCATCAAATAGCTACCGAGAGCATACGAAAACATGGCCACCAGCGACATTTCAATAAAGGCGATAACCAAACTTGCTTGAGTCGCAAATGAAAGAACTTGATGTACATGTTCAACATTCACACCCATTTCAACCTTACCGAAAGTCTGCTCTCCAAGAGTAATCTCTTGCGCAACATCGTAAACTCCATCGGTCACATCAAACGGTCTCACACCAGTATCAACACCGCTGTAATCCCCCTGTAGCGTCAGCTCGACGCCATCTTGGTTAACAATACGAATATAAGCCAGCTCGCGCTCACTCACGACAGAGCGAGCAAAACTGTCTAGATAGGCTAAGTCCGTCGCAATCACCGCATCTCTCGACGCCTGAGCAAATACACTCACCAAGTGTTGGCTCCCAACCTCGAGGCTAGTCTCGTTGGAACTTTCCAACCAATTAAGCCCACTAATGATGAGTACACCGAGCGCAAGGGCCTCAATAAGAGCAATGCCAAGTATCGTTTTCGAACGCAGCGTCATAGGACAACCATTTATCTTGAGATTCCCAATTGAACAACATCTTGCCAATCTTGGTCTTGTGCAAGCTGTAACCCGTCAATGTTGAGTAAAGTAAAACTCTCCTGTGCTTTTGGATCGTCATTAAGTTGCGAAATTGCCTTTCGTAAGGCAAGAGTAATCTCTTCATCGACATTATTTGAAACCGCAATAGCATGAGGCGTATAACCAGCAGTTGTATAAATGATGCTAAGTTGGTCTTTTATTTCACTCGGCAAGCTCTCAAAGGTACGCTTCACGCCACCACCAGCAATGTACAAACCTTTAAGTACCCCCAAATAGACTGAGTCGTGCGAACCAACATATTTAGGCGTAAACTTGATGCCTTTCTGCGCCAACTCTGATTGTGTGATGATAGAAGCAGCAAATGCTCGTGGGGCAGGAAAAGCGATGGTCTTGTCTTGCAGCTCATCAAGGGAAACCGACTTCCCTAGCCTTGCTACAATAATGCCTGTAATGCGCTTATTTTTCGCTCTTGCTAACGCCGTATAACCTGGGTTTTGATTCACCAACGTAAAGTGATATGGGTTCATGTATGCAATGTCGTAGGCTCCAGCCATCAAGCGAGCTTCGAATGTGGGAATATCACGTGCCGTGGCAAACTTAATCTCAACGCCAGCAAGATCTCCCCAGCGTTGCAGTAATGGCTGCCATTGTTGCACTAGTTTGGTCGCCGACTGTTGCGGTACGACACCAAAAACAATGGAAGGTTGAGCAACGACAGAAGGTGACCATATGCATAACACCATAAGCAACGTAAATATTCGCTTGTGAAGCCGCCAAATCAACGTCTTTAATTGGGAGTTCAACAAAATCATCTCCTTATGTTTGTCTTTCGTTAAAGATAGATAGCTATCTGAAAGATTGCGAATTATCGGATTAAATTGCCTCGTGTCTCAGATACCATTTATACTCAAATGAACACCTACAACAGGAGCAGGTAAATGCTTATTACATTTCGTTGCCATAGCCACTCGAACGTCACTATGTTTGGCGATATTGCGATAAAGATGATCAAAATGATGGGGCATAGTGGCTCAGTACCAGGGTCTATTTCCGCTCAAGACATCCCTGATGCTCTATCTAGATTGACCTCCGCTCTCGCAGCACAAGAAGCGATAGAGAAGAACAACAGTCAAGCAATGGAAGAAGATGAGGAGCAAGAGGAACAAACGGTCAGTTTAGGACGCAGAGCATTTCCACTTATTGAGCTTTTAAAATCGGCTATTAAAGAAGAGTGCGAAGTGATGTGGGACAGCCAATAAATGCTCCAAATCAAGCTGTGGAGAGGAAAGCAACATCCAATCTATACTTTCCTCCCCTGCTAAAAGGAACTTACCCAATTCACTTCTCTATTTGAATGACTCTTAACGAGTGCTTACTCAAAACTAACCTATTGAACATAAATCAGTGATAAACATCTGATTTCATAATAAAAATTTCCTATTGACTGAAACACTCACTTATCATTGTGGCCTCAACTGCAAACCATTAATGGAATGATTGTTATGTCAGAACTGACTCGGATGCGCTCTGGAGAAACCTATAATTGCCTGGATGAAGAACTAAAGCTAATGCGCGCCAAAAGTGCGCAGCTTGTCTTCCAATTTAACCACGAGCCAAACCCAGGTATCCGTAGACAACTATTGGCGGAGATGGGCGTCCAATTAGAAAACAGCGCCTGTATAGAGCCACCGCTTCAACTTACCTACGGTTGCAACTTGTCCATCGGGGAAAACACCTACATCAACTGGGATGCCATTATTCTGGACAATGGACAGGTTGAGATTGGTGCGAACGTCATGATTGGGCCTAGAGTGCAAATTTACACAGCCGCTCATTCACTGGATACACAAAGACGCTTAGTCGGAGATGAGATCGCCAAACCGGTAAAAATCGGCAATAACGTTTGGATTGGTGGGGGCGCTATCATACTGCCAGGCGTGACCATTGGCGATGAGGCCGTCGTCGGCGCTGGCTCTGTCATAACCAAAGACGTTGCGCCGGGCGATCGAGTTGCTGGAAATCCGGCGCGCTCCATTAAACCAAAAAACTGAAGCAAGTCGCTATTCCGCCAAATGATCGCGAATAATGTTGGCAAGCAGATTGAGAGCATGGACGTATTTGTCATTGAGCTCAAAAGAAGCGTTAAGACGAATACAGTGATCGTATTGTTCTGTCAGGCTGAACATCTTTCCGGGTGCGATACTGATATTGTCTTTTAGCGCTTCTCGATATATCTGCAAGGCGTCGATATGCTTGGGAAGCTCTAACCAAATAAAGTACCCGCCGCTTTGGCTTAACACTTTGACTTCTTCAGGTAACAGCTCACTAAGCCGATCCGTCATCTTACTTTTACGTTCAAACAGCTTTTTCCGTAACTGCTTCAAATGCGATTCATAATTGCGGCTTGTTAAATAGTGCACCAATGTCATTTGCACTGGTGCACTCGTCGCTAATGTACTCATTAACTGTAACTTTTGTACCTCTAGCGCCCGCTTTCCCGCCGCAACCCAACCAATACGTAGTCCTGCGATTAATGATTTTGAAAACGAGGAGCACAACATGGTATTGCCCGTGTCATCAAACATTCTTAGTGGGTAAACCGAGTCATTCCCGGCATGCAGTTCGCTGTACACATCATCTTCAATCACTGGCACGTTATATCGCTGTGTCAGTTCAATCAGCTTTTGTTTTTTCTCGTTGGAGAGCGTAAAACCCAGAGGATTCTGGAAGTTCGACATAAGCCAGCACGCTTTCACATCGTGTGTTTGCAGCGCTCGTTCCAATGAATCTAGGTCAATACCCGTGACTGGGTCTGTTCTTACTGAGAGCGCTTTCAAACCTAACCGCTCTAAGGATTGCAATGCGCCATAGAATGCAGGCGACTCCACAACCACCCAATCTCCCGGTCTTGTACAAGCTTGCAAACTGAGCGTTAACGCCTCCAGCGCGCCTGCCGTAATGACAATTTCATCGGGTGAAATTTCAATGCCTTTCGCAGCATAACGCTTCGCGATGATGGTGCGTAATTGTTCGTTTCCCGGCGGTAAGTTATCAAAGGTGGTGGAAATCGGCATATTGCGAGCGGCTGCGCTCATCGCCCGATTCACGTGATATCGTGGGTACAAACTTGGGTCTGGATAGGCAAAGCCAAAATTGATCATGGATGGATTTTTGCTCGCCTGCAGAACATCAAAGATAAACTCATTGATGTCTACCTGCTCTGTCCACGAAACCGCGGCTGGCGCTTGGGGTTCATTTGAACTCTTAATATTGGGCGCGACTCGATAACCAGATCGCGGCTGTGACGTTACCCAGCCTTGAGATTCCAGAATTTGATACGCGTGCAACACCGTCATCAAGCTCAAACCCGAGTGTTCAGATTGGCGACGCAGCGAAGGCAGCTTGTCACCCGGATGCCATATCCCCGATTTTATCTGCCTTTTAAGCTGTTCCACTAACTCTTGATACTTCGCCAAACGCAAATCCCCTTTCATAAAGCCGAATGCAAAATAATAACACTTCAATATTTAATCTGTTATAGGTTTATAGTCACTGTCTGTACCTACTTCCCTCATTTCGCTCCTTTTAAAATAGCTCTCTCATAAAACTTAAAAGATCAAAGGAAGTTTAATGTTTGGCCTCGACGCATTTATGCTTGCACGGATACAGTTCGCCTTTACGGTATCCTTTCATATTATTTTCCCCGCTATCACCATAGGTTTGGCCACCTACCTCGCCGTGCTAGAAGGCTTATGGTTAAAAACACGTAATCCCGATTACCAAAAGCTCTATCACTTCTGGTCGAAAATTTTTGCGGTTAACTTTGGGATGGGCGTTGTATCTGGCCTTGTCATGGCCTATCAATTCGGCACCAACTGGAGTGGTTTCTCCGACTTCGCTGGTTCTATCACGGGCCCATTACTGACTTATGAAGTGTTAACGGCTTTCTTTCTCGAAGCCGGATTTCTTGGCGTAATGCTGTTTGGGTGGCGTCGCGTCGGCGAAAAGCTGCACTTTTTTGCAACCTCGATGGTGGCGTTAGGCACGATCATTTCGACGTTCTGGATTCTCGCCTCCAACAGTTGGATGCAAACACCACAAGGCTATGAAATTGTCGACGGACATGTGGTGCCAACCGACTGGTTTGCTATCGTTTTCAATCCTTCATTTCCTTATCGTTTGGCGCACATGAGCGTCGCAGCTTTTGTCAGTTCAGCACTCTTTGTAGGCGCGTCAGCCGCTTGGCATTTATTGAGAGGCAATCAAACGACTGCGGTAAAAACGATGTTTTCGATGTCGCTCGGGATCTTAGTGTTCCTTGCGCCACTCCAAGCCGTGATTGGCGATGTACACGGGTTAAACACTCTCGAACACCAGCCCGCCAAAATCGCTGCCATCGAAGGACATTGGGATAACAGCGATGGCAAACCAACCCCATTGATATTGTTCGGCATGCCAAACATGGAACAAGAACGCACAGACTATGCCTTAGAAATTCCTGTTCTAGGAAGTTTGATCCTACGCCACAGTTTAACTGAGCCAATCCCGGCGCTGAAAGACTTCCCGAAAGAGGAACGACCGAACTCACCTATCGTCTTTTGGTCATTTCGAATCATGGTCGGGCTAGGACTTCTGATGATTTTTCAAAGCTTCTACAGCATGTGGTTACGAAAAAAGAACACGCTTTATACCTCGCGTTGGTTCCTCAAATTTTCATTATTTATGGGGCCATCTGGTCTTATCGCGATACTCGCTGGCTGGTTTACGACTGAGGTTGGGCGGCAACCTTGGGTCGTGTATGGCGTACAAAAAACGCGTGATGCGGTTTCTGCACACGGAGACCTACAAATGAGCATCAGCCTGCTGTGTTTCCTTGTTGTGTACAGCTTGGTGTTTGGTTTTGGGTATTACTACATGATCCATCAAATCAAGAAAGGCCCCGATACAATCGAGCATGATGAGCACGACATGACGACCGTTTCAGGCCGCATTTAGAATTTGTCACAAAGTGAAGGTAAAGAATATGCATTTTGATTTATCCGTGATTTGGTTCGCGATCATCGTTTTTGCCACTTTGATGTACATCATCATGGATGGCTTCGATTTGGGGATTGGAATACTGATGCCCTTCATCAAGGATGAAAAACAAAAAGACGTCATGGTCAACAGTGTCGCGCCAGTTTGGGACGGCAACGAAACTTGGATTGTGCTTGGAGGCACATCTCTATTTGGCGCTTTTCCCATGGCTTACGCGGTGATTATTGAAGCGCTAACCATCCCTTTGACGTTGATGTTGATTGCTTTGATCTTTCGTGGCGTAGCGTTTGAGTTTCGCTTTAAAGCATTGGAAAACCACTTAAAGTTCTGGGACCGCTCTTTTATGGTCGGCTCGATTTTAACCACGTTTTTCCAAGGCATCGTCGTTGGCGCGGTAATTCAAGGCTTTGCGGTGGAAAACCGCGTCTTCGTAGGTAGCCAATTAGACTGGCTCAGCCCTTTTCCCATCTTTTGTGGTTTGGGTTTAGTCGCAACGTACGCGCTGCTCGGTAGTACATGGCTCATCATGAAGACGGAAGGTGAACTGCAAAACACGATGTACCGCTTCACTAACAAAACACTACTGGCGATGATCTCCGCATTAGTCATTGTGAGCGCTTGGACTCCACTTGCTTACCCTGCCATTGCGGAAAGATGGTTTTCTCTGCCTAATTTGTTCTACTTATTGCCCGTACCTGTCATTACTGGGCTGGTATGTCTGAAGATTGCCGACTCCGTTAAAAAGCGAAAAGAGGGCAGCCCTTTCGTGATGGCATTGGTGATCGTGATTCTCGGGTTCGCTGGGCTTGGCATCAGTATCTGGCCAAATATCATTCCTCCTAGCATATCAATGTGGGAAGCAGCGGCTCCTGCAAGCAGTCAGCGCTTTATGCTCGTTGGAGCGGTGATCATCATCCCGATCATTCTGGCTTACACCTTTTGGAGTTATTACGTCTTCTCCGGAAAAGTGAAAGAAGACGAAGCGTACCATTAACGAGTTGATAAGGAGTGAGTATGAAAATCAAAAATTGGTGCCGCCAGTGGGCTTGGATGGTTGGGATCTGGGCGGCCAGTGTGCTAGCTCTGGGGTTCGTATCAATGTTGTTTCGCGTCATGATGACCGCTGCAGGGTTAAAATCTTAGCTCGGGACTTTTAAGTCAATAAAAAAATGGATGCCTCTAGAGCTTGTGTAAGAGCTAGAGGCGTTGAACCTAATACTCAATCTTAATGATAAAGCCAAGCGTTAAGAATCTACTCAAAACACTCTTTCATAAGTCTACATTGCCTGCAGTCGTTCATGCATGCTTACGAGATCAAAAGGTTCAAGCTTTTTCGCAAGGTTCAGTAATGCTTCCTTTTTATCTTGCGGTAAACTTTGAAACTTCGACTCTAAACGTAAATCCACTTTGCTAAAAAGTAGCTTTCTAATTTGACTAGCTTTTGCCTTTGATAATTGCAATCCATCATTATCGGAGGTTTCAATTATCATGATAATCCTTGCTAACTCACTGAATTCATTATCAGAGCATAAATAAAGTGATTGTTTGTATAAATAGCCAACCGAAATTTCAAAATCAATATTAAGCGCTTGAATCTTATCGACAATGTTTTCACTCACATCATTTTGAGAAGAAGAGTTGATACAATCATCAAATCGCCTTTCAAATGTAACAAATCGATTATTGAGCTCGTCCAACATAGTCGTATCTTTTGCGAATGATTCTATAGGTAAAACCAATAAGAACATTGGCAGTAGGTATTTTTTCAGCGACCGACTGTTCACAATCAAGTCCTTCTTCTAAAAACTTTCATACGGTGTTGGTGCAATTGTTGCTCTCAAACTCAAGTCCATTAAACTCGCCAAATGGCTTTCATTAAACTCTGATAGCTTTTGCAGCTTTAGACTGGCTTCATTAAACTCTTGGTAGAACTTATCAGGTTGAGGTATCACGACTGTTTTTATGTTTGCTCGTGTTGCCGCAAGCATACCCGAATAAGAGTCTTCAAAGGCAATACAGTTACTTGAATCTACACCTAGTTTATTGATTGTTGAAAGGTAGACATCTGGCTCTGGCTTGCCCTGTTCTACATCGTCTGACGATGATATCGCATCAAAGTAACTGGCAATACCGAGTTTGTTCAAAATGATGGGAATGAGTTGATAAGGTGAATTAGTAGACAACCCTATCTTAAACCCTTTTTCCTTAAGCAATTTGAGTGTTTCTGTAACACCCTCTAATTCGCATCCTTTTTCAATTATTAATGTCTCCACTTTATCCACAACAGCATTCTCTACTTCCTCTAGGCTCTTTTCTTGCCAAGGATTACGTTCATACCAAAACCTTGTTACTTCACCTGTCGTCATCGTCGCAGTCTGCTTTGATAATACTTCGGTCACCTGGACGCCAACTGATGAAAACACCTGCTTTTCAGCTTCCTTCCACAAAGGTTCTGAATCAATCAGCAACCCGTCCATATCAAAGACCGCAGCGTATATCATTGGTACACCCTCAGTAAGTTCTATTCGTTGAGTAAGGTTT
The DNA here is from genome assembly GCF_009361695.1 of Vibrio sp. VGrn 2. NCBI lineage: Bacteria > Pseudomonadati > Pseudomonadota > Gammaproteobacteria > Vibrionales > Vibrionaceae > Vibrio > Vibrio sp. VGrn 2. Next base: position 81,794 of record NZ_RBWD01000009.1, on the reverse strand, counting down.
ATCTGTTCAACCAAAGCATAGCTTTGCATATAACGAGGGAGAGTATCACATTTGCCTGGGGCTATCAGAGCCAGTTCGATAACTCATCTTTAAGCCTCAACATGACTGATGTTCGTGACTACTTTTAACGCCAGCTTATTGAGATTAGACGCCTCCCAAGCAACGACAACACGACTGGTTAGGGGGATATCATCAATCTCGGCGACTGTCGCGGAATCATCGAGATGTTCAGCCAGTGAGCGCGGAACGAGAGCAATACCTAGCCCTGCCTGCGCCATGGCAATCGTCGTACGAAGTTGCGGTGCTGCGAACTGTGGTTCGAGCCTTACTCCTGCGTCGGCAAAAAGTGTGCTCATGCCATCAAACAATGCAGGTCCAGTCTCTCGTGGAAACAGTAAAATTTTATGGCCTCTCAACTGTTTCATCTGGATACAGGGATATTTTGCCAGTTCGTGCCCCGCCGGAATCACCGCGACAAAAGGGTCGTTAAACAACACCTTGTGCTCAAAAGGCTCACTGGCGTAACAGGGTAGCCGCATGATTGCGAGATCAAGTTGTTTGCTTTTTAACTGAGCGGCAAGCTCTGGCATTGACAGTTCCGCCGCCTGTAAATGAACCCCATTCTCTTGAATACGCCCCACCCTCTCTAATACCTTAATGCAGGTTGATGTTGACGTTGCGAACCCGATTTTAACCTGCGTATTTTCACCACGGGCAATCTGTCGGGCTTTTGCTTTAGCGCGTTCCACATCAGCAAGAATATTTACCGCATCCGTATAGAAGACTTGCCCAGCATGGGTCAGTTCTACCCCTCTAGACAAGCGCTTAAATAGGTCCACACCAAGCTCGTACTCTAACTTTTTGATTTGTTGACTTAAAGGAGGTTGCGCAATCCCTAACTGTTCAGCGGCTCGGGTAAAGTGACGAGTCTCGGCGACCGCGACAAAATACTTCAGGTAGCGAAATTCCATATATTTTCCATATCAAAATAAATCTTTTTTATATTGGATTTAGCACCGTGTAGAAGTCAATCTAAATATACTCTTCATTGCATAACTGGTCTTACTCATGCGTGGATTTTATAACCCTCTATGTGCTTGTTCGCTTGAAGTAGCGAAAGAATTTTCTGAATACCATCACGTTACCGGAGATGGTGAGATTTATCAGACTTCGTTAATGAGTGCTTTGATCGCTGGTGTTTACGAAGGCTCAACAACCATAGAAGAACTGCTGAAACATGGGGATTTTGGTTTAGGTACGTTCAATGAATTGGATGGTGAGTTGATTGCGTTTGATAAGGAAGTTTTTCAACTCAAGTCGGATGGCTCCGCAAACCCGGCAGATCTGGCGCAAAAAACGCCCTTTGCTGTCATGACTTTTTTTAAGCCTGATATCGAGCTGCCACTAACATCGCGCATGTCACGTCATGAAGTCCATAGCCTCATAGACGACATGGTTCCAAGTGACAACCTATTTTGCGCAGTGCGCATTGATGGCGTTTTCGATTCAGTTCGTACTCGCACCGTACCTAAACAAACACGCCCTTATCGGCCAATGCTTGAAGTGGTCAAAGAACAACCGACATTCCGCTTCACGCATAAGCAAGGCGTGGTCGCCGGCTTTCGCAGTCCTAAATATACGACTGGCATCAATGTACCCGGCTATCACGAACATTTTATTACCGATGACCGCCAAGGAGGTGGTCATATCCAGGATTACAGCATTTCGTCAGGATTTCTCCAGATTGGCAAAGTCTCACGGCTAGTGATTGATACCCCAGTATCGACAGACTTCCTCAACGCCAATTTGGCTCCGGAAGATATAAATACCGCCATAGAAAAGGCGGAAAAGTAACAAAGTCAGGCAAATAATAAGGACAACAAATGCAATCCAAACCTTCAAATAAAAATGGAGCTCAGTTGATCGCTCAACAGCTAGAGTCTCTCGGCATTAAGTACATTTTCGGTATTCCCGGTGCAAAAATCGATCGACTGTTCGATGCGATTGAAGACACTAACATCCAAATGATTCCGGTACGTCACGAGGCTAACGGCGCGTTTATGGCGGGCGTTATGGGAAGACTAACCGGCAAAGCAGGCGTTACAATGGTTACGTCAGGTCCAGGCTGTGGAAACCTAGTTACGGGGGTGGCAACAGCAAACTCCGAAGGCGATCCGCTGATTGCTATCGGTGGTGCGGTGAAACGAACTGACCAGCAAAAACAAACACACCAGAGTATGGATACCGTCAGTATTTTTCGCTCTATAACCAAATTCAGTGCTGAAGTGCAGCATGTGGACGCCGCAAGCGAGATCATGGCGAACGCATTTCGTATCGCAGAGTCAGGTCGTCCTGGGGCTTGCTTTTTGAGTCTCCCCCAAGATGTTTTATCCGAGCAAACCCAAACGGACATTATTGTCCCCTCGCCTTACACACAGCCTGGTTGCGCAGACATCGCAGCAATCGAAGAAGCGGTCAGTCGAATCAGTAAAGCAAAGCGCTGTGTGGTTTTACTTGGCCTTCACGCGAGCCGCAGTCAAAACGCTGCTGCTATCGCCCGATTTCTTCAAAATACGCAGCTACCCGTTGTCGGCACTTACCAGGCCGCCGGCACGGTAGACATCAATTACTATCATCACTTTGCTGGGCGTGTCGGTTTGTTTAATAACCAACCTGGCGATGTTTTACTGCGGGACGCCGATTTAATTCTCACCATCGGCTTTAGCCCAATAGAGTATGACCCTGAGCTTTGGAACAGCCACCGCAACCCAGTTATTCACCTCGATATTGAACCAGCAGAATACCAACTTAATTATCAACCTTGTGTTGAAATCGTCGGAAACATTGCGCAGTCATTAGACAAAATGGGCAGCTATATCTCTGAATATGCTCGCCTTTCCCCAACGGCACTTTCAGTACTGGAAGAGGTAGCACTGCAACGGCAAGTGATCAAGGCTTATCCCAATGTCTATAACAAGCAAGGGTTTCATCCACTGGCGCTAATTAAAGCCATGCAATCTATCATCACACCAGATACCACGCTATGCCTTGATATGGGGAGCTTCCACATCTGGATCGCTCGTTACTTAAGCTGTTTTCGAGCTCGCCAAATGCTGGTGTCTAACGGCCAACAAACAATGGGCGTTGCACTACCATGGGCCATTGGTGCCAGCCTACTAAAACCTGGTAGCAAAGTGGTATCGATATCGGGAGACGGCGGTTTCATGCAATCGAGCATGGAGTTAGAAACCGCGGTTAGACTGAACTGCAATATCGTCCATATTGTGTGGGTTGATAACGCCTACAACATGGTAGAAATGCAAGAGATCAACAAATATCAGCGCTGCTCTGGTGTGAAATTTGGACCAATTGATTTCAAGGCCTACGCCGAATCATTTGGCGCGAAAGGCTTCGCAGTGACTAGTCAACACGAATTGCTACCGACATTGAATAAAGCCATGGACGTTGAAGGACCAGCAGTGGTGGCTATCCCCGTAGATTACAGCGACAACGACAAACTGATGTTGCCGCGCACAGAGAAAAATCAAGATCCCGTTTTTGTAAGTTTCGAAGGAGAAATCGCATGAGAGGATTAAAAAATAAAGTCGCACTCGTCACTGGTTCAGCCAATGGTATTGGTTTGGCCATCGCAAAACGTTTTTATGAAGAAGGCGCAAACGTCGCTCTTGCCGATTGGAATGAAGAGCAGTTGGCAAACGCCGTTGAGGGCTTTGATAAACAGCGCGTGTCTGCGCATTCCATTGATGTTTCTGATCCAGACAAAGTCGCAGAACTAATTTCTGATGTTGTTACCCGTTTCGGTAAACTGGATATTTTAGTAAACAATGCTGGCGTACATGTCCCTGGTTCAGTGATTGAAGGTAGTGTGGAAGACTGGAAGAAGATCTCTGGTGTAAACATTGACGGCGTCGTTTATTGCGCGAAGTTTGCGTTACCTGAACTATTAAAAACGAAAGGTTGTATGGTGAATACCGCGTCCGTTTCTGGTTTGGGTGGTGACTGGGGTGCCGCATTCTATTGCGCGAGTAAGGGCGCTGTGGTCAACCTTACTAGAGCGATGGCATTGGACCATGGTGCGGATGGGGTAAGAATTAACGCCGTATGCCCCAGCTTAGTAAAAACCAACATGACGAACGGCTGGCCGCAGGAAATCCGCGATAAATTCAATGAGCGCATTGCGCTCGGCCGAGCCGCCGAACCTGAAGAAATTGCGTCCGTCGTGACTTTCTTGGCAAGTGATGACGCATCTTTCATTAATGGCGTAAACCTACCTGTAGACGGCGGTGCCACCGCATCAGATGGTCAACCTAAAATAGTATAAGCATTAACACTGACTGAGCAGAATTTTTAACTGTAAGGTATCCACGCCAAAAAAGAGCCGAGTTTGTACTCGGCTCTTGTGTGTCTGTTCTTAAGCCTGCGACGTTGCTAAACCTGCCGACGCGCCGCCTAATAACACATGATTAAATTCCATTCGAGATTCTTGGGCTTGTTCAGACAGTTCTTGTTTCTTCTGTTGAGCCAACTCAAGCGCTTCGGTTAGTTGCTGTAGCTCTGTTTGCATCTCTTCTGGTAAATGATGGTCCGAAAACCCAGATTCACAGCTGTGCTCTAAGGCAAATGCGCGAATTCTCTTACGCATGCTCATCAGGGCCGCCATTGCTTCGCGCTCTTCTTCAGCCGCCTGTTGAGCTAAGTCTTTAAAGCGCTCAAATTTCGCCAAAGCCATTCCCTCTGTTGACCAAGGGTCAATTTCCGGCAGTTCTTCAATGTTAATGGTTGGCTCTTCGTATTCGGCTTGATGTTTAATATCTAGGCTCGCCGCGCGAACAAAGGACACCATCAACATCACCGAGATAACTAACAACGGTAAACCTCCCACGATCGCAGCGGTTTGTAATGTCGATAAACCTCCCATGAACATTAGGACGGTTGGCAGAAAAGACAAAGTAAACGCCCAGAACAAACGGTTCCAGCGCATCGGTTCTTCCGTCACATCATTTTGAACCACTGACGCAAGAATGTACGAGATAGAGTCAAACGACGTCGCCGTAAAAATGATACACAATAGTGTAAAAACACCAATAACGATTGGCCCTAACGGTAATGTGTCTAACGTTGCAAAAATAGCCGCTGGTGCGCCTGATTCGTTGAGGATTGCGATGACATCAAGCTCACCCGTCAATTGCAACGATAACCCGTAGTTACCTAAAACAATGAAGAATAAGAAACAACCTAAAGAACCGTAAAATATCGAACCTACGACCATCTGTTTGATCGTTCTTCCACGCGAGATACGCGCAACAAACAATCCCATGCAAGGAGCAAAGACCAACCACCATGCCCAGTAGAAAATAGTCCAGTCTTGCGGGAAGTGTGTATCTGTAAACTCACCATAACCACCAAACGGCTCCGCCCAGGTTGCCATAACAAAGAAGTTAGACAACATACGACCAATAGAATCTAAGCCCGTTTCTAACATGAACACGGTTGGCCCAACGGCAAGTACAAAGAGTAACAAGCCCATCGCACCCCAGAAGTTAATGTTACTAAGGAATTTGATCCCCTTCTCAAGCCCTGCATACGCTGAGTAACCAAAAATCGCAGTGCAGAGAAGTAATACAGCCACTTGGCTGAAGGTATTGTTTGGAAGACCAAAGATATGATGTAGACCACCGTTGATAAGAGGCGCTGCTAAGCCAAGCGTTGTCGCCGCGCCACCCAACATACCAAAAATAAATAGCACATCAATAAACTTGCCAATACCACCGTTTGCACGCTTTTCTCCTAATACAGGCATTAACGCACTAGAAATTTTCAAAACAGGTTGTTTGCGTACATAAAAAAAGTAAGCGATAGGTAGAGCAGGAATAAGGTAAATTGACCAAGCGATCGGTCCCCAGTGAAACAGACCATAAGTCGCGGCCCAGCGAATGGCTTCTTCACTGCCTGCTTCCAACTGAAATGGTGGTGATTGATAGTAGTATGCCCACTCGATGCACCCCCAATACAGAATACTTGCGCCAATACCTCCACAAAATAGCATTGCAGCCCATGAGGCGTTACCAAATTCTGGTTGCTCGTCGGCTTCACCAAGTTTGATTTGGCCAAGATCGCTGAACACCGTGTAAATCATAAAACACATTGCTGCGATACCCAGTGCGAGGTATAACACACCAAGCTTATCAGTCATGAAAAATTTGGCTGAAGCTATCCAATCCGCACCTTGTGTGGGAAATAAAATTAAAGGTATAACGACGCTGAGTAAAAGAAAGAGTGAGCCTAAGAAGGTAGGCTTATCGATGAGAGAAAATGATTTGTCCATATTATATATCCTTATGCTTTCAAAGGACATGATCTACATTTCTCACAACTTCGCCAATTCACAACACTTATCGTTACCACAAGAATAATTGTCTTTAAAATATGCATTATTTGATGCCATAGCGTTTAAATACGGCAGCTTTTCTGCCACACCATCCAGCGCTCTCTACCTTTAAAAACCTCAACACTGTTTGCCACCACTGAGGATTCCACAAGCTTAAACGCCGGTTCTAGATAACCCTCCAACTCCCCACTTCGCAAACAAAATGGAGGGAAGCGAGAGTGGTAATCATCATCTATAACGAAATAACCAATTAACAAACCGCCTCTTGGCAGCAATTTATCCACCATAGCAAAGTAATCTGGCCACTGGTCTCTCGGTAGTGCAGCAAGAAAGGCACGCTCGTAAATCACATCAAATGAGTGCGTAGAGTCAGCGTTAAATACATCCCCCAGCACGACTTTATCTTTGTGCTTGCCTAACGTCGATTGCGCCATTTTTACTGCTTGTTGGCTGTAATCCATCGCGATCACATCATGCCCATATTGAATAAAAGTGCTCAGTTCATAAGCGGCACCACACCCAGGAATAAACACTGACTGGCCTACATGAAGTGAATTGTCGAGATAGTCCTTGAGTTCTTGAGGTGTCGATTGGGCATCCCAAGGCATAGTGCCTCGGATAAACAAATCATCCCAGAATTGTGTGTTAATCATTGGTGCCTGTTTCATTTACCCGCTCCCTGATTGCGGTAGTAAAAAATAAAGGGATACGCAGCGCAATGTGGTATCCCCTCTCCTAGCCTTTGATTTTTACGTTGTTAGCTTTTTATAAATTCGTTTTACAATGATGGGTTAACTGCGCAGGTCATTGATTAACGGCTGCTCCGCTTGGTTCGGTACAAACTGGACATTGCCTTTCAGTTTAGTGACTGACTGTAGTGTTGCTTGAATGTCCTCTGCTGATACATGCACATCATGACAACAGAAAGTAATGGTATCGTTGAAGCCATCGCGCTCAATTTTCAAAGAACCTTTAATATCGTGGCGACGACAGACTTCTTGGATCTGATGCGGATAAACAAACAGGCCTTTCACTTTCACCGCTGAGTCCGCACGCCCCATCCAGCCTTTAATTCGCGCATTCGTGCGTGGCGAACCCGAGCCCGTTTCTAGGTATGCCGATAAATCTCCCGTTGCGTAGCGAATCAGCGGAAACTTCTCATCGAGCGATGTCACGACTACTTCACCGACTTCTCCCGGTTGTACAGGAATGCCATCAGGATTAACGATTTCAACGATAATATCTTCGGCAATCACCAAGCCTTGCTCGCCTGTGACTTGATAAGCAATCAAACCAAGCTCAGCACTTGCGTAGGCTTGAGAGACTGCAATGCCTTTGTCCTCAAACATCTGTTGCATGTCTGCAGTGACTGCTTCACCAGAGACCAGCGCTTTGGTAAAACTCGGCGACTCACCATATTTCTCTTGGTACTTTTGTAGCAACGTCAGCAAGTAAGAAGGCGTGCCCGTATAACCCGTTGGCTGCAGCTGTTTAATCGCTTCAATTTGTGCTTCGGTATTCCCGACACCCGCCGGAAATACCGCGCAGCCACAAGCTCTTGCGCCACCATCCATAATAAATCCACCAGGCGAGAAATGATAAGAGAGCGTGTTATGCACTAAATCGCCCGCACTAAATCCAGCCGCGTGAAACGCGCGCCCCATACGCCAGAAATCCATCTCATCCGTTTGTGCCTCATACAACGGCCCCGGTGATTGGAATACACGCGCCATCTGACCAATCGCAACACTATTTAAACCACCAAACGGCGGTTTAAGTTGCTGCTGGTTTGGCATATTGAATTTGCGCGTAATTGGAAACTGGGTAAGCCCTTCACGATTATTCGCCAATGTAGGATCTAACTCAGCAAAATGCGTCGCATAATGTTCGCTGTTGGCTTTTGCATTTTCAATCAACGTTGGCAGACGTTGAAACAGCGATTCTTCTCGTGCCTGCGGAGACAACGATTCTTTCGCATCAAATAGTTCGTTCATCCTTGCTCCTTATAACCAACGCTTACGACGTTTGTAAGATTTCAGATTCTTGAAGCTCTTGCGATCTTCATCGCCGCCGCCAAGGTAGAACTCTTTCACATCTTCATTGTTTAGCAGTTCGTGCTTGCTGCCATCCAGAACGATTTTGCCGGATTCCATGATGTAACCGTAATCGGCCGCTTGAAGGGCAAAGTTGGCATTCTGCTCAACCAAAAGCATGGTAATGCCTTGATCTTTATTAATCTTGTTAATAATGCTGAACACCTCCTTCACCAATAGCGGCGAAAGCCCCATCGAAGGTTCATCCAACAAGATCATTTTTGGACGAGCCATCAGTGCACGACCAATCGCTAGCATTTGCTGCTCACCACCTGACAAATAACCCGCTAGACCAGTGCGCTCTTTAAGGCGAGGGAAATAATCAAACACCATTTCGATGTCTTGTTCAACTTCGTTGTCCGTGCGCGTGTAAGCGCCTAAGCGAAGATTTTCTATCACCGTCATGTCTTCAACAATTCGGCGCCCTTCCATCACTTGGAAGATGCCCGAACGGACGATCTCTTCCGGGCTTTTGTTGTCTATGCGCTCGCCCATGAAGTTGATTTCGCCGCGCGTCACTTCACCATCTTCGGTTTTCAACAAACCAGAAATGGCTTTCAACGTCGTTGATTTACCCGCACCGTTGGCACCCAGTAAGGTCACTATCTGCCCTTTTGGAACTTCTAAGCTCACACCGCGAAGTACTAGTATTACTTCGTCGTAGACGACTTCAATGTTGTTCACTGAAAGCAGTATTTCTGCCGGTTCGATATTCGTTGCTAATTCAGCCATCAAGCTACTCCTTGCTAGGGTGAGAGTGTTCTCTCACCCATCCTTATTTTCAGTAAGCTTTGTTATTAATAAGTCGTCGATTAGTAACCTAGCCAATCGTCACGACGTGACAATGTCACCTGAGATACTTTCTTAATATCAACTGCGCCGCCGTTGTTGTTACCCATAAACACGTTCACGGTTGTTGTGCCACGGTGATCTTCCGGTTTCCAGTTCGCAGGTACACAAACACCTTCTAAGCCTTGTGGGACCCAGTTGTCATGGACATACATGCCCTTCTTGATGTTTTCACCCGTGATGCCACCGTTGTCTTTCGCCCACTCCATCGCTTCTTTCATGTAGAACGCAGAACAAATGCCGCGAATGTAGTGGTGAGTTCTAAACTCGCCAGGCTCTGATTCAGACTGCTTAGAAATCTCACGAACCAGTTTCATGCCTTCGTTATCGTCTCCCCAAAACGCCGTCATGCCAGGAAAAACATAATCTTTAAGGCCATCGCCCGCCGCTTCAAGTACTGGTTTGTCACCGCCCCAAATGTTCGCCATGTACTGGAACTCTGTACCAACCGTATTACAAGACTTCACGAGTGAGATTACCGAGCTACCGATATTGGCAATGTAACCGTAGTTGGTGCCAGACTCTTTGAGTGACAGACATTGTGCTTTGAAATCACCCGGTTTGAGTGACACAACGACTGGGTTTTGTACCTCAAAACCAAGCTCTTCAGCATATTCTGCACACGCTTCTTTTGGCGCATTCGGGAATGGGTGGTTATCGCCAATATGGGTAAATTTCGGCGCACCTTGGTTGCCCTTTGATTCCCAATCTTCTTTCGCCCACTTCACTAGTGCACGACACGCATCTGAGTACGACGCACCATAGAAGAAGTTATAAGGCGCTGGTTTCGCGGTTTTTGGGTTCTTGCCGGTTGGGTCCGTTAAGTGACCTGAATAAGAGGCAGAGAACACTGGCACTTTGTCTTTGGTCACAAACGAGATGAGTGCTTCGGTATCTGCCGTGCCCCAACCTTGTAGCGCAACCATGTCTTTACGCGCCACCCAACGTTTGTAGTTGGAAATGGCTACTGGCACTTTATACGCCATGTCTACCGTTTCAAATTCGAGCTCAGTACCGTTAATGCCACCGTTTTGGTTGATCCAGCGTAATGCGTCTCGCACACCAGAACCATAAGGCTTACTCACGTAGGCTGTTGGTCCAGAAAAGTCGACCAATTGCCCGACAAATACAGAGTCTTTTGCCCAAGTGGCGGTAGTAAACAGTGCCGAAGATAGCACCAACGTTGTCGCTAAATGTCCTTTGTTCATAACTCGTTGTCCTTGTTATTGAGGTATATTCCACTTAATTCCACGTTAATATGAGAACGGATAGTGTTTCCAATATGCTCGAATCTGTTGCCAGCGATGCGATAACCCTTGAGGTTCGAAAATAAGGAACAGCATGATGACCAAGCCGATCGCCATTTCTTTGAAGTAAGCAAGCCCATCAACGAACGAAGTGTTATTGCTAAACGCAGCCAACCCCGTCACGCCAAACTCCAACACTTCTGGCAGTAATACGATAAATATCGTGCCCATCAATGTGCCTTTGACGGAACCCAAGCCACCAATGATGATCATTGCCAAGAACTGGATAGACATCATGATGGTGAAACCTTCTGCTGATACGAAACCTAAATAATGCCCGTAGAGTGCACCCCCGATGCCTGCATAGAATGCACACACACCAAATGAGAGCAGACGATACTTGGTTAGGTTGATACCCATGATTTCTGCCGACAGGTAGTGATCTCGTACCGAGACAAACGCGCGACCATCACGAGAACGGATCAAGTTCGATGCCCACATGTACATAAAGATCAGCGCAAACAAAGCAATGTAGAAGAAGCTTTCATCGGTCGTAAACTCAAAGCCAAACAGATTGATAGGATTTGCACCAGCACCATATGAGCCGCCACTGAACCAGTCTGCACGAGCAAAGAAGTCCTCTAAAATAAACTGCGCAGCCAAAGTCGCGATCGCGAGGTATAAACCTTTAATTCGCGCGGCTGGCAGACCAAACAGCATCCCCACAATCATGGTTAAGTAACCCGCGAGCGGAATCGCAAACACGACTGGAATGTTGTACTGGTTATTCAGCCAAGCCGATGCAAAGGCACCAAAGCCAAAAAACGCGCCATGACCTAGGGAAATTTGTCCGGTAAAACCAACCAGAATGTTTAAGCCCAGCGCCGCGATTCCGAGATACGCAATCTGAATAAACAGGTTAAGAAAATAGATATCCAATACCAAAGGCGCAGCCAACATGGCGATCACACCTACAATCGCTAGGCTTCTAATGGTTTTGGTTTCAAAAATTGGCGTATCACTTTTGTATGTGGTTCGAAAATCCCCACATGGGCGCATGCTAAGTTGAGCCATGTTATTTCTCCTTAAATACGCTCGATATCTTTGGTACCAAACAGGCCGTATGGCTTGAAGGCAAGAATGATTAACAGCACATAGAACGGTGCAATGTTATAAAGGTTACCCACTTGCAGGTATTGGCTATCAAAAAACTCAGCTAAGTTCTCTAGCACCCCGATGGTGATACCACCGACAATTGCGCCGACTACAGAATCTAAGCCACCTAAAATAACGGCAGGGAAAACTTTGATACCAATAATGGATAGCGCGTCAGATACGCCGTTAACGATCCCGATAACAATCCCTGCTGTTGCAGATACCATGGCCGAAATAGCCCAACTGATGGCGAACACTTTCTTGATGGAAATGCCAAGACTCTGCGCGACTTGCTGGTTAAATGCCGTTGCGCGCATTGCCAGACCCATTTTGCTGAATTTGAAGAACCAGTAGAACGCGCCCATGATGAACATTGAGAAGATCAAACTCAGAATGTAAGCAAACTCAACATTCAAACCACCGATATTCACCACGTTTGTTTCGAACACTTGCGGATACGATACGGCCGAGACACCAAATATCCATTTCATCAATGCTTGGAAGAACATGGACAGACCGATGGTCACCATAATCACCGAGATAATCGGCTCACCGATTAAGGGCCTGAGCACAATGGTTTGCACCGCAATACCGAACACCATCATGAACGCAAGCGTGAGTAAAAAGCCGATAAAAAATGGCAGTTGCAGATGAACGAGCGCCGCCCAGCATACCCATGCGCCAATCAGCAAGAACTCACCCTGAGCAAAGTTGACCACTTGAGTCGATTTGTATATCAGTACAAAGCACATGGCGACCACGCCATACAACATGCCAACGATCACGCCATTAATGACGAGTTGCAGTAATAAATCCGTATTCACTATGCGATCCTCCGTTGTTCGCTATCCACCAGTGTTGGCTCATGTTCAATAAGCGTTTCAATCACTAGCGACGTTTGAATGCGTGTTTTGGTGCCATCCTGATAAGTGATCACCGTATCCACATCGACTTTTGGATCGTCGCTGTAGATGGTTTCGATGATGTCTCCGTATTTCTCCGCAACCACACCACGGCGCACTTTACGCGTACGAGTTAGCTCGCCATCGTCGGCATCCAGCTCTTTGTAAAGTAGAATGAATTTGCTGATCTTCTGTGCATCCGGCAGTGATTCGTTCACTTTCAGCACTTCTTCACGAATCGCTTGATACACTTCTGGTTGAGCGGATAAGTTGGTGTAGTTAGTAAATGCCAAACCGCGCTGCTCTGCCCACTTCGCAACAATCGCGTAGCGAATGCAGATGATGGCGGATAGCCAAGGTCGACCTTTGCCCACCACTACGGCTTCTGCAATAAACGGCGAGAACTTGAGTTTGTTTTCAATAAACTGTGGCGAATAACGGTCTCCATGGCTGGTTTCCGACATGTCTTTCAGACGATCAATCACCACCAAGTGACCTGAGTCTTTAAAGTAACCCGCATCACCCGTGTGCATCCATCCGTCTTGTACGTCTTCGTCATACGCTTCCTGGTTGTTCAGGTAGCCAGTAAACATGCCCGTACTTTTCGCGATAATCTCACCCACGCCATTGCTGTCTGGGTTGATGACTTTCACTTCTGCATTGTCAAACGCGACACCGACGGAATCGTAATCCACGTCATCGGCTTGGTGGACGGTGTACGCACCACACATTTCGGTTTGACCGTAAAGCTGCTTGAGTGGTACACCGATCGCTTGCAAGTAACGGAAAGTATCAGGTCCCATCGCCGCACCACCGGTAGCCGCAGATGCTAGATTCGAGAAACCTAAGCGGTCACGCAGAGCACGTAGCAAAATCCATTCAGCGAGTTTTGAACGTTTGCCCTGCTCTAACGCTTTGTTGGCTAAGCTCATGCCCAGTTTGTACATCTTCTGCTTAAACGGTGTGGAATCCATCATTCGCGCAGACACGTCTGCCACAATGTTTTCCCACACTCGCGGCGCAAGCAGCACGAAGTTTGGACCAATTTCGCGCAAGTCAGACATCATGGTTTCTTGTTCTTCCACGAAGTTAACGATTTGACGAGAAATCAACGCCTGACCAACCACATACACCTGCTCCATAATCCAAGGCAAAGGCAGAACAGAAACGTAGTTGTCGCCTGGAGAGCGCGGGTCTGCACGCAAATAAGCCGCACAGTGATCTAAAAAAGTGCCGCTGTGTAGCTGAGCCAATTTTGGTTTGGAAGTCGTACCCGACGTGGTACAAAGAATCGAAAGATCGCTGCCTTTGGTTGCCGCAACCATATTGAGATATTTATCGGGATCCGCTTTGTCGATCAGTTGACCTTTTTTATAGACCTTTTCAACGTCGATAAGTCGTGGGTCGTCGTATTTGCGCATTCCACGCGGGTCACAATAGATAATGAATTCTACGCTTGGGATCTCATCACCGAGCTCAAGTAGCTTATCGCATTGCTCCTCATCTTCCGCAACCACGACTTTTGCTTTGGCATAATTGATGAGGTACGCCACCTCTTCGTGCATAGAATCTTGATAGATGCCCAGCGAGAAACCTTTGATCGCGTGTGCGGCCAACTCGCCCCATACCCATTCCGGGCGGTTATCACCCAGCAAACCAACAACGTCTTGCTCACCAACACCTAAATCTTGCAGTGCCAGAGCCATCCACTTCACTCGATTTTCATAATCTTGCCAAGTGAACTCTCGCCAAATACCAAACTCCTTTTCACGCATTGCGACTTGCTCGGGCCATTTCTTGGCATTGTGCTGCAACACTTTTGGAAAGGTATCTAAGCGGGTTATATCTGCCCAATCATTATGTTGCTGTGCCATTATGCACTCTCCTCTAATGTCGGTAACTCTTCGCCTAAGTACGCTTGTTTCACATGTGGGTTGGCCATCACTTCTTCTGGCTCGCCCATCGCAATGTGTTTACCAAAATCCAACACCAATACGCGGTTAGAGATATCCATCACCACGCCCATATCGTGCTCGATCATGATGATGGTGATGTCTAACTCTTCGTTTAAATCCATGATGTAACGCGCCATGTCTTCCTTTTCTTCCAAGTTCATGCCTGCCATCGGTTCATCAAGCAGCAACAACTTAGGTTTTAAGGCAATGGCACGAGCAAGTTCTACACGTTTACGTAAACCGTAAGAAAGTGTGCCAGCGGTGGCTTTGCGAATGTGCTGGATTTCTAGAAAATCGATCACGTCTTCCACGTACTTGCGGTGCGCCATCTCTTCTTTCTGTGCGTTAGAGAACCAATACAGTGGCCCCGTGACGAAGTTGTTTTTTAGTAGGTGATGTCGGCCAACCATAATGTTGTCCAGTACTGACATATGAGAAAAGAGCGCTAAGTTTTGGAAGGTTCTTCCCAACCCTAACTCAGCTCGTTGGCTAGGTGTTCGTTTGGTTACATCATCTCCAGCGAAGATTACAGAGCCTTTGTTTGGTGTGTATCGACCAGAGATGCAATTGAGCATTGAGGTTTTACCTGCACCGTTTGGACCAATGATTGAAAAGATTTCCTTTTCATTCACATGGAAGCTCACGTCAGTTAAAGCTTTCACCCCACCAAAAGCCAATGAAATATCGTTTACCTGCAACAGAGGCGATTCCGATACCATAGTTGATCTCCCTTTCGTTATTTAAGTGCGTTCCATTGAGCACTATTTGATCAAACCTAACTTTGATACTGGTAACCGCTTTTACACCTATGCATCAACTTTGTATTCAGTTTACGTAAACGTCAATTTAAAATCAGAATAGTGCTTGAAAGATTAAGTTGCAATCGAGTTCATCGAGAAAGATTTGAACTAACGCAAACTTTAAGTAAATAAATTGTTAATAAAAATTATTCTCAGACGACTACATATTCGGATAGTTAGGGCCACCACCACCTTCCGGCGGTGTCCAGGTAATATTTTGACTTGGATCTTTGATGTCGCAGGTCTTACAGTGGATACAGTTCGCCGCATTTATTTGCAGCTCTGGCTGCTCCTCCCCCTGTACGATTTCATACACGCCAGC
Source organism: Vibrio sp. VGrn 2 (assembly GCF_009361695.1). NCBI lineage: Bacteria > Pseudomonadati > Pseudomonadota > Gammaproteobacteria > Vibrionales > Vibrionaceae > Vibrio > Vibrio sp. VGrn 2. Next base: position 66,062 of record NZ_RBWD01000009.1, on the reverse strand, counting down.
CGGACAATAGCGCTGTGCTGGCTCTGCATATAATTCAAGGTTCTGCTCAATAGGAATCCGTTGGTTCGCCAGTCGTAAGTGGCATGGTTGATCTTCCTCATGGAAGATATTGGATAGATAAACAGAAGAGAGGCGATCGAAACTTAACACGCCATCAGGCTTCGGATAGACAATTTTATTGCTGTTTTCCGCCAATAACAGAGACTGATGATCAGGCTTATCACAGCGGATATGCCACTTAGCTTTACCTTTTAACACGTTATGTTCCAGCAGCGCTAAGCCACCGCCCAGCCACGATCCAAAGCGGTGGATTCCACTTGAGAAGTTACGTGCTTGATAAAGCTCTTCATACAGCCAAGACTGTTTGAAATGCTTTTGATAATCAGCAGTAACTGACTGACTCTCAAGGGTTTCACATACTGCTTCGGCGGCAAGCATGCCAGATTTCATTGCGGTGTGCGTGCCTTTGATTTTAGCGCCGTTAAGCGTTCCTGCATCACAGCCAATCAACAAGCCACCAGCAAACTGTTGCGTGGGAAGCGAATGGAAACCGCCCTTGGTGATCGCTCTTGCGCCATAACTAATGCGTTTACCATTTTTGAGGTATTGCTCAATCAACGGGTGATGTTTAAAACGTTGAAACTCATCAAATGGACTCAAGTGCGGGTTCTTATAATTCAAGTCAACAATCAACCCGACGGCAACTTGGTTTCCCTCTAAATGGTAGAGGTAACTGCCACCTGTGGCTTCGTTCGCTAACGGCCATCCTAAGCCGTGAACCACTAACCCTTGTTGATGCTGCTCTGGTGGTATTTCCCACAGCTCTTTAAAACCGATAGCGTAATGCTGAGGCGTTTTCTCTTCAGCAAGATTAAATCGGTTAATCAATTGCTTACCAATATGCCCCCGTGCGCCTTCAGCAAATAAAGTAAACTTCGCTCGCAGTTCAATACCAGGTTCGTAATTTCCTTTTTGTTCACCATTTTTGTCTAACCCCATATCGCCCGTGATCACGCCACAAACGCGGTTGTCTTCATCGATGATCGCTTGGCTGGCAGTAAAACCTGGGTAGATCTCCACCCCTAAGTTCTCGGCCTGCAACGCCATCCATCGGCATAGATTGCCCAAGCTGATAATGTAATTTCCATCATTGTGCAACGTACTAGGCACTGCCCAAGAAGGCAGTTCATGACCATTGATTTCGTTGCCCAGATAGTAGGTTTTATCTTGGTTTACTTTGGTATTGAGCGGTGCGCCTTTCTCCTGCCAATCTGGAAACAGTTCATCCAAACTTCGCGTTTCAAACACCGCACCCGATAAAATATGTGCCCCAACTTCAGAGCCTTTTTCTACCACGCAAACTGATAGATCTTGTTCTTTCTCTGCGGCTAACTGTTTAATTCGGCATGCCGCAGACAAGCCTGCAGGGCCAGCGCCCACAATCAGAACATCAAATTCCATGCAGTCTCTTTCCATGATTGCATTCCTTTTTCTTTGCATGTTGCCAACTTGTTAATCAACAATATATTTAAAGTTGACGCAAACGTAAAGGTAAATTAACATCATTTTAAAGACGTCATCACATCGTCTTCCCTGTAAACACATAGTCTTCACTGTAAAAAGGAATCTAACGTGAAAATACTAGTGCCAATAAAAAGGGTCATTGATCCCTACATTAAAGTTCGCGTGAAAGCGGACCATAGCGATGTTGAAACCAATAACGTCAAGATGACGATTAACCCATTTTGCGAAATAGCCGTTGAAGAAGCCGTACGACTAAAAGAGCAAGGAGTTGCAGATGAAGTCATCGTTGTCAGTGCTGGCGGTAGCCAATGTCAGGAACAACTGCGTACCGCGCTTGCTTTAGGTGCCGATCGCGCTATTCATGTCGATACCGAAGACAAAATAGAGCCATTAGTCGTCGCTAAGCTGCTTAAAGCTCTGGTCGAGCAAGAACAAGCACAGCTCGTGATTACGGGTAAACAGTCGATTGATACCGACAACAACCAAGTAGCTCAGATGTTGGCAGCCCTACTTGACTGGCCTCAAGCGACTTTCGCTTCCGACGTGAAGATTGAAGATCAAAAAGTGCAGGTTGTCAGAGAAGTTGATGGTGGCTTGCTGACGGTTGCGATGAATTTGCCTGCCGTGATCAGCACCGATTTGCGTCTGAATGAACCGCGTTTTGCCTCTCTTCCTAATATCATGAAAGCCAAGCGTAAACCGCTAGATACGATCACACCTGACAGTCTGGGTGTTGAAGTGGTATTTGGCCAAACCATTCAAGAAGTCACACCTCCAGCGCAAAGAAAAGCTGGTATTAAGGTCGAATCTGTCTCAGAGCTTCTCGATAAGCTACGTAACGAAGCGAAGGTGATTTCATGAAGAACTTAATCATAGCGGAACATGACAATAACCAATTGCACGTAGACACACTTAAAGTGGTCAATGCTGCAAGCGAGGTCAGCCAAAATAACGTACTACTCGTGGTGGGTTATCAGTGTGAAGAAGTCGCTCAGCAAGCCAGTCGGGTTGATGGTATTTCAAACGTTATTTGTATCGATGACGAGCAACTCAAGCATCAATTTGCCGAGAGTATCGCACCTATTGTAGTGAGTATTGCTGAAGGTTTTGACGCAATCTGGGCTAGCTCATCATCAAAAGGGAAAGATCTTGCACCGCGAATTGCAGCGAAGTTCGGCGTTGGGCAAATCTCCGATATTGTCCAAGTTATCGATGAAAACACCTTTATTCGCCCTATTTACGCAGGGAATGCATTTGCCAAAGTGACCACCAGCGACAAGGTTCGCGTCGTCACCTTGCGCGCGTCTGCGTTTGAGCCGGTTACTTGTCACAACCAAGCTGATATCGAGCATCAGCAGGTCACTATCTCAGAGCCATTGGTTGAATTGGTTTCTGTCGATAAAACCGTGTCAGAGCGTCCTGAATTAAGCGCGGCAGAGGTGGTTGTGTCAGGTGGACGCGGGGTCGGTAGCAAAGAGAACTTCGCGTTGATCGAACAAGTTGCCGATAAACTAGGTGCTGCCATTGGCGCTTCTCGCGCGGCGGTTGATGCAGGGTTTGTTGCCAACGATTTACAAGTGGGTCAAACCGGTAAAATCGTTGCGCCTAAGCTTTATATTGCAGTTGGGATCTCCGGTGCCATCCAGCACCTTGCAGGGATGAAGGAATCCAAAGTGATTGTCGCGATCAACAAAGATCCTGAATCTCCTATCTTTGAAGTTGCCGACTATGGATTGGTTGGTGATTTATTTGAGGTACTACCTCAGCTTGCCGAACAACTTTAAACAATCAGATAAGGGGCGAACACTGCTATGTTCGCCCCTTTATTTTGTTTTGGTCATATTCAAAAAGAATTGAAATTAGAGGGACCTATGCAAAATTCTGCACCTATTTGGTCACCATCTGCTGAGCGCATCAGCAATAGCAACTTGCTACGATTTATCGAGACGGTTAATGCGCACCAAACCGAAGATATCTCAATCAATAATTACACGTCTTTACACCAGTGGTCCATTGACCACCATGACGAATTTTGGCGACATACCTGGCATTTCTGTAACGTCATTGGAAATATTGGCTCGCAAGTCAAAAGCCTTGGTGCTCCCAAGTGGACACAGACAGATTCTACTCAGAGCCATGTCAATAGGGACACCGTATGGTTTGCTGACGCCACGCTTAACTACGCAGAGAATCTCCTCTCTCAGGCCGAACAAACACCTGAGCGTGAGTTTATCGTTTTTACTAATGAACGCGGTGAACAAAAGCAGCTCACTGGTACACAGTTGCTCGAACAAGTGTCTGTCATTCAGCAATGGCTAACCACTTGTGGTGTTGGCAAAGGCGATGTCGTTGCGGGTTATTTGCCCTACCTTCCAGAAACCGTTATAGCCATGTTGGCTACTACCAGCCTTGGCGCCATTTGGACTTCAACCTCTCCTGATTTTGGTATCGATAGCGTCGTAGAGCGTTTTGGTCAGGTCAAACCGAAAGTTCTTTTTTGCTGTGATGGCTACCAGTTCGGAGGCAAAGCTTTCGATATGACGGACAAAAACACCACTCTTAGTAGTAAGTTAAGCAGTAGCTCCGAAGACGCTACTATTAGCGTATGCCAAATCGAATATTTACAAAATGCTAAGAATGCTAGCACTTCTGACTTTGTGTATTGGTCTGATATTACTCACCACTTTTCTCCAAAACCAGTTCAATATCAATCAACACTGTTTAATGACCCGTTATTCATTTTGTATTCTTCTGGCACAACGGGGCAACCAAAGTGTATTGTCCATTCCGTGGGCGGAACCCTGCTCAATCACCTCAAAGAACACCAACTACATTGCGATATCAAACCACAAGACAAGGTTTTCTACTACACAACATGTGGTTGGATGATGTGGAACTGGCATGTTTCCGCTCTTGCGAGTGGTGCAACCTTAGTGATTTACGATGGTAGTCCGGTTTACCCTGATCACTCCGTCTTATGGCGATTAGCAGAAGAACATAGCGTGTCGCTGTTTGGTACTTCAGCGAAATACTTAGAGGCACTGGAGCATGCGAGCTACTCTCCCAAGTCAGAACATGACCTGAAATCACTCACAACCCTGTGTTCGACTGGTTCGGTGCTTTACCCAGAACAATTTAATTATGTCTATCAGCACATCAAGCAGGACTTGCATCTCGCTTCTATCGCTGGCGGCACGGATATTTGCGGGTGCTTTGTACTTGGAAACCCTATCTCACCAGTTTACAAAGGTGAATGCCAAGGCGCAGGGCTGGGAATCGACGTGCGTGTTTTGGACGACGAGGGAAAAACCATTACACAGCAACGCGGCGAACTGACTTGCAATAACTCACTACCTAACTTCCCTATTGGGTTTTGGCACGACAACGGCGAACGCTATCACAACGCTTATTGGAGCAAGTTTACTGATATCTGGCACCACGGCGACGATGTGATGCAAACCGAACATGGCGGCTTTATTTTTTATGGTCGTAGCGATGCGACATTGAATCCAGGCGGCGTACGAATCGGCACCGCTGAGATCTATCAGCAAGTGAACGCGTTACCCGAGGTCGAGGACTCCATCGCCGTCGGCAAGTTAAACCAGCAGTCTGAAGAAATCTGGTTACTAGTAAAACTCGCTCACGAGGTCGAGTTAACCCAACAACTCACCGATTCAATTCGCCAAACACTAAAATCAAAATGTTCACCACGCCATGTGCCACGCCAAATTTTTGCTATCAGTGATATTCCTAAAACGCGATCAGGCAAACTGGTTGAACTAGCCGTGAAACAATTGGTGAACGGGCAAGCTGTAAAAAATATTGGTGCTATTGCTAACCCTGAAGTGCTGGAAGAAATTAAAACGCTTTTCAACATAGAAGGCGCCACTGTCACTTAGAGACCCAACAAGTCTTCCAACAATACAGACGGGTATAACCTAACTGTATTTTTAGCTCGCTCGATAACTCCTCCCCACTTTTGTGGAAACTGAGCGAAATATGCTTCATGTACACAAAAAAGGTGAGATAATTCTATCTCACCTTTGAACCATATGAGCTGGAGCATTAGTTTGGGGGTTAAGCTTTTATCAGTTGGCTCATATCTTCGCGAACTTGTGGCACCGTTAAACCAACGATGATTTGAAGGCTCTCTTGATTTCTAACAATATTCACCGCTCCGTGCTGTGTGAAAAATGCGTTCTCCTTTACAAGGGAGACATCTTTAACTTTAACACGCAGACGCGTCGCGCAATTAGTTAACAATTCAATGTTTTCTTTTCCACCCAAACCTTCAATAAAGGCACTAGCTTGTGACGGACTTGCGCTACTGTTGTGGACCGCTTTCGCTTCTTTGTAGTCAGTTTTGGAATACAACTTACTATCTGCACCTTCACGTCCCGGAGTAAGTATGTTGTATTTTAAAATAAGCGCGCGAAACGTCACAAAGTAAACACCAGTAAACATGAGACCAATAATAATCTGAATCACGTATGTTCCCGCATGGTTACCAGCCAAAGGCAACCAGTTTTGGAAAATAAAGTCTATCAAGCCAGTCTGAAAGTTACCGGAAACACCAAACATAAAGGCGATCGTTGCCATTGTCGCAGATAACAACGCATGCAAAGCAAACAGCGCAGGTGCGATAAATAAGAATGTAAACTCTATTGGTTCAGTGATCCCTGTAAGAATTGCTGTGATTGCGGCTCCGAGCACTAACCCCATCACCATCTTTTTATTTTCTTTTTTCGCAACTGAATAAAGTGCTAGTGCGATACCCGTACAACCAAACACTTTACCCATTCCCGTCAACATCAAACCACCTTGGGGAAATTGTGTCGTTAAACTTTCCGAGCTCTGGGCGAATGTCTGTATATTTTGAATCCAATAGGCAACCGTCCCGCCATCGACTGCAACTGGCCCATAAAAAACGGGACCATATACGAAATGATGCAACCCCGTTGGTATCATGATTCGCTCTAAAAACGTAAATAGCCATACCCCTAAAGATCCAGCAGAAACCAAAAATGATTGCAGATTGTTAATACCATGCTGAATACTTGGCCAAGTCAAACAAGTTAGAATTGCCATCACGACCATAATTGGGAAACTAATGATCACAACCAATGGCGTTCCGCCAAATACAGCCGCCCAATCCGGTAGCTTTTTATCAAAGAATCGGTTGTGAACCCAAACAGAAAGACTTGCAATTAAAATGGCACCTAGCAAGTTTGTATCAAGCGTTAGAATGCCACCAACTTCAGTCAAACCTCGCTCACCTTCCGTATAGTTAACGCCCAGTTCTGGTCCCCAAAATTGAAGGATTCCACCAATAACGTAGTTAAACGTAATGTAGGAAACGAGTGTTGCAAGTACAGCGCGACCAGATGCTTTTTTAGCTAAAGCGATAGGTAACCCAACGGCAAAAATAAGTGCCATATTTTTAAATACGGCGAGTGATGCCTGTAAAATGATCGTCGAGACTTTAACCCAAGCACTCCCCTCCAGTGCCCAAGGAAACACTTCTTGATTTAACAGCACAACGGAGAAACCCAATAACATGCCCGCTGCTGGAAATAATAGAACGGGAACAAACATCGCGGCCCCGAACCTTTGAATAATGTCTTTCATATAAACCTCTTGTTTCATTCACGGAGCCTACAAGTAGGCCCCGAACGTCCAGTTGTTATTGAAAAAATTGAGGAAGGTAGGCTTTATTTTCTTCTAGTAATTGTTTTGTTATTTCTTTAGCTTTTGGCACATTAACCACGGTACGGTTAAGTGTGAGTGCATTAATCAGCTTTTGCTGACTTCCTTCGTACCAAGCATCCACGACTAATTTCTCGTAACCAAGTTGGCTCTCAATCATGGCTTTTTGGAAAGTTGGGATTTTTCCTACAGTAAAAGCTTTCGGTCCATCACTAGTTAGCGCTGCAGGAACTTCTACCATAGCGTCATTTTGTAAGTTTGTAATAGCACCATTATTCGGTACGATGACGAGATATACATCGCTCAAGTTGTAGGCTAGCGAAGCCGCGACTCTCACCATGTATCGACCATGGATATCGGCATGCAGTGTTTCGTGCTTCGTGGTGCCCGCTTCAATTATTCTTGCGTTCAATTCGAACACTCGCTTCTCACGGCCGTTAATTACCTGCCTTGCGCGAGTATTGTTGATATCCTCTTTCGCCACCATTTTTTCAGGGTACAAATAGTATTGAAGATACGTATTCGGCAAAAACTCTGGATTATCAGCAAGCATCGTTCTCATGTTTTTGAATGTGGCTTGCCACGATGGGTCATCCGCTATTTCCGCATCAACCGCACTGATCCCTTCTTTTAAGATGATATTTTTAATTTTATCCGTTAAGTCATAACCCTGTTTGTTACGAATTTTGGTAAACCAGCCATAGTGATTAAGCCCAAAGTATTCAGGAACAAAGTCCCAAATTTCACACCCTAACAATTGCGCATAGCTGACCATAATCGCTGCTGGCATATCACAGATATTTAGAATTCGCTTATCATGCGGAAATTCACGATTTAAAGCTTCAGCGACAATTGCCGCCGGGTTGGTGTAATTAAGAATCCACGCATCTGGACACGTTCGTCGGATCTCGTTCACTAGCTGGATTATGTCGCCGATAGAGCGAAGTCCATATGCCATTCCTCCCGCGCCACATGTCTCTTGCCCAACACAAGAGTTGGATAGCGGGATTTGTTCATCGCGCTCGCGCATGGCCAACCCACCAGTGCGGATCTGGATAAAGAAAAAGTCCGAATCTGCGAATGCGACAGATTTATCCGTTGTATAAACAAACTCTTCAACTTCTGGATAGTGTTCTCGCAATAGAATTTCAGTAGCTAATGCATTCGACTCTTGGCGTTTTGCATCTATGTCGTAAAACACGACTTTTGCGAGTGGAAAGTTATCTTTTTCGGCAATAAGGCTGTTCATCATACCAAGTGTGTATGTACTGCCAGCACCAACAATCGTTAATTTTTGACGTTTCATTTCGCTACCTCAAATGTTTACCCTGAAAATGTATAAAATAAGTATTAATACTTTTATGATACTTTTAAAGTGTAAGCACAAAGATACGAGATAAAAATCACACAAAGATCCTAAGGAAAAGTATTAACTACATCTCAGATCACATTCTTGCTATCATGATCCAAGACTTAGCGAGGTATTATGAAACCCAAATACATAGACATTGCGGAACGATTAGAAAAAAAGATCAAAGATGGGGAACTACAACCTAAATCGATGCTTCCAAAAGAGAGTGATTTGCAAGAAGAGTTTTCCGTAAGCCGCGTAACCATCAGAAAAAGCTTACAAATTCTGGTCGACAATAATTTAATTAGTCGGACAAGAGGTAGTGGAACTTATGTAAACGATCTAAAAGCCCAACATGATGCCTTACATTTGCTGGGTTTTATCGAGGAAGTCAGTAAACAGGGGAAAACTCCTAGCTCTCAAGTCATAAAGTTCGAACTTAAAAAGCCGAATGAGCAGGTTGCTAAGCAGTTAAATCTCTCGCCCAATGATGATACATATGAAATACATAGACTCAGATGTATTAATGATGAGCCTGAAATTTACGAAGTCACTCATATGCCAGCAGTGTTATTTCCAGACTTGAGCATAGCCATAATGAATGGTTCTAAATATGAGTACATTGAAAATAGCAAAGGATTGAAAATTGCGAAAAGCAGTCAGTCTGTCAAACCGTATTTGTTAGATGCAGAGACGGCCTCATACCTGAATGAATCAGAAGCTTCCCCTATTCTAAAAGTTGAGTCCACTGGTTACCTAGAAGATGGTCGTGCATTTGAATATACCGTCAATTACTTCCGACTTCATCAATACAGCTTCGAGTTTATTTCAACTAGGACGTAGTACTATTCGACGCTAATGGTTAATCATTGCGCCAAATCTTATATCCGACCTCTCGCATTGCTCTTCCGAGTAGGTGGGAGGCAACTGGCGCAGTGAGAACGATAAACAACATCGTACCGATAACCCGAGAGATCACAGTAACTTCAGGGAGTGAGAAGGCAACCGCTAGTAGTAAGCAACTAACTCCAACGGTACCGGCTTTGGTTGCGGCATGCATTCGGGTGTATAGATCTGGTAACCGCAACACACCTAAACTAGCGCTTAGGATCAATAACGTCCCTAAACATAAAAACAGCCCAATCAACACATCCATTATTCTCTCTCCTTCCTTTTAACGATCAAACGCGCAAATGCGATTGTGCCAAGAAATGCGACCAAACCTAATGTAATGGCGATATCTAACAAGGCATCCTCACCACTGTCTAAGGTGTAAACCGTAATAAAACCGATGGTGATAAATGAAATCAAATCTAACGCCACAACTCGGTCAGCCAGCGTTGGTCCTAAAATTAAACGGAAGAAAGCCATAACAAAACTGAGTAATAGCCCTGCATAGGCAAAAGTGACACTTATTTGCAGCCAACTATCCACGCGTCACCTCCAAAATTCGATGCTCTAATCCGTTTTTAATTCCACGAATAACTTCTTCATGCTCAGGAGCAAACATGGCATGAACGATAAGATGCTTTTTATCAGGCGTAACGTCCAAACTGAGTGTGCCCGGTGTTAACGAAACCATATTCGCAAGTAAGGTGATTTCAAGGTCGGAATCGACGTCCAAAGGGACATAGACGATATCTGGCTGGCTCAAATGCGTTGGCGTCACAACATCCCACACGACTCTTGCAACCGATATGATCATTTCATAAGCGAAGTACACCAGTAACTTTAATGCCGACGCAAAACGTCGAAAGTAGCTGGTTTTTAATCCAAATGGTTGGCTCAACCGTAAGGCAAAAAAACCGACCGTAAATCCGACAATAAAATTCAAACTCGAATAACTGCCGTTTAACATCATCCATGCTAATGCTAAGAAAAGATTGAGGAATAGATAGATCATAAATTTCCTCCCAATACCGCTCGAATGTATTCATTCGGATTTAACAGTTGTTCAGCGGCTTGAACAGAAAACTGATAAAAAGGCTCCGCCACCAAGCCTATGATCAACGTGAACATGGTCAATACGGCAATTGGAACGAAATACAACCAATGTACTTTGACTTGCAGAGTCTGTTCTGTTTTCTCCCTAACCGGCTTTTTCCAGAATGCCTCACTCCAAATTTTCGTCATCGAGTAGACGGTAAGCAGCCCCACCAATAGCGCGGTACCGGCTAACCAGTAATATTCAGCCTGTAAACTCGATTTGATCACCAAAAATTTGCCCCAGAAACCAGAGAGCGGCGGAAATCCTGCCAGAGAAAACGCAGGGACAAGAAACAAGAACGCTAACCAAGGCATTGCTTTATATACCCCGCCCAAATGTTCAAGTTGACTAGAGCCATATTTGCGCTCAATAAAGCCACCGATTAAGAACAAATTCGCTTTTACAATGATGTGATGAACAATGTAGAAAATAGCGCCAGCCAAAGCTAAAGGAGTGTAAATCGCTAATCCCATTATCATGTAACCTATTTGGCTAATAATGTGAAAAGAAAGAATTTTCTTAATGTCGAATTGACTTGCCGCCCCCAAAACGCCCGTTAACATAGTGAGGCCAGCAATCCAAATCAACGTCGGCTGCCAACCACTCTCGGCGAGCGGAAATACTAATGTGAAGACTCGTATTAACGCGTATACGCCGACTTTAGTAAGCAACGCAGCAAACAGCGCAACCACACCACTTGGTAAGGTGTGATAAGAAGCTGGCAACCAAGCAAATAAAGGAAATAGTGCCGCTTTGATAGAAAAGGCAAACAAAAACAAGGCGGACAACATCATGTTGATGCTCAATTCGCTCTCTCCCGCTTTGGTATAGAGATCGGCCAAGTTCAAGGTGCCAGTTGCGCCATACAACAAACCGATGGCAAGTAAGAACACTAGCGTCGAAATCAGGTTCAACATTACATACTTCACTGCCCCATCAATTTGAGTTTTCGTTGCATCTAATACCATTAAACCAAATGACGCGATGAGCATGACCTCGAACCAAACATACAGATTAAAAATATCTCCGGTGAGGAACGCGCCATAAACACCAGCAAGCAACACGTGCGTCAACGCATGGTAATTGCTATAGGAAGGTTTTCGGTGAAGGTCCGCCATGGCATAGAAAACACATATCGCACCAATCACTGCGGTAATCATCACCATGGCAACGCTGAAGTAATCTGCGACAAAGACGATACCAAACGGTGCTTGCCACTGGCCAAAAGCAACGGCTTGAATACCATTACTTATGATGTTTTCTGTGAGAAGTCCTGCGACAACAAGGTTCAACATCGCACTCGCGCCACTTAACCACTCAGCACTTTTTGTTGAGCGACGTACAAAGAAAATGGTCAGCGCCGTACTCAATGAAAGAACAACAGGTAACGTCAGTAAAATCGAACTCATTGACCCTCCTCAGAACGTTGCATTTCATCGACGTCTGCGGTTCCAGAATCTTTATAAGCTCGATAGAACAACATTAAAGCAAAAATAAGTAGCCCAAAGCCGATGACTATCGCGGTTAAAATCAGCGCTTGAGGTAATGGGTTTGCCGCGCCATCTGGTGGAAAAAGTGCATTATCGCCAATCAATGGCGGCTCTCCAGGAGTCAGCCTTCCCACTGTAAAAATAGCAAGGTTAACCGCACTGCTGAGTAACATGATACCGAACAAAAGACGCAAGATATGTTTTTCAAGCATTAAATAAACACCTGCGGCGACAAATACTCCAACGACAACACTCCAGACTATTTCCATCACTCTAGCTCCTCATTAATACGAAGCAGCATCCCCATCACGCCACCTATAACGGCAAGATAAACACCAACATCAAAAACCAACGGCGTACCCAGTGGTATCACATCTTTCCACCACAACCCGGTTAAAAACGGTTTATCAAACGCAAAGCTCAAAGCTCCTGATATCAAGCTCAATGCAATGCCAGATAACGCAATGAAAAACGGCTTGAAATACAATCTAGAACGAACGTATTTCGGTGACTCCGCGAACATGAGAAGCGATAAGCCAATAACGGCAATCAATGCACCAATGAAGCCACCACCCGGTTCGTTATGACCACGTAATAACAGATACACTGAGAACACGAGCATGAGCGCCGCGACGATATGTGCCGTGGTTGCAAAAATTAATGATTGAATACGGTTTTGCTTTTTCGCTCTTGTCTTAAGCAAGCTCACTGCTGCAATCCCAGCAATGACAACGACGACAACCTCTCCCAATGTATCAAACGCACGAAAGTCGACGAGAATGACGTTGACAATATTGCGCCCATGCCCGCCTGGGACACTATTTTCCGCAAAGAAATCCGACACCGATGAATCCATCGGCTGGGACGTGATTCCTAACAAGAGGAAAGTAATCGAAACACCTATCACGCCCGCTATACAAACATTCGCCAATTTACGTTTTATTGAATGCTTGGGCACGGTGGTTAAACGCGGCATATGACGCATTAACAATGCTAAAAAGACCACCATTAATGTTTCCACTAACAGTAGAGTCTTCGCGACGTCCGGAGCACTGTAGATCATAAAAACAAGCGTGGTCATAAAACCAATCATACCTAGCGCAGAAATCGCAAGAAGCCTTGAGTGAGACAACGTACATACGATCGCTGCACCAATCAGCAATAAGGCAATGCCAATCTCATAGAAAGCCACGTTTGAAAGCTGTTCAAACAAAGGCAGAGGAATAAATGCTACCTGACCAAGTAAAGCGACGGCGAGTACCGCGAAAAATAGCAGGACATAACGACTCAACTTCTTTTGCTGCAACAGCGCCGTCTGCCACTGCGCCAGTGTCATCATGTCATCTAATAGTCGTTCAAAAACATTCTCCGCTTTGGGGACGAATAGATGTAACCGCTGAAAAAGTGCAGACACAGTAGGATAAACACGGTACACCACATACCCCAATACTAGCGTGATAACGCTTAGGACCAGCGGTACATTCACACCATGCCATAATGATGTCGCTTTAAGAGCAGCTGTGGGCAGAATGTCAGCAGAGCCCGGAAAAATGATATTGCGATCTAACCAATTTAAACCGACTAAAGGAACGATGAGACTGCCAAGTGCCAAGAGTAAAGGTGAAACCCACATAGCCTTTTGGGCCTCAATCGGCTTCGTTTCAATTGGCACGAGATCACGGTGAGCAAAGAATGGTCTCGCAATAAGCATAATGGTTAGCGCAACCATCAATATATTGACCATTAAAAGTACAAAGGCGATCCAGTTATTGAGCTCTACTGCGGATTTGTACATGTATTCTTTGCTCAAAAAGCCTAACAACGGCGGGAATCCCGCTTTAGACAATGCAGCCAAACTCCCCGCAACCATGCTGATGACGAGCACTGACTTCAAGCCGTACAGTTGATCAATATCTCGTGTTCCTGTCGCTTTGTCGATATTGCCCACCACCATAAACAGCGCTGCTTTATAGAAAGAGTGAGCGAGAATAAACATCAATACTGCACTCACGGCCAAATCTGTGCCCATACCTAGTAATAATGTTAATTTACCCAAAGCAACATTCGTACTGTAGGCTAACATCAGCTTCAAGTCAGTTTGTTTTAATGCGACAAATGTGCACCAAATGGCCGTGATACTCCCAGTGATGACTAAAGCATAAAACCAGATCTCGCTGTGGGCATAAACTGGCGATAAACGTGCTAATAGGTAAATGCCTGCCTTTACCATTGTTGCCGAGTGTAAATACGCACTGACCGGAGTGGGGGCTGCCATCGCGTTAGGTAGCCAAAAATGAAACGGGAATTGCGCAGATTTAGTAAATGCACCGAATAGTATGAGCACTAGAGATGGGATAAACCATTCATGCTGCGCAATAGTGTCTGCCTGCTCGATAATGGTATTGAGCTCATAACTCCCTGCCATTGCTCCCAACAAGATAAGGCCAGCTAACAACGCTAATCCACCAGCACCTGTAACGATCAACGACTGCAGTGCATTTTTTCGTGACGTTTTGTTTTCGTGATTAAAACCAATCAGCAAGTAAGAAGTGATGGTGGTGAGTTCCCAGAAAACGAACAACAATAGGATGTTATCGCTCATCACAATCCCTAGCATGGCAAGCATGAATAGGGTTAGGTATAAATGAAAGGAAAATCGGCTATCACTCTCTCGTAAGTAAGCCAAAGCGTATATTTGGATCAGTGCGCCAATCCCGCTGATCAGCCCGGCAAAAAGGAACGACAGACCATCTAACCTAAAGCTGAAGTTAATATCAAGGCCAGGTATCCATTCCGCATTCCAGCTTACGCCTGCGGGTGTGTAGATGTAAAAAAGAAAAGAGAAGATTAAAATTGGCAGCACAGGGAAAATCAGTAAGACCAACTGATTATCGGGATTTTTCGGCAGGTTTTCTTTACCCGTTATGCTATTCAACATCGCAGCCCATTCATTTTTATAAGAAAGTTCGCCCTATTTGGCGCAAAGATAAAAAGCTCCACTTAATTGTTTTAGCCCAAGTATTTCAAAAAAGATCATAAAACCAAGGGATAAGTAGCAAACAGCAATCACTGAATGCTACTTAAAGGAACGTTAATACAAACAGCTACTTGCTGTCCGCTACGGTGTAAGAACGTAGATCACTACTTACGTGTTCTCGACTGAATGTGTATGGATTATCGTCATCAGTTAACTCGAACGCATCGTAGGTGCAGTCACCGATATCATTTCTCGGACAAACATAAACGTTCGAACGTTCTATCATTTCTGTGTGGCATTTCGGGCATAGGTTTTTCATGTCACTCTCCTCTGATAACTTATTGATACACTGATAATTCCATGTTCTAGAACTCCGTCTCCCTCCTTTACCTAAAACAACCACTTAAACCCAGGTTTGTTACACACCAATTACTGAATCGGCGATACAAAACCATCGGGCTTAAGAGCGACCAAACTACAGTTTATAGATTGCAAAATGTTTTCAGCCGTATTACCAATGACGTAGCCAGATATCCCTGTTCTCGCTAAGGTACCCATGACTAGAACGTCCACTTCTATGCTTTCTACGTAATCCGGGATTTTTTCATCAGGCTTTCCGTGTAAATGATGAATCACAATTTCACCCGTAATCCCCGACTCTTCCAGCAGTTGTTGTAGAGCTTGTTTATGATCGGCTTTTGCTTTGTCGAGTTCATGTTTCAACTCAGCATCGTCGACTTGAATCCAAGCATTGTCATGTAGGTAATTCTCTAAGTAATATTCCCAGCAAGAAATCACATGTAAACGACTGTCACAGGTGTCGGCTATTGAACGAGATAATTCAAGTAAACGCACCGCTAATGAGTGCTGTTCATCGCTCGCCGTTAACGGATCTATCGCAACAGCCACACGGCGTTTGTCTCTCGGCTTATCAATCGGTCGGTGTAACCATAATGGACAAGGACATTTGCGTAACAGTGTCATATCAATGGCTTTGAAGCCTTCAGCGCCTTCACCGAGTGGTTCAGCTTCTTTGATGATAAGATCTTTGTTGTCAGCTAATGCTTCTTTAATGATACAGACAGCGGGTTTTTCACTGCTTTTCACAGTAAGAGGAAATGCCAGATCATCTTCAGAAAGATCGAGCTTCTGTCTGTATTCCTGAATGCTTTGTTTGAGGGAGTCTTGTAGCGATTGCTCATAACTTTGCTGATACTGGAACATATCCGCGGGGAAATCGGGGCACGCAATTAGCCCTGAAACAGGCACTTTGTTGCTGGATGCGATCCTCATCGCTTGTTCGAGCGCCTCACTATGACCAGGCAATCCTTGTGTTGCAAAAAGTATGTTCGCGAATCGTTTCATACACACCTCCTTGTTTGGTTAAATATTAACCACCCACAAAGTATAATACCTAACGGATAATTGTAACGGCTTGTGACGTTGATGAAATCAATTCTCATTAAGCTATGGATATTGCTTCATTTTGCTTTACGTCACCTTCTCCTTTTCTTTACGACTGTGGCCCGCTGACCCCAATAGAGCTACATACTAAAAATTGAGACCAAATAAAAACCCAAATTACTCAAAGTTTTTTCTCACCTTGAGTAACTTGGGTATAAGCAATAACACACTTAGGCTACGGACTAAAATGGGTAACCTAAATTTTCATACGACTTAGTTGAAAGATGCCATATCAATCACGAATCAGTGTGCAAATATTCACAGCCCTAATGATCCAGAAGTCGCTGTAAATTAATGTTAAGGTTGCTGTTTTGTTGGTGCCAAAGCAATTTCGCGAACACATACACCTTGCGGTTGCTGATAAGCAAACAGCACTGCTCGTGCAATATCGTCGGCTGCCAACACGCCCCCCATATCCTCTTTCCAAGCATCATAGCCATCTTTAATATCTTGAGACGTAGTATGTGAAAGTAATTCCGTTTCCACTGCGCCAGGTGCAATAGTCGTAACACGAACATTCGATGATGCGACTTCTTCACGTACGTTTTCAGAAATCGCATGAACCGCAAATTTGGTACCACAGTAAGCGGCATGATCAGGAAATGTTTTCTTGCCCGCAATAGAGCTGATATTAATGATCGTACCACTGTTACGCGCTTTCATCGGTGCTAAAACGGACTGCATGCCATTTAGCAAGCCAAGTACGTTCACATCAAACATGCGCTTCCACTCCGATGCGTCCTGAGTATCTATCTGGCCTAGAAGCATAACGCCTGCGTTATTTACAAGTGCATCTACCGGACCATACAACGCTTCTGCTTTCTCAATTGCCGCTTCAAAAGAAGCTTTATCGGTCACATCTACCTTTTCACAAAGCGTATTTGGTAAGTTTAATGCTTCTAAACGTTCTACACGTCTTGCTAACAAAAGAAGAGCATGGCCCTGTTCGCTGAAATGACGTGCAATCGCTTCACCAATGCCTGAACTAGCGCCTGTAATAACAATTAACTTTTTCATTTTGATTCCTTAATAGAACGGTTTACCTCAATGGCGATAAGTTTAAGAAAACTTTGTTTGTTGATATATACCGACCTAGTTGAAACACTGTTGTTATACTGCAACAATACTTTTTTGAATTACGCAGAAGTCATCATGCAAACACACATCAACCTTGCGGATATCCGCTCTTTCGTCCTAATCGCTCAACTAGGAAACTTCACGAAAGCAGCAGAGCAACTTGGCGTTTCTCGCTCACACGTTTCACGTCAAATAACAAATCTGGAACAACAGATTGGTGCCACTTTGCTACAAAGAACCACTCGAACACTGAAGCTCACCGAAGCAGGCAAGGTTCTGTATAAACAGTGTGAAACCGCCCTTCACAATATTGATCAAGCTGTTATGGCAGTGGTTGATGATGTAGAAGAATTAAGAGGCGAAATTCGTATCAACTGCGTGGGGGGTTATTTAGGGGAAGACGTTGTCGCAGATATCGTTGCTCAGTTTCTAATCCAACACCCACAAGTGAACATTAACTTAGATTTTAGCAGCCATCGTGTCGATTTAATCGCGGATGAATTCGACATCGCTTTTCGAATGGGAAAGTTAGACGACTCCAACTTTATCGCTCGCAAACTGATTGATGTGGAAATGGGGACGTACGCAAGCCCAAGTTATTTAGAAACACATGGCTATCCTTCGCATCCAAAAGACTTAGAAAAACACATTTGTTTGACAGGTAGTGTGACACGCTGGGCATTCGAGAACACAAATACAAAGCAGTCAACGGAACACCAGATACGTGGACAGTTACGATGTAAGAGTGGCAGAGTAATGATAAAAGCAGCGTTGGCGGGAAATGGTATCATCCGTGTACCAGCACTTTATTGCCAACAAGAACTCCAGACAGGCAAGCTAAAAGAAGTGTTTACCGACTGGAGCATTCCGAGTGTGGAGTTTTCACTCCTTTACCATCACGACCGACATCAACCAAAACGCATCCGAGCCTTTATTGACTTTGCTACTCAATATTTTCGTCAGCTGCCGAGTAAACACAAGTAACGTGCTCGATAGCATTTCACTATGTGAACCAATATATACGGAATCTATAAAGCCCAAATTTGTACTAAAGAAATACGTAAGCATCGTGATGTTTTAACGTCTAGTTTTCATAAACATTAGCGGTGTTTGCCCAGTTTGCTTTTTGAAAAATGCAATAAAAGCACTGTCTGACGAAAACTCCAGCCACTCAGCAACTGCGCTGACTTGCATTCCCGTTGATAACAATTCAACTGCTTTTAAGAGCCTCCACTGTTGACGCCAATCTTGATAATTCATACCCGTTTCCGACTTAAATAATCGTGTTACCGTCTTGGTACTTGCCCCCACTTTGCTTGCAAGAGTAGTAAGCGAAGGAGCGAGAAATGAAGGTTCAACCAACTCCCGGCGAAATGTTGTTAAGCGCCGATGTGATGGCAAAGGCAACTGAAACGAATAACGTTTCGCAGCATAAAACTCCTCCCAGAAGAGTGCTGTCGTATTTAGCATCTCGCTCTTACGCTTATCCCACTCCCAGAATGACATTTTATCAATGAGAGCTTGGAGTAAAGTATTCACTTCTATCATCGTGATCTCACTCGGACACGCAAACACCTCACAATCAAAATACAAAGATCGATACGCAACCACATTCGTCATCAGCGCGCGATGCGGCGTATTAGGTGGGATCCAAACCGCCTTTGTCGGGGGCAGAATACAAATCGAGTCTTTCAGAGCAAAACTCATACAACCTTGAGGTGCGTACAACAATTGCCCTTTCTTGTGCTGATGCATGCCTGAGTCGTGCTTGCCAATATCCGCAGCAATTCCCACTACACAATTAGAAATTTTGTCTGCGTCAAATGGTGTTTCTTCGTCAATAAGTGCCATTTTGTCCGAATATTGATGTATTTGGTTTTTATGTTGTTATTGGCTCAATCATAGCCTCATTTATACTGCCCGCCAACTTCATTAACGATGGGTAAAAATATGAATACTAAGCCCTCTTTATGGCTCATGCTGGTTATGTTGATGTTTCCTCAAATTGTAGAAACCATCTATAGCCCAGCGTTGAGCTCAATCGCTCTATCATTTGATGTAAACCACGCACAAGCAGCCCAAACATTGTCGATTTACTTCCTAGCTTTTGCCATTGGCGTTGTAGTTTGGGGAGTGCTCGCAGATAAACTGGGAAGAAGGCCCACCATGCTTATTGGGCTCTTTATCTATGGTTCTGCATCTTTACTCGCAACTCAAACCGAAAGCTTTGCTGTTGTCATGGCTGCGCGGGCCCTGAGCGCATTTGGTATCGCGGTAGGTTCCGTTGTCACACAGACCATGCTTCGTGACGCGTTTGACGGTCAAGAACTGAGTAAAGTCTTCAGCTTAATGGGGATGGGTATATCAATCAGCCCGGTAGTAGGCATGCTATTAGGCGGACAGCTTACAGGGCTTGGTGGATATCGTTATGTATTTTTCGCTTTATTCTTAATCGCGTTAGTATTGCTCGCTTATAACGTTATTAAGCTTCCTGAAACACAGAAAGAACAGACACCAGTACGGTTGCGTCAACTTAGCTGGAAAATGGTAAGAGACGCGCGAATTTGGCGCTCAGGATTACTGGTTGCTTTGTATAACATTGCTCTATTTTCTTATTACCAGCTTGGCGCATTTACTTTCTCAGCACTTGGGTATAGCTCCGAACAATTTGGATACAGTGGCATAGTACTGGGGTTAGGCACTCTGCTTGGGAGTTATTTAAACAAATCCCTAGTGTCTAAAAATGTACGAAAAAACCAACTACTTTGGCTCTCAGCAGTATTGCTTAGTTTGGGATCAGTCGGTGTGTTGATTCTGAGCCAATCAATCTGGTTTGTTGCTCCAATGATGTTAGTCGTCATGTCGTATGGGATTGCGATACCCAATATACTCAGTGACGCACTCGTTGATTATAAACAACAGGTAGGTAGCGCAGGCGCTTTATTTGGGCTCATGTACTACATCATGATCGGGACGGGATTAGCGATGGCTGGAACAGCACAAAACTTAAGTGTCATCCTATTAACATGTAGCTGTTTAGCGATTTTATTGGCGTTTTCTACAAAACAAGTTCATACCGACTTGTGACAATAATAATGAAAGACTCTCCGTAATGGTTCACCGAGAATCTAGAGAATTTTTCAATCAATAGGAACTGAGGAGCACAATAGTAACCACTCCTCAGTTGTCTTCTAGAGTGCGATCTAAACTAAATTAACCTTAAAGAAGCTCTCTAATTTATCAAATGGGATCACATCCAGTTGATCGTAGAGATCCGTATGATTCGCATTTGGAATGATCATCAATTCTTTAGGCTCTGCCGCCGCTTCATAAGCCGTTTCACTGAAATAGCGAGAGTGCGCCTTTTCGCCATGAATGAACAACACTGGGCGTGGAGATATCTCTTCAATGTAGGTCAGAATTGGCATATTCATAAACGACAGCGGCGTTGTGAGTGTCCATGCAGCATTTGAGTTAATCGCTCGTGGATGAAAGCCACGTTCAGGAGACTTGTAATAGGCTGCATACTCAATAACAAATTGGGGCTCACCTCCAACTAACTCAAGCGATACTGGCCCGTAAGTAGGTGTTCCATTTTCGGCGTCTTCCCATCGTTGCAGGCTTAGCTGCTCTAACGTTTGCGTGCGCTGTTCAAACGTCGTACTGTCGTTATAGCCTTTAGACATTACACGGGTCATATCATACATCGTACTGGTTGCGACTGCTTTGACGCGTTTATCTGCAGCAACTGCGTTTAACGCCATGCCGCCCCAACCACATATGCCTATCACACCAATTTTCTGACGATCAACGTCTTTCTGTAGGCCAATAAAGTCCACAGCTGCGCTAAAGTCCTCTGTATTGATATCAGGTGATGCAACGTTTCTTGGTTCACCACCACTCTCTCCGGTATACGACGGATCAAACGCTAAAGTAATGAAGCCTCGCTCGGCTAATGTTTGAGCATATAAGCCTGAAGACTGCTCTTTCACAGCGCCAAATGGACCACTAATGACGATAGCCGCAAGCTTGCCACTTTTATTTTTAGGTCGATAAAGATCCGCTGCCAACATGATTCCATAACGGTTTTTAAAACTCACTTTGCGATGTTGAACTTGGTTACTTTTCGTAAATGTTTTATCCCAGGTGTCACCAAGATTTATTTGCGTCTCAGCTTGAACGGAACTCGTTGAGAGCAATCCGACTCCCATAGCAACCACGCTGGCACCCGTCATTTTCATCATATTGCGACGACCTTCATCAGGTTCATCTTGGTAACTTGCTTGATTGTCGTTCTGGCTTTTCATGGTAGACACTCCTAATTAACGTAACACACGATGAGTACAGTACGCGGAGGCTTTATCGCTCCTACTTTACTGACACGTACATTGTTGCAACTTTCGTATTTTTTCGTTAACCAGATACTACGCATTGCTTGCCTAATCTTCCGAAGATTGGTCTAAACCTCTTCTAACGTTAATTAAGGCGTAAATAAAAAGCGCCTGTCGGCGCTTTAATTATCCATAGGTCTTATTGCCATGTTGGCTCGCCAAACTCTTCACAACGTTGCTTGTCGTAATTTTCAATGCGCCCGCGTTTACCTACAAACTGAACCTGAACAACCATTCCAGCTTCAACATATTCACTGAAATAATCGCAAGAAACACGAAAACTAGTATCGCGTATCACAATTGGTACCCATTCATAGCCGCCGCTGCGTGGTAAGTAAGACTTGAAGGTAATGATCCCATCATCTGAAACGTTGATTTCTTCATCATATTCATTCAACTTATAAAAGCGTTGTCCATCAAACTCTGCCTTTGCTTTTTCAATTATTTCCTTCGTTGCGGTCGATTGCATCGGCGTATTTGACACCAGTTGACACCCAACAACAGATGTCAATACGGACAAAGCCAAAGCGAGTTTAGTTATTTTATTCATTTACCTAACCACTGTAGAATTATTCAACACTTACCATTTTAAAAAGAGGGAGACCATACTTTATTTTAAAGAAAATAAAAAGCGCCTTTCGGCGCTTATTATACATCCCTAACCCAAACGTCCTTGACGTCTTTTTTAAGAAGATCAATCACACTTTGGTGAATGAAAACGAAGCCAAAATCTTCTTCTAGTTTAAATATTAATCGTTCCTCTAAGGGAATACTTTCTAATTTAGAGAAATCAAACTCTGTTGACTCGATATCTAACCAGTTCAACTTACCGTATTGTTTTTCTTTATCCGTCAATTTATAAGTTTGATGGATATAAGGCATACGATAATCTTCGTAAACTTTAATTTCATCATCAGATGGTTGGCTTGGAGAACAATCCACGCGAGCGTCTAACCACTCTACTCCATGTACGACCAGTTTCTCTACTTTTGACGCAATATCACTGATGATAAATAGCTTTGGAGAAAAGGTCATTTCCAAAAGCAAATCTGGCTCTACTGGCACTATTGGCTTAGGGCTTTGTTGGAATGGGAAGTTACCTAGGTCTTGTTTAGTTAGTAAATGATATTGTTCTTTCATTTTAAGCCTCAGTACTTTGGTACTTCCTTATCACAATCCAATTTAAAAGCTCTTAAATCACTAAATGATTCAGTGCCACTCACAAGATCAAAAATTTCCTCACAGAAAATTGTTGCGGTCTCTGCCCCTTTAACGCGGAACAAAACTCTATTTTGAAGAGGGATTTTTTTTAATTTCTCCTCAGATAAATAAAGTTCCATAACTAACATCTTATTTCTCTTGGGTGACTTTCTCATTCTAGATTTAGATTCATCAATAACATCTAAAACATTATTTAGTGCCAACAAATAACGATTTGATAACGAGCCATCTGGTAATCTAAGTTCTGCGGGGTAACATTCGATCCCATAAGGGTCAAAACTCATCACCAGTTCAGCGAACTCCTTACTAACACAGAGATCACCATTATCCGCAATATTACCTACACCTTTAATAAAACCATCCGTAGATTCCCAAACAATAGGCTCTAAAGAGCTTGTGGGCTCAAATTGCGCTTTGCTATACAATGGTTCTCTACTGTCAATACAAACAAAACTTGTTGTAGACTCATGAAAGTTTTCACTAATTATTGAAAAGTTCATAGGCTAAACTAATTCTCCCATTGTTTTTAATGATGCCCCTTCAAAACAGAACTTTTTGACCTTGGCTTGACTAGGCACTGGTTCATCAAAATCTCTGCTTCCACTCAAGTAATGCAATCTTGGTGTGCCTACTTTACCACTTCTACACATATGACAACCTCCACCTGAAGGAGTCAAATGCCTACCACGTGAAATCAAATGAAGTTTGTGGCAACCCAAAAGATCGGCAATATCGATAGATAATTCATCCAAGCTATCAACATACTCTTGAGCCTCTGTGTCACAATCTAAATTTTTTAACGTTTTAGCTAACATAGAGCCAACGACCTTGTGATAACCTCGCACACTAGCAACCATAGACAAATCTCCAGCTAGCAACTTTGATTTATCCGCATCTGCCTCTTGCTTGAGACCACTTTCTAACTCGGACAGCTCGCCTTCAAGGTTTTTTCCGGATTCTCTCTGAAAATACTCTTCGAGGCGACGATCGGTATGCCCTGATTTATGCAATGGTACGTTATACTGGCATGAAACTTGGTCAATCGTTGGTAATAATACTAAATTATACAGATAGTTAATATCATAACCCTTGTAAACAATTTGCTTTTTTCTGATGCTTGATAACTTTTTTGCAACCTCGCAAGAAATTAAGTGGTGAGCAGCCATCGAGTAAGTTTGAAAGTTAAGTGGATGCTTATTACGCAGCGATTTAACTTTGCTGTTGCTTAAACTAGAACGCTCCCAACGACCTTTATCTTTGATGATCCCCATAACATCCTCACATTTTCAACGCTTCTTGGCATTGACCTTTCTTTCTACCCGCAATACGCTTACAAACCTTACATTTGATCGGTTTCTTATCTTTATCCTCATTCGCCTTTGCAGAGTTCTTTCCTGACTGAGCAGACTCACCGGTATTATGTTTTACTTTTGCTGGGTACGTTTTCTCGCCCTTACCTAAGATTCGAGCAAAAAGATCATCAAACTCGCCCATCGCTTCTTTAAGCTTGTCCGGCACCATCTTATCGATGATTTTTACCTCATCCGCTAACTTTAAGAAATACGCACCGAGCTCATCTGCGCCCATTCTATTTGCGTATGAAGCCAACTCGGTTGCCACTTCAATACAAGGTTTTAGAACATCGCTAACAATCTGGCTGGTTTGTTTGGCGTAATTCACCCAATCTAATGTACGCAAGAATTTTTCTGGATCGCCTTTACCCATGCCTCTTAAAACGGCTAGCAAAGTATCTTTTGATGTTCCTTTACCGCCTTTTAGCGCAACTTTACATGTGCCTTTAACCGCACTACCAAACGTAGGAACACAGCCGACAAGGGTAAGTGAAAGTGCTAACCAGTTTTCGGACTTATCACGTTCTTCCTCATTCAACAACGTCATAATGTTCGCTGATAAATCGCGGACATCTGCTGCTTGATCGACAACAGGAATCATGGTCAGGGCCGTATTGGCAATGATCTGTTCTACGGAGGCATCATCGTTAAAGTCCCCAAGAATGACGCCCCAAACCCAGCTTGCAGCACCAGACATTCTCTTCCACGCATTCTCCCAGAAACCGACTTCTCCACGCTTAGCTTCTTCAATAATTAGCTGCGCGTTCGCACTTGGATTAAAGTTTGGATTGGTCTTGGTTGGGACATTTGGCATAAAATCGCGGCTGTCCTCGCCGTACTCTATAGCAAACTCCCCCGGAGCAACGCCACCAACTGATGCTTTACCGTTGTTGTCTAGTGTTCCTTCAAACACCGCGCCAGATTGATCTGTGAGAGTGTATGTTGCGCCTTGAACGGGTTCACCGTCTGAGTAAGAGAGGTACAAATCAACCGTATACGTCCCTTCCTGCTCTTCCGTCACAGAAACCGATGGGTTTTGTGCCCCACCAAGACACATGGTATTAGCTTTGTTCATGGTCATTTGATCGGATAGACGACATACGCCTTTGCCCTCAAATTTAACCGTTGGTGAAGCTGAAATGAATTTTGCTTCGGCTTCTATCGTGCCTGAGGCAACGCCTTTTCTGTCACCGCCCGCATCGCCAGTACTTTTTGAGAACGTACTGCCCTTGATAGCGACACTGTTACCGCCATCCATAGAGACTGTCGTAGTCCCACCAGCAAGGTCTGCTGATTTAGCATTGTTGCCATAAGGGATAGGAACGACTGGCTTGCCGACCTTAGTTAAACAAACATCTGGGAGCGTTGCATTCGCTTCACCACCTGAGCCTTTATGAACTATCGAAAGTCCATTCGCACCAACTGTTACGCCCATAACCAATCCATTTGAATTTTATTGATTGAATGATAAAAGAGATCGCACATTGCAATCTCTCTAAATGACTAGTGAATTTCACTAAAAGACCAGTGATATTCACAGCAAACCTTAAAACTGGCAGAAGATCTCATTTTTAGATTTCTGGTTATCTATACACTTCAAGCAGTTGCTGGAATTTTAAGTCTATGACGATGTAGGTTGCCGCATACATAAGCGCAAACGTAATCGCACTAAGACTCAAGATCAGCTTGGGTGAAATTACCCTTTTTAACGGCTTCTTTAGGTATTTAGCTTTAAGGTTGATTAAAGAAACTTTTTCTTGTTCTGCTAGGCGGTCATCTCGCACTAATCGATAAATGGTGCTGCCAATTTCCGCTAACTTTTCGTTACCACGCTCTTCACGGCCGTACTTGCCTTGGAAACCAAGTTGAAGCAATAAATAGAGAAACTCTATAACGTGACGGTATTTGCGAGGGTCGGCTTTTAAGCGGTCGAGAATAACGAAAAACTTGTCACCACCAGATGTTTCGTTATGGAATTCAGACAGTAAGCTGTTCTGGCTCCAGTGACTATTTGCCCCCCATTCTTGCCGACAAACAGATTCATCAATCGCCGCACACAAGCAGTAACGAATAACAAGAACCGAAGCACGATCGAGCTCCATTTCATTAAGTTTTCGTTCACCTTTTCGAATCTCACGTGCCACTTGTTCACGAAATGGCATCGGGTCATCAAGCCAAGGGATCGAAGACATACAAGACAGACTGGCGATCAACCATGAGAATTGATCCACCAGCGGGTTAATACCCATGTTGTCGATAGATAGATCTTGTACTGCGATGTTTCTCGATAAGTCAGGCGCTGGCATTACCTCCATTGGTTTGCCAGGCTCTGGTTGGAATAAGACTACGGTGACGTCTGTTTCTGCGTAACTCATAGACGAACGGCCCAAAGTTGCAATGATAAGTTAGCGAAATCGCCCGCAACGTGAATCGCAATCGCAGCAGTGTTCTTCAATGCCATCCACTCTTCACCCGTTTTATCGAGCTCGAAATAGGTATAGCCAGCGTGATACGGCAGCGCGCGTGGCACAACTGGCATTGGTTTGATCTCAATCCCAGGCAGTTGAAGGTTAATCAAGTCGCGAATGTTATCGATTGAGCCGATCTTCGTTTGGCTGACAAACTGCGTATGCAGGACATCCAAGGTTACGTCGGCTTTAACTGCGAGGATAAAGGTCGTCGTATCAATGATCTTATTGTCAGGTATCGCTGCCGTTCTGATGCCATAGTTCTGATCTTTTAAGGTCAGTGGAATTGCTCTTTGTTCAGACATCACGCTCAATGTCATTTTCGCACTGTCTAGAACGCGAGAAAGACAGCTAGTAAGATCACCATGATTGTATTTAGTAAACTCAATAGGTCGGCGTGTCGTCGAGCACAGCGTCGAAAGCTCGCCCTCTGCCTGAAGAAGAATTCGATACAAAGACTCAGGGTGTACAGCTTCTGTGTTTGCAAAATGCCAAAACAAGGGTTCGTATCTATTGAGCGCTTGCAATAGCATAAAGTCAGAAACTGATGATACGCCTTGTTGATCCACCACTCCCAGGCGCTGAACTATGGATTCTGCGCGGTGCTTCAGCATAGAAGCAAACTCCGTCGCGAACTTATTAAGTACCGTAGATGCGTGAATATCAATACAGGTAGGAATGAAACTATCATCTAAGATCACGCTACCATCTGGCTTCACTTCCGAGATCTTGAGGATCGGAATAGACGTGTAAGCACTTTTATCTTCATGGTCGTACATTAAGCAAAAGTTAAGCTTACCGACGACGATATTTGCCATGTCTTCCGAATCATAACAAGCATCAACCGCTTCTTGAGATTCCATCGTATAACGTGCACCGTCTTTTTTAGTGCCAAATAACTCAGAACGTTCCGATGGTAACGGACAGCACAAATAAACCACTTTATCGGCAATCGAAGGATCCACATCTTTCACTTCTGGTAGTTCAGCGAGCAGTGGAAGCTCAAATGGCGTGCGGTCCTGTAGGATGCCTTCTGCACGCGTAATACCAATTTTACCGAGGGCTAGCAGTTGTGAATTTATTTCCAAACGCTTAATCCCCCAATGTAAAGGAGATGCGTTGTTGCTCAACATGCTCGACAGTTTACTTTGCGAACGATCGAGTTGTTGAAAATGCTGCGGCTTCATGAACATTCCATCTTGCCAAACAACTGGATTGTATAAAGACATGTTTCTATCCCTTAAAAGTAAACCTGTTCAATGCCGCGAGTATTATCAGAAATTAACTCACTGCCTTCTAACTTGAGCTTGATGTAGTACTCGCTCTTCTCTTCAATGACTTCAACTTTACGCCATGACGAACCATCAATATCACGAAAGGCCACAGAAAAACCGACGGCACGAGTGTCAGGGTCTAGCGTTAGCATTTCATGAACTTTTCCACCTGGCTGTATTTGATATTCATAACGTTTGATGTACTCATCACCCAACGACGCTTTATCGTTTTCAAACAGCGCAAAAAAATCTAAGCTTCGGAATAAAACTGGCGAATTTAATTCGTGAAGGCGGAGAATGACCGGAGATGACTGCCCCCCATCTCTCACATTGAGTACAGGTGACGCCTCAATAACCAATTCAATGGACGAAGTTTCTGGTGTGATACCCGTGGACTCTTTAAATTGATCCCACATGGAACAACCGGACAACATGGCAAATCCGAGTAATACGGCGATACTACGCATGGTTTCCCTTAATCACTTTGTTATAGTTTTTCTTAATCAGCCCTTTTAAGGATGTTTCGTTGAGCAGGCGACGATTATTAGAGTAGAAATCTAAATATTCGCCCCACAGTTTTGACTTCGTTGAGAACAAAGATTGACTCGCCACTTTGTTAGCAAATGCAACGGGATCGTTCGTCTCTGATTGTTCTAAAATGAGCTCATTCAGCGCTTTGTTAAACATGACTTGGTGGTCATTCAACTCATCAAGCATTTGTTCTACCAGTTCATTTGGAGCCAGTAGATGTTGGCTATTGAGAGTCAGCATCAGCTCTGCAATGTTAGAGTTAGACTCACTCGTACTCTGCTCTTCTTTCAAGGACTCTACTTCGTGTAATTCTTTCTGTAGGTTATCAATACATAAGCGCAAACAAGTGCCCATTTGTTTGAACAACTGAGCTTCATTCGTCATTAGCTCAGGATTTCTTATACCCAAACCATCAAAAAACGCTTGTGCTATATCTTGAGAACAGGCGGTTGCTTCGATACCAGCTTGCTCTTTAGTCGTACTGTTTATCGTAGGTTCTACCGCAGGCATTTGAAGTGGCTGATTAGTTTGAGAAGAAGGAGTAAATGACTGTGTCATCTCTTCCCATTTTGAGCCCGTAGCAGTATGTTCGACGATCGCCTCTGTGGAGTTAGGTGCACGATGTTGTCTTTGAACTGCCCTATCTAGAATCGTCGTTTGGGGTTGAACCGTCTCTTCTGAGACAATATCTTCTCTATGTGGCGTACCGTTCTCTACCTCTATCCCTAACGAACCATTTATTGATGCGTTACTCTTGGTCTCCGTAGCCATCCAATCTTCAGGGATGAGGCTTGGCTGATCGAACTCGGAGTATATGCTGAAACTGTCATCGACCACCTGACGTGTGCTTTCCACCGTTTTAGGCTGTTCAGGTTCTGGATGCTCATCGTCACGAATCAAATAATCATCATCTCGTTGCATTGAAAAGTTAAGGTGCGCAACAGGATCATGACAATCAATGTCATCCTGTTTAGTCTCCATAAACAAATCTTCTAAAGCGCCTACTTTTTCTTCTTCTTCGACAACTGCGTCTCCGAGGCTAACCAAAGGATCATTGGATACTCTCTCAGGGGCTATATCAGCGGCAATGTCTTGTGTCGAGGTAACATGCTCCAGAGAAACGCCAATTTCATATTGTCCTAAAGAAATAATATCGCCATCGACTATCGCAACAGGTTGATTTTTGAGTATTTTGTTTCCGTTAACCATAGTGCCATTAGTGGATACGTCACTAATATAGTAGGTATCTCCATACACACTGATCAGGCAATGAGTGCCTGATATAAAGCGGTTGTGATCGGTTAAAGACACACTACAACTTGGTGAACGCCCTATTGAACCACCACTCTCGGGCATTTCAATGTGCTTGACACCTGTGTATTCCTCTGGGCATTTAGAAATAAATAGAACTAGCTGATTTGAGTGCATCTATATACCTCAAAATAGCATAGAAACAGACAGTTCAAGCCCACCTATCCCATCATTGATAACTGGGAGAATATAAGAGGCTTGAGGAATGATTTGTATATGAGCATCTGGGTTACTACCTAGCTTAATGACTGTACCAACGGCGATAACTGCACCCAGCTCGAACTGATCGATGTCCTCGACACTCTTATAGCGGTAACCTTCTGGGTCAACTTGCCAACGGTTTGAATATTGTGAGTAACCTGCAGATAAACCAGCACCTACGTACGGTGTAAAAACGCTCCAAGAAGCCAGCGCATATTGCGGTACAACACGAAGTTCATAGTTAGTTACTTCTTGATATAGACCGCTAGCTGGCGCTTCGATATCTTCTGCTAGGTAGTTAAGCCCTAACCACCAGCGCCAACGGTTATTATTTTCATCAATAGGGCGAGAATGAACCAAGCCGAACCTCAGAGTGTCTTGTTCACCACTGTTACCTTCTTCGTAATTAATGCTATCGATAGTCAACATACTGGCAGAGAGTCCATAACGCTCTCCCTTTGCGACTGCAAAAGAAGAAAATAGACACATGGCTGAAATCAGCCCGATTTGACTTGGTTTTAGCATTTCGTCCCTCTAGGAAAACCGATATTCTACTTAGAGGCGAAAGATATCAATTATATTCTCTTTTTCAATAAGCCTAAAAAAACACCTATAACTTAATACATTTCAACTACAGGGTTGGTTATTTTACCTACAAACAAAAACTAATGGACCGAACTGAGTTAAAGCAATGAGCCTGTAAACCTATTTAATTAAATAAAAATTAAGAAGGCTCTATCACCAATTTAAGAGGGCTATTTTAAAGAACACAGACGAACAAAAAACAGACAAAATTAACAATTTAATCACATTTATTAACTCAAAAGATCGACTTCGTCATATATAAGGCTCTCCTTAAAAACAAATCGAACTATTGACATTAATATTATTGAACAAAGATCACACTAAGGATAATTTAATTTATTTTTTAAGTGTTTTTATTATCTAAACAACTTCTTTTATCTATAGAATCACTTCGGTAATGCACTGCTTACAATTTAATATAACAGCAGTGGAGTCCTATATACTTTAATACTTCTATATGATCAGTTGGAATTTGCCTTATGTTTTTTAGCGACTTCGCTCGAAGACCAATCGATGAAAATAACCCAAGCGGCTCTAACCCTAATGGCTCTGAAGACTTTGACGAAATAAAACGTCAAATAAATAATCTTAATAAAGTCACCGGAAGAGTCTCTTGGAAAACGGTTCAAACACTCTCAAAAAAAATCTTGAGCACTCACGCAAAAGACTTACGTTGTTGCTGCTACTTCACTGTCGCATCAACATATAACGATGGTCTAAGAGGCCTTGTTGAAGGGTTAAATTCATTGCTTGATGTGTGTGTCGTCTATTGGAACACCGCATACCCTGAACATTCAAAGTCAAAAGCACGAATGAGCGCAATTGAATGGATGGTGGAGCATACTGAAAAACGTATTAATAAGCACCGTGCGTTGCCGGAAGAACTTCCACTTATTGAAGCTGCGCACCAGTTGTGTTTAAGAATAGAGGAAGAGCTTCGCCTTCATTACGGTATTCAAGCGCCTTCATTTGGTCGCATTCGTCGTATCTTAAATCAATGGGCTGAACAGATAAAAGAACAACAACATGCCATAGAGTTACGCGAGAAAAAACAAGCAAATACTAACGTTGCTGCTTCCGCACAGGCAACACCTGAAATTAAAGTGAATGTATCTCCCTCTCCTGCCCCGGACTCGCCATCCCCCCTCAATAACAGTGAAAAAACGACTCCAACAAAATCCGGCCGATTTATGATCTACTTCATCATTGGCTTGATTGTTACGGCGATATGTTCACATTTTGTGTACGAACAACAACGCTATCGAACGCTGGAGCAAAAAATTAGTCAAGCTTCACTTAATGAACTTGTAAAGTTGGTCGCCTCGTTAGATTACGAAAATAAAAAATATGCCCAGCCACTGAAAACACCAACTATTAATCGCGTAGATATTATGATGAATAACTGGTTTTTAGACTCGGCCAAAGTAAGTAACGTCAGCGAGCTCGATAGCTTGACCAATGAATTAATCGCAATCTATCCAGATTCATCTTCTGCCCAGCAGTTACGTCAAAACTTTTTGACACAGAGCGCCCATTTAGAAGACCAGTTTATGGATGTGTATAAGCGATTCTCAGACGCAAGAACGGTGTTTGCCAACGTAGCTAGACAGAATGTAGATAAGAACTCTAAAACGGCGTACGAATATAGTAACTCACTATTCCCGCTTCTAGGTCGTATTGAATACGCTGAAAAGTATTCACAGCAAAAGGAAATTGACCGCGCAACCCTTTTACTGAACATCTACCTATATAAATTGAGTCAGCTACAAGCTGAAAAAACTGACAATAAATAACAATACAATTAAAGAAGTTTTAGGCTTATGTTCAAACAAAAACTGTTTAGAAATCCAGTTGTGATTTCTACTATATTAACGCTTTTAGTGGCGATAACCATTACCGCTATTTATCTTCTTTTTCTAAAAGATGCAGATAAACTGTATCTTTGGCTGAGCCTTGGTGTTATCGCCATTTTCTACGTCACTTTTCAATTCACACTATGGTTGAAAAAAAAGAACAGCGCTAAAGCTCAAAATTTGGAAACTGAGGAAGAAGCTCTTTCTATGGTTATCCAACCTCTTCTTGCTAACTCAGGCAAGAAACCAATTTATCTGATGCTTGGTAACAAAGGGTCAGGGCGACGTCAATTTTTATTTAATTCTAGTGCAATTAAACCAATGGATCGCACGAGAACCGCTAAGAATGATTTTTTTGAATGGTACGAATCTGACAGCGCTGTATACATCAAACCTGACCAACGCTTAGTGTTTCAAGAAATATCAAGCAGTGATGCTTCTTTATGGAATACATTCATCGAAGAAGTGATTCGCCACCGACCTAGAAAACCATTTTCTGGCTGTTTATTCTTTATCGACTTCGAGTTCATGATCGTCTCTGAGCCAGAACAAAAAGAGTACACTATTTCGTCGTTATTGGAGCGCTTGAGCACTATCAACTCTAAAACGTCGTCAGCATTACCAATTTATCTAATTATGTCGAAGCTAGACAAGTTAGATGGATTTAAAGAATACATGCACTTTAGCTCTCTTAAGACACGTGTAGAGTTCCTTTCTATCCCACTGAAAGAGGCCAAAGGTGTTTTTTCAGAATACTATCGTGATAGTTACCGAAATCTAGTTAAAGTGCTTGAAAGTAACGCGCTAGATGCATCAGCTAACTCAACAGATATCGACGAGAAACAGGCAATTCTCGCTTTCCCTAAGCAGTTTGAGCTATGTCAGTCTGAAGTCAGCTATGTTCTAGAGCGTCTGTGTGATGTTAACAACGGTGTTTATTCGCTAGATATCCGTGAAATTTTCTTTAGCTCAAGTTTACAAGGCGG
Source organism: Vibrio sp. VGrn 2 (assembly GCF_009361695.1). NCBI lineage: Bacteria > Pseudomonadati > Pseudomonadota > Gammaproteobacteria > Vibrionales > Vibrionaceae > Vibrio > Vibrio sp. VGrn 2. The sequence goes on along the minus strand of NZ_RBWD01000009.1, from coordinate 32,313 downwards.
TCGTAAATACAATTTACTAGCAAAAAGTTGTAGTAACTACTTCAACTTACCAATTATCGCCTCTGAGCATACCCAGTTGACGGAAACACCGTATTTTTCTCGCTTTCTGATTGATTCGCAAATATTGCCTGAAAGCGATTTTGCAGGAGAAAACAAGACGTATCTTCGTCTAATTCAGAGACAAAGCCGTTTAGCCATACTCGGCTCCATTATTCTGCTTGCTGGCGGTAGTTACTTTTTTGCAACTACGTTAGACAGTAACTTACATGTGATGAATCAACTACTAAGTATTGATGACAAATCACAAGCAGAGCACGATGCAAGATTTAGTGAGCTTTTAGAAAATGCAACCAAAGCGATAGAACCGTCTTATGGGGCATGGCTTAAAGGTTCTAAGGCTTTAGATGAGGAAATATTACCACTCAATATTAGCCGTTTGGATCAAAGCACTCGCATTGCCTACGAAGCGTTACTTAAGGAAGTCGCTCAGCAGCTAATACCTCTGATTGAGAAAGGTTACCGCCTACAATTAGCACAAAGTCAAAACGCTTTCACGCGCGCTTTACCTCTATTGAAGGGGTATTTAATGCTTAACGATCCATCTAAGCGTGATATCCGTTTTTTACGTCATCAAACACTCCAAATGATGAGTGATTTGAGTAACCAAAGTGACGTCGTTGATCAGGCCATGCGCTACTTAGACGCCTACTTTCGCACACAATTTGCTCCAATCGATATCAACATGGATCTTGTTCGTGCAACACGTCGCTCATTACTTGCAAATTCGAATGTCGACCTCGTGTATGCAGGCATTTTAAACGAAGCAAGCTCTATTGATTTAGGAACATTAGATCTGCAACGAGCCGTCGGTTTTGAGTTTAGCAATGTATTTAATACGCCAATCGATAGCGAACGCTTAATCGTCGATAAGATCTATACCTCCACTGGTTTTAGTACCTTTTATCGACCACGCGTGGACTTAATGTCGCAACGAGTAATCAGCGACAACTGGGTTCTAGGTCTATCGCAACATGTCATCCCTACCAACGAAGAGCAAGAAGCCTTTAAAGAAGAAGTGCGAAAAAAATATACTGATGACTACATCAATAACTGGCGTAATGCGCTGAGTGAGCTCAAAGTCCAAAACTATGACAACGTTGGTGACCTGACCAACGCTATAGACTTAATCTCTGGCCCTTCTTCACCAATGACAACGGTATTGAAGCAGGTCTATGCCAACACACAATTTTCACCCGTTGGCGAAAAAAGCGCTCTAATTTCAAAACTTGACCCGAAACTCGCGGCAGCAGCAGATTCTGCATCAGATGCCGTAGAAGAAGTGGTAAAACCTGATTACTTGCTAATGCAACGTGTTGAGCAAGCCTTTCACCTATTAAACCAGCTTCAAGTGAGTGAGACACCAAACTCCCCTACTCCTTGGGATGAGACCGTTGCAGCGTTGAGTCGTGTTCGCACCTACATGAAAGACATCGCCGACGCGCCAGATCCACAAATGGCGGCGCTAGCAGCAGCACAGCATCGAATGAACAGTACAGAGGCGGACCCATTAATCAAGCTTAAACAGATTGCGCAAAAATCACCAGAACCCGTTCGCAGCTGGTTACTAGATGTGGTTCAGCAAAGCTGGTCAGTAATGATTACAGAGTCCGCAAAAGGCATCCAAACTCAGTGGTACAGTGAAATTTATACCAAGTTTAAAGAGATTGGATTAGGGAAATATCCATTTGACCTAACAGCGACCGAGGAAATCTCAATTGAAGATTTCGAATTGCTATTTGCTTCAGGTGGCTTGTTAGACACATTTATTCAGAAAAACTTTGCACCGTTCTACGATACGAACTTGTGGACGCCAAAGCAGGTAGATGGTGAGACGATGCCAATCTCTCCAGCTCTGCTAGTGCAACTACGCAACTATAATGTCATTCGAGATACATTAATTAATAAAAGCACCAACCGAGTTCATATTCCGTTTAGTGCAAGAGTACTCGACCTTGACTCTAGTGCAATTAGAGCCAGTTTAAAAATTGCAGATACCAATATGAGTTACTACCACGGTCCAAGCCGAATTCGTGAAATGGCCTGGCCACCGCAAAATGGTGACTTCAATATTAGTATCACGCTCCAGGATGTAACAGACGAAGGTAGACAGCACGTTTTAAATAAGAGTGGTCAATGGGCGATATACAGATTGCTAGGTGACTCGACCTTGACAAACACTCATAACGGCAGCTTTGTCAGTGACATAAAAGTGTCAGGGAGGGACTTAAGCTTACGCATCACTCCATTGACGCAGAAAAACCCATTCACTCTTGCTGAGCTATATAACTTTACGCTCCCAGAGTCGATTAAATAACAATATAAAAACAAAATAGGCAGAACACATGATTTCAAACATGACTTTACAAGGTTTAGATAAATTAGATCGAAAAATACTTTCAAGTCTATTGTCAAACGGGCGTGAGTCTATTGCGAATCTATCTCGAAACATTGGTTTGTCTCGTACAGCAGTAGCAGAAAGGATTAATCGTTTAGAAAAGACCGGTATTATCAAAGGCTATACCGCACAAATTCGTGTAGAAAACGAAGGGCGCAAAGCCGCAAGCTATCTATTGATATCTTGTGAAAAGGGTAAGAAAAATGATGTAACAAATGCGCTTAAAGAAATCCCTGAGGTTCGCTTAACAAGCGTTGTTGGTGGCAACTTTGATATTATTGCCCTAATTGAAGCGCCCGATCTGCAGTCTATTCATCATCTTTGTAACGAAATTGAGTCATTTAACGGGATTCAAAGGCTTGATACTACCGTCGTACTTCACCAGCCGATCAGCCGTTAAGCTTTTCTGACCTTTTTGATGACAACATAAAAAGCCGCTCGTAGAGCGGCTTTCTTATATGCTTCCGATAACTCGGATTTTGGCATCTTTATCACTTGGGTTACCTAACCAGAATGTTTGTCCTAAGTGGTTCCCTTCCCCATTACCTAGCTTATTCTCTGGAATACTATCTAAGTTAACTGTCAACTTTAAGTCCCACGACATCGGGTCACGCAAAATGAAACGCATCAGGCCAACCAGTGTTTTGTGTAACTCACCATCGTAGGAAAACTGCTTAAATGTTTCAAAATCGATGCTGTCGATGCAGAGGTTAAATTTTCCGTTTAAGTCCGCAATGCTTTGTCCTAAGTGCAAATTTTGCCCTAATATGCAATTAGCACGGTTGAGTTTATTCCGTTGGCTTTCTGCGATTTCCACGCGTCTATAAACCCACTCTTCAATACGCACATTCGGCAGTGAAAAGTAGTGCGAAACAATACCGGATATCAGCTTTGGAGAGCGTGTACGCGTAGAAAGTTGGTTTACATAAGACAGTATTTTCGCTCGATCTAACTCTGCGACCTTACTATCTTGCATTACGCTAGATAGGCCCGCCAAGTGCAGCATACGTCCAGAGAAGGCATCACTTGCCCCGCTTTGGTACTGCACGTGATATCTATATTTCTTCCAAACCCGGTACAACAAACTGGTGTACCGATTATGGAAAAAATCAAAGAAATCTTTTACCGGATTGTCTTCAGGATCTCGCCCTGCCAGTTTCTCAGTATAAGAAGCAGGAAGTGGTGAGCTTGAACCATGCAAGCCAAGAAAGTTAGTTTCGACTCTAGAATACTGCTGGCCATTTCTCTCCATATGAGCAATAAAGTCCATATCGCTCTTTGGAAAAGATAAGTTTGGCGAAACGCTGAACTCAATACGTTCTTGGTGGAAGTACTTGTTCTCACCGACGGCGACAAAGTTAGAGTTCTGCTCTAGTTGATAATGCTTCTCTAGCAGCAAGACTGCTTGATAGAAACTAAACTCATTCGACTTATCAGAAAGTGTATTAATCATAGTATCGTCTGCTGTCCGATAAGACTTGCCCAGTTATAAACCTCGCCTGTCGCTTCATCAAACACTTCCAGTTCGGTAAAGGAGTTCACACTCGAATACAAACGGATGAATTCGTTAAGCACCGTCGCCATCAAGAACATGTCGCCTTCATTGACAAAAAATTTGGAATTGGTGACCAACTTAAACTGATTGCCGCGTACCGAAACGCCACGAAACACACGGTCGATTGGTTTCATTTCCGAAGAGATAACCCCATCAAGTCGATGAATGGATGCACGGTGCGCTTGTCTGTCAACACGAGAGTGGAAATCATAGGTAGAGAGAAGCACTTTAAGTACATCAATATTTGCCAGCGATAAGTAGTTGAGTGACATATTCGCAATTAGCTGCCACTGAAGCTCACCATTCACTTGCGGACTGACCGATTGAGTGGGCTTGGTAATATTCCTAAACGTCGCATAGGTCGGTGATTTATGAGTCGCGTAAGTGATGTCCCCCACTGACAAACGTTCCGCCAAATCTGCGTTACTACATTGCAGTTTCATGAGTACCGTTTCTGTTCCCAGTTCCGCAATGTCCCCATTATGAGTATGAAATGATATGTAGCGTTCAAGGCCTCTACCGCTTACACGCTCAGCGACTTTAGATTTGTAGAACTCGCGCTTATCTCGTTGGTTAATTTGATGCTCAAATGATTCAAATTCAATCAGAGACTTTCGACGACGCTCGTCTTTACTCCAGCTTTCCACTTGCTCAATGGAATAGACTTCGTAATGCTCCTGAGTGTTGCTTTGCGGACGTACCTTGTACTCGTTACGTCGGTGCTCTAAACGAATTGGATCGCCATCTTTTTCAAATAAATTAACGGCAGGCGTACAGTGCAATTTCAAGTGTTTATCTTTAAGCACCACTTCTGACGGTAATGCCCGCTTAAAGTGGAATTTGATTTTGACCGTGCTACGTTGTGGAATGCCTTTTAACCACTCTAAGCCTTTAATGTCGAAGAACATGAACTTATCTGGCAAAGAGAAGAATTCTTGCAGCAAACGATAGCCTGCAAATGAATTTTTGCTGTAAGGCAAGAGCGCTTCGTCCTCTTCATGCCCAACTGGCTTAACGTATTCTGGCCCTAAGCGATGTTTGTAACCACCACCAACATCTAATTCGACATAATCTAGGTAACGGAACAGCCATAAAAAGACAGTTCGAGTAATATGAATCTCGCCATGCAAGTGTAATCGCAGCGTGTCTAAACCGATCCGAGACAGTTCAAGACCATGCTCCGTCGATAAAGTCACATCAATCATCGAACTGGTGCGGCTGTTGGTCTGTTCGATGTTAGTGATCGTAATTGGGTATAGATTGACGTCGTAACAAGTACGGAACAAACATTGCGTGCCCTCTACCTGTTCACTCGCCATTTCTGCGCCACGTTTCACCACGGTTTTCTCAGTAACACTTCCAGTATGCGGTTTTAGTTCGCTAATGCACAAAGACGGAATCGAACGCATGTAATGTGGCCACAGCAAAGTCATCAGAGATTGCGTCAGCTCAGGCAGTTCATCATCAATCTTCTCGCGGATTCGACCTGTCAGAAAGGCAAAACCTTCGAGAAGTCGTTCGACATCTGGGTCAAAGGTTCCCTCAGAGAGAAAGTGAGTTAACTTCGGATGATATTTGGCAAACTCACTACCCGACTCACGCAAATACGTGAGTTCATCTTGAAAGTATTTACTGTTACTCAAGTGGCACCTACTAAACGTTAAATTGGCCGTCGGTTCCCATGTAGACGTCTATCGACATTGGGACTTTACCGCCGTTATGGGAAACTTCGCCGCGAATACCAAAGCCGAGTTGTAGCGGGTTATGGTGATCTTCACGGTAATTAACCTCGACATTCAACAGTCGCGGTTCAAAGCGTTCTATGGTTGACGTGATATTTTTTTGAATGTGGCGAACTAGGTTCGTGTTGTTAGAAAGTACGTCATTAAAATCTGGTAAACCATACTCATTGTCGATCATTGCATTCCCAGAATGGGTATTCAGCAAATCTGCGAGATGAGAATGAATAGATTCAATCAAATGCTTGTGAGAAACGACTTTCTCGTAACAGTTTTTGGGTTCACCAAGCTCAATCCGCTCTAAAAGGCGATAACCTTTTTCCATCTTCACTCCTACGAAAAAAGCAGCCAGTCTTTACTGGCTGCTTTATGGTTTCAGCAATGGGTTATTGGTCTAACTTACCAACTAGAGACAAGTCGAAGCTCGCACCCATGTACTTGAAGTGAGGACGTACAGACATTGATACTTTGTACCAACCTGGGTCGCCTTCTACGTCTGACACTTCAACCTTAGCAGCACGTAGTGGACGACGACCACGGACTTCTGCTGGCGGGTTTTCCTGGTCAGAAACGTATTGACGAATCCACTTGTTCAATTCGATTTCTAGGTCAGAACGCTCTTTCCAAGAACCAATTTGCTCACGCTGTAGCACTTTGATGTAGTGTGCTAGACGGTTGATGATGAACATGTAAGGAAGCTGAGTACCTAGCTTGTAGTTCATCTCTGCTTGTTTGCCTTCTGGCGTGTTCGCAAACACTTTCGGTTTTTGAACTGAGTTTGCAGAGAAGAACGCCGCATTGTCAGAACCTTTACGCATAGTTAGCGCAATGAAGCCTTCTTCTGCTAGCTCGTACTCACGACGGTCAGAAACAAGAATCTCAGTTGGGATCTTAGTTTCGATTTGACCCATGGCTTCAAAGTTGTAAACCGGTAAGTCATGCACAGTACCACCGCTTTGAGGACCAATGATGTTTGGACACCAACGGTACTTAGCGAAAGATTCACTAATTTTTGATGCCATCGCGTACGCAGAGTTACCCCATAGGTAGTTGTCATGGCTGTCTGTTACTTGCTCATCGTAGTCAAACGCCTTAATTGGGTTATCTTCTACAGAGTAAGGTGTACGTAGCATAAAGCGAGACGTACATAGACCTAGGTAACGTGCATCTTCGTGTTCACGTAGACTACGCCATTTAGTGTATTGTGGGCCTTCAAATACTGACTTAAGATCTTTTAGATTCGGTAGCTCTTCATAGCTATCTAAACCAAAGAACTTCGCAGACGCCGATGTAATAAATGGTGCATGAGACATTGCACCCACGTTTGCCATGTACTCCATCAGTTTGATGTCTGGAGACGAAGCCGACATATCGTAGTCACAAATGACTGCGCCAACAGGTTTACCACCAAATTGGCCATATTCACGCGTATAGATTTGTTTGTACAAACCAGACTTCACCACTTCTGGTGCGTCTTCGAAGTCATCAAGAACTTCATCTTTCTTTGCAGAGATCAATTCAATTTGAATGTTCTCACGGAAGTCAGTGTGATCAACCAGGTACTTAAGGCCGCGCCACGTTGATTCAATCGCTTGAACTTCTTCGTTGTGAAGAATTGCATCAACTTGCTTGGACAATTTTTGGTCGATTTCAGAGATCATCAGATCAACCAGAGATTGGTCGACTTTCTCTGTGTTCGAACTGCTTAGTAACTCACTGATGAATGCTTCTACGCCACGTTTTGCAACGTCAAAACCTTCATCACTTGGCTTTAAACGAGTTTCGTTAAGAATGCTATCCAGAAGTGAGCCTGATTCAACTAAGGCTGCTTCTTGTTCTGGCGCTTGTGCTTCTGCAGACATGATATCCCTTACTCTTCTTTCGCGTCTTGGTCGTTACCAATGCTTAGTTCATCCAACAGTTTCTTTCTCGCGTCTTCATCTTGAAGAACCGATGCGATCTTCTTACGGAACGCAGGAACGTTTCCTAGAGGACCTTTCAGTGCAACCAAGGCTTCGCGAAGCTCAAGTAGGCTGTTTAGTTCAGGTACACTTTTCGCGATCGCTTCAGGAGAGAAGTCCTTCATGTTTTGGAACGTTAGATCAACACCGATTTGGCCGCCCTCTTCATCAGAAAGACGGTTTTCAACGTTCACTTTAACGTTTGGAGACATGCCTTCTAGCACTTCGTTAAAGTTGTCTTTATCGATATTGATTGGAGTGCGTTCTTCAATTGGCGTCTCATCTGCACGTGCAGTAAAGTCGCCAACCACCATCATGCTTAGCGGCAGTTCTACGTCTTCTTGCGTATCGCCAGTTGCTGGAACATAACGGATATTAATTCGCTCTTTAGGAGCCACCGAGCCGTCACGTGACATAATTCGTTCCTTATCTAACTCTTTAATTAGTCATAAATTGCTTTCCACTCTTCATACTTCTCAGGTAAAAGATCCTTACTTCTGAATAACTGATGGAGTGTTTTTCGAATCAGGTCTTCTAACTGCGACGATAAGTGGGGTTCCCAGCTCGCGAGATTAAACGCATTTTGTACTTCCCACCCCTTCTCAAGATACGGCAAACACAACGGGTATAATCCAACAGACTGGTAAGCTGCTATCAATTGTAAATACAGCATGAACTGTCCACGCCCTGAGCCATCCAGCTCAAGTTTGCGGGCGAGTTCTGCGGCATATTCCCCTAGATTTTCTAGAGTGATATCCTCCACCAGCAATGAATCTTCTTCAGCGATCACAACCGTCTGTACGACAGTTTGTGCTGCCGATGAAGTAGCATCTTGAGTAGACAACCAACTCAATGTTGCTTCATCTGCAAATGGTATAGAATTCTTAAAAGAGAGGCGTTCGATGCCCTCCAGTGACTCAACAAACCGCTTTACTTCTTGTTTCACGGCAAGTGCTGCGTCATCAAAACCTAAGTTAGTAAGCATCAAATACACGAAATGGTGGCCTGTGAGCCAAAATGGCGCGTCAGTTAGCGTGCGCTCCAAACGTTTAATCGTGTCGATGTCACTTTCCTGATTGGCTTTGTCGCGGTATTCCGCTTGTTGATCGGACGATACCGCCAAGCTCAATGGCGTTTGATCGTTTTGGTGGTCAGGTAGACCATCAATGTCATCCCAAGTCAGATGACGATAAATTCGGTAAGCCAGCGGATCACTTGGGTTCGCATGAAGCATGACTTCCGCAACCTTCTTCAAGGTTCGCTTAGAAGCCGTCGGCGAAGAGAAGTCCGTATCGACATCGACTTCTTTTACTACGGCTTTCTTAACTGGCGCAGGTTTAGGGGCCGGCGGAACCGTCTTCACTGGTGTGGTTTGAACATCGTTCTGTGCTGGCGTTTCTACCGCAGCTGGTGCAGGTGCCGCTTGTTCGATGTTTGCGACTGACTCATCGCTCTGGTCATCGGCCGCTGCTTGTTGAGATAAAACATTGAGCTGCGTACGAATCTCAAAGAAGTCCGCTTCGGAATCTTGGTAAACATCGTCGTACTGACGCTGCACTTCTTCAATAGTCGAAATGCAACCTGAAACTAATTCCCAAGATTGCGCACTGTCCGCAAGTTTAGTGCTCATCAATTTAAATTGATGATTCAACCACTCCACCGCACCGTCTCTACCGCGTTTCCGTGACGGGTAAAGATCACTACCGAAGCAAGCTAACGCCTCATTAAGCAGTTTCAGACCTTGATCAAAACCTTTGAGCCCAGATTCCTCGGCAAGCGCTCGTACTAAATAGCAAAGTGCTTTTAAATCTTTACTATGATGCTCGAGCACTTCCATCGCATTGGTTTTTACTACATTCCAGTCGACTGTTTCGCCAAATAGAGAACCGAACTTTTTTACCTCGGCTTCCATCATTTCATAGCAAAACTCGTAACGAGCATCGTTACCCGCAGGAGATTCATCAGAAATCGGTTTAAGAAGGTGATCAGTATCAATGTTGGACAAAATTCGCATCTCCTTCAGTCAAGTAGTCTCTCAATGCACGAGCTACGGCAATGGCACCATTTGCAGGCTTAGAAAACTGATGACTCTGATTAATCGCATCCGACGCCATGCTATCTAGAATTTTTGTGATTTCTGTAAATTTTCTTGGCGCATTTCGTTCTAAATCAGCAAGGGACTCATGCAATTTCTGTTTGTCGAAAATGGATTGCTCCATCACCGTACTAAACAAAATAAATTCGCTTCTTGCGATGATTAAGTCTGTTATTTGTTTTTCTAGTTCTGGCGTATTACCAAAGTAGTCTTTGGCTAATTCAGCTTCTTCAATCGCTTTGGTATAAAAGTGCGCTTCTGCATGTTTATCAATGGAGTCATTAATATTTTCCATCACTCTCTTTGGTAAGATTTGGCTATAGAAATATGCCTGTGACTGGTTTAATAACCACGCCTCTTTCATTTCTTCTTCTGCGAGCTTAGCTTCACCATCTAAAATTAAGTGAGCAATCTGCTTATCACGACTGCCAGCAATGGCAGATACTTTCATGGAATCAACAGAGGCGACATTCAAACCCGACATCACTTTAGTCAGTGTTTCGTCCGCATAGGGAAACAATGCACCATCACGAACGAGTTCCTCTCGCAACGTGATAAGCTCCTTGCGTAAATCCACTAATGTCTGTGGTAGTCCATCAGCTAAAGCTTGATAAGACTTCAACTGAGTCTGTTTTTCATTATATAAACCCGAAAGGCTTAATTGCTGAACTCGATACGCTTCTCGGTAGGCTTCAGTCGTATCAACGCTCTGCTCAGTTTTTGCTAATACTTCTTTGATTTTCCATGGCGGCTCAGCCAAAAAAGAAGCAGTATCTGTGGGCGTGATTGTGTGACTTAAAGGTGTCGTTTCTTTGGCAAAAATAGCATCCAATGCATCCGAATTTTGCTGATACAAATAACTTCCTGTCATTGCCACCACACTCAACACTAAACTCGCCTCCAATAGTTTGAAGCGTCCGTACGCTGTTTTATCATTCGACTTACAGTGTGTAAGCAGAAGATCCGCATTACGCAAGCTACTGAAAATTGGTGCGTTAGAATTTGAGTTAATCGATTGAGTATCGATTCGTGCTAACTGCTGGGCGAAAGAAATAGCGGTATAGCCATGCCCTCTTGGTTTATTGATGACTTGTTTCAGCAACTTCCAAATATGAGCCGGGATCAATGCAGGACGTTTTCGGTCTTTTAATTGCTTATTCCAAGTATCACCAAATATTGAACCCAAAAATAAATGTCCAGCGAGCAAAGCAAGGGAGTAAACATCATCTTGCGGTTCCGCGATGCCAGTTTCGATATAAAGAGGTGAAGCGTAGTTCAAGCTTGCTTCTGCGTAAGGTTCCGTTTCTCCAATATAACGAGCAGCACCGAAATCGATGAGTTTAACGTAATCGCCTTCACTCACTAGCACGTTGGATGGCTTAATATCAAGATGGCAGATGCCTCTTGTGTGCATAAACTCTAAGGCACCAGCGAGTTGATATACCAACCAAGCGATATGGTCGTGGCGGAAACCTTTAGAAGAGTGACGCTCCATTTTTTCTGCCAGTGATTCACCTTGAATCCACTCGTACATCAAATATGGGCGTTCGAATTCGTTGCCGATTTTTATGAAGTTAGCCACGCTAGGATGTTGGGAAAGCTCTAATCGACTCGCTTCGTTAACCAACATTTTACTCGCAAATTCTGGCGAGTCATCATTGATAACTTTGCAACAGATCTGCTTTTCTGGCTGCCCTTTTTTTGCGAGATGATAAACGGTTGTTTTACCATTTTTAGAGGGAAGCTTGTCTAATACATCAAATTGTGAAAAAAGCACGTACTCAAGCTTTGGCTTATTTTTTTCTGCTAGCCTTTGCTCATTCAGTTTCTTTTTCTCAATAGCTTTCACAACCAACTGATCGATATATCCTTTGGCTGTACTCTGATTATTAGACACTTAGTACTCTTTCATAGAATAAATATTATTAGAGTTGAATAATATTTTCTTGAACATACTTGTATCAAGGCTAGTATTTAAAACAAACAGTAAGCCTATTATTTTAGTTATTATTACTAACTTATTAGAGTTTTTTACTTACGCTTTCACTGCATCAGTTATACGCTTTTTCATGATACAAACGTAAACCTAATAATATGAGTGTATTTTCATTGCCATTTGATCGATGAGTGCCTACTAACATTGCAGCAACTGGAGAATCCCCTTGTCACCATGAAAGTCCAACATTAACAACGTGGTTGGTTGCCTAAAATGGTGATCTCTGACCGCAAAGGCGATTAAGGCTAGAGAAGAGCAACTGCCCATCGTGCCCCACAACTCATTGATAAGCTGCGGTTGTTCTGGGTTCGTGAATCGTTCTGCTTTAGCCCCCAGAGCAAAGCCGTAATCTTCCGAGTGCATGCGAAGGTTCGTCATATCGGAATACACTTCACCAAATGAATCGATCTTTTTACTTGCACGCTGAACAAGTCGAAACATGCCTCTTCGGTCTGAAGTGTTTAATTCCGTATCAATGTAGCCAAGCTGCGCTTGAGGCTTAAGTTTCAATGTCTCTATGGTATTTCTGCGACAAAGAATTAAACCTGCCCCACCCTCGCTCGGAATAACGCCCCATGGATTATTCGTACTCATTACCATCGCATCGTCGATGAGTGTTTGCATCGAACTCACCAAGGAATCGACACTGATACACATCATGGCATCGTATTTATCCAATGATTTCATGGCCTGGAGAACGAAACTAGGCCCACTGGCATGAACGGCATTCACCACAGAGAGAAAGTCAGCGTAGTGACTTTCACCAAGCCATTCTTGTACTTTTACTAGTGAAATAGACGCAGGCACCGCTATAAGTAACGGAATCGGCCTTAAAGAACGCGGCAATTGTTCCAACAATGAATCAAGCAAGTGGGTTATTAACTCACACGTTTTCTCAAACTGCTCAATTTCTTTGGTGTATTCGATTTTTGCGTAAGTAAACCGCTCGATACCATCATCCCCTACACATTGGTCGAATCTTCCTAAATCAGCATACGAAACTGCACTGGCAATATCTAAGTTCATACCAGTTGGTGTCATCACTTCCATACCCAACACATAGCGACCTGTTGAATTATGCATGCTCGCTTACCTCTTCCGACTTAGTGATAGATGTAGACAGCAGCAAGTGTTCTTTCCCCTGACAAGGAAACGCAGCGGTGTAACTAATTGATATGGCTTTCTTTTCAGCATCAACGAATAAGGTGTACATCGCCATATCAACTTGATAGATATCGTTATTAAAAATGGCAGTTGCTCGATATTTCTCTTTAGGAATGCGGAATGAAAGCGTGTCATCATGACAAAAGCCACTCATCATCAAACGCTCCCCCCCACGAAGAAAGCCTTTGCACTGCTGATCAATAGGCGCGCTTTGGAAGAACCGCTTATCAAAATCGAGTGGCAACATTGGCTTGCGGTTCTCAATCCAATCGTCATCGAACGTGCCGGCCAGCTTCTGGCGCGACTCAAAGAACGGAGGGACTGGCCCGAACCCCGCAACGCGTAGTTTTTTCGCGGCGGCACTCCAGTCCTCTCGAGGATAAAAAACCGAGGGTACTTTCTGTTCAAGCAATTCTTTGTTGGAGTCGGCAACCCCACCACCTATTCGGTTACGTAAATCACCGCCTACCGCGCAAGTGTAATCAATGTCTTTTTCAATAAATGGGATTGGATTACTCAGCGTGATACTGCCAGCATGCTCAACCCATACGCGTTCCCCGTGAATAGCGAGAGTCTTATCGATATGACCATCAATCAACACGCGGCATTCTTGGTATGTCACCGGCTTTTTCGCGTAGCTGCGCGCTTTGCCGTAAACAAGTACGTCTGTGTTGTCTTTGGTATAAGCGAATTCGTGGTCAACTTTCATCGCAGAGAAACCTTCTTCGCCCAAATATTGGGGATCATCGAAGATTTCACTTTCACCTAATTCGTGCCAAACCACACCATCGAATTGCCATGTGCGTTTGGCGACCACAACCCACACTTCATCGCCGTTTTCGTCACGTTGAAAACGACCTTTAAGTGATAGCTCAGGGTGCACCTCAATATCCCATAACTGCATTGCTATTCCTTAAGTTGAATCGTTCGCTCGCAGAAGGTGCGGCCTTTAAATTGTTAAAGTTCCAGTCTTGTTGATGAATCGGCATTGCCATATCCCAAGGCACGTAGGCTCTGGATTGAATACAGAGTTGACGCCATAGCCAATCGCGGAACAGCACATCGACGTTGGCATCTTGCATCGCCGCTAACGTAGACTCGAAGCTCAATGCGTAACCCAAGCGGCTTGGTAGATTTTGGATATATTTTTCATCTTCCACCCACTCATTGAGCAGATCGACGATCTCTTCCCATTCATACTCGACACCAACATCTTGCGGAGTCAGAGGAAGAAGTTTTCCGTAGACGACATACAAGGCTTGAAGCCAAATTTCACCCTCAGCTTCCTCCAGACTTTCCAAGTGCTCGGTGATTTGGGGCACCAGTTTCCAATCGCCACTCAGCGCAAAATCAACAGGTGCTAATGAAGAAGAGATATCAAACGCCTCAAACTCTTTTAACTCAAGCAACTTGGCATAAGTGAGCACTTGCGCTGATGGTAATCCACTTGGTTCGATGCCAAAGCACTGACGGAACCAAGTACCTCTGTCACGTTTGGTAATCAAACGTTCAAATAGATATTGTTCGCTGCCTGCATTGTCATTGAGCCAATCAATCCCCTCTTTCACGTCTTGTAAAGCAAGTAGTGGCAAAGCAACATGAGAGCTAATGATGCTGGCTTTGTGCCAGCGCTTGATGAGAGAAACACTTAATGTCTGGCGGACACGTAAGCATTCAAAGTAAAACGCACTGGATGTCGCATTACCCTCAATAAGCTCCGAAAGCGTGCTATCCATAGACTCAACCGGAGATTGTACGGCAATGACCATTGCAGTTTTAGCATCTAACTCTTCGAGTAAACTCAATCCACACAAAAGGTTATCCAACTCTGAGCCCAACTCGCCCTGTAGCATCAGCCAGCCGTAGATTTCTGGCTCCTGGCCTCTTAATTGATGAATCAACCCCGGTGCTAACCGATAAAACGACAAGTACACCTGCTTCAGTTCTTCAATTTGGCGTTCGATCAGTTTGAGATACTCCAACTCACGACTTGGATAACCCCTTTTGTGAATTTGAACTCGCTGCCTGATTAAAAACCCGATACTTTCAGAAGCAATGGACAGCTTTTCATTACAGAAATCCAGCCACGTTACTGGCAATTGGGAAAGATCGTTCACAGCACGCTCAGCTTTTGCTAACGCGCCTTCGACTTCTTGATTGGTTATGGGTGCCTTTAGGTGCTCGACACCGATTCTTTGTCGCATCTAGTTATCCGTTATTAGCGTGCCATAACGCGATTGCAATTAGTTAATACGAAGTAATTAGCTAACTCGAAGTGAATTAGCTAACGCGAGGTAATTAGTTAATTGCGATCGTTCCGCCTTGAATTTTTTGTGCTTTTTCTGCTTGAGAAGTGACGTACTTCGCTTTAGTGGTAATTCGTCCATCGCGCCCGCTATAGCGAGTTTCTGTCTCACCACTTTTGACTATCAACTCTTGTTCTGTCTCGATCACCATCTTCTTAGCTCGCAATACAAACTCATCAGAGTCATCCAGAATGGAGAAAAAAATGTCCGTCACAAGAGGCAAGCTTAAGTCGTAGTTCAAAAACTCAATTCGACAACTTAATCGATTATCGATAGCCATTTGCAGTTCAGAACGACGAAAGCCACGTCCTAGTCTCGCAGTGAGTGGCTGCTTAAATGGGTTACCATCAAAATCAACTCGCACACTGCCCGTAGACTCATTGATAGCCACTATTATTCCAAAACGCGAAAAGCAAGCCGTTGATTCGGCTTGCTGATCTGATGTCACTTCTGTTGTAAGAGGTTGTTTTTCCATTATTAGTTAACCACTACGTTGCCACCTTTCACGACGACTTTGTCACTGCCTTCAATCGTAATAGCCGAGCCTGATAACTTTATTGAACCATCACTGTTCATCACTAAAGAGGAACCACCCGTTTTCAATACAATCTTGTCGCCACTGATAATTTGCGTCGCACCATCGGTTTTATAAGCGGTGTTACCTTTCACTGATACCGTTAAGTTGCCACCAACCGTCTGGTTATCATCCGCACCAATGTCTGAACTCTTAGACGCACCGATAGTAAGGTTACTGTTTTCACCAATATCTAAATCATCATTTTTACCGATCTTAGCCGTACGGTTATCACCAATTTCTAAGTCAGAATTGTTTTTCACATACTTGGCTTCATTCGCGTTGTATGTGACGGTAACGTCTTGCTCGACAGTCTCGGTAAACGTACTGTTTACTTGTGTCGTTTTATGCCCATGAATGGTTTCTTTATGGTCACCATGAACTTCATTCGTTTGGTGACGTGCAACCTTTAAGAATTCATCTTGACCGATATCACGGTAACGGTTGTTGAGCACCTTGGTAGACATGTCTTTTTGAGCGTGAATATAGACTTCTTCTTGGTTCGCTTCGTCTTCAAAACTCAACTCGTTGTAACCTGTTCCTTTGTGCGTTTGCGTGCGGAATGTGGTACGAGTTTTGTTTTCTGGCAAAGAGTACGGTGGGAAATGCAAACCGTTGTAAACTGCGCCCGTAACTAACGGACGATCTGGATCCCCCTCAAGGAAAGTTACTACGACTTCGTGGCCAATACGCGGCAAATAAACTGCGCCCCAAGTTGGCGCCGCCATGGATTGACTTACGCGGATCCAGCAACTTGAGTGTTCATCGTTATCGCCATAGCGATCCCAATGGAACTGTACTTTCACTCGACCAAGCTTGTCGGTGTAAATCTCTTCACCTTCTGGTCCTACAACAACCGCCGTTTGCGGGCCATCCACTACTGGTGCCGCTAGTTTAGGCGCTTTAAATACCACATCACGTGGAATACATGAGAACTGGTTGTAGTAAGTGGTTGGCATACCACTCGCTTCATCTTCATGCACTTGCGGATCTTGCCCTGTGTGCATTACAGACAACATGAGGTAATCGCGGTTGATCTCGGAGCGCGGATGGTCACTGACGTTAAAGCTGTAACCAGATGCTAAGCGCATTACGTCACTGGTTGCTTCCACTTGTTGATTATCGACAATGTGTTCCGACATCCATTCCGTGGTTCTCACCTGACCCATCAGTGGGTCAACGTATCGTCCAGGATAATCAAACTGCTTGAGATCTTGGTCTAGCTCACCAGCCTGTGTCATCTCTTGTGGAATTTTAGGGTGTTCGTAGTTGTAATCTGTGTACGTAACCTGTCCCGTTCTAACGCGGTTAACTACCTCGAGATCAGAGATATGTTCGCGATCGGCAACACCGCCACCATCGGCATGATAAACAATCGGCCCAATGTATGAAGCATTTAGTGGCGAGCTTATCAAAGGTGCAATCGCGTCATTACTGTCGACAATGACCATCGTATGATTTGAATCGCTATGGTCAAAGTAATACCACATACCGTGTTCAGCCATCATGCGCTGCACGAAGTGCAAGTCAGACTCACGATATTGCAGAACGTATTCTTTTGGAGGATAAGTACCCGACACTTCAAATCGGTAATCGGTGACTGCCCCATCATCGAGTACTTCTGTGATGATGTCTTGCGCTGACTTTTGCTGGAAAATACGACAATCTTGGCGCTGAGATAAGAACCAAGCTTGAGGAACTAAAACTAATTGATAACGCGAAAAACGACGTCCAGTCCCTAAGTAACGAACTTCATTCACCACGCCGTTGAACACACGCGCAGCCCCAACACCTTGTCCGTAAAGTGTCAATGTTCCAGCTTTACGTATTAACTCATCGAACGAGATATCTGGATCAAGTGAAAGTAATGAGAGATTGATGTGGAAAGGCTTAGATAACTCTTCATGAACATGAAAGCTCTCAACCCGAAATTCATGCCCACATCCAGGCACTTCAAATTTAAATTCTACGTCATTCACCATATCTTTTACCTGATACAAATAATCGAATTAGGGCCAACAATCGTTGGCCCTGAATCTTTACGCGACGAGCAATTAAGCTTCGCGTGGAGCACGCCAGTCGTCGTTACCCGCAGTACCACAGTTTTCGTGAGTTACTTCGATCGCACGGTAAGTGAACTTAAGCACTTCTTCTGTCACACGGTCAGCTGTTGCTGCGTCTTGACAGTGGTTCATACGAGTTTGGATATCGACAAGTAGCGCATCAATCAATTTGATTGAGTAGTAGTGCTCTTGTTTACCTTGAACTGAAGTACGGTAGAAGCGGATCACACACTCAGGAAGTTTTTCGCCAGATACTAATGCGTTGAATAGTAGTGGAGATGAGCGATCTTGAACTTTAGTTACAACAAGTGGACGGTGTACACGTTGACCAGTTGGCTGACCACTTTGTGGATCACGTGGAACAGTTAGCACGTGATCAAGTTCTTGTACTAGGAACTCATCAACGTGAGCTTCTTGCCATGTGTTACCTACTGAATCTGCAGAGTAAGTATCTTTAGTAATATGGCCTTGAGTCTCACCTTGGATAGACATATATGCTGGAGTTGGCATCGCTATTTCCTTTTCTAAAATCTGTTTTGTTTAAATCACCAAATCGCTTATCACCGCGACTACTTGGCATAATCAAAGTCCGTGCCAACTTTAAAAAACACAATAAAAGCAACAATTTATACAAATTAAGACATTATTCACCAATATCTTGAGTACAATTTATTGGATAAAAAACCAATAAGTTGGATTAAGATAATAATAAATTGTTCTAACTTTAAAAAGTGAAAATAACCATATAAAACTGTGTAAATAAAGTCATTAAAACTAATAAATCCGACACTTTTACTATCAATTAATTTAGAATAACAACGCCATTAAAATAACCACAAACATTAATGTCACAATAATCATTAAAAATAACCAACAAACGATAGTCAAAATATCTTGATAAAAAAAGAACGCAATCACTTTTAGTATAATAGCCGCTACCTCTTTTCCTCTAAAGAATAAAATGGCTATGATAAATATAAACCTTTCTTCATTAATTCAGCGTCTACACCCGATTGCAAAAGTAGCATTAGAAGACGCCGCTGCACTTGCAGTCTCTGAAAAAGCAAACGAAGTTCAAATTGAGCATTATTTACTGAGTCTATTAGAAAGGCCAAATAGTGATTTTGACGTCTTATTAAGTCATTTTGATTGTTCTGAGAACTTATTAAGACAATCGGTTCGATCCACACTCGACACCAACGCCAAAGGAAATGGCAGCAAACCTGTTTTTTCTGCTTTATTAATCGAATGGTTGCAAGAAAGTTGGCTGGTTTCTTCTTTAGATCTATCCGAAACACAAATCCGCTCTGGCGCCCTACTCCTTACTCTTGTTAGCAACCCTCTCCGTTACGGCCAACATGGTTACGCCTCTATCCTTGAAGCGGTAAACCCTGACAGCCTTAAGCGTAACTTTGCAGAGTTAACAAGCCAATCTATTGAGGCGCAAGTTGCTACTTCAGAGAAAACACAAGCTCGTGAAGATGGTTCAGCACTGAGCAAGTTCACAACCGACTTCACTGGTAAAGCACGCAAAGGCGAAATCGACCCTGTTTTCTGCCGCGACCAAGAAATCCGCCAAATCGTGGACATTCTTGCTCGTCGCCGTAAAAACAACCCTATTGCTGTTGGTGAGCCGGGCGTTGGTAAAACCGCAGTAGTAGAAGGTTTGGCACTTAAGATTGTACAAGGTGACGTACCAGACAACCTCAAAGGTGTTGAGCTTTACGGGCTAGATATGGGTCTTCTGCAAGCTGGTGCAAGCGTAAAAGGTGAATTCGAAAAACGCCTAAACGCGGTATTGGATGAAGTGAAAAACTCGCCAACCCCTATCATTCTTTTCATCGATGAAGCACACACCCTTGTTGGTGGCGGTAACCAAGCAGGCGGCAGCGACGCAGCAAACTTGTTAAAACCTGCCCTAGCACGTGGCGAAGTGAAAACCATCGCTGCGACAACATGGTCGGAATACAAGAAGTACTTCGAGAAAGATCCTGCCCTTGCACGTCGTTTCCAATTGGTGAAACTCGACGAGCCGTCTCCTGAACAAGCAGCATTGATCATTCGTGGTCTTCGCCCTGCATACGAGAAGTCACACAATGTTTACGTGCGTGACGATGCTATCACCGCTGCGGCAGCACTTTCTGCGCGTTACATCTCTGGCCGTCAACTGCCAGACAAAGCGATCGATGTACTAGATACGGCGTGTGCACGAGTGAACATCAGCCTTAATGCCATTCCTGCTTCTGTTGAGACACTGCAACAAGAACTTGCAGCTCAACAGCGCGAGCTTGAAGCACTTGAGCGTGATGCTCTGCAGCAAACTGGCGACAAGCACAACCTTGCTAATATTCCAGACCTAAAACTGGCAATGGAAACAACAAAAGAAGAGCTAGCTGAACAAGAAGCCCAATGGCACAAAGAAAAAGAGCAGATCCAAGAGATGATTGCTCTACGCTCTCGCTTGCATGAACTGGTCTTTGGCGAAGCAAATGAAGAAGAACTTGCTGCAGACGAGGATTCAGAACAAGAGCAAGACGTTTCTCCATATGCAGAAATGGATGAAGAAGCCGTTCGCATTGCAATTTCGGCCTGCCAAGAACAGCTAGACGCAATCCGCAATGGCAACCCACTGGTTCACTTTGAAGTGGGTCCAGATGAAGTCAGCCACGTGCTCTCGGACTGGACTGGTATTCCTATGGGTAAGATGCTTCAAGACGAAGCAGAAACCACGCTAAAACTGAAAGAAAGCCTAACACAGAGCATCAAAGGCCAAGAATACGCTATCGATGCACTGTCTGAAGGCATTCAAACTGCAAAAGCCGGCCTAGGTAACCCAGACGCACCGACAGGCGTATTCCTGCTGGTTGGCCCAAGTGGTGTGGGTAAAACCGAAACTGCTCGAGCGATTGCTGACCAAATGTTTGGTGGCGAGCGCTTTATGACGACCATTAACATGTCTGAGTTCCAAGAGAAGCACACGGTATCTCGCCTAATCGGTTCACCTCCGGGTTACGTAGGTTACGGTGAAGGCGGCATGCTGACAGAAGCGGTTCGTCAACGTCCATATTCTGTTGTACTTCTTGATGAAGTGGAAAAAGCCGACCCTGAAGTGTTGAACCTGTTCTACCAAGTGTTCGATAAGGGTACGCTGAACGACGGCGAAGGCCGCACCATCGACTTCAAAAACACGCTGATCATCATGACCAGTAACCTTGCAACGCATGAGATCGAATCTTTGGTTCATCAATCAAAAGACATCGATGCAAACATCATCGCAGAAGCTATCCGCCCTACTTTGAACCAACACTTCAAACCGGCGCTATTGGCACGTATGTCTGTGCTTCCGTTTGTTCCGCTGTCTGATGAAGCAATGACAGAAATTATTCACCACAAGCTGAACAAAGTTTCTCAGCGTCTACAGAGCCATCACAAGTTGTCCCTGAGCTACGAAGAAAGCTTGGTTGAGTTCGTACTAGGTAACTGTCGCCTTGCTGAAACGGGCGCGCGTAATATCGACGCGGTCATCAACCGTCAGTTGCTGCCGCAACTATCGACTCAGCTATTAGTACATGACAAGGATGATTCACATACGCAAATCGAAGTGTCTGTCGATGAGCAAGGAACACTAACCTATGCGTTCAGCTAACCATAGCGAACTTAGTAACGCCCTACTTGCGATCAGTCAGTCTTTGGCTGATCGCAGCCAGCTTACCCAAACGTTGGATGCTGTGTTGACCGCTGCGAGACAAATGACCCTCGCAAAGCACGGCATCATTTATGTTTTGGACCAGACTGGCCAGGCGTTGATTCCAAGTACCGCTCACCATAACGATAAAACGATTGTTTCCCACCCTTGGGAAGCATTACAGTTAGACTCAGCCAGTGAGAACGACCCATTTAACTTTGCTATTCGTAATGGTGAAGTGGTGTTGATTAACGAGTTGTATAAGTACAACGGTTATGACTGCGAAAGCATCTATCAAACTGAGCAGACACTGGGATTAAAAAGCGAGAACTTACTGGCTTGGCCTTTGATTGATAGCGAAAGCAAAACCATTGGGCTGTTAGTCTTACTCGATTTGAACGTCATCGACAACGAGGCAGCCTTGACTGAGTTTTGTCGTATGGCTGCGAGTAATATTCGCCAAGCCGTTTGGTTAGAGCAATACGGGCAAGTAATAAAAAATCTCAATGCCGACAATCAAGCCCTAGTACGCGAGAACACTCAGCTCAAAAAGCGTACCCAGAAAGCCTATCAAGGTCCTATTGCAGAGAGCGAAGAAATGCTCAATGTCTTGAATCGTCTTGATAAGGTGCTATCTCTTCCTGTCGATGTGCTGTTGCGTGGTGAAACGGGCGCTGGTAAAGAGGTGATCGCGAAATACATTCACGAAAACTCTAATCGTTCAGAACAACCTTTGATCGTACAGAACTGTGCCGCAATCCCAGAGCAGTTATTAGAGTCAGAACTCTTTGGCCATAAGAAAGGCTCATTTACGGGCGCAGACAAAGACAAAGTCGGTTTGTTTGAAGCAGCCAACGGCGGCACGCTTTTCCTAGATGAAATTGGCGATATGCCAATGCTACTACAAGCGAAGTTACTGCGTGTACTGCAAGAGCGTAAAGTTCGCCCAATCGGCACTAGCAAAGAGATTGAAGTGGACGTTCGCGTTATCGCCGCAACCCACTGTAATCTTATGCAGCAAATCAAAGATGGCGGATTCCGTGCCGATTTGTTCTATCGTTTGAATGTGTTCCCTATTACATTACCACCACTGAGAGCACGCAAGTCGGACATTATTCCCCTTGCTGAGCATTTCGTGCAACACACGACTAACACGCTAGGTTTGCCGCAAGCGCCAGGGTTAAGTGCCAATGTACGTAAACAGCTCCTTGCCTATCAATACCCAGGTAACGTGCGTGAGCTTAAGAACATCATTGAGCGCTCGGTGCTACTGTCCGATTTTGAAACCATTACTCACATTGAGTTTGGCGAACAAATCCCAGAAGATGTGCCAAATATCGAAATGAAAGTAGCTTCACCTACCCCAGAGCAACCTGCTTACGAGCAGCAAGCACAAGCGGATTTAGAAGACGTTTCAAAGAGCCTTAAGGACGTCGTTAGCCAATACGAGCGTACAGTGATCATCGATTGCTTAAATGCCTGCAATTGGCACACCAAGAAAGCCGCTGAGCAATTGGCGCTGCCAATGAGCACTCTCAACCATAAGATGAAGAAATACGATATTTCTGCAGCGGGTTGATGGGGCTTAAAAAGAAAACTCTAAATTCAGTATGAAGTGATAAGAAAAGAAAAACCGCCCGAAGGCGGTTTTTTATTTTCCATCAAACAACCACTTTTTAAGTATTTGCTCTCGTTGCGCAGATAATGGAAGATCCCTAGCGACAGAGTAGTCTTTCATTACAGGCTCTGCATTCATCCAAACACTCAACGGAGTAGCTTTGTGGGACATCTTGCTACGAGTTGAATTTGCCAAATTGGAATCAGCATCGTCAGTCGTTCCCGCAGTATATTCAGAAATAGCTTTAAACTCCTTTTTACTCATCTCATACCACTTTGGGTTATAGTGGATCTCTCGCGAGTTGAACAAGGTTGGCGCCGTTGTATTTATAGCTCGTACTGGAAGCTTCTGTGATGAAGCGTTTAAAGATAAGCCTGCTTTCCCATCGATATCGAGCATGATATATGGCTTTTCGTTTTCACTAGGGATAAACGGGCGCAAGCCAGCCATCTCTTTCCCAGTTGCATTAGTGTACTTCAGTGAAATCTCGACTGCATAGAGATCAGTGTCAACAAAGTCTGGTGATAAATCGAATAGCCCTCCTTCCTTGACTACCATGTCGTTTACAAGCTTACTTATATTGCTCGAAAGATGCTTCGAAATGTCAGTCAAGTTTTGCGGAACCGACTTAGGTTTGAATAAGACCTCTTTTTTCACGAGATTCACTTCGACCTTTCCTAGTGGATACAGATCGACATCTTGATGCTCAAAACTGTAGCGACCTCTTGCGTCGTTTGCTTTCAAACGAATATCCACTGGTAAACGGTGAGTGTCAAACCCCCCTTGCTCAAGAGTTATCTCCACATTAGCAACCGATTTAGTGCTGACAATAAGTAGCAGCTTGGAGGCTTGAGCCGAAGGATCATAGGATGGCTGTTTTTTTGTCCAGCCGAGCGCTTCCATTATGTCGTCATGCTCACTTCCGGGAATGAGGCTCTTAACGCTAGCATCATAAATGTACAAGTTTGCCTTAGCATCTGAGAATAATTCTGGATACTCTACTGCTTTTTTCCCTGCTCTTGCTAAGAAGGTTTTCTCATATAAGAATTCATGCTCTTTCGACATTGTTAAATTAAAGATGGAAGCCTTATTCGTACTAGAAGTTAGCTCCTCACCATCTTGTGTTTTAAATACGAGCTCTCTTTTATATGTTAGCTTTGTTTCTGTTTTAGCAGCGTTAGGCACACCAACTTCTAAAAGGTAACGCATCACATAAGCCGCTGAGTGTTGTTCATCTACCTGACCAAACACCGACTTCCATTCTTTGCTACCGTAGTCATCTGCAATAGGCTTGATCCCACTCATGATGTTGCATCCAAAGTAATAAGTAGGACTTACAACAACACCGTATAGTGTCGTATCTGTCTCTAACATTTGCTTCTCTGTTAAATACGCCCTCTCAGTTTCAACTAGTGATTCCAGTGCAATTTCACGAACATATTCAGTAGTGTAAGAGCCAAAATCGTCAAAGAACCTATTTTGCCTCACAGGTCTAACACCGACAGGCACAAGATTAAGCAAACCTTCTTCTTTGAACTTGGTCAGCGTTTCGTCCTTCATATCAAGAATAATAAGTACTCTAATTGGCATAGTCGGCGTAATAGCTTCACCGCTATTAACCCTGTCTTCGAGTGGGAGCCACTCGTCATTGACTTTTACGGAAACCATATGCCCAGCAAACATGGAGTCATCGAGCTTAGATAAATCTGGCGCTTTTAATAGAGATCTAAGCTTAGTTAAACTAGGGTCCGCAATAGTATGTATAGGACAGAATTTTTGATATACCTGCGATTGTTCAAGCGCTTTTATCCCGGTCTGAGATTGCTTCGCTCGGTATGTTACGTAACTCGTCATTGCAGCAATACTCAGCACACTTTCCGAAGCACTACGGTAAATATTCTTTGTTTCTAGCCACGCTTCATCAAGGTGGAAAGAAGGAAGCCAAGTTCCCCCCAAATCCCATTCATCACTTAAAAGATAGGTCTTTATATAGCCTTCAATATCAAGATCTCTTTGCCCAGACGTCAAGTGATTAACCGCGTAATATTCCGAAACGTAATTAGTTGTTTTATTCTCTTCTTTTATTTGAGATTCAAGTAGAAGCAATCGCAGCAGCCCATTGAGCGCTATAGCGCGTTTTATATATGCCTTGCCAACAACACTCAGTTCATCGAACGCAGGTAAACCGCGATACAGTAACGCCTGTCCTACCACATCAAATTCAGAAAAACGTTTCTGCTTCTCTTTGTATTCTTCTAATTCTTTATTAAGAATTTTGGCTGCACCATCCAAAGTAGAAACCAAGGTTTCACCTGACCAATACAACCCATATGCTAACGCAGCACCTGGACCAAGCATTGGCGCAGCAAAGCCTAATGCAATATCAAAGGCTTGGCCGGAAAATTTCCAAATTTCCTCATGGACTTTCATCTCTGCTAAAACCGCTTTCTGTCGATTTTTCTCCAGAGCTAGCAGCCAACTTCTACAAGCAGGATATTCAAAAGCAGAGTTGAGGTAGAACTTCATCTCCGCTCGACGACTTAAGCGCCTATTACTCGTATCATTATCGGCATAAACGCCTTTACCAAGCGCAGATATTCGATGGTCCCACTTAATAGCATCAGTGCCAAGATCTTCTAAAATTGAAGATTTAAGCGCCATAGCACGTTTTTTTGACAGTTTAGTGTTGTATTCCACCGAGCCAATATCACACGTATATCCTTCAATGTTCAGCAACATTTCTGATTCTGTATTACGCAGATATTCAGCCACTTTAGAAACGAGCTTCTTATCAGAATTGGTTAGTTCATCATTTGCGCTATCAAATTCAAAAAACAGTGTGAGATAGCTTGCCTCACCCTCTTTTGCCTGTTTTTTTTCTAATAGCGGACTACCATTTAATAGCACTTTATGACTTACACTTTTATCAGAGAATGCTTCAAGGAGCGCTTTTTTATGTTCCGCTTCAGACTCAAGCAGTGCCTGACGATCTTTTTCATCACTCAATAAAAGTGTTGATATTACCGATTGTGTTTTCTGACCATATTGCTTTGATTTATCAATATAGGCGTTAAACGCCGACTCGGAATTATCAATACCTTTCGGAATTTCAAGGCCACTAGAAACAAGCTCTGCAAAGCCAAAAGGTTTATCAAGTGCATATTCAATAGCCCGGACGGCCGGCTTTAAAGGGGTTAAAATCTTATCGTCCACCTTATGCCAGAAATGCTTCAACTCCGGCGGAATCGTATAAACGCTCGGTAAGGTGCTCCCAATGTAGTTTGACCAGTTAAGCACACTTGCTAAGTCAGAAATAGGCTCAAGTGTACCTTGTGCTGGTGGCTTTAGCTTTTGCGCAAAATCTAAGAACCCCTTCGCTTTAGCATCAATACCGACCGCGAGTTTTAATGCCTCCAACATATCCCCGGCTTGATCTCCATTCAAACCTGCGCTGAACGCTTTATGGACTGTTGTCATGCTGAATGGGTCCATCACGCCAGACGCTGAAGCCTCAATAACGTCTTTATAGTTCCCAATGGAATTTAGAATGTTAATCGCCGGTTGCGCACCGGGCGCGGCTTTGTTCTTACTGGTATATGGTAGGTTTTTACTCCAATCTAACCAACCTTTAAACGTATCTGGCGCATGTTGAAACAGTGACTCTTCAACAGAGATGGGATCACCAGAAAGGATTATGCTGCGCCCTGCTATTGAATAAATAGGCAAGTGTAAAACTTGCTCAGATAAGGAGTAGCAATTGTTTGGGAGGCTTAACTCATCAACTCGGGCTAACCTCTCTTCCAATTGGCGTTTTTGATTTTCATCTTCGAGATCTAGGTTATCTTCCAAGTAAGCATTAATCGTATTTAAATCTATATCAAAGCGGACTAATTGCTTAATTTGTTCATCATCATCTAGATGACCACCTGTGATCCAAAATGTGGCGACATATTGGGTTACTTCCTTTGCAACGTCAGAGCCACTGGCCTGATTAGCAATATCAAAGTATGTTACCGGCCTTACTCGACTGGTTATTTTATTGCCTATATCGTTAGCATCCCCTTTGATGCTCAAGTTTTCCGGTTGTCCAGATAAAGTAACTTCTGCCCCCTCAAAATAGTCGGCTGAGAAGAATAAATTGATGGTCCAAACTTGAGGAATACGCAGATAATAAAAATTATGTTTATAGTTTCCGCTATAAATTTGTTCATACAGACGTCTATACGCGCCTTTTTTTTGACACAGCTCCTCTTCTGCCGCCTCAGCTTTATGGACAAAGAACTCGGCTAATTCGGGCGCTAAAAATTGTCTCTCGGCTACAGCCTTTTTCAAATCTTCTTTGATTTGCCAGCCACGCAAGCGTGAGACTTCAACTTCAGCGCTCGTAATAACTGCCTCTGTGGCTAATTGTGCTAAGCGTTTCGTCCAAGCAGTATCTCCAGACATAACCGCTGCCGGAATTAAGTAAGGTGGAATGTAGACAGGTTTTAGCTTCTTTTCCGCAACCTTAGCAGAAATTAATAGTGGCGTTGAAGCAAGCTTGTACCCATCAAGTTCTTCAACTGATTGAACCTTTGTATTCCAACCTTGTAGCCTACCCGATGAATCACTGAAGTATAGTGGTGACTCATTCTTACTACTGCTACCATCCACAGTTTGACCAACTGTTAACTCTGGAAGGGCTAATGCAAAGCCGGGTAATGGATAAAGCCCATTGCCAGTAATTGCTTCTCCAGCTGGTCCAACTAATTGTCCCATCAAGTAGAGAGAGTGCTGTTCAATCTTAGCCCTAGCCATGATTACGCTCCTCTAGAACTGTTTTTGCTTTTTCGATGTCAGCGTAGGTTGGCAGTGGGTAGAGTGATTCGCTCCAATTATCCGCCTCTTTATGCTCAATTACATAACGACTAAAGCCAAAACCAAACGCAGATTTTGTTACGCCTTTAGCACCGTAAAGGTATATCATTTCTGTGGTAGGGCTATTCTCAGTTGGCTGGTGTAACACGCGGGTTATATTTCGACCATTAACAGGTACGAACCACATGTCACTACCGTTAAAAGCCAACAGATCGACCGTAGCAGGGAAGTTGCCTATTTTTTCAGATGGTCTTCCCAAACGGTATGCCGCACCTCCGAGGCAGTAGAAGCCATCTCCATACGTACCGCCCCAAACATTACAATCGTAGCTATCCGGAGTAAAATCACCGCGATCGATCAATTTTAATGTTTTGGCATCGAACACAAATGTGTTCCCGCATTTTGGAACATCACTCTC
The DNA here is from genome assembly GCF_009361695.1 of Vibrio sp. VGrn 2. Lineage (NCBI taxonomy): Bacteria > Pseudomonadati > Pseudomonadota > Gammaproteobacteria > Vibrionales > Vibrionaceae > Vibrio > Vibrio sp. VGrn 2. Next base: position 3,827 of record NZ_RBWD01000009.1, on the reverse strand, counting down.
CCCAAAAGTTTCGAGATACTCCTCTTCCTCTCCTTTACAGCCAAACCCCGCCAGACCGGGTTCGTAACTAAAATATATCGCTTGCTCTGACTGGCTCATATAAGGCTTGGCAAAAGAGGTCATGTAACGTGCTTCTGGACCATTTACATCGGTAAACTTCACTATCTCTCTTGTGCTTAACTTAACTAGCAGGAGTTCATCTCTTTTTTTAACAACAACTTGTGTGCTGTCTATATCCCACATTACGTCGTGACGAGTTGCACCATATTCCTCACTAATGTCAGTTATTTCACCATTACTTAGATCATACAACACAGTGCTATCTTTCTGAGGGATAACAAGGTAGCGGCCATTTGGCGATCGTGACATATATTTAGCATAATCAATCCCAGTATTAGGCGCGGGCGGCAATACCCCTTCAGGGATCAGCAATTGAGGGTCAGTACCATCAATGTTTAATGCCCAGTAACTGACCTTGGATTTATCTTCTCGGTTTTCGATAGTAAACAATATCTGAGGGAGCTTAACACTCTCAGTATTCCAATCTGCTACCTTCGGGTTATTAGGTATTTCAAAAGAATAGCGGTATCTCCACTTACTTCCATCATTAAATCGCGTATTAATACGTGACTCTAATTGGTCCGCCAATAATTCTATTCGAGCTTTTTCGTCAAAATAGGGTTTAGTTGCTATGTAACCAACACCCGCGACAACAACAGTCGTCAAACCCAAGCCGAGTAATATTTTCTTTTTCATTCTTAATCCATTTTCTATTTAGGTTACAACGACCAATCCAGCACTAATGACTCAAAGCGTTGTTTTTCTGCTGCAGTCATACCTTTAGGCTTATCGTTTGGATGAGCTTCGGGCGAACGTTCAGTAGCGCTATCAGGTTCAACAAATAAATCGTTGTAAGCGACCCGATCAAAAAGTACGTGACGACTGTCTGGGTCTTGGTCATGTACTAGGGACATAGTAAAGACCCCGTCCGATGGTAGCCCACTTAACAACGCTTGCTGCCAGTCGTGGTCTTCCCCTTCATAAAACTCTAAATCAAAGACGTCTTTATAGTCGCTATTGTGATCGATCACATAGAGTGAATTCAAAGCGGTGATGCCAGACGTACCAACATCCACCCGGAATAATAGGCCACTGTTTTTTCCGTCAACATAAGCAATCACGGTATTACTCTGGTCGTAACTTCGAACGATGGCTTGCTGGTCGCTCAGCCATGGCATGTCATCCTCGGTAACTTTGTGGATGGCGGCACTGTCTACATCGGAGGTGAATTCTTGTGCACTGAATGACTGCCCGTCACTGTAACTGCTTAATTCATCTAATGGTGTGCTGGATTTCTCTAGCAACGCAGCATCCGATTCTAATGCTTCAATTTGAGCAAAGCGCTTTTGCTTTGGTGAGAAAATGATCTTGAGTCCATTTTCCCCCTGTTGGATCTCACCCGATATTTTGTAAGGTGCCCAGAAATGCGCCATAGCAAAACCGCTTGCGCTTCTTTGTATTACCTGAGGTGTGTCTTTTTTCTTTTCTTCTTGCTCTAGGGTACGGTAATACTCGACGTCAACATCTTGGTAGTAACCTTTCTCGTTTATGGCCATCTCGCGCCAAAGCTTTCCTTTCCAAAAGACATAAAGAAAACCACCACGCAGATCAGAAGCTTTTGCTTTGTCGTTACTACCATCTAAGTAAGCCAATGGTCTCACAGGCACCAACACGTTATCCCACTCATCCATCTGAGTATCTTTATCAACGGGTTGCAGGTCTTCGGCGAGTTTAAGCAAAATTGGCTGAGGCTGGTCAGTGCAAGGGATTTTGATATAGAGCGTTTTACCCTCAGCTTCGAGATCTTTAAATGTCGCGAGGCTGCGGTGTTTGTTTTCTGTATCAGCCTTGCCTACAGTCACTTTTTCTTTTTGAGTTTCCGTTTTTCCCAACATCAAACATGCCGCGTTGCTAGACCACTGCCCTGCAAACTCGACAACAATTTTTTGGTCTGGGCTTGGCTCAGAAGGTACATGCGTGTAACTGCGAACTAGAGCAACATCGTCAGTAACCTGCTTGTAACCCGCTTTAAAAACTTTGCTTTCATTCGAAGCAGATACAGAGTCAACGAGCGATTTAAGTCTAGGGAAGCTTTGCAGCTGAGAGTCCGTCAATGGCGACCGACGAGCAACGGTAGATAATGACACCCAATTGCCTTTTCCCAATTCGATTCTTATAGCAGCTAGCAATGCGCTGGTCGTTTTTTTGGCAGAGATGGAAATCTTTTGCGCCAACTCTTTAGGGAGGTTTCTAAGGATGTCATCTGAATTGCGCAAACGCGAAAGCTGCCCTATACACTCGTCCGGTGTAAGAACATAAGATAGCTCGTTGGAGGATAGCTTCGAGCTAGGTATAAATTTGCAAACTAAATGCATTTGAGTTCTCCACAACCAACATCGTAAATATGGCTGCGGTGACAATTAAGCTGATAAGGCTTACAAGTACGATTTGGTCTGCGTATCCTACTTACTTAGCCATTTATTTTCAACGAGATAGAAAAATCGCCCGAAATCAAAAAACACCAAAAAAATGGTAATTTTTACTATCAAAACATGCGATTTAACCACAATAAAAGCCAGTAACATCACCCACTCTGTCAAAATGGTAAAATCTTACTATCTAAAAAAATTTAATTTATGGACTGAAGTTAACAAAAATCGTAATAACGTGAGCTTGAGGTAAGCGCTCGGAAAGTCAGAAGCTGATGAGATGCCCTCCTCAGCAACAAACAACAAATTGACTGTTACTGAGGAAGTTTAAATAAAAAGGTGAGCGCATTACGCACTCACAAAAGTAACTGCTCTGAAGCTTGCTAGGATTAAATTTGCTTCATCGCGAGTTAAAGAGGCGAGGTATTACCCATCGACCTCATGCAGAACACTATACTCAGAGTATAGAAGCGAGCGTAAATATATAATATTTAAAAAGATTTTCAACGCGACACATTCACCACAGCATCTACCGAGCGACCATCACAATCACGTCATACACACCTAAAAGCAACATTGGCCTAGTTATTATAGATATTCAGCCTTGTATTAAGACGATTCATTAATTCGAGTAACTTATCAATAAAGGCAATTATTTTGATAAATATCACAAAAAGTCCCAAATAAATAAAGCGAGCTAAACGCTCGCTTTATTTATGCGGCATCTTTAAAGGTTCTGTTCTCGCCAAAATATCGGTTATAGACAGCTCCTAAAGAGGCCGTACTTGCGTAACGATCATAGTTAAATGTTGCTTGAGCCTCTTCAGCAGAGGCAGACAGCTTGTTGGTACCATTCACATAAATCGTCACCGCCCCGTCTTTCAGTCCTGAAAGATCTAAGTCAATTGTCCATGAGTCTGAAAATACGGTTGCCATGCCTGTAGCCTCTGTACCATCAGCGTCGACTGCTTTGATATCTATATACTCACCATCTTCAAACCGTTCACTGCTACCACTTACTGTCACGCTTTCCACTCCAGTAACATCGTTGATAGCATCTAGATGTATTGTTGGTGTGATTGGCAAGGAGTAAGTCGTGTTCTGGCTACCTGTATTCCCTGATAAGTCTTGGTAGTCACGAACCAGCAACGCCACATTGAGCTCTGACGTGCTTGGTACCACCACATCACCAGTCCAAACGCTTGGATCCCCGGTTGCCACTAATGAGGTGATCGTCGTGCCACCTAACTCCGCTGCGGCGGATTGCAGATCTTTATCGAATTCCAGCGTTACCGTCACGCTTTGGCCGATGGCTTGATGCTCAGGCGTAAACGTCAC
>NZ_RBWD01000008.1:0-243440 GCF_009361695.1 Vibrio sp. VGrn 2 | reverse complement strand
TACTGGCACCTACACATCATTGTTACTAGCTTTTATGTTGTGAATTTTATTGTGTCTTTTTTTTTGTAGAGAAAGCAAAGCGGAATAGAATTTTTCTTCGGGTTTTTGGGGTTGAAGGGATTAAAAAAAAAAAAAAAAAAAAGGGGGGGGGGGGGGGGAGTATAGTTTAAGGCAACTTTAGAAGAGCATATTGAGAATAACAATGGATTTTGTCGCATTATTACAACAAGGTAATGGATGGTTTTTTATACCCAGCGCCATTTTATTAGGAGCGTTACATGGATTAGAGCCAGGACATTCAAAAACGATGATGGCGGCGTTTATTGTGGCCGTAAAAGGAACAGTGAAGCAGGCGGTTATGTTGGGGCTGGCTGCAACGCTTTCCCATACGGCGATCGTATGGATAATTGCTGCGGGTGGGATGTATATAAGCCAAAGATTTACTGCAGAAGCTGCGGAGCCATGGATGCAGCTTATCTCTGGGGTAATTATCGTCTCGACGGGTTTATGGATGTTCTGGAGAACGTGGAGCGATGAGCGAGCTTGGCACAACGCTCATAAGCAAGCTCGAGACTGGAGAACGCAAGTTGTCGATACTGGTCATGGGCATCTATCGCTTTCTATCGTAGAAGAAGGGCATCACTGCCGTTTTCAATTACGCACACTTAACGGTAAGCCTTTAACGGCTGAAGACGTTAAACTAGTGCTACCCAACGCAATCAGACAGCCTTCTGATATTTATCACTTTATTGATCGCGATGGCTATTTGGAATCCGCCTCCTGTATTGAAGCCTCTGATGATTTTTTCGTCACGTTGATGGTCGGGCACCATGATCACACCCACGATTTCGAGGTGCATTTTCATGCGGATTCCCATTCGGAAGGTGAGAATAAAGAGTACCAAGATGCTCATGAGCGTGCTCACGCTCTAGATATTCAAAAGCGCTTTGGCGATCGAGATGTTACCAATGGACAAATACTTCTGTTTGGTTTGACTGGTGGGTTAATACCATGCCCGGCGGCGGTCACTGTTTTACTCATTTGTTTGCAACTTAAGGCCATGACACTTGGTGCAACCTTGGTGGTGTCGTTCAGTATTGGTCTAGCGTTAACTTTAGTTGCGGTTGGTGTTGTCGCGGCAGTGGGCGTTCAAAAAGCAACATCGAAGTGGAGTGGTTTGAACGATGTGGCTCGTCGTGCACCTTATCTATCGGGGATCTTGATTAGTGCCGTTGGTATGTATATGGGCATGCACGGGTTTACGACGTTAATGAGCTAAGCTCTGTTGTAATTATTACGTCGCTTTTTGTTTATTAAAGGTAGCTCTTTCATGTTGTGGATGATTACTAAGTACGCGTTAACCGCAGGAATAGTGGTGCTGATATCTGAAGTTGCCAAGAGAAGTGATAAAGCGGGAGCGCTGATTGCCGCGCTCCCGACGGTCACTATTTTAGCTTTAATTTGGATGTATATTGAAGGGCAAGGTCAGGAAAAGCTCGCGAACCACGCGTTTTATACTTTTTGGTATGTACTGCCTACATTGCCGATGTTTCTAGTTTTTCCTTTCTTACTGAGCCGATATTCGTTTTGGTTCTCTTTGGGAGTTTGCGCCATTATTTCAATCGTTTGTTTCTTCATTGTGACCATCGTTATTAAAGAGTTTGGAATAGAATTAACTTAATTGAGCAAAGGAGAATTGTAAGAATATAGGTCGAAGCGCTCGCTTATTTATATTTTCAAGGCTCTAACTAGAACTCTTTTTTTAACTCTCGATGCTAGTGTGGCCGCTTACTTGAAGTTAGCGATTGCTCTCTTGTCTTTCAGCCAAACCTCGTAGAAATGTGACGTTTTGAAGACTTTTCTTCCTTCATTCTAAAGTTATCGGTAATCAGGCAGATACAGTGGCTACAAAGTTACGTCTAGCTTTGCCAGGCAGGCTAAAAATACAGTTTGTGTTGGTTATAAGAGGCGAAAGGCTTAACGCTCTGTCGCGAGCATCACATTGAATTGTACCGAGACAATTAAAATGAAAAGAATCATCTTATTAGCCGTTTGCGCCATGTTTGGTATTGCTGTCGTGGCAAGTATGGCATCAACGTACCTAATTTCGAGTCAGAAAATCGATGACATCATCTTAAACAAATCCCAAGTTCAAGCTGAGTTTTTAGCAGGAAATGCAAGTTATATTTTGGAGAACTCAGCCAACCCAATGCAAGACTTACAATCGCTCGTTGAGGGTTTGAAACAACGTTCAGACGTAAGCTATGCAGTCGTAATTGATCGCAATGTGACGGCGGTTGCTCACAGTGATAAGCAAAAGCTAAATAAAACCTACAATGATAACTACACCGTTGAAGGTGCAACCAAGGGTGTACAACAGTATTCAAAGTGGTATGCCGATGTCCAGAAAGTGTGGGTGTTTGATATCATGGCGCCGATCTACGTGAATGGTCAGTTGTACGGCACGTTTGATATTGGTATTCCTATTACAGAAGTAAGCCAAGCGACGAATGGAATTATTACTTCCCAACTGATTTCCATGGTGGTGATCTTCGTTCTGTGTGTTTTGGCTCTATCGCTGCTACTCAACAAGCTGATGCGACCGCTCTCTGCGCTTAAGGAGGCGTTGCAAGACATCTCGAAAGGTGACGGAGACTTAACGGTTCGTTTGCCAGCAAAAGGTAATGATGAAGTCGCACAAATTTCTTCGGCGTTCAACGTGTTTGTTGGCAAGGTACATGAAATCATTACACAAGTTGTAAATACTGGTGTGGATCTGAATGGTTCCGCTGTTGCGCTGCGTGGACAATCTCAACAAGCGCTTGCAAGAGGGCAGGAGCAGAATGAGCAAACCATGTTGGTTGTCACGTCTATGAACGAAATGATCGCGACCGTCAACGAAATTGCGTCAAATGCTGCTGGTGCAGCGAGTGCTGCGAGCACGGCAAGTAATGAGACTCAAGATGGCTACAAGACGCTAGAACGCACCAAGACGGCGATGACGAATCTTGAAAACGAGATGAACAGTACTTCCAATATTATCGTAAGTCTTGCGGACAACACTCAGTCGATTGGTAGTATTCTCGAAGTCATTAGAGGGATCTCTGAGCAAACGAACTTATTGGCGTTAAATGCCGCTATTGAAGCAGCGCGCGCCGGTGATGCCGGACGAGGTTTCGCCGTAGTGGCAGACGAGGTTCGTAATCTTGCAACTAAAACGGCTCAGTCCACTGATGAAATTGACAACATGATCCATCAGTTGCAAACCGAAGCCCAAAGTGCGGTTAATTCAATGAGTAATAGTAGAACCCTAATTGAAGAAGGCGCTGCAGAAACGGAGCTCGCTCGACAAGCACTAGAGGCTATTGCAGATCAAGTGACCACCATTTTGGATATCAATACTCAGGTGGCAACGGCAACAGAACAGCAATCGACGGTAGCAAATGAAATTAACATGAATATGGATACCGTCAGTCACTCCGTGAAAAACGCGCTAACGGCGAGTGAGCAATTGGAAGAATCAAGTCAACAACTTGCGGAATTATCGAGAACTCTCGATCGTCACGTAGGAGCGTTTAGAATTTAAACGCCAACGGAAATCCTTTTGCAAAAGCCAGTAAATCTCGATTGCTGGCTTTTTTATTTGAGAAAATCGAATGTCGATTTGCTCTACCATGCCAGTTTTTATAGTTATTGGGATAAATGATTAGTGATTAACTAGACGTTAAGTTTCACGAGTTGTTTTAAGTGCTCAACAAACATAGAGATTTTCTTGGCTAAGTGCTTTCTAGAAGAGTAAAACGCATAAAGCACTAAATCTTCAGGTTCGTATTCTAGAGGGATGACTTCAAGCTTGCCGCTCTCGATCTCGTCTTTGCATGACTCTATTGGAAGTATTGCGTATCCAAGCCCTGATAACGCGCCAGATTTAGCGAGATGACCACTGTTTACTTTGAACGATGATTGTACTGTTTGCGTAATATGACCTCCGTCGGGATTTTTAAACACCCAGGGAGCGCCATTTACTGCAGTAAGTGTCGTGATACAGGGAACATGATTTAAATCCGTAATTTTGTAAGGGCTGGCGTACTTATTAAGCAGTTGAGGCGCAGCCAAAATAGCACTGGGCCAGCGTTTGATTTCCCTTGCCACCCAATTGCTGTCAGACAAAGTCCCTCTATGAAAACTTAAAATGACATCAAAGCTATCAATAACATCATCTTTAGGGTTTAGCGTTGTATCGCAAGACAAAGAGATTGACGGGTATTGCGTGCAAAAGGTGACAACCGCTTTGGCCTGTACAGGTGTGTCTGGCATAAGAATACGTAGCTCTCCCGTTACGGTGTGTGAGTGGCGAGTCACGGTTTCTAGCGCGTTGTTGAGTTGTTCTAATAGTGGACGAGTGCTGCTATAGAGTTCTTCTCCAGCCTCGGTAGGCGTCATTCGCCTTGTCGTTCTATTGAACAACCTGATGTTTAACTTTTCTTCAAGCAGGGCAATATGTCGGTTGACATTCGATGTTGGTATATTCAAACACTCAGCGGCTCGCTTAAAGCTGTTGTTCTCATAAACACAGTGAAAACTTTTTAACCAGGTTTGGTCGACGTTATCAAACATTCTATTGTCCCACTTTATTGGATTATCAAGCCAGCATATTGCACTTTATCCTCAGACTGAGTTGCATACAATTTTATTTAAAAGTCAGAGCGGGCAACCGATGCAGATGTCCTGCTACGAGGTGATAAATAATGAGGTACTCATGAGTTGGCTAGAAAGGTTATTTGAGAATAAAAATATAATAGGTTCGCGCAAAGCGTCTATTCCTGAGGGCGTTTGGACAAAATGCCCTGAATGTGAACAAATACTTTATCGCGCGGCATTAAAAGAGAATTTGGAAGTATGTCCTAGGTGCTCTCATCACATGAGAATGGCTGCACGTCAAAGGTTGAACACTTTTCTGGATCATGGAACACAGCAAGAGTTGGCAAGTGAGTTGGAACCGCAGGATATTTTGGGTTTTAAAGATTTAAAACGATATAAAGAGCGAATTGCCATCGCGCAGAAAACGACTGGAGAAAAAGATGCCTTGGTTGTGATGCAGGGGAAGTTGCTAGGCTTGCCTGTTGTAGCTTGTGCGTTTGAATTCTCTTTCATGGCTGGCTCGATGGGGGCGGTGGTTGGCGAGAAATTTGTCCGCGCCGTTGAAACTGCGATTAATACAAAATCTGGGCTAGTGTGTTTTTCTGCTTGCGGAGGGGCGCGCATGCAAGAGTCTTTGGTAGCACTAATGCAAATGTCAAAAACCAGCGCCGCGTTAAACCATTTATCTGAGCACAGATTACCCTATATCTCAGTATTGACGGACCAAACTTATGGTGGCGTCTCAGCGAGTTTAGCCATGTTGGGAGACATCAATATTGGTGAACCTAAAGCAAGCATTGGCTTTGCGGGAAGGCGTGTTATTGAACAAACGGTACGTGAAAAGCTACCAGACGAGTTTCAAAGAAGTGAGTTTTTATTGGCACATGGTGCATTAGATATGATTGTAGACAGACGTGAAATGCGTGATCGCGTTGGCGGCTTATTGGCTAAGTTAACCAACGCGAGGGTGGTCTCAGAATAGGGGGATCGAAATGGAGTACTCGCAGTTTAGTCACTATCAAAATTTTTGATTAGCTCATCATGAATATGTCGCCTCAGGTTTTTGTGAGCAATATTGTACTCATCTCGTTTATGATAAATGATCTTATAGTCAATAAGTTGATTATTGATCGGACAAGGCAATATTTGTAGTTTGAGGACATCTTGCCACTCTCGAGCAAAAGATAATGGTAAGATGCCAAGGCAGTCTAACTTAGATACGCTCAGTACCATCCCAGATAGCGAGGTAGTGGTCATGCGAATGTGTAAATTTTTCACAGGATCGTTCGTTGTCCAACCAAGGTTCACGGCGTGATTGTGCGTATCAACTAGTACACAGTGTTGCTCTGCATAAAACATCGATGCGTTGAATGTATTGCCAGTAATGCGTGGGTGTCCTTGGCGACAAATCACCACGGCAGGTTCTTTGTACACTGATTGACTCTCAAAAGAGGTTTCTCTGACGGGGAGAGTGTCGACAACCAGATCCACTTTATGTAAGCGAAGATCGTCGAGCAAAAAGGGGTGAGAAACCGGTGCGCAACGAAGAGAAAAGTTGTGAGATGCAGTCAGTCTGGGAAAAGATGGTTCGGTGCAGCATACCTGAAATGTAGCTTGTTCGACAACCGCATCGTTGATCATGGCTAATGCCTGTCTGAATAATGGAATCCAATGGTGAGCGGTAGAGGTTAACTCGATGTTTCGCCCTTTTCTAACAAAAAGAGTTTTGTTGGTGAGTTGTTCTAGCCGTTTCATCGCGGCACTAATTGCAGGTTGTGTTAATCCCAAGTGTTCCGCCGCTTTGGTGTAAGACTTGTATTCAACGACAACAAGAAAGGTATTGATTAAGTTAAAATCCATTATGTTTTGACCTTTGGAATATAAAGGACTGGACGATAGGCCACTCATAGTGGCAGTTATTTCATGTAAAGCGGTGGGGAATGCATGATTTTTTGTGCTAATAATAAAAAGTGAATGCCAACTCATGAGAAGTTGGCATTGTTCGTCTATTATTTAATTATTGGTTGAGTCGGTGCGATCTCTAGGTCCACTTTCTCAATCTCGCCATTAAATCTGAACGGCGCTTTTTCTGTGTAAGCAGGCATCACAGGAGCTCCTAAATCGACACCAATATCCAAAGTTTCTGTACCAGAAAAACGTACAGGGACAACGTGATCAACAGCACCAGAACCTACTTTTTTATCATTAATGTATAATTCTACCGTTCCTCCGGTTGTGTCTTTCAGTCGTTGGAATGGTTTTTGAGTATAGATTGCAGATAGCTTTGATTTTCCATTAGGAATAGTAGTTTGCGATGCAATGGTATAATAGTTTTTGCCAAAGTAATTATAACCATATACCAACTTACCATCGTCTAGGTAGAGGGAAAGACCTGCGGCACTTCCTCCCATTGCTAAAAGCACACCATTGGGTTTTTGTCCTTTTGGAATGGTCACATACGCATCAATACGATGGTCGCGCTGATAGACATCTGGGGCGGAGCCTTCAGGTATACGAGTGACATTTGCAGTATAGCTAAACTTCGTTCTCCCTTTTTCTAGTGATGGACGTTCTGCATTTGTGAAACGTTCTGCAAATCGGTCATCAAGAGGGTAGACTTCATTGATCTCAGCTTGTTTGTCGAATTCCTTGATCATTTCTTGCAGTTTATCTGGCATTTTATCGGCTAGATCTACTGCTTCTGAGAAGTCTTTCTCAACGTTGTAAAGCTCCCATTTAGAATCGTTAAAGCCTTTTGAACCACTAAGCTGCCAAGGAACCCCGTGGAATGAGGCGGCTACCCATCCATCTTTGTAAATTGCGCGGTGACCACCGGTTTCAAAGTATTGAACAGTGCGGTGTGATTTCACTTCGGGATTATTGAAAGTATACATCATACTCGTGCCAGCCATTGGTTTTTGCTTCACGCCGTTAACCGTTGTTGGCGCCGGCAGTTTTGCTGCTTCAAGAATGGTTGGTGTGATATCCACAACGTGGTGGAATTGACTCTGAATCGTTCCCGTATTCTTAATTTTCGCTGGCCATGAAACCACCAAGCCGTTGCGAGTACCACCAAAGTGAGAAGGGACGCGTTTCATCCATTTGAACGGGGTGGAACCTGCCCATGCCCAGCCAACTGGGTAATGGTTTTCATGCTTTTCATTCCCGAGTTCATCCATGTATTTTAATTGAGATTCAACAGTATCTGGCACGCCATTCTGTGTCATAACGTTGTTGGTTGTGCCCGTTGGAGAGCCTTCGGCACTCGCACCGTTATCGCCTACAATATACATGATCATGGTATTGTCAGCGTCTGGCATGCTTTCTATTTTATCGAGAAGTCGACCCACTTCGTAATCGGTATAGGCTAGAAACCCTGCAAAGACTTCCATGTGTCGCGCATACAGTTTTTTCTGGTCTGGGCTCAGGCCATCCCATGCTTCGATTTCTTTTGGTCGTGCGGTAAGTTGGGTGTCTTGTGGGATGATGCCCATTTTTTTCTGACGCGCGAAGACTTCCTCACGGTATTTATCCCAGCCCATATCGAATTTGCCTTTGAACTTGTCAATCCACTCTTTTGGCGCGTGAAGTGGAGCGTGGACAGCGCCCGGTGCAAAATAAGTGAAGTATGGTTTCTCAGGTGCAATCGATTTTTGTTGGTCTATCCACTTAATCGCATTATCGACCAAATCCTCGTTGAGCTGATAGTCATCTTTGGGCTTTTTGGTAAGTTCAACTGGGGTTGTATCGTTGAAAAGTTGAGGTTCCCATTGACTGGTTTCCCCCCCTTGGAACCCATAAAAATGTTGGAAACCAAGACCTGTCGGCCATTGTTTAAATGGTCCAGCTGGAGAAGTTTCCCAGTCTGGCGTGTTATGCCATTTACCAAATGCGCTGGTGCTATAGCCATTATCTTTCAGTACTTCTGCAATGCTAGCTACTGATTTTGGCCAGATAGAATTGTAACCCGGAAAGCCTGTAGAGAGTTCAGAAATTGTGCCAAAGCCAACTTGGTGGTGGTTACGCCCAGTGAGCAAGGCCGCACGAGTTGGGGAGCTGATACCAGTGGTGTGGAAGTTGTTGTAGGTCACACCACGCGCGGCTAGCTTATCGATATTCGGTGTAGGAATAAGGCCACCAAATCGACCTGCTTGGCCAAAGCCCAAGTCATCTAACATGATCACCACAACGTTAGGAGCGCCTGCTGGCGCCTTAATAGGTTGGGGGTAATCTGATTTGGATTGATCAAAGGACTTACCAACTTGACCATTGAATTCGGCCGTTTGTTGGATAGGTAGCACAGTGCGGTCAATTGTATGCGCGGGCGCAGCGTAACCTGAAGCTGACATAATCAAGCTGGTGAGGGCGACCACGGGCTTTATTTTGGTTTTCATAAAGGTTCCTTAGAGTTGTAGACGTTGTTGGAGTGGAGCGTGGTGGTTAACCACTTTGCTATAGAATTTTTTTAAGCCAGGACACAAATAATTAAGCCCTGGTTCACCTTTTGTGGTTTTGGTAAAACGGTTTTTAGGACACTCGCCAAAACAGAGAGACAGAAAGAAACACTGACGACAATCGGACGGTAAGTCGTTGGTTTTGGATGTGCCAAAAGCTTGTTGCTTGCTTGAAAACACCAAATCGCCCATGTGAGTGTTGGTGATGTTGCCAAGCTTATATTCGGGGTAGACGAAATGGTCGCAAGAATAGATGTCGCCGTTGTGCTCAATAGCAACGGCCTTGCCACAAAACTCAGCGGAAACACATTTTTGGGCGCCATAGCCAAACATCTGTGAAATTACGTTCTCGAACTGGTCGATGAATACTTTCCCAAAGTCATGCTGAAACCACTCGTCCCAGATGGCAGTTAAGAACGTTCCCCATTGTCCTGCGCCAACAGACCATTCGGTTACGTAAGCATCTTGTTGTTTAGGTGCTAATGCTGGGTTGCCGATTTGAATGAGCGTCTCTTCATCCCACTTTATTGGAGCGTTATGCGCAAACTCTTTTGGTTCTACACAAGGAATAAACTGAATGACTCGAGGTTGCACATCATCACGGAGAAAACGATAAACTTCTAATGGGAAAGCGCCGTTGTCTTGGTTGACCACGCATAACGCATTGAACTCGATTTGAAACTGTTTTAATAAACGAACTGCCGCCATCACCTTGTCAAACGAAGACTTTCCTGAGCCGCTTAAGCGGTGTTGATCGTGAAGATGCTTTGGACCATCTATGGAAATTCCGACTAAGAATTGGTGTTTTTTTAGAAATTTACACCACGTCTCGTTAAGCAAGATGCCATTTGTTTGCAGATCATTGAGAATGGTTTGTTTAGGCTTTTTGTAACGCTTTTGCAGTGCGATTACTTTTTCAAAAAAAGCTAATCCCATAAGTGTGGGTTCGCCACCTTGCCAAGTGAATATGACCTCATCGCCAGTTTGCGCTTCAATGTATTGTTGGATATGTCGTTCTAGCGTTTCATCACTCATTTTTGCTTGATGGGTTTGCTCCAATAACGATGCTTTATGTAGGTAAAAGCAATAGGTGCAATCTAAATTACAACGTGATGCAGCAGGCTTCGATACAGCATGGAAGCGATAAACATCATGACCGAGCTTAGGAAGTTGTAGTTTTGGTGAATAAATACCCGTGACGTTCTGATTTTCTACTGTCATATCGGTTCTCATCTAGGTAAAGAAGACCGAAGTAGTGTAGAGTGTGAAAATTAATCATTCACGGAATACCTAGTGTGACAAAATGGAAAATAGGGTGAATTTAAATTTGATTAATTTGCTGATCTTATTGAAGAAGCACAAAAGCATGCGAATTGTGGCGAAGATCATAGGCAAATCCGAAAGCGCAATCAGTAAAGATGTCGCTAAGTTAAGTAATGAGTTTTCCGAAGTACTATTTGTTAAAACAAAAAATGGTTTTGAACCTTCGTATTATTTGGAACAAATTTATCCTGAACTAGAAGCGTCTTATTTAAAGTTAGTTAATGTGGTGAATAAACCGATAAAGTTTGAGCCTCTAGAATATCGTGAACTGATTCATATCGTGATAACGGATGCGGAATATGAACGAGTCGTCGCCTGCTTGTATCCCAAGTTAATCAGAAAATTTCCAAAAGCAAAATTAAAACTTTCTACTTGGAATCAAGACAGTTTAGAGGCGTTGTTACAAGGAGATGTAGATTGCGCTATTCATTTACAAAATGAACGTATACCGAAAGATATTTATCAAAAAACGATAAAAACGGATGAGATAGTTGCAGTTGTTCACAAAGAGCATCAAATAGACACATGGGATGAACTCAAAAAAATACCTTTTGTTTTCATTGATGTGCCGAGTTGGAATGAGTTCAGTTACCGATATGAGGAGATATTACCAGCCGAAAGCCGAAGAGATATCTCGTACAAAATCCGTGTGGATAAATTGAAATCGGCATTGGACATCGCTGAGCAATCAAAAATCGCTATTCAATTACCTAAGCGTTATTTAAGTGATAACTTTAAAATCATTCCTTATCCAAATAATGTAAATTTTAATATTGCTTACTCTTTTTATTGTCGGCAGACTGAGAAGCACAACCCATTAATTAAAATGATCCAGAAAATGGTTGAAGATTGTTATTAAAACCACGGTTGATGAGTAGGTGAATGCACTTAGACATGTACCTACGTATTTTTAATTAGACCGCCGTTGTCATAATTACAAACCGTTCATTTTTCCCCCATCTTGGTTCCGCATTCATTAGGCTGAGATCCAACGCCGTTTGGTATGGGTCAACAGCAAAATGGTCGCTTACTAAACCCCAGAGCATCCAGTTGATTGCGGTTTCATTCTCGGTAAGCTCTTCGAGTGGCGCTCGGAGGAAAAAGTACTCATCTTCGCCATCGTAACCGAGCCGATCATAGATAATGTTGCGTAGCTCTCGATCCAAATCATGTTGGAGATTGAGTGAGTCGTACAGTTGCTCTTCTGTTGGGCCATTCTCATGGCGATAAACATTGCGTTTTGACTCTTTGCGTAAAGTACCTGAGCCAGTTTTAATGCTTACTTTCTTTTGCGAGTGTTGCTCAAGAACTTGAATGATTTCATCCTCTAGTTGATCGAGTTTACTCAGCAAAACTTGATTGTTTATGTCACCAGCGGGGGATGCCATCGTTTGGAAGGCTTTCACTCTCTCGTAGACTGCTTTCCCGTGAGGAAGGGCTGAAAAACACTGTTCTCGGAGCGCTTCATTGGCTTGCCAAATGCCCGAGTAGAGCTCGTAATCATGTGGATATGGTGGAAGCTCTTCAGTATCTTCCCCTAATAATTCTCGCCAGCGCTTTTGCCACTGTTCTTCTTTTGCGTGTTTTACACGCGCGTATTGCTTAACCCAGCGGTTACGAAGTTTTACCCCAAAAATGGCAAGTCCCCATGGAGCGAGCAAATAAAAATAATAGTGAGAAGAGTTATCCCAAAAGTAACCGTAAACGTAAACACCAAAAGCAAGCACCCAAGTTCCAATAGTACAAGCAATAATCCCTGACATTATTGATGATTGGCGCTTTGTTTCTTTTAATGTATTACCTTCAGCACATAACCAAAAAATGCCACCAAAAACAAAGGCAAACGTTGTCATGAAGTAGGCAATCCCCGCTCCCAAAAATCCCCAAAGTGACATGTATTATCCCTAGCCAAATATCTGCTTTATTCACTCATCAATGACTCGAGGAGTAAATGTGTTTGATTTGGCGGAGAATTTACCACTAATGCCAACCTTTTGATATGCACTCGATGACTTATTGGGAATGAGTCACAAATAAAAATAGATGGTATCAAGCATCAAAATTTAATTTAGAACCTTTGATTGTCGTGAACTCTATCTGGAAGAGTTAAGGGTGGAGTTTAAGGGCAATTTTCCTCATAAAGTCGTTATTTAGAAAAAGGTAAATTAATGTTTTTATTGATAATTGTGAGAAATCTTGGGTTGGGATTGATCCCATAAATTTAGAGTAAAAAGCCTATTTTTGGGAGCGATTTCATAAATTTTATGATACTGATTTCACTGTTTGAGCTGTAAAGAATATAAACCCCCACTCAATGTATGTTAATAATCAATGAGTGTTGTTATGTCTCATATCCGTTTTTTCCCGCGCCATCGTTTGGCGCTTGCTTGTATGCTAGCGAGTGTGTCTAGCTTCTCTTTTGCACAAAACCAGTGCGCTGTTGCTGATTTACAACAATCGAGAGACTTGGCTGCTGCCGTTTCTGGTGCTGAGTATGATTGCTACCACGCTTGGTTTTCAGCTCCTTCCGCAACGCTGAACGATATTTACAGCGAAGCGAGCTTAAGCCGTATCCAAGTCGCGTTGGATCAAGAAATTGCCCGCTATCGTGGAGAAGCAGAGCAAGCTCGTGTTCTAGAAAATCTGGGCGAGTTTATTCGTGCTGCATACTACGTTCGTTACAATGCTGGCACAGGTACACCTGAGTTTTCAGAAGCGTTGAGTCAGCGTTTTGCTCAGTCGACGAACCTATTCCTTAACAACCCTCATGCTTTGGATCAAGGCCGTGAACAAGTTGGCGCAATGAAGAGCTTGACTTTGATGGTTGATAACGTGAAGCAGTTGCCGCTGACCATGGATAGCATGATGGCCGCGTTGATGCACTTTAACCGTGAAACCGCGCAGGACACGCAATGGGTCGATGGTTTAAACAACCTGTTCCGTTCTATGGCAGGTCATGTAGCAAACGATGAGTTCTACCGCTACATGGCAAACAATACTCACCATATTGATACATTAGCGAGATTCGCATCTGATAACGCTTGGGCATTGGATACGGATGCGAGCTTTATTGTTTTCAATGCATTACGTGAAACTGGTCGTTTGCTTGCGAGCCCAGATCAGGAGACCAAACGCAAAGCCTTGGCTGTGATGCAACAAGTGATGCAGCGTTACCCATTGGGTAGTGAGCATGACAAACTGTGGCTTGCTGCCGTAGAGATGATGAGCTACTACGCACCTGAAGGTTTAAACGGTCTGGACCTAGATCAAGCGAAGCAAGATCTAGCAGCGCGCGTGATGCCAAATCGTTTTGAGTGTCAGGGACCTGCCATCATTCGCTCTGAAGATCTAACCGATGCTCAAGCTGCGAAAGCGTGTGAAGTACTGGCTGCGAAAGAAGCCGACTTCCATCAAGTGGCGAATACGGGCAATCAACCTGTCGCTGATGACTTGAATGATCGTGTTGAAGTGGCAGTGTTTGCTAGTAACGACAGCTACGTTGATTATTCTTCGTTCCTGTTTGGTAATACAACGGATAACGGTGGTCAGTACCTTGAAGGGAATCCATCAAAAGCGGACAATACCGCCCGTTTCGTGGCTTATCGCTATGCGAATGGCGAAGATTTATCGATCTTGAATCTAGAGCATGAGTATACGCACTATTTGGACGCGCGATTTAACCAGTACGGCTCGTTCAGTGATAACTTAGCCCACGGTCATATCGTGTGGTGGCTGGAAGGTTTTGCTGAATACATGCATTACAAACAAGGCTACCAAGCTGCGATCGAACTGATTGCAGGCGGTAAATTGAGCCTTTCAACTGTGTTTGATACCACATACTCTCACGATACTAATCGTATCTATCGTTGGGGTTACTTGGCCGTTCGATTCATGTTAGAAAATCATCCGCAAGACGTAGAAAGCTTGTTGGCGTTGTCGCGCACTGGTCAGTTTGAACAGTGGGCGCAACAGGTGACGACATTAGGTCAACAATATGACGCAGAGTTTGAACGCTGGTTGGATACGTTAGAAGTGGAGCCAGAGCAACCAGTTACTGACCCAGAAGAGCCAATAGAACCTGAAGCACAAGTGACTGAATTGACGGCGAACCAAAGCCTTCAACTCAGTGGCGAAGCATACAGTGAAAAACTGTTCTACGTTGACGTACCAGCCAACACCGTTCGCTTTAATGTATCTATTGAAGGTGCGGGGGATGCGGATCTTTACATGAGCTACAACAAAGTTGCGCATTACTACGACTTTGAAATGAGCCAGTATGGCGATGGCAGCAATGAAGAGATTGTATTTGAGCCAGAGCAGGATGGTTACGTGAAAGCAGGTCGTTACTACATCAGTTTAACTGGCCGTGATAACTATGACTCAGTGAATCTTATGGCTGCTTTAGACGTTGAAGCGCAAACACCGCCAACACAAGTGCAAGACGATTTGGCACCTGTGGTATTAGAGTCTGGTGAAGCAAAAATGCTGACCGTTCACAAGCAGCGTTATGCGGCAGTGTATGTACCTGAAGGTGTTGAAGAGGTTCGTGTATGGCTAACGGCTCACTCTCAAACAGGTAATGTCGACCTATACGCGAGTAGGGAGCATTGGCCTACAGTTGAGCAACACGAGTACGTCTCCAACTATGCAGGCAGCAACGAATACCTTGCGATTCCTGTTACTGAAGCGGGCTATGTGCACTTCTCTCTTCAAGCTCCAGAACAAGGTGATGACGTTGAAATGTTAGTGCACTTCAACTAAAACATGTTCGATTAGCTGAAATCGAGATAAAAAACGTCGCTCATAGAGCGGCGTTTTTGTTTGTATCGGACGCTATTGTGATCAAACAGCGGCGAATGCCAGTTAATCGGCTGATTTATCGAGTTATCCTTTGCTCTTTTTCTAAACGGCTTTAGGTTTGTATTACAATTTACCGCGCACATAAACTTTTTTAGCGACGCGTTCTGTGACCTAGCTTCTGATTTGTGCTTTCCAAACGGATACAATATATATGCACCCCGTGCAATAAAGTGAAAAGGGAAAGACATGAAAACGCTTATTTATGAAACGTTGATTAGCCTTGCTAACCAAGAACCAGAACAACATGCAAGAATCCGACAAAATCTATATGAACAGTTGGATCTGCCGTTCGATAAGCAGCTGGCTTTGTATTCTTGTGCCCTTGGTCCTGCAAGTTCAGGCAAGTTGGAGAGTAGTCAAGGCATTAACAACGCGGTAGATTGCGCGGTTAAACTGCTTGAAACCCCTGAGCGCTAATTCACTCGTTGTTTAAATCACGGCCCGATCCCCAAGGGCCGTTTTTAATTGCCTTTAAATTGATTTCAACGTCGTGATTACTCTGCTCTTTCCGCCAGCACTTCTTTGAAGGCAAACATGCCGTTTAATGCCGCTGGAAACCCTGCGTAGACGGACATCTGTAAGATGACTTCTTTAATTTCAGCCTCGCTGCAGCCTACATTCAGTGCTGCATTGAGATGTACTTTCAGTTGTGGCGCACAATTCCCCATTGCCGTTAGCGCGGCGACGGTTGCGATTTCTCTCGATTTTAGGTCTAAGCCTGGACGAGCATAAATATCGCCAAACGGATACTCAATGGTGTACTGAGCTAAATCTGGGCAAATATCTTGTAAGCTTTCGATGACGTTATGACCAGCGTCGCCATCAATGTGAGAGAGTAGTTCTAATCCTTTGTTAAAGCGTGATTGTTCCATTGATATGTTCCTAGTGAATAAATGCACACATACCTTAATCCTTAGAGTTAACTCTAAGTCAACGAACTTTTCCGCTTTTATACAAGGCAATTTTTTCTTCTAGAGCCGTTAAGTGCTTTTGCTGCTGTTCAATGTGGAGCTTGAGGTTTTCTTGGTGTTGCTCTAGCAAGGCTTGGCGTTGTCGTACAGATTCTGAGCCGACTTCCCTTAATTTTGCATATTCCAGAATCTCTTCAAGCGGCATTGCAGTTTCTTTTAATCGCTTTACGAAGCTAATCCAGCTTAGATCTTTCGCACTATACACTCGATGCCCACTCGCGTTTCTATGGACATGTTTAAGTAAGCCAATTTTTTCATAGTATCGAAGTGTATGAGCAGACAAGCCGACGAGGCTAGAAAACTCTTTGATATTCATGATTACCCTCCAAGGTAATTCATACCAATAGGCATAAGCTAAGTTCCGCATTTTGAAGTCATTTCGGGATAGATACAAACGGTAATCTTCCATGTTTTAAGGTGGGATACGCAGAAGGGGGCTGTTTTGAATACGCGCCAAACGTGATCCACCTGCCAGTTTCACTTTATTAAAAATTAGTTACTCAATAGAGTGGTTTGGCTGTTTTTAGTCTTTGGCCTCCTTTAGGGCGTACCCGGGCATTTTCTTTCATATATTTTGAATGCAATTTTTTGTAATACAAAACAATGGTTTAGTGTGTTTTATGTGCGGTGTACTTGAATGTCATCTACTCGTTTACGTCCAGAATCGTTTCTACTTATGCAATGGAGGAGTCACTACGCCTTCATTTTCAGCCTTGAGTTAGGGCGAAAAGGGTGAGGGCGTCTGATGAATAGCTCTTATAATTTCGACTATTGAATTCACTCACAAAAAAATGCAAACAAGTAATCGTGAGTGAAAACGAGTAGGAGAACAACATGAGTGGCTCACAGGAAATACAATCATTCGGTGCGAATGTTATCTTACATGCGTTTGATTGGAAGTATGCTGACATTGCCCAACGAGCAAAAGAAATCCACGAGCTAGGTTACGGCTCCGTGTTGGTTTCGCCACCAATGAAAAGCGCCCACGATGATCGCTGGTGGCAGCGCTATCAACCTCAAGATTACCGTGTCATCGACAATGCGTTGGGTGATACCAAAGACTTTATCCGTATGGTTCGTGAACTGGAGCAAGTTGGCGTGTGGGTTTACGCTGACGTGGTGTTTAACCATATGGCAAATGAGGCCCACCTTCGCCGAGACCTCCAATACCCAAGGCAAGAGGTCTTGGAGGAATACCAACAAAACAAACAGAAATATCAGTCGCTAACGTTATTTGGCGACTTATCTCAACCGCTTTTTGATGAAGAGGACTTTGTTGAAGCGTTCGGTATTAAAGACTGGAAAGATAAATGGCAGGTACAAAATGGACGCATCACAGGTGGACCAACCGATCCTGGCTTGCCAACTCTCCGTGTTTGTGACCATGTCGTTGAGCAGCAACGCGCTTACCTAAAAGCACTGAAAGCCATTGGTGTGAAAGGGTTTCGTATTGATGCCGCGAAACACATGACGCTAGAGCACCTTAAACGTGTTTGGACAGACGACATCACGCGCGATGTGCATATATTTGGCGAAATTATTACCGATGGCGGTGCGACAGAGGAAGAGTATCAGTTGTTTCTTGAGCCGTATTTACAGGAAACTCGCTTAGGCGCTTATGATTTCCCGTTGTTCTCGACCATTTTTAAGGCGTTCGCTAAAAAGGGCAGTTTCAAGTCGTTGATTGACCCATACTGTTTCGGTCAGGCCCTTTCGCCCGGTCGCGCGATTACATTTGTTGTCACGCATGACATTCCTAACAATGACGTTTTTCTTGATCTGATCATGGATGAGGAAAATGAATGGTTAGCTTATGCCTACATTCTAGGCCGCGATGGTGGTGTGCCATTGGTTTATACCGACTTAAACACTAGCGGTATTACAGATAAAAATGGCAAGCCAAGATGGCAAGGCGCATGGAACGATCCGCGAATGGCGAAAATGATCCAATTCCATAATATGACGCATGGCGAGTCGATGAGTGTTCTTGAAGGTAACGATGATATGCTGGTATTTAAGCGAGGGAGCAAAGGCGTTGTCGTGCTTAATAAATCGCAGCGTCAGCAGTCTTTGACATTGAAAATGGATGGTGACTGGGTGGATTTGATGACGGATCAGGACGTTCCATCTGACGGTAAGTTAATTGTGCCACCTAAAGCCTCAATGTTGCTCGTCGAAAACTAAAAAATAAAACACCGAGCTTAGCGAGTTCGGTGTTTTATTTTTGTCGGCGGTCATTCAAGAACGGGTAAAGTCTAATGTAAAACCGAAGTCTTTCGCGTCTGCTATGAAGTTATGAGCACTCATTAACGCAACATTCAGCCTTTAAAAAGCCGATCACATCATCTAAACATTGGTACTCTGCAACGCAAAAAAGGGTTCGCCCCTCACGACGTTGGGTGAGAAGCCCGGCTGAGGCTAGACTAGAAATATGATGAGAGAGAGTGGATGCAGGAATGCCAAGCTTTTCTTGTACGCCGCCTACCGCGATACCTTTGTATCCCGCTTTGACAACTTCTTTGTAAATACTTAAACGAGTAGGATGACCTAACTCTTTTAGTGCTTTAGCGACGGCTTCAAGCTCCATACTGACCTCTAAAGAATGACTACAGTAAATTTGTTTCGATAATAGGGAAAGTCTCGGTAAATGCCAACTCTTGTGATCTAGGAACGATTTAAATCAGATGAGATTCATACCGGCTCATACCAGCACAACAATAATTGTCTACTCCAATGAGACAGATCAATCTTCATTATTATTTCACCCCACGTTCAAACTCCCTCGTCTACACTCATGGGTGAGTTGTCAGTTGGCAGACCAAGGAGGCGGCCATGATTGCGGTTCATAGAGAGTATTGTTTGTCTAACAGTTCAGATTTACATGCTCACGTTAAAGTTAACCCTGTCGGTAAATTAGAAGTTGAGATTGTAGAACTTCAAGAGCGCCATACCACAGAGTTTGATGATTTGTCTTTTGAGAGCCGTGGGTGTGAAACTCGAATCTGTGGTAAAGAAGACACAACTCCGTGGCAGTTCAATCTTGCAGTTACTGATGCGTTAGAGCTTTCTCACTTAGTGGAAGAAGCAAACGAAGAGTATGAGATTTTAATGAATGATCTTATGTAATCTCGTGAGAAGATCATTTTATCCTGCACGGCATGTGGCTCTGTACTGAAAAAGAAAAACCTCCCAAACGGGAGGTTTTTAATATTGAGCAAGTTACCGTCAGATCGGCTCTTCTCTCGGCGGTGTTAGTTCTTGAACGTTATCTTCATTGAAGTCATCAGCGTAACCTTTCGGCGGTGGAGTCCATCCACGTTCTGAGCGCGAGAGTTTGTCATGGCGATCTTTTTGCATCTCTTCCGCCATTTTTTCCTCTAACTGAATAAACAGTTGTCGGAAATTGTTGTCATAACGTTCGCCTTCAGAATCATCTTCCCAAGCTTTGTAGAGTATCTCGGACTTGCGCGCTTCAACACGCTTGTATGTCGCTTTTTGCTGCTCAACAAAGAAGGGATGAATACCAAGTGCTTTCATCGTGTGACCGCCCATCTCCAATGCGGAATGGTAGGTTTCCGATTCAATAATATCAGCCCCAGCTTGACGCAAAAGATAGCCGTGACCACGGTCAAAGGCGCGTGCGATCACCGTTACTTTGGGGTACGTGTGTTTGACGTACTTCACCAATTCCACACTTGATTCTTGGTTATCAATTGCGACGACCAACGCAGCCGCATGCTCGATGCCTGCAGTGTGCAGCATATCTGGTCTAGTCGCATCGCCAAAATAAGCGCGAGTGCCAATCTGGCGCATGTTATCGACTTGGTTGGCTTGGTGATCGAGCACCACTGTTGTTACACCATTAGAAACAAGCAAGCGGTTAACAATCTGACCAAAACGGCCGATACCAGCGATGATTACTGTGCCTTTTTCTTCAATCGTATCGCTTTCCCTTTCGTTTGATTGAGTTTCAAAACGCGGCAGTATTAATTTGTCAAATAGAATGAACAAACCTGGCGTTAAGAACATTGAGATAGCAACAACCAGCGCAAGCGTTTGCGAGAGTTCAAACGGAATGACGTGGTTTTGCACAGAGAAGCTTAGCAACACAAAACCAAATTCACCCGCTTGAGCCAAGCTTAAGGTAAACAGCCAGCGGTTGCTGCCTTTCACTCTAAATATCAGCGCGAGAATAAATAGCACCAAGGCTTTCAATACCATCACGCCAATGGTCAGTGCCATGATCAACCAGAAGTCACCAAATAGAACTGAGAAATTGATCCCAGCTCCGACGGTGATGAAGAACAGACCCAGCAACAACCCTTTAAATGGTTCGATATTGGACTCTAACTCGTGGCGAAATTCGCTGTTCGCCAATACAACGCCAGCCAAGAAAGTTCCTAACGCAGGAGATAAGCCAACCAAACTCATCAGTGCTGCGATGCCGATCACCAGCATCAATGCGGTGGCGGTAAAAATCTCACGCAGCCCAGAGCTAGCAACATAGCTCAGCAGAGGTCGACTTAAAAAGTGACCACCAACGACAACAATCGCTATCGATGCTGTGATGACTATTCCGTACGCCCAGCCCGGTAAATCGGCCACGAGGTTTAAATCGTCATGATGCTGCGCGGCCGTTTGAACAGCATTTTGTGCTTGTTCGACTAACTCCGGCAGGGCCAGCAATGGAATAAAGGCCAACATCGGGATAACAGCGATATCTTGGAAAAGCAAAACAGAGAACGCGTTTTGTCCGCCTTCTGTCTTCGTTAACCCTTTTTCGCTAAAAGTTTGCAAAACAATCGCGGTAGAAGAAAGGGCGAAAATCAAACCGATGGCTAAGGCAATAGTCCAAGGCTGCTCAAAGTACAGGGCAATACCCATAATCGCCGCGATGGTACCGCCAACTTGAAGACCGCCTAAGCCCATTAAACGATTTCGCATTGACCAGAGCATTTTAGGCTCTAGCTCTAACCCCACTAGGAATAGCATCATCACCACGCCAAATTCGGCAAAGTGCTGAATTGTCGTTGTTTCCTCACCGACTAAGCCGATAATTGGACCAATTACCACACCAGCGATGAGGTAACCTAAAACGGAACCGAGCCCTAAACGCTTGGCAAGTGGTACCGCAATCACAGCGGCAATCAAATACACGAAGGCTTGTAAGAATATCCCTGTCATGAAGCCTCCTTGATGAGCTTCGGAAGTGCGCTGTTGAGTTTGATTAATGACGCAGCTGCTTCAACATCCAGTCTATCTTCGACTAATGCTGTTAGCAGGCTTTTGTACCGTTCGACATGACGAGGAATTCGGCCTTCTTCTTCGGCTGTACGTGCGCCGAACAAAGCAAGAGGCGCAATGTAGTGCATACCCGTGAGCGCTGACATTTGCTCGATAGGAGCGAGCAGTTCCCGAATCGTAAAATGGTTGTAGCCTTCGGCTTTATAGGCTTCTTCCTTGCCGCCGGCCGAAAGCACGCACAGCATGGTTTTACCTTGTAGTTCGGTTCCTTCAGTGCCGTAAGCAAAGCCATACTCCAAAACCAGATCTTGCCACTCTTTTAAAATTGCTGGGGTTGAATACCAATATAGTGGGAATTGAAAAACCACTACATCATGCTCACGCAAGCGTTGTTGTTCACGGTCGATATTGATATCGAAACGAGGATATTCACCATAGAGATCAACACATGTCACGCCTTCAATTTTTTGAGCTTCTTTGAAAAGTGGAGTATTCACTTCTGAACGATGCTGGGAAGGATGAGCAAAGAGAATTAATACTTTTTTATTCGCCATAAGGATCCTTGCTATCTAAATAACCATGCCCGGTAGGAGCGCAGGTTGGTTAGAAAATGTAACTCATAAATGGCCGTCAAGCTAGCTTGGAAAAGTGCTTAAGCTGTTTCAATATCAATAAAAAACCACCAAATAAGTTGGTGGTTTTGGCAAGCGTAAAATTCTAATTAATCATGAATAGGAACGACTAAAATATCGACTGGTGACTTGTTGATAAGATGTCTTGAGTAGGAAATGATTTTGCTCCAGAAATCTTGGTGATGGCCACAAATCAGCAAGTCCACTTCTTGCTCTTTGATGGTAATTTCGAGCTTATCGGCTAAATCACCAGTACCCACGAAGAAGTGTTTGAGTGGATAATCCATGTACTCACTGAATGTTCTCAAACATTCCATAGAGTGCTCATTCAGCGGCCTTTGGTCTGGGTTCTCTTTAATGTCTACGAGCTCACGATAAATTTCCCCGTGAGTTCCATCAATATGGATGAATGAAATATCGGAGTCGAGATAGTTAGCCATCGCTACGGCTCTGTCGATCAGAACTGTGCTTTCATCGGACAGTTCGAGTGCAACAAGGATATGTTTGTATTTCATTACCACGCCCTTATGTGGATTAGCTTTACTGTAAGCATAGTATGGCTTGGGCAAAATTTGTGTAGATAAGATCTCGAAATCGTTCAAAGTTTTGATAAATAATGCTGCTTGCTTTTTAGTCAGAAAACCCGCTAAACTTCGCAAATCATTTCTCTAGGAGATTACGCCAACATGAAGAACTAAACCTGTTATCCATATTTTTACTTATTTTTTGGATCTGCAGGGTTAGTAGGCGTAGCTCACTTTCCGATATTTCTTTGCAACAAGACGACTTTTTGATTTGACGTTTATCGTCGAGCTTTACATAGAGCTTAATGCGTTTGTGCACGCGTTTTGTTGCAATCTCAAATCATAGCTACGGCTGTTGTCCCTGTCATACAGGAGGCAAATTATGCCAGTTTTACAAGCTTTTAATGTTAGCCATCAGTTTGATAATGGCGAGACGCTATTTCAGTCTATTTCTTGTTCCATGACTAAACGACGTGTTGGTTTGGTTGGGCGCAATGGCATCGGTAAGTCGCTTTTGGCTTCCATTTTGGCGGGTGAAACTCAGCCTGCCAGCGGTGTAGTGACTTTTCCCTCTTCTTTCATGATGTATCGCCAGCAGCCGTCTGATTTGCTTTCAGGTCAGCAATCGATCGCCCAGTTTCTGGGAACTGACTCGGTCCTGCATGCTTTAAAGCTGATTGAACAAGGTGATGTTTCTGAGCATTGGTTCGAACTGGTTGGCGAACAGTGGGATATTGAACAGAAACTCAAACAGCAGCTTGCTGCGATGGGCTTACCGCAAGACCCTGATTTCTCATGTGCTCGGCTTAGTGGTGGTCAGTTGGCGCGTTTGCAGTTATGGCAGTTGTTTGAAAACGAAACGGAGCTTTTGATTCTCGATGAGCCATCCAATCACCTCGATACCGAGGCGAAACAATGGTTGATAGAGTCTATGAGGCATTTCGGTGGCGCGATTTTACTCATCAGTCACGATCGCGAGCTGCTTCGAGCAATGGAGGAAATTTGGGAACTCTCGGGTCTAGGCTTACAGGTTTTTGGTGGAAATTACGATGTGTATGCCGAGCAAAAACGCACTGAGTTACAAGCGGTCGAAAGGCAGTTAGCGCAGGTCGATAAACACAAAAAACGGTTAGCTGAGCAAGCCCAGAAAAATCGCGAAAAAGCAGACCAACGCGCCGCGCAAGGGAACAAACTGCGCAAAGACGGCAGTCAGCCCAAAATTTTGCTTGATGGCAAAAAGGATAGCGCGACCGCCAGCGCCTCAAATCGCAATAAGAATGAGCAACTCAGACAAGTGCATTTACAAGCCAAAGAGTGGGCGTTGCAATCACGACATGAGCAGCTCAAAGCACAAAAGTTTTATCTTGCAGATAATCCGAACCGTTCGAGAAAAGTGTTGTCGATACAAGAAGGTATATTGCCTTTTGGGGATTCTACTCCTATCACTTTGCAGATTTTTGCGAACGATAAAGTCCATCTCAAAGGGAAAAATGGCTGCGGAAAGTCAACCTTGTTAAAGACGTTGCTTGGCGAGTTGTCGTTGCTGAGTGGTGAGCTGCAAGTGAATACACCCTTGTATTATCTCGACCAACACTTTGGCGCAGTGAATCCAAATCTTTCGTTACTTGAGAACGTAATGGAGACCTGCCAAGAGATGACGGAAAGTGAAGCGAGAACCTTATTGGCGGGGATCGGTTTTCGTCGAGACGCTGTGTTTCGGTTGGGGCGCGTACTGAGCGGTGGCGAGAAGATGAAGCTCGCGATGCTGATCGTCAGCCATCAAAACTCCCAGCCTTTGCTGCTGCTTGATGAGCCAGATAACCATCTCGATCTCGAGTCAAAAATAATGCTTAGTCAGGCGTTAAATGCATACAAAGGTGGATTTGTTCTGATTAGTCACGACCAAGATTTCGCTTCTGAGTCTGGGGTTTTGCGTCAAATCGAACTGAATTAAACGAAAGAGAGCAAACGCCATTGTAGCTCTTCAGCGTTGTTCCTAAGCTCTACACCTCCACTTACCGATATGTAGAATTGGCAGGAAATAAGGGAGTTAGGATGGCTTTCACAACTCGTTTAATGAAATTAGATTCATTTTGTCGATATATAGTAGAGTTCTGATGTATTGCACAAAAAGACAACAGAAAAATAAAAAGGAATTTCATGAAAAAGAACACCCTAGCATTCGCAACGGCTCTCGCACTCGGAAGTGTGTTGTCTGTGGCGCATGCAAATGAAGCGGCGCAGTCGTCGGTTGAACAGGTAAACCCGAAAGCCATCACGTATCCAACCACGCAAAAAGTGGATGTTGTCGATGACTACTTTGGTACAAAAGTGAGTGATCCTTATCGTTGGTTGGAAGACGATCTCAGCCCAGAAACCGCAGAATGGGTGAAGGCACAAAATGCAGTGACGTTTGATTATCTGTCGAAAATCCCTTACCGCGAGCAGATTGAAGAGCGCATCACTAAGCTCATGGACTACGAAAAGCAAAGCCAACCGTTCAAAGAGGGTAAGTTCACTTATTTCTACAAAAATGACGGTTTACAAAACCAAGATGTGCTTTATCGGCAGCTAGGTGATGGTGAAGCAGAAATTTTCCTCGATCCAAATACTTTTAGTGAGGATGGCACCACATCGTTAGCGGGAGTGAGTTTTTCACGAGACGGTTCTTTGGTTGCATACAGCATTTCGGAAGGCGGTAGCGATTGGCGAAAAGTCATAGTTCTAGAGACAGAAACCAAAAAGCCCGTCGGCGAAACGCTGGTGGATATTAAGTTCAGCGGCATCAGTTGGCTCGGCAATCAAGGCTTCTATTACTCAAGTTATGACAAGCCAAAGGGGAGTGAACTTTCCGCGAAGACGGATCAACACAAGCTCTACTTTCATAAGCTTGGGACGAAACAAAGTGAAGACCAGCTGATTTTCGGCGGCTTTGAGGAAGAGAAATACCGTTATGTTGGCGGCTATACGTCGGAAGATGAACGCTACTTGTTTATCTCAGCCAGCATATCGACATCGGGTAACAAACTGTTCTTTAAAGATCTGAGTAAGCCAAACAGCCCGCTTAAAACCATTTTAGATAACACCAGTTCTGATACTTGGGTAATAGACAACCAAGGCACGAAACTGTACTTGGTTACGAACCTTAATGCGCCGAACAAACGCGTCGTGACGGTGGATGCGAGTCAGCCGCAGCCCAAAAACTGGAAAGATTTGATCCCTGAAACAAAGAACGTGTTACGTGTTTCTACCGCGGGTGGCAATTTGTTTGCGAGCTATATTGTTGATGCGATCTCGATGGTGAAGCAATACGACATGAACGGCAAACTTATCCGTGAAATCAAGCTGCCTGATATTGGTAGTGCGTACGGTTTTTCAGGTAAAAAAGAAGAAACCGAAGTCTACTATTCTTTCACCAACTACAAGATGCCAAGCACTACGTATCGTCTGAACATCAAAGATGGTGATAGCGAGGTGTACTACAAATCTAAAGCGCCATTTGATCCAGCTTTGTATGAATCTCGTCAGGTGTTTTACACCTCAAAAGACGGAACAAAAGTGCCGATGATCATCACCTATAAAAAAGGGACACCGATGGACGGCAGTGCACCAACCATCCTATATGGTTATGGTGGTTTCAACATTAGCCTCACACCATCTTTTAGCCCGACACGTGCAGCTTGGCTTGAGCTTGGTGGTGTTTACGCGGTAGCGAACATTCGTGGCGGTGGGGAGTATGGTAAAGAGTGGCACAACGCTGGCATTCAAATGCAAAAGCAAAATGTGTTTGATGACTTTATTGCGGCGGCTGAATTTCTAATTGATGAAAAGGTAACGTCATCAAACAAGTTAGCCATTAACGGTGGATCGAATGGTGGCTTGTTAGTGGGGGCTGTTATGACGCAACGTCCAGAGTTGTTTAAAGTGGCGCTGCCAGCAGTCGGCGTACTGGACATGCTGCGTTATCATACTTTTACCGCAGGTGCTGGTTGGGCGTATGACTACGGTACGGCAGAGCAAAGTAAAGAGATGTTCCAGTATCTGAAAGATTATTCGCCAGTGCACAATGTAAAGGCGGGGGTGGAATACCCAGCAACATTGATTACAACGGGTGATCATGATGATCGTGTTGTTCCTGCTCACTCTTACAAATTTGCTGCTGAGTTGCAGTCAAAACAGGCGGGTTCAAATCCGACCTTGATTCGCATCGAAACCAATGCAGGGCATGGTGCTGGCACACCAACTCGTAAAATAATTGAGACAAATGCAGATATTTATAGCTTTGCACTGTTCAATATGGGGATAGAGAAACTGCAATAGTGCGAATCGTTTGTGTTTTTAGTTAACGAAATGCATTGGTGCTTTTGCACTCGAAAATAAAAGGGAATCACAGAGTGTGATTTCCTTTTAATTTATTGTGGAGTAACTATTCTAAATTGACCGCAAGGCTAATTAAATTAAGGTATTTGCAATTTATTACATCTATCTTCTTTACCTGAAGAGTAATATACGATACAAATAAAACTTGATCGCGATCACCTAACACCATTGCACTCCTTATTTATATGGTAAATTTAATTAATCATTTGTTCTAATGATAATTGAATTTTCATAAGTTTTAATATTCCCTTCTTCGTAAAGCTTACCAAATTTCAAGTTATATAAGATATAAGTAGCAGTGATTGAACTTTTACGACGCTTTATTTTATTTTAATTAAAACGTCTAATGTTTCGTCATTATTAAATTTGCTTTGATAATTTATATTATCCAAAGCGAGTTGTGTTGCTTGCTATTTATGATGACCTCATGACGTGAATAATTTTTATAATCATTAAAATGGATACAGTTTTATGAATTTAGTGAAACCGTCTGTTGTTATCATGGCAGCAGCCCTTCAACTCGCGTCTTCTGCTTATGCTCAGACAAATAATGACGAAGAACTACAAGATATGTCTGACCCACTTGCGGTTTACACCCAAGCGGGCTTTGGTATTACTGACAAAGGCGCAAACATCAAAATCGGTCAAACTTACCAATCTAGCCAGCCTGGCACCATGGCGATGAACATCATCGAAATGAAAGGCATTGGTGGTGAGCTATTTGGCATTCGCGACAATGACGATCCAATGTATGCCAATGTTGATGACAGCATTGACTCGTTCCGACTACGTAATTTCCAAGTAGAAGTCGCAAAAGGTCTAGGCCGTCAATTAGATGTAAACTACGACGTTGATAACGATAAATTAGATGCATCTTACAGCTTTATTCAAGGCCTACCTAAGTTTGGTATGTTGCAGTTATTTCCTTTGGCTGGTGCAGGTGTCACTATTGCTAATGATTTTAGTGGTGATGGCAAAGGTTATGAAATTCCAGGTACTTTCACCGTTGTCGGTATGTACTCAAAAATTGAATTAACCGATAAAATCTGGATTAACTACAACCCAATGTATATGCATACATTGTCAGGGTCTAGTCAATATAAAGATGCTTATTACGCTGGTGAAGATAATATCTTAACTCATGAGTTTGCGTTGTCTTATCAAATTAATCCTCGCGCAAATATTCGTTACTTTGCAAACTGGAATGAGCACGTTAATTTCGGTGATGGTGATCACCGTATCGAATTTAACTACCAATTCTAACTTCCTCGTTTATTTCCAGAATAGAAAGTGTGTTTATCCATATATTTAAATATTTAGGCTAGGGCACTTTCTACATAAAGTAGGTTTATCATGAAAGCCAAATATAAATTTGCGTTGGTATCTATTGCTATATCTTCTGCATTACTATCAGGATGCAAAACTGGCGATATCGCAACGAAAACTGCCCAAGCACCCTCTGTTGAAACCGTTACCCTAACCGAAACAAAAATCACTCCTTATCATACTTTTATCGGTCGAACTGAAGCGGTAAATGACGTTGATATTATGCCTCGAGTCGGTGGCGAATTAACCGCGATTCATTTTAAAGATGGCGATATGGTCGAAAAAGGCCAATTGCTGTTTGAAATCGACGACCGTCCTTACAGGGCGGCACTGGCGTATGCTAAAGCGTCGTTGCAAAAAGCAAAAGCACAACTCGTTCAAACTACGCGTGATGCAGAACGTGTGAAGAAACTCATCAAAGATAAAAGCATCAGTGAGCAGCAATACGATGACGCCATTGCCGCGCACGCCGCAGCGATTGCTTCGGTAGAAGAGGCGAAAGCGACGCTGGTTTCAGCAAGGCTCGATCTTGAATTTAGCTCTGTGCGTGCTCCTTTCTCTGGCCGCGCGGGTTTCAGCAACTTCCGAGTGGGTGACCGTATTTCGAAAATTCAACTCGTTCCTCTTGTTTCGATCACTCAAATCGACCCAATTCGCTTTGGCTTTGATGTGGATGAGAAGCTCTACCGCCGCGTAAGAAGTGCGATTGATGTGGCCCATCGTAACGATGACAAACTGGATGTTGATTTAACACTGACGCTTTCAGACGGTTCATTGTACCCGCTTGATGGCAAGATCTACGCCGTTGGCAACAAGATCGATTTAGAAACAGGCTCAATTCGAGCAGAAGCACAATTCGATAACCCAACTTACGCGCTTATGCCGGGTGAATATGGCAACTTGACCATCAAGCTGCGCAACAAAACCATTGATGGTTTGCTTATCCCATCGGCGGCTGTTCAGCAAGACCAAGCGGGTGACTACGTCATGGTGGTTGGTGATGATCACGTGGTGTCACGTCGTAACGTTGAACTCGGTCAGACCTACGGTGTGAAACGTGCTGTGCTGACTGGTTTGGCGGCTAACGAAAAAGTCATCGTCAATGGTCTTCAAAAAGTGCGTCCGGGTGCAACGGTGAAAGACGTTGAACTACAGAGTGAACAAGGCTGAGTGAGTACTGATGTTAAGTAAATTTTTCATTCACCGGCCGAAGTTTGCTTTGGTGATCTCACTGGCGATGACATTGATGGGTATGATCGCCCTGAAAGTCTTGCCAATTTCTGAGTATCCTCAAATCTCTCCGACGGTAATTACGGTGAGCACCATGTATCCGGGTGCAAACGCGAACGTGGTTAAAAAGACGGTTGCACAGCCGATAGAAGCCAAAGTCAACGGCGTTGAAGACATGATTTACATGTCTTCTGTGATTGGTAACGATGGTTCATACACACTACGTATCTATTTTCGAGTAGGCGCAGATGGCGATATGGCGCAGGTTCGTGTGAACAACTTGGTGGCGCAAGCGACGTCTTCTCTCCCACAAGAAGTAAACCAAATCGGTGTGACGGTTAAGAAGAAATCTTCCGACATGTTGGGCGTTATTACACTGCGTTCTCCGAAACAGTCTCACGATAGTATCTACCTTTCTAACTACGCGGATCTCAATATTGTTGAGCGTCTAAAACGTATCGAAGGTATGAGTGACATTACGCTGCTGGGTAAGAAAGACTACTCAATGCGTATTTGGTTGAACCCAAATAAACTGGCCACCTTGAAGCTTTCTGCTAGCGATGTTATTGGCGCAATTAAAACGCAAAACATCCAAGTGGCGGCGGGTAAGATCGGTGGTATGCCAGCTCCGGGTGACCAGCAATATCAATATGTTTTGCAAACCAAAGGCCGCCTTACTTCTGCAGAAGAGTTCGAGAACATCATCATCCGCGCGAGCAAGAAAGGTTCTTTGATTCGCTTGAAAGATGTGGCTCGTGTGGAAGTTGGCGCACAAGGTTACGAAGCTGATGGTCGTATGAATAACGAACCAGCCGCCGTTCTGGCCTTGTACCAGTTGCCGACAGCGAACGCGCTAGACGTGATGGAACGCGTGAAAGAGGCCATGAAAGAGTACGAGAAATCGTTCCCAGATGATTTGGTCTACGACATCGCTTATGACTCTACCGAATACGTAGAGACATCGATTGATGAAGTGTACGAGACACTGGTGATTGCGGTACTTCTTGTCACCTTCGTTGTGTACGTTTTCTTGCAGAACTGGCGAGCGACCATCATTCCAACCTTAGCGATTCCGGTTTCCATCATTGCGACGTTCGCAATCATGGGCGTTATGGGCATGACCATTAACACGATCTCGTTGTTTGGCTTGATCCTCGCCATCGGTATCGTGGTGGACGATGCGATCATCGTGGTGGAGAACGTGGAGCGGGTTATCTATGAAGAGCATTTAGACCCGATTCCGGCCACGATCCAAGCCATGAAAGAAGTGACGGGTCCAGTATTGGCAACAACGCTTATTTTGTTGGCGGTATTCGTACCGGTTGCGCTATTGCCGGGTATTTCTGGTCGAATGTTCAACCAGTTCGCGGTCACCATCTGTGTATCGGTACTGATCTCTGCGATCAACGCATTGACGTTAACGCCTGCGCTTTGTGCGTTGATGTTGAAATCTACTCACTCGCAACCTATTGCGCCTTTGCGTGCGTTTAACCGCGGTTTTGAAGCAATAACGCGCAAATACCAAGGTTTAGTTGGTTTCTTGAGCCGTCGTATTGTGCTGAGTATCGGTGTTTATGGCGCGCTTATTGCGGTGCTGGCATTTGCGTTCATGACCGTACCTTCTTCTTTCGTACCGAACGAAGATAAAGGCGTGTTCATGGTCGAAATGCGTTTGCCAGACGCAGCAGCATTGCAGCGTACTGCACCATTAATGAAGAAGTACGTTGATGAGCTAAAACAGATGGAAGGTGTGGAGAACGTGGTTTCGGTTGCGGGCTTCTCGGTAATTAACATGGCGTCGATTCCAAACTCGGGCATGTTGATCATCAAACTGGATAACTGGAGCAAACGTAAAGACCCTGAGCTACACCAACGTGCGTTGATGAACAAAGTTAACCAAATGCTGAACTCAACGCCAGATGCCGCTTCGTTCGTTTTCGCGACGCCGGCAATCAAAGGCATGGGTGCGGTGGATGGTTTCAACCTTGTGCTGCAAGACAACTTGGGCCGTTCTCCACAAGAGTTGGCAAAAACAACCGCTGATTTTGTTGCCCAAATCAATCAACTGCCTGAAGTGGCGCGTGCGTTCTCGATTTTCCGTGCGAACATTCCGCAACGTTACATCGATATTGACCGCGATAAAGCGATTTCGATGGGCGTACCGTTGAATGAAATCTTCAGCACACTGCAAGCACAGTTGGGCGGCGCCTACATTTCTGACTTCAACTTGTTTGGTCGTTCGTACCAAGTGAAAGTGCAAGCAGAAGAGCAATACCGTGACAACATCGACGACATCAACCATCTGTTTGTTCGTTCAAGCTCTGGAAAAATGGTGTCACTGGCAACGCTAGTGAAAGTGAAGCCGATCTTCGGCCCTGATACCTTGTCGAACTACAACATGTTCAGTTCTGCAACCGTGAACGGTGCGCCAGCGCCAGGCTACAGCTCGGGTGATGTCGTAAAAGCCATTGAAAAACTGGCTGCAGAATCTTTGCCAAGTGGTTACTCGTACGAGTGGTCAGGCATGACTTACCAAGAGATGAAAGCAGGCAACATGGCACCAATCGCGTTCGCATTGTCTTTGCTGTTCACCTACTTGTTCTTGGTGGCTCAGTACGAAAGTTGGACCATTCCTGCTGCGGTAATGATGGCGGTTCCAGTCGCGATTCTCGGCGCAATGGGGACGTTATTACTGGTGGGACAACCGTTCGATTTGTACGTGCAGATTGGTGTGGTCATCTTGATCGGTATGTCCGCCAAAGTGGCGATTCTTATCGTGGAATTTGCCAAAGTTCTGCGAGAAGAAAAGGGCTTATCCATCATTGATGCTGCCAAAGAAGCTGCTCGAATCCGTTTCCGTGCAGTACAGATGACTGCGTTCGCCTTCATCTGGGGGGTATTCCCGTTGGTGATTGCATCGGGTGCTGGTGCGGCATCTCGTCACTCACTGGGCTTTGCGGTATTCGGCGGCATGATTCTCTCTACGTTTGTAGGCACGTTACTGACGCCGGTGTTCTTCGTGATGATGCAATCTCTGCGCGAGAAGTTTAAGCGAAAGAAACCCACTGAACTTGAGGTGAGCGAGCAATAACGCTGATTTCAACTGACTGACTCCACAACACCCCCACGCTGTGTGCGATTGGCCAATGCCTTTCATTGATATACAACCACCGTCGCAGCGTGGGTTCCCCAAACAATAATAGGTTTTAGCATGAAAAATCTTTCAAAAATCGTCGTAGCGAGCTCTCTACTGACGTGTGCTGCTGCGCAAGCGGGTGGGTTATACCTTTACGAAACAACAGCATCGGATATTGGTTTGGCATCCGCTGGTATGGCGGCTCGTGCGCAAGATGCCTCAGTAATGGCAGCAAACCCGGCTGGTCTGGCGAATGTTTCTGGTAAATCTTTCTCTGGTAACCTGATTGGCCTTTACGGTGACGCGCAACTAGACACGATGACTGGCGATGCGGGCAACGTAATTGGTTTTGTTCCTATGGCGTCGGCATTTTACAGCCAACAAGTAAACGACAAATGGACGCTGGGTATTGGTTTATATGGCAACTACGGTCTTGGCCTAGAGTACGAAGGTCTTTTGAATAATCATTTAGATATTCCTACAGCAACGACGCAAGCCTTAACCATTCAACCTTCCGCTTCTTACCGCATCAATGATCACTGGTCTGTGGGTGCAGCGCTTGGCATTCAGTACGGTATGTATGAAGTAGAAGGGACGTTGGCTAGCTCTGGCGTGCATAAAAAATACTTAGACGAAGACCAAAATACTCAGGTTAATGGCCGAGTAGGTGTGCTTTATGAGGCAACACCAGGCACGCGTCTTGGTCTATCTTACTCTTCTGAAACCGAATTTGAATTCGACAACAGCAACTCCATTGCTCCGCAACAACTGATCTTCAGTGCTTACCACGAAGTGAATGATGACCTAGCGGTGATGTGGAACGTGAACTGGCAAGACTGGAGCGAATACACAACCACGCTTAAGGCTGCAGATTTGGTCGATGTAGAGACACAAGACACTTACCAAATCGCATTGGGTACTCAGTACAAACTGAATGAAAAAATGATGTGGAATGCAGGCTTTGCATTCGATACCAGCATGTATGAGAGCAAATCAAACGGTGACATTACCGTCCCTACTGGCAAGGCGTACCGCATTGGTACAGGCATTGATTACAAATTGGATTCAGAAAACTCAATTGGTTTCGCGTTTGAAGCGGTCTTGATGGAGTCTTCAGAAACAGAAACGCCACGCTTACAAGCTGGCTTTGATGAGCCTGCTCTGTACTTCATGAGCATGAGCTACAACTGGAAAAACTAATCATTCCTAATCGCTAAAACGCCTTCCTTACAGGCCATTCTACCCTAACTACCTGCACTGGATGTTGCCATGCCACCTAAGGTAGTTAGGGCGCTTCTGTCACATCCAGTGAGTGATGATTCAAAAAGTATCTGCGCAGCTAAGTGCGGGTATTCAACATCTCAAAGGACTAAAAAATGAAAAATAAACTAGCGTTAGTGTGTACGACTTTGTTGGTCAGTACGCTGGCTCATGGTGCCGAGCATCGAGTAAAAGACAATAAAAACAAGTTGGCGGATGACCCAACAAAAGTCATCACGAAATTTGGCGCGTCTTACGCAAACAACTACGATTTTGATGATCAAAACATCTCATTCTCGGGCTCACTTGCGCTTGACCAAGCGCGCAAAATTAACCTGCGTATCAATGATGATGCGAGCGAGTGGCGTATTGGTGGCTCGTGGTTGTTTCCGGTCGGTATCGTGAACTTCAACTTCGGTAAAAATGAATACGTAAACGGCGCGGATCAAACCAACTACAGCGTTGGTACCTTTATGCCGCTAAGTTATTTCGGGATTGAGCCAGCAGGCTTCCAA
Organism: Vibrio sp. VGrn 2; assembly: GCF_009361695.1. Lineage (NCBI taxonomy): Bacteria > Pseudomonadati > Pseudomonadota > Gammaproteobacteria > Vibrionales > Vibrionaceae > Vibrio > Vibrio sp. VGrn 2. Next base: position 208,944 of record NZ_RBWD01000008.1, on the reverse strand, counting down.
ATTTTCCCAATGGCAGGCTATACGTACAACACTGGTGATGTTCCTGTTTGTGACGGTGCAGAAAGTAGCCACTGTAGCGAGCCTAACTTTACGGGCACTCCAAGTGCAGAGAATGGCTTCAATATGATGAGCTCTTCAGGCAGCAGCGGCTACGTTGGCGCATTTGCGCTGAAATCGTTTACCAAAGAACTGACGTTAATCAGCTTCGCAGCAGGCACTTACGGCTCAGAAAACAGTGAAGGAGAGAACTACAAAGGCTTCTTTGGTGGTATCGGCCTTGGTTATCTCGTGAATAAACGTCACTCGTTTAACGTAATGACGTTTGTCATGGACAACAACACGTATTTAGATGAGGCAGATAGGCGCGTCGCATTATCTTACCAATATCAATTTGAGTAAATTGAAAACGCAGCAACGATGGCTGCGTTTTTACTTTGATGGAATAAATTAGTGAATCGCGTTCTTTTCTTCGATCTTTTTCTGATATTGGTGTTTTAATATATACATGCGCTTAACATCGCTATAGGCTCCGTTAATAAAGTATTCTTCTACTAAATGGCCTTCTTCAATAAAACCACATTTCTTATATAAATGAATAGCGACTTCATTATCCACTGCGACCAATAAGTATATTTTACGTAGATTAAGAATCGAGAAGGAGTAATCCAATGCACGATTAATCATCTCTGTCGCATAACCTCGTCCTTGATGCTCTGGGGCGATGATTATCTGAAACTCAGCGCTTCGGTGAATGTAGTTGATCTCAATAAGTTCGACCAATCCAATCACTATGCCGTCTTCATCTTCAACCACAAAGCGTCTTTCTGCGTCATCATGTATATGTTTTCGGTACAGTTCTTCGAGCTCATCATAAGATTCATAAGGCTCTTCGAACCAGTAGGCCATGATATTTCGGTTGTTATTTAGTTCGTGAATAAAGCGCAAATCAGAGCGTTCTAGTGCACGCATTTTTAGGCCTTTCTTCATCATTTATCTCCAATGAGGCGGAGTAAACCTCCGCAATTGATGCTAGAAAATCTTAACGTATTTAACAAGAATAGCGCATCTGTTTTTGGGAAATATTGTGGTTTTTTCAATATGGAAACTTAGAGTTCACGCCAAATAAAAATTAATCTTTACGATAAAAAATTCGATTAGGTGGTTTGCCTAATATCATATTAAATACCGCGCAACGACTTAGTGTCTTAATCTAAATAAACAAGGTATTCAATATGTTTTCAATCGGTGACGTAGTAGTAGCGACTAAAGGTATCGATCTTGGCGAAATGGTTGTTACAGGTTTAAGCAGTGGCGGTTTTTACACACACGTAAAAGCAGGTGAGAAAACGCTAACTTACCCAGCTAAAGATCTTAAGAAAGCATAATTAAATTTGCTCACTCTTATTTCTAAACTGGCTTAAAGTTCTATTACTTATTTTAGGCGGGTTAGAATTTATAAAAGGTAGCGCAACAAGTCGCTACCTTTTTTATCACTCTCTTTTCTAGTTTTCTTCTGTTTTATGAACCTCAACACGGTTTCTACCGGTTTCTTTGGCTTTGTAAAGGGCTAAGTCGGCGCGTTTTACGAGTGGTTCAAACGAGTCATCCAAGCTACAGACTTGAGTTACACCAATACTAGCGGTAAAGCTCATATCACGACCTGAGTGTTGAATCGTCGTAGTTTCTAGCGCATTGCGAATCGTTTCTAATGTGTTTAGGGCTTCTTGCGATGACCGGCTTCTTAGTACGATGGCAAACTCTTCACCGCCAACTCTGGCAAGTAAGTCACAGTCAAGTAGATGACTTTGAATGGTGTTGACTGCATGGATCAGCGATTTATCGCCAGCATCATGACCAAACCGATCATTAAGGCTCTTAAAGTTGTCTAAATCTAGAATAGCAACATGGAAGTCAATGCCTTGGGTGCGGTATTCAGTCAAGCGGCTTTCGATTTGTCGCATGAATTCTCTGCGGTTTGGAATGCCAGTCAGATCATCCGTTGTGGCAAGATGCTCCATTTTCATAATTTGTATATGAAGAGCAATGTTTAAAGCAATCCAGTTAGCAATGCACTGAAGCTGTGCCGCTTGTTCGTTTGTATAAGTGTGCGTTTGATGATGTGCAACATTAAGCGTGCCCAAACAGACTTTACCGTGCATTAAAGGTGCATCCATACACGTCCCCATGCCATTGGATGCCAGCATCACACAATCGACCTCATCAGATTGAGTGACATCGTCACAGATCATCAGTTGTTGCTTTTTGAACACTCGGCCAACAAAAGCTCGGTGAATAGGTACCAAGAATTCAGCCGGAATCGCTTTATTACCAGAGAAAGAGTAGACCTTCAGATGATCATCATTTTCATAAAGCGTGATACTCGCGCGGTCGGAATTGAATATACGATTTATCCATTCTGCGACCGTATCAAGCACTTGCTGCAATGTTTCCGATTGAGCTAAAAAGTGAACAAACCCTATCGGCATACAGATCGGACTTTCCATGTTCTGCATCGATAAGTCATCAGGGTTAAAAGTTCTTTCAAGTCTCAATAGACATCTCCTTGCGATGTTGCAAATACCAACAATAAGTTACACGAAGCTATTTTCAAGAAAAATGCGTTTCTACGTAAGATTATGGTTTATTTATCGCCATCTATGTGTGTTCAATTGCTTAATGTGGGCGTTAACTCACGCCTAAATGAATAAATGTTATACCTATTTATAAGTAAGTCATTACTCAATAAGGGGTGTTTTTGAGGTAGAACCAAAGAATAGGAAAGCCCTTCAGGGAAGAGAAGGGCAAAGAGGGTAAACTTAGGAAAGTAAATATGTACGCAGTGAATTAATTATCTTTGTATTTCTGTAAAATCAACTGACTGATTTGCGCGATGAGCTGGTCTCTGGCTTGCAGTGATAGCTCGGTTTCTGTGACATAGATACTAATGTAAACAGGACGATGGTTTTCCTTCCATATGATTGCGTTAATACCACGCGAACCGTGACCACCCGCACCAGAGCGGTCGGCGATAGACCAACCTGTTGGTAATACTGAACGCATTAACGAGTCTGAAACCTTGTTGTCCTGCATCCAGATTTTTAATTGCACGCGAGACTCGTAAGACAACGTTTCTCCTTCAATCAAGGTTCGCAGAGTGTTTACCATGGCGTTAGGTGTGGTTGTGTCGCGGTTGTCTCCCGGTGTCGCTTCGTTCAAACGTGGTTCTAATCTATCTAGGCGCGTCGCTTTATCACCAATAGTTCGCAGAAACATTGTCACGGCCTTAGGGCCGCCGATTTCATTCAATACTAAGTTGGCAGCAGTATTATCACTCATCAACATCGCAGCTTCACAAGCGTGTTCTACGCGTGTGTTTTGGCCTGCGAGTTTGTCCATCACTGGAGACCACACAACGATGCTGCGCTCATCGACTTTCGCGGTCGCATTTTTACTTAGCTTACCGCTGTCCATATCACTTAGCATTGTGGCGCAAGCCAAGGTTTTGAATGTGCTCATGAGTGGGAAGCGTTCATCGCCACGGTAATCCCAGCGCTCATCGGTTTGCGTATCCCAAACCGAGACTCCAATTCTGCTTGAGGTTTGTTGTTCGATGAGAGAAATGTCTTCATTCAGTTGGGAAGAGTAACTTAGGGTTGAGCAAACCATTAGCCCAGCCAACAAAAATAACTTTTTCATGCGTCGTGTTCTTCATTTTGGTTTTGGTTCGCACTGTGGCGATGTTACGCAAACTATAACGAGCGAATACTCTAACCACTGTTAAATCCATGTCTATTTTTTGTAGGATTCTGCGCAATACCTCCAAGTTTGTTATTGACCTTAGGTATATGGTGGGTTTACTCAACTTTACGAATATTGACGTTGCATTACGCTAGAAAAACTAAACTAGAGTTGTCGTCAATTTGAGAGTGATGTTCATGAAAACTGTACGAAATTTTGTATGGATGATAATTGCCGCCGTGTCTGTGTTGTGGTGGATGAGTGAACCGCAACTGCTTTCCTCGACCCAATTCTTCCAATGGCGCTCCGCGCTTATTCAATATTCTGGTGTTTTGTCGTTAGCTTTGATGTCTATTGCGATGGTGCTGGCGCTGCGCTTACCTGTGATAGAGCAATGGGTTCATGGCATGGACAAGGCATATCGAGTACACAAGTGGCTAGGCATAGCAGGTGTCAGTTTGGGGGTGATCCATTGGCTTATGTATAAAGTGCCGAAGTGGCTCGTTGCTGCTGGTTGGTTGGAAAAACCAGTAAAACACACTGGAGAGGGGCCATCAGGCAATAACTTCGTTGGTTTGGAGTTATGGGTTAAAGAACTGCGTGATATAGGCTTGGATTTAGGTGAGTGGGGCTTTTATTTGCTATTGGTATTGCTGGCAGTGTCACTCTGGACTGTTGTTAAATACAAACCGTTTAAGTTATCCCATCGTTTAATGGCGGTGGTGTATTTGATGGTTGCTGTTCACTCCGTTTTGCTGATCAAGCACGCGTACTGGGGCGATCCCATTCATTTTATCGCTTTTGGTTTTGCATTGATGGGCTCTGCGGCTGCCGTTTATAGCTTGTTTGGCTTTGTCGGACGAGCGAATCGCTATCCCGCCAAAGTGGTGTCGACTCGCTACTTCCCTCAAGCGCGCGTGATGGAGCTGGTTTTGGCGCCAAGCAATAACGGTCAAGGAAAACCTTGGCAAGGACACAAAGCCGGGCAGTTTGCTTATGTTCGTTTTGGTAATGAAGATCCGCATCCGTTTACGATTGTTTCAGGTGAGCACGATCCAGAGATTCGCTTTTTGATCAAAGAGCTAGGCGATTTCACGACCAATTTGTACCAGCGCGTGAAAGCGAGCGATGAGGTTGTTGTTGAAGGACCGTATGGGCGTTTAGAGTTTGATGTCAACAAGCCGCAAGTTTGGGTTGCTGGTGGTGTCGGGATAGCGTCGTTCTTTGCTATCTTATCTTCATTGGAAGCGTTAAAAAGACATCCGCCAGTGCATTTGTTTTATTGCACACGTGGCTTAGATAGTCATTTAGTGGATGAACTGTGGAATGCTGCGCGTCAGGCACAAGTGAAACTGAACGTGATAGATACTGCGATTTCACCTCGACTTAATGTTGAACAAATTGCGAAGGAATGCGGCGATTTATCGCGTTATGAGTTTTATTTCTGTGGACCGGAGGTATTTTCTCGAACCCTGAAAAAAGAGTTAGAGGCATATCGTTTTGATACAGAACATCACTATCATGAAGAGCTGTTTGTGATGCGATAATCTAGTATCTGGGGTGAAATAAAAAGGAGCTGAATCAGCTCCTTTTGTATTTACATTTAACGTCTATGAACCGTGTTAATGCGTTAATCCGGTCTCACTACAGTTCCACTTTTTTGACCATGCCGGCTTCTGCATGACCGGGAATATTACACGCGAACTCTACATTTTTATCGCCATGGAAGTGCCACAGGAGTTGTTTCGCTTTGCCTGGTTCAACTGTGACAGCATTGCCGGAGTCATGCATGTGATCGCCAGACATGGTTTTCATCATTTCACGGTGTTTAAGCTGTTCTTCTGCTGAACCAATGGTAAATTCGTGATTGATTTTGCCAGTATTCATTACCACAAATTGAACCACATCATCCGGTTCTATTGTCACGTCTTTTTTGAATGTAATTTTCATATCATCCGTTAAGAGTACATGAACGACTTTGTCTGGTTTTGCGCCATTTGCAGGCATACCAACCGCTGACATGCCCGGCATGCCGCTCATACCTGAATGATCCATTTTACCGTGGTCCATTTTTCCATGATCCATCGTCATTTTATCCATGTTCATGGAACCGTGTTCCATTTGACCATGCTCCATATTTTCGTGGTTCATGTTTGAGTTATCCATTTGAGCAAATACGCCACTCGATACCATGGTTAGAGCAAGAGTGATAAGAGTCTTTTTCATGTTGATTTCCTTTACTATCAATGAGCTATCGCGCCATTACTCTCTGAATAATGGCGCTCGTTATTATTTGTCTTGGTGTTGAGTTGATTTCACTTCACGCTGTTTCCACAGCTTGAAGATGGCGGGTAACACAAGCAGTGTTAACAGCAGGGCAGAGGCCATGCCACCAATCATCGGTGCAGCGATGCGTTGCATCACTTCAGAGCCTGTCCCCTCACCGTACATGATTGGAATAAGACCAATGATTACCGTTAATACGGTCATCATGACAGGCCGCACACGCAAGCCAGCGCCTTCGCGAATTGCGTCTGTAAGATCTCGCGCTTGAAGCGGTCGTTGTTTCTCTTCTGCATCCAGTTTTCGGTGGTGCCACGCTTGGTTGAGATACACCAGCATGATGACGCCTATCTCCACCGCAACGCCGGCGAGGGCGATAAACCCAACCCCCACGGCAATAGAGAAGTTGTAGTTCAGATAATGCATCAGCCATAAGCCACCAACCATTGCTAAAGGCAGCGTCAGCATGATGATCAGCACCTCACCTACACGGCGAAAGCTGAAGTAAAGTAGCATCATGATGATCGCAATAGTGATTGGTACTACGACACTTAAGCGGTCTTTGGCGCGTTCCATGTATTCGTACTGACCTGACCAAGCCAGCGAATAACCCGCAGGTAATTCAAGTTGATCTGCTACTACTTGTTGTGCTTCCACGACGTATGAGCCTAGGTCACGACCTTCGATATCCACGAAAACCCAACCGTTTGGACGCGCGTTTTCGGTTTTGATCATCGGTGGACCATCTTCATAACGAATATCTGCCACGTCTGCGAGTGCGATGCGTGCGCCGTTGGGGGTTACCAGTGGTAGGTTTTGCAGTTTAACAACCGAGTCACGGTAATCTTGCGGGTAGCGAACGTTAATCGGGTAGCGTTCCAAGCCTTCAATGGTTTCTCCAACATTCATACCCCCAACAGCGGTTGAGATGACTTGCTGAACGTCTTTGATGCTTAAGCCATATCTCGCAGCAGCGCGGCGTTTGATATCAATCGTTACGTAACGGCCACCCGCGACACGTTCCGCATATACAGATGAAGTGCCATGAACGCTATTAAGAATAGGTTCCAGCTGAGCACCAATTTTTTCGATCTCTTTCAGGTCTGGGCCTGCGATTTTGATCCCAATTGGCGTTTTAATGCCCGTCGCAAGCATGTCGATACGCGTTTTGATCGGCATTACCCATGCGTTGGTGAGTCCCGGGAACTGAATCAGTTCATCGAACTCTTTGCGTAACGACTCTGTCGTCACGCCTTCACGCCATTGATCGTGAGGTTTTAGCTGAATAACAGTTTCAATCATAGTGAGTGGCGCAGGGTCGGTAGCCGTTTCTGCACGGCCAATCTTGCCCCAAACCGTTTTGACTTCCGGTACGGTTTTGATCAGTTTGTTAGTTTGCTGAACTAGTTCACGTGCTTTACCAATCGAGATTCCCGGATACGTAGTCGGCATGTACATCAAGTCGCCTTCATCCAATGGTGGGATGAACTCGCTACCCAGTTGACTGGTTGGATAGTAAGCTGACGCCATTAGACCTAAAGCGATAACGATCATACTCTTAGGATACTTGAGGCTGGTATTCAGTAACGGGCGATACAGCGCAATTAAGCCTCTATTTACTGGATTCTTATGCTCTGGTAATACGTTGCCACGGATGAAATAACCCATGAGCACAGGTACGAGGGTAATTGCCAAACCTGCCGCTGCGGCCATTGCATAAGTTTTAGTAAAGGCGAGAGGGGAGAACATCTTGCCCTCTTGACCTTCCAATGCAAATACTGGCACAAAGCTTAACGTGATGATAAGCAGTGAGAAGAACAGGGGCGCGCCCACTTCTTCAGCGGCTTTGCCAATCACTTGCCAGCGGTTCTTATCCGTGAGAGGCGTTCGTTCAATATGCTTGTGGACGTTTTCTATCATTACGATGGCACCATCCACCATAGCACCGATGGCGATGGCAATCCCCCCGAGCGACATGATGTTGGCATTAATGCCTTGAGAATGCATGACGATAAACGCGGATAAAATACCGACGGGCAAGCTCAGAGCGATCACCAAAGACGAACGGATGTGAAATAGGAAGAGGGCACAAACAATCGCCACGACAATGAATTCTTCCGCCAATTTCTTCCACAAGTTTTCTACGGCAGCGTTAATCAGCGTGGAGCGATCGTAAGTAGGCACGATTTCTACACCATCCGGTAAGCTGCGCTGTAAATCTTCAAGTTTGTCTTTTACTTTGCTGATGACTTCACTCGCGTTTTCGCCGAATCGCATGACAATTACTCCACCAACCGCTTCACCTTCGCCGTTAAGCTCAGAGATGCCGCGACGCATTTGCGGACCTAAGTTGATGTCGGCAATGTCGCCCAGTAAGAGCGGTGTACCTTTCTCTGTCACTTTGAGCGGGAGTGATTCAATATCCTCAATACTCGTTAGGTAACCTGTAGTGCGAACCATATGTTCCGCTTCTGCTACTTCAACAACAGAGGCACCCGTTTCCTGATTGCCGTTTTGGATCGCCATGTTCACTTGTTGCAGTGTCAGGTTGTAAGCACGTAGCTTAGCTGGGTCAATCTGAACTTGATATTGCTTCACCATACCGCCAACGGTTGCGACTTCAGAGACGCCATCGACGGTTTGCAGCTCATATTTCAAGAACCAGTCTTGCATACTACGCAGATCAGCAAGATCATGGTTGCCAGTTTTATCTTGTAGTACATAGCTGTAGACCCAGCCCACTCCCGTTGCGTCTGGTCCTAATGTCGGTTTTGCACTCGGTGGTAATTTAGGTGCTACTTGGCTTAGGTACTCTAAAACGCGCGAACGTGCCCAATACATGTCGGTATCATCGTTAAAAATGATATAAACATATGAGTCACCAAAGAATGAATAACCACGAACGGTTTCCGCTCCTGGTACGGCGAGCATGGCGGTGGTTAGCGGGTAAGTAACTTGATCTTCAACTACTTGAGGTGCTTGGCCTGGGTAGCTTGTTTTGATGATCACCTGAACATCAGAAAGATCCGGAATGGCGTCTACAGGTGTATTCTTTACACTGTAAAGTCCGGTTAAAACAAGCGCTAAGGTTGCGATCAAAACCATGAAACGGTTTTTGATCGACCAGCGGATTATTGCTCCAATCATAGTTAGCCCTCAACCGCTTCAAGTTGCTTCAAGACGTAGTCAGCTCCTTGTTTTTCAACTAGAAATCGGACTTTCTGACCTTCTTTGAATCCGGATAGATCCACTTCATCACCCACAGAGAAGTTCATCTCTCCTGCCTTCCAGTTCCATTCTGCAACTGGGAGGTGGTTGAGAGTTATCATCCCAAAATCCGCCATCAACATGCTGATATCTCCGGTAATCCATACGTCAGTCACGACAACGCTGTCATCGGCTTTGTAATCAACGACTTCATATTGACCGGACTCTGTTTTCTGAATTTCAAACTCGATAGCTTGGCCTTTTTGCAGAGTGCCCACATCAACGTCATCTGCGAGGGTAAAGTTCATGACCATACCCGGCCAATCCCACTCTGCTACGGGCTGATGATTAATGGTCAACATACGGTGATCTTTCATCACATCGGTGATTTCACCCTTAGCCCAAACTGTTTCTACTTTGGCTTCAGTAGGTGATGAAATACGGGATAGATCAGCCGTTTGGCTCGATTCCGAATCCAACATAAAGTGTGCAGAGGTTACGATGCGATCATCTTGAGACAGACCTTGTAGCACCTCGATTTTGTCGTCGGCTTCACGCCCAACTTTGATGCGCGTTGAGCGGTATTTACCATCGCCTTCAGACAACACGACTCGGGTCATACCGCCGGATCGAATAACGGAAGACTTAGGAATCGTCATAACTGCGTTATCAGTGACTGGTTGAAGGGCAATGTTGGCAAACATATTAGGTTTAAGATCGCCATTCGGGTTAGGGAACTTGAGGCGTACACGCAAGGTACGAGTTTTAGGATCCAGAATAGGGTATACGTAGTCGACAACCCCTTTCCATTCATTGCCTGGAATAGCATCAAGCGTCATAGTGGCGCTACTTCCTGCTTTCATCCAGTGAGCTTGGCGCTCAAATACTTCGGCATCCACCCATACGTTTTCAAGTGGGCCCGCGCTGATTACCGCTTGAGCAGGGGATAGGTAACCACCTTCACGAACGTTCAAACTCGCGATGACGCCATCTTCCGGAGCTTTAATTTCAATAGTTTGCGATGCTTTCCCGCGTTGAGTGATGGCTCTGATTTGAGAACGATCAACACCCAGTGTCACTAAACGTTCTGCCGCGCCTTTCACCAGGCCATTACGCCCAGTTCGGTAGGCGTTCAGCAGCTCTTCTTGTGCTTTGACTAGCTCAGGCGAGTACAGCGTGAACAGCACATCGCCTTTTTTGACCTTTTCACCCACGGCATTGATGTAAAGCTTTTCAACCCAGCCGGCCACGCGAACGTTGGTTTGCCACAAATGACTTTCGTCAAACGCGATATAGCCGACAGTTTCAATCCGAGGTGAAAGTTGCTCTAAAGAGACTTGAGCAGTTTTTACACCTAAGTTGTTTTCAACTGATGGGTCAATTTTTACCGTGCCGGGTTTGTCTTGTTCACCCGCGAGATCTTCAGCGTACACTGGGATCAAGTCCATGCCCATTGGCGATTTGCCCGGTTTGTCGCGCTTATAATTTGGATCCATTGGAGCAACCCAATAGAGTGGCTCGTTTGAGCTGCTTGCAGCGTTAGCGCCTGAGCCACTCATGTCGTGGTTTGCACCAGATAGGTACTGATTAACGCCAAACCCTAGTGCCCCGCCAACAAGCAGAGCGATGGTTGCTATCTTGATTGAATTTGAACTCATTCCTAATACCTTATTTTCCCCATGAGGCATGACAGCGATGTTGATTGTTTATTGGTGTGCATTCGCCATCGTCCCCAAACTTGGGTTCTCTCATGTTTTGTTTTAGTTCGCGCTTGCTTCAGTCGTGATGTTGGGTGCGGATACTTGATATTCGAAACCACCCAATAAAGCCGCTAAGTTGCTGTTTACGATGTTTAAATCGGTAATAAGACGTTGCTGTTCGAGCTTTAGCGCCAGCTCGTCTGTGCTTGCCATGATCACGTCGTTAAACTGTGCGGTGTTGTTTTGATAACCCCTTTCTACCGCGTGAATACGAGCTTGAACTTGGGGAAGTAAGGTGGATTGATAACGCTCTAAACGCTGACTCAAGTTGGCGCGATCAACCAGCAATGTGTTGACCTTCGCGTTCATCTGAGTCAGTAACGTATCTTTTTGTGAGCGAGCAGCCCCCACTTGATACTGAGCGGCGGCTAAGTTGCGGTCTTGGCGATTGCCAGTGAACAGGGGAATGTCCATTGTTAGATACGCGCTCACCAAATCCGATGCAGGTTCGCCTTTCATATTGTTGGCTTGACGATAGGCGTACATCACTTCCACACCGAATTGAGGCGTGTAAGCTTGCTCTGCAATGTCCACTTGAGTTTCATTGGCAGAAATACTTACGTCTGCCATTTTCACCATCGGGTGCTCACTCAACTGTTGGTAGTGCTTGGTCGTTTCGTTATTTGCAGACAACTTTTGGTTTAATGACGCCCAAGTCAGTGTGTTGCTGGCTTGAAGTGTTGAGCGTCCGTTTTGGGTATAGGTATTGAGCCAGTCAGAGCCCAGCCATTCTGAGAGTTGCGAGACCAAACGGCGCTGCATTTGTGCGTTGGCTTGCAGCTTTTCATCCAACTTACTCACTTGAAGCTGTGCATTCAATAAATCTTGCGCTTCGCTTTTGCCGATTGAGTAATTGGTTTGAATGAAGTTTTCCATTTCCGTCATTAGCCGACGGTTTTCTAGCAAAATTTGCTCTGCTTTCTGCTGATAGCCCAGCTCCAACCAAAGCTGAGTCATGCTGTTTGCCACTTCAAGCTCCCGTGCGTGAACTTGCAGAGACAAACCATCGGCTTGTTGATTGGCTTTCTTTTGTTGAAGATCGAGCGTCGAGCCACGTTCGAACTGTTGCATCAAACCGACGGAGATATTGGTCATCGGATCCTCGTCAAATTTGAAGCTATCGACAGGCAAACCGCCAAAACCGACTTTCAGTTTCGGGTCCATCAAGGTTGCGTTGGCTACGCCTGTTTCACGCATCGCTTCCGATTGAGCATAGAACTGCTTACGGTTGCCATCGTTGCTCAACGCAACGCTAATGAGGTTTGCTAGCTCATTGGTTGACTGAGCTTGCGCTTCTTGTTGTGCTTTCGTATTGGCTGGCGATTGTGCCACCACATTGAAAGCAGGTAGGGCAACCAGAGCCAGTGAGCATACTGGTGCCACTAAGCGATTTGGGTTGAATTCCATAATTTACATCCAAATTGATACCAAGCTCTTTTGCGTTTCGGGATCGATTGAACCGAGCGGGAGAGCGTTGGTATTTGCCAAACGGATGACGCACTTTTTTATCGCTAAATAGCAGGTAACAAATGGAGTTACGAGCGAATAGCTGAGGTGAGCACGCTATCAGTTGGGCGCAAAGAAACTGCCTGCAAAGCGATGCAGGGTCGAATGCTTTGTATGGATTAAACTATCGGAGGCCGATACAAATCATGGGTGACTTGTACCACTGGTGCGGTAATTTCTGAGGCAATGGATGCGCGACAAGCCAATGGGGAGAGCTGGCTGTCAGTGACTGGTAATGGGACAAAAACGAATGAGCAAGATGCTGTACAGCAATTGTGGATCATACCGGAGCCATCAACACAGCTCATGGTAATCTCTGCAGAGTCGGAGCTCAACGATGAGGCCATCTCCATGCTCATACTCGGGGAGCCGCAGTGATCGTTCTCGCTTGCCATTTCCGTCATGTGAGCAGACATCATGGCATCACTCGACATCATTTTTAGGCTCATTAAAGGCGCACTATTTACCACGCTAGATACCAGCAGTATCAGCGTTGTACATAACGTTAGCCAAATTGTATGCAATGATTTCAGACGCATACGGTTTCCAGTCAAAATGAGCTTATATATCGAGTAACCACTAAATAATAAAGGTTACCCTAGGGGTAAAGTCAAGGATTATACCGACCCCACTTCGAGATAATGAGTTCTACATCTTAAAGTCAATTGGACATATTAATCGCTAAGAAATATCTCGCTAGTGAGTTTTTTGTCACACGAACTTTCCATGGTAGGGTTTATCCTTATAGAATGTAAGGTTTAGTGTGCCTGCTTCGGGGGTTGTATGATAGAAATTGTCATCGATGGAAAATATAGAATTGTAGAAGAGGGGCTAACCCTTCTGGAAGCAGCCAAAGTGTGCGGGGTCGAAATCCCTTCACTGTGCGGAATGAACAAAAGTAACGAGAAAATTCCGTGTGATTTGTGTGTGGTCGAAGTGGAAAGTGGCGGAACTATGCGCGCCTGTGATCTCAAAGTGTACCGCGGTCTCAATGTCGTCACACAATCAGAACAACTGAGTGAGCACCGCAGAAAAGCGCTCAACCGAATCATGACGGACCACTACGCAGACTGTGAAGCTCCATGCAAAACGGCGTGTCCTGCTGGGGTAGACATCCAATCTTATCTCTACCATATCTCGCAAAACGATCATCAAAAAGCGATTGAAGTTATTAAACGCACACTACCAATGCCGTTATCGATTGGGCGTGTGTGTCCGGCATTCTGCGAAAGTGAGTGTCGCCGTTCTTTGGTGGATGAGCCGATTGCCATTCGCCAACTCAAACGCCATGCCGCAGACGCAGATTTAGCGGCGCATGAAGCGTATGTCCCAGAGAAAAAACCAGCGAAGCATCGCAAGATCGCCGTTGTTGGTAGTGGCCCCGGTGGCTTAACGGCAGGTTATTACTTGTCGAATGAAGGTTATGACGTCACCGTATTTGAGTCCATGCCAAAAGCAGGCGGTTGGCTACGCTACGGCATTCCTGAATATCGCCTACCCAAAGACATTCTAGACAAAGAAATCGAACTGATGTGCCGCAACGGCATGCAAGTTGAAACCAACAAAAAGCTTGGTGTTGATTTCACGCTGTCTCAATTGAGTGAAGACTACGATGCTGTCTGTTTGGCTGTGGGGGCGTCTCAAGCGGTAGAAATGAATTATCCTGGTAGCGACTTGGACGGTTGCTACCTCGGTGTTGATTATCTGAAAGATTACGTTACAGAACAAAACTACGTTACGGGCAAAAAAGTTGCCGTGATTGGTGGTGGTAACACTGCGATCGACTGTGCGCGTACGGCGCGTCGTGCGGGTGCCGATACCACTTTGATCTATCGTCGAACTCGCGACGAAATGCCGGCCGAAGACTACGAAATCGTCGAAGCTGAACATGAGGGTGTGAAGTTCCATTTCTTAACGAATCCGGCGGAAAACATTGCGGATGAAAACGGCCGCGTGAAGGAAATTCGATTAGAACGAATGGCGTTAGGTGAGCCAGATGCGTCTGGTCGTCGTAGCCCGAAACCAACGGGTGAGTTCTTTACTGAAGCATTTGATACCGTGATTGCAGCGGTATCGCAAAAGCCGGATCTCAGCTTCTTAGAAAACGATGAGCTCTCCATTCCTCTAACGCGTTGGAACACATCTGAATCCGATGCTCAAACCATGCACACGGGTACGGGCAATATCTTCAGTATCGGTGATTTTCGTCGTGGTCCTGCAACAGCGGTTGAAGCGGTGGGCGATGGGCGAGTTGCGGCAAAAGCGATTGATCTGTTCCTCAATGGCGATATGGCGGACATGCCGAAACCTGCGTTCAACTCTCGTAAAGAGAAAAAACTGGCGCAGGTTGACCCACTTCATTTCGAAAATATCCAAAAAGTTGCTCGTTCAATCATGCCAGAGTTGACCCCAGCGCAGCGTGAGCAGAGTTTTGCTGAAGTGGAGCTGGGCTTTGATAACGAAGAGGCCATGAAAGAAGCGGCGCGCTGCTTAGAGTGTGGTTGCCAAGCGAATACCGACTGTGCCTTGCGAGATTACTCAACGGAATATCATGCCGAGCAACATTTCGATGTTTCCGTGGACGTTTCCTCTGCTAGCGTGATTGGTCATCAAGATTGGCTCGATTTGCGAGCGAAAGATCTTCGTCACAAATACGAAGTAGACCGCAGTTCTGAGTTCATTGAATTTGATGCTAACCGCTGCATTAGTTGTGGTCAGTGTATTCAAGCATGCCGTGAGCAAGCGGTACATGGTGTGTTGAGTTTTGTGTCCGATAAAAATGGCCGACCAGCTTTACGACCAGATGATCGTCCACGATTCCGCTCCGATGAAAAAGGCGCAAGTTGCAACGGTTTGACGCTCATGGGCGATTCAAAATGCGTGCAATGTGGGGCGTGTGTTCAGGCATGTCCAACGGGCGCGATGGTGGACAGCCGTGACCGCTCTCAAGGCAGAACCGAACAGCTAAAAGCCGTCGATACCATTTGTACCTACTGCGGTGTGGGTTGTAAGTTGACCATGTTTGTCGATGAGCAACAAAACAAAATCCGCTATGTAAAAGGGGCGGATTCGCCGGTTAACCAAGGTATGCTGTGCGTAAAAGGTCGTTTTGGTTTTGATTTCATTAGCAGCGAAGAGCGTTTAACGACACCACTGATTCGTAGAGATGGTTGGTTGCAGCCAGCAAGTTGGGACGAAGCGATTCAGCTAGTGGCTTCGAAGCTTTCGACCATCAAGCAAGATTTTGGTAGCAACGCATTGGCCGGATTCTCTTCAGCGAAAACCACTAACGAAGATAACTACGCGTTTCAAAAATTCATCCGTCGTGAACTTGGTACGAACAACGTTGATCACTGCGCACGTTTGTGTCATGCATCAAGTGTGACAGGGCTTGAAGCATCGCTGGGGAGTGGTGCGATGACCAACGACATTCCGAGCATTAAGCATTCCGATGTGATCTTTATTATCGGTTCTGACACCACATCTGCGCACCCGATCATCGCTTCGCATATCAAACAGGCGATTCGTCATCACGGGGCACGCTTGATTGTGGCAGACCCGAAACGAGTGGACATGGCCGAACATGCAGAGCTGTACTTAGCGCATCGACCGGGTACGGATGTTATGTTGCTCAACGGCGTGATGCAGCAAATCATCAAAAATGGTTGGTACGATCAAGAATACATCGAAGAGCGCGTCGACGGCTTTGATACCTTGCTTCAAGAGGTGATGTCGCCAGCGTACAACCTCGATAAAGTTGAGTTAGTAACGGGCGTAAAAGCGGACGATATTTTCGCGATGGCGCGAATGATCGGTACGGCAAAACGCACGGCGGTGTATTACTCAATGGGTATTACCCAGCATACGACAGGGCACGACAACGTTCGTTCGATTGCAAACCTGCAATTGTTGTGTGGCAACATCGGTATTGAGGGTGGTGGTATTAACCCACTGCGCGGTCAATCAAACGTACAAGGTGCGTGTGATATGGGCGCATTGCCGAACTGTTATCCGGGATACCAAAAAGTGTATAACCCGATTGTTCGTCAGAAATTCGCGATTGAGTGGGATGCGCCGAACTTACCTTCTGAGCAAGGGCTTACCCTAACGGAAATAATCGATGCGGCGTGCAAACGAGAAGTTCGTGGGATGTACATCATGGGCGAAAACCCAGTACTGAGCGATCCAAACCAAGCTCACGTGATTGAAGGGTTGGAAGCACTCGACTTCTTGGTCGTGCAAGACATCTTCCTCACCGAGACGGCGCAGTACGCCGATGTGGTATTGCCTTCTTGCTCATTTGCGGAAAAATCCGGTCACTTCACCAATACTGAGCGCCGCGTGCAGCGCGTTAATGTGGCAGTGAAAGCGCCGGGTGAGGCGAAAGAAGATTGGTGGATCATTCAAGCGATCGCAAAGGCAATGGGCAGCGATTGGCATTACCAGTGCGTTTCTGAAATCACTAGCGAGATCGCGCGAGTAACGCCGCAATATGCAGGGTTGCGTTGGGATGCGATCACGCCGAACGGTGTTCAATGGCCAAGTAACAAGAATAATCCAAACGGTACTCGTATCATGCACCAAACCCAATTTACCCGAGGGAAAGGGCAAATGGTGGGCGTGCCGTTCCGTTATGCAGCGGAGTTGCCTGATGAAGAGTATCCTTTGGTGCTTACAACAGGGCGTGTGCTAGAACAGTTCCACACCGGTACGATGACGCGCAAAACGAAAGGGTTGGATAACCTTGCTGGGCCAAGAGCGATGATCAGTGTTGAAGATGCCGAAGCAATTGGTATCCATAATGGTCAGCGCCTAAAAGTGTCGACTCGTCGTGGCAGCATCGAAATTGATGCGTTTGTGACCAAGCGAATGCAAAAAGGCGTCGTGTTTATCCCGTTCCATTTCGTTGAATCGCCAGTCAACCGCTTGACGACTACGGCAACGGACCCGCATGCGAAAATTCCTGAATTCAAAGTCGCAGCGGTGAAGATTGAAATCAGTGAAACGGCCGCTCAACCAGAGCCTGTCGAGGAGGCGGTACACCACGTCTAACATCAACGACATCAACGCTTCACGCACTGGCGAGTTGAGAAATTGCATTTAAGCTTATGATATGTAATAGCGAAACGAGCAGTGCGTGTGTCGAGTGTTTTTAAGTGGATCATATTGCTCCTACCCGCTCTTATTTGGCTGGCGGTCAGGCAAATTGAACATATTTGGTGGGCGGAGAATCTTACCTCGATTCCCGCCCTCATTGTGTTCACTTACGTTGTTTTAGCCTCGGCGTTTTTTATCGCTCACCGATGGTTGCAAAGTGCATTTTCTGCCTTTGTCGCTATTTTGTTTGTCTTGTTACTTGTTCCGCCGCAGCGCAGCCATGTGGCGTCTTGCTCGCAGTCTTTGAGCGTCATTCAATTCAATCTTTTTTACGAAAACTCAGACATCAATCAGTTCATCAACTATCTGTTGAGGCATCCTGCTGATCTGGTTGTAATGCAAGAACTGACGCCTCGTGTTGGCAGCCTTTTGCACATGTTGGATGATGTCTATCCGCATTATTATGGTGGTCAACGTGACGTGGGATACCCTTCAAATTTGATGATTCTTAGCCGACACCCCATCACGGAGGTTTCGGTTTATCGTGCGCCAAATGGACAAGAAGTCATCAGAGCGGTTTGGTTGCCTAAAGGTCAAGCACCGATCACTTTGTTTGCGGCTCATCCTCCGTCACCAAGAACCAGCGAGCTTTGGCATCAAAGAAATGCGTTGGTGCGAACCATAGAAACGCTGACCGCGCTTTATCCTGAGCCAGAGGTGTTGGTTGTGGGGGATTTCAATCTCTCCTCGGTTAGCCCTCGTTTTTCTGCGCTGTTCCCGAGTTTCCAAACCGCGCCAGTGACGAGCTGGCCAACTAACATCAAAGGCATCAACGTGCCAGAGCCGATGATGATAGGTATTGATCATTTGTGGCTAAAATCTGAGCAAGGACAGCGAATCATCTGCTCTCGACAATCCTCTGCTTTACCACAAGGCTCAGATCACCGTATGGTGATAACCCAGATCGGTGTACATATCCCATAGTTCAAGCCCTTAGAATTTGTTGTGTTGCATAAGTTAAACCTGTGCTGAGCTTGTCATAGAATTGACTCTCTCTGACTGTTCTCTGTTATTTGAGCAAGTTCCATGACCTAAACTTTGCTCGCTTCCTATACTGAACTAACGAAGCAGGATTTTTATAACAACAAGAGGCAGCTTGCATGACAAGAACAACCTCATTTGCACTCGTTTTATTACTGATGTGCGCATACTTTGGTTACAACCGTTATTACGTGTATCCGCAGCAGTTGGAAACACAGGCCAAATCCATGTTGATACAAATGGCAAATCGCGAAGAGTGGATGGATGTGTTTGAGATGATGAATCGCGTAGAGGCGTACAAAGGGCATTTAGAACTCGTGGCCGATGTTACGTCTTCTGATGGCAAACGTGCTTACAGTGAAGGCTTTATTACCTATACCGATCGTGAAGGTGTCGTCTGTAAACAGGTGGTGTTTAACTTTAAAATCAACTCTTTGAAAAACTACAGTATTTCAGACTTACGAGACTGCTCGTACGGCGAATATTATTAAGGTGAGTTGCTTAGTTAAGTCCGGTAAAACTAAATTTGAATATCCAAACAAAAATAGCCTCATTGTCGAGGCTATTTTTGTTTCTGCGGAAGAGAAACAATTGGCAAGTTTAATCGAGCGATTTCTTAAACCTCAGTGACGCGACGACCAATCCAAATACGGTAAACCCAAGCAACCAAAGGGTATCTCGCCATAAGTCCATTAGATCTGCGCCTCGCAACACTATGCCTCGAATCATGCGCATAAAGTGAGTGGCGGGCAGGGCTTCTGAAATCCACTGTGCTGCGACAGGCATGCCCTCGTAAGGGAACATAAACCCAGATAGCAGAATCGAAGGCAGAAGAATGAACACCGTCATTTGCATCGCTTGAAGCTGTGTTGTGGCGATGGTGGATATGACCAATCCTAAGGTTAAGCTGGCGGCGATAAACAACAAGGTTCCAAACAGAATTTGGCTGATGGCACCGTTAATTGGTACGCCGAAAATCCAATGTCCCAACCCTAGAATGATGAAAACCTGAATTAAGCCGACAAAGATATACGGCACGATTTTCGCCACCATTAGCTCTATCGAGTGGATGGGCGTGGTGATCAATAGCTCCAAATTTCCCCGCTCACGTTCTCGCACAATCGCGGCACTGGTGAACAAAATCATCGTCATGGTGAGAATCACCCCGAGTAAGCCGGGTACGATGTTGACCGCAGAACGCCGACTTGGGTTGTAGTAGAGTGCGACTTCGAATGTTTTGCTTGGCGCTGGGCGAATCTCGAAATCAAAATCGGTCAATGGCATGGTTTGCAACGACAATATTGCCGAGCTGATCATGGTATCTGACCCATCCACAATCCATTGCCCAAGCTCTCGACCTTGCATCATGCGTTGTGTGAGATCGCTTGGCAAAATCAGCACTGCGCGCACAATACCATCTTGAATCGCTTGTTCAGCCTCTTGCGCGGTGGCATAGGTTTCTTTGATATCCACCACTTGAGTGACTTTTACGGACTGGGTAATGATCCGCCCGGCGGTACTGCCACTTTGGTCAACAACACCTACCGGAATGTTGCGAATGTCCGTATTGATTGCGAAGCCGAACAGCAAAAGCTGGATAAGCGGGATCATCACCACCATGCCAAATGTGATTCGGTCACGGGAAAGTTGGCGAATCTCTTTGATCATGACGGCTTTCATGCGGGCGATAGGTTTCATCATTGGCGGCCTTTCCCTGTCACGCTGACAAAAACATCTTCTAAGCTTGGGCGAGCGTGGTTCATTTCAGTGTTTTGAAGTTCAGGAAACGTCTGCTTTAACCATTCAATCGGTTGCTCGACATGCTGGTGGATAAGGATGCGTAAACGAATCCCCAACTGCGCCGCAGAGCGAACTTCGTCACGTTGAATCAGCTTTTCTTTGAGTTCACGAAGTTTGTCGGCTTTCACCTCAATGATATTAACGCCCATCTGTTCCATTAACTGTTCGGGCTCGCCATCGGCACGAATTTCGCCCGATTCCATGATCGCCAGACGGTGGCAGCGTTCCGCTTCGTCCATGTAATGCGTGGTGACCAAAATCGTCGTACCTTGATCGCACAAGTCGAACAACTGCTCCCAAAAATCGCGTCGATTTTCGGGGTCAACGGCGGATGTCGGCTCATCCAAAAATAGCAGTTCGGGTTTATGCATGGTCGCGGCGGCGAGTGAAAGGCGTTGCTTTTGACCACCACTCATGCCGCTTACGCGCTGTTTGCGCAATTGATCCAACCCGTAAGTGGTGAGCTGCTCTTCTATCCGCTCTTTCAGCGACTTGCTGCTTAAACCAAAAATTTGCCCAATAAATTCGAGGTTTTCTTGAACGGATAGGTCATCGTACAACGAGAACTTTTGTGTCATGTAACCAATTTTGAGCCGCAGTTGTTCGGATTGCTTTGGGATTTCTAATCCAAGCACATCCACACTGCCTTCGCTTGGGCTGAGAAGGCCGGTGAGCACACGGATGGTGGTCGACTTGCCGCAACCATTTGGCCCCAAAAATCCGTAAATGCTGCCTTTGGGCACGTTGAGTGTGATGTTATTGATAGCAGTAAAGTCGCCGAACTTTTTGACTACATTTTGAGCTTGAATTGCATACTCGGTCATTGGCTTACTCCACCAAATCTACTTGGGCAGGCACACCGGACGGCAACGTTTTTGCAGACTCAGGTAAATCAACTTCTGCTAGATACATCAATCGTGAACGTTCTTCTTCGGTTAGTGCGAAGTAGGGCGTGAATGACGGCTCACTAGCCACCCAACGAACGGTGCCTTGTAATGGACTCTCCAGGCCATCGACATTTACCGTCACGGTTTTCCCAGGAATAAACCCGATTCGATAATCGGCAGGAACATACACTCGCGCATACGGCACGCGGTTGGCTTGAATCACGGCAACCACACCGTTCACTGGTACGCGTTCGCCAAGGTTGTAAGGCAAATTATCGAGCGTACCGTCACGCGTGGCCGTGATGGTGAGTTCTGCCAGTTTTTGCTCTTGCAACGCCACTTCGGCTTTTGCCGCCATTAAAGCGGCTTTAGCTTGTTCGATGTCTTCTAGGCGAGAACCTGCGGTGAGCTTACTGAACTCTTCTTTTGCTGAGTCTAATTCCGCTCTCGCAGAGTCCCTTGCCGCAAGAGCGGAATCTTTTTCGGATTGGCTGATGAGCTTTTTACGCACCAGTTCTGCTTTGCGTTGATAGTTTTTCTGCGCTTCGGTGAGCTGCGCTTCCGCTCGGGCTACGCGTGCCGATGCGGCAGCAATGTCTTCTGGACGTTCACCATTGGTCAATTTAAGCAAATACGCTCCCGCTTTGGCTTGCTCGGCAACGGCGTGTGCAAGAACGGCTTGTTGATTCTTGGTATCGAGCTGAACCAACACTTCCCCTTCACTGACCAAGCTGCCTTCTTTGACAGGAAGGGCTCTAATTATCTCATTAGATGTGGCAGTAAACGTTACGCGGTCACGTTCTAAAGTGCCAAGCGCTTGGTGCGTGTTATCTTTTGAACAGGCGCTTAAAAGGGCAATAACCAATGTGCCAAAAATGATTCGCTTCATAGTGCGGTGCTTCCTTTGAAGAAGTAATGCATGAATAGATAACTTGTGAACGGGAGCGTGTTGATTGAGCCTGCCAACCCGTCGCTAACTGCCATCCATAACGATTTCTTTTTAGAGCTTAGCATTTTATCTACAAGCGATTCTTTTTAAATAGAGAGGCTTAGCGTTGGAACAAGCTTGTCGCGAGGTGGAATGAAAAAACCTTGAACGAGGTCAGGTTTTTCCTGATAAGTAAAATTAAATGCCCAGCGATAAACACTAGGCTAGTTGAGGCTGCAAGTTGTCAATTGATTCTGAATTAGAAATCACTTCACATTTTAAGTGGTTGATTCGTAAAATGGATTGCGGTCGGCCATGACAATAGGCAAGGTGTTGAATAATACGAATCACTCATATAAGGCCATCCATGACAACAACTGGTCACGTGCATTTTTATATTGGCACTTACACCAACCCACCGAGTACGAGCACGGGCATTGCGCGTGTATCGCTGAACACTGAAACGGGTGAACTGACTCGGCTTGACGATGTTGCTGTTCAACGTAATCCGTCCTATCTCACGATCACCGAACACGGGCTGTATACGTTTAGCGAAATGGATAGAAATGAAGGTGCAGAGCTCGCGTTTTTTCGCGGTAGTGAATCCGTCTCTTTGCCGATTAATGGCGATTATCCGTGTCATTTGGATATCAAAGAACCGTTGTTGGCGGTTGCTAATTATGGCTCTGGAAATGTTAGCGTATTTCAATTGGATCGCGATGGTAAACCGCTTGGTTTGTTGACGGATTTATACGTTGATGGATGCGGGCCGAATTTAGAGCGCCAAACTTCTCCTCACGCTCATCAAGTCACGTTTTTAAAGCACAGTGATCAATTGGTTGTCGTAGACTTAGGCAGCGATAGCGTCCTTATTTATGATTACGAGGCTCAACAGTCGGATTTTTCACTGTCGCAAGTGATTCATTTACCCGCAGGTTCGGGACCGCGCCATGTGGTGTTTAACCAACAAGAGTCGACAGCGTATGTGGCTTGCGAACTGTCAGAAACCTTGATTGTTCTGGTTAAGCACCAAGATAAATGGCTTATCTCGAATCAAACAGAATTATTAGAAGGGGAAGATAATCAGCAAGCGGCGGCGGCGATTCGTCTTTCGTTAGATGAAACGTTTTTGTATGTCTCTTGCCGAGCTCAGAACAAAATCAGTGTGTTTGATGTGTCTGGCGATACGCCAAAAAGGCGAGCAGCCATTCACTGTGAAGGGGCTTTTCCACGAGATTTTGTGTTGTCTCGTGATCAAAAGTGGTTGCTGGTTGCCAATCAACATTCCAACAATGTGGTGAGCTTTCGTCGCAATCCTCAGACGGGTGAAATTACCTCAACGGGTTATGACTGTGAGATAGGCTCTCCTGTGTGTATTGTCGAACAACCTTTGTAACGATTAACGCTGAAACAACAGGAAATAGAAAAGCCTAGCGGGCGGCTAGGCTTTCAGGATAAAAACAGTTAACGCCAATCTTCAACGTACAGTTAGACGTAAATTTTGCCTTTCATATACAACACACCATCACCAGATACATTGACGCAATCCTCCTTGACTTCGCAGTACAGAATGCCACCACGTGCTGATGCTTGATACGCCACTAAAGATGCTTTGCCGAGCTCTTGCGCCCAATATGGTGCTAAGCCTGCGTGGATTGATCCTGTGACAGGGTCTTCATCTCCGCCGTTTGCTGGCCAAAAGTAGCGAGATACAAAGTCGTATTGACTGCCTTTTGATGTGACGACGACATCGTAAGGGGCGAGTTGTTTCAGTTGGTCGGATCGATATTGAACATCGAAAACGGTTTGCTCATCTTCCACGATGACGAAGTAAGCTTGCGGGCTAAGCAGTACGTGTGTTACTTCGCAGTTTAATCCCTCAATTAATTGCGTAGGAACGGCGTTGACGGGGTGTGGTGCTCTTGTCGGAAATGTCATTTCAATCTTGCCAAGTGCGTTCTTAATTACGGTTAAGGTGCCCACTTTTAATGTGTGAAACTCAATACTTCCTGTAACGCCGAGTTGGTCGAACAACACCATGGAAGCGGCGAGCGTTGCGTGTCCACAAAAGTCGATTTCTGTGAGTGGCGAAAACCAGCGTACTTCATATTGATTCGTACCAATCGCTTTAACAAACGCGGTTTCAGAGAGGTTGTTTTCCGCTGCAATGTTTTGCATTCGCTCTGGTTCTAACCATTCTTGCAAGGGTACGACTGCGGCTGAGTTGCCTTTAAATTGCCTGTCTGTAAATGCGTCAACGACGTAGATATCCAGTTCCATTTTGTCTTCCTTGTTCTCTGAGCGGTTGGTTAGCATAAACCAGATGCAACTCAGAGAATAAGAAATTTATGTTTGAATCTTAAAGTATCAAAATAGACGATGGTTTTATATTTTGTGATACTTATTGATGTATCTTGGCTTGGGTTGATGAATAGACTTGAATTGAACTCATTGAAAGGAATAAACACATGAAAGCGATTCACAAGTCTGTTTTGGCCCTTAGCGTTTTAGTTATCGGCTCTGCCCATGCTTTTGAACTAACGAGCAAAGATATTCAAGAAGGTCATCCAATGGCGAAGACATTTGAATATTCAGGTTGGGGATGTGATGGTGCGAACCAGTCTCCACAACTGATGTGGAAAGACGTTCCAAAGGGTACAAAAAGTTTTGCGATTACCGCGTACGATCCTGATGCACCAACAGGCAGTGGTTTTTGGCATTGGATAGCGTTTGATATTCCAGCCTCAGTTAACGAGCTGCCTCGTGGCGTTGATATCAGCAAGCTCGGCGGTAAGGAGTCTCGTATCGATTACGGTACTACTGGTTTTGGCGGCGCATGTCCTCCAGAAAAAGATGGTATGCACCGCTACCAGTTTACCGTTTGGGCGCTGCCGAGTGATAAGTTGAACTTGGATGAGAACACGCCAGCGGCGGTTGTGGGATTTACGCTGAATAGTGTCGCATTGGACAACGCGAAGTTAACCGCGACTTACACGCGATAATTAAATGCTTAAGGGGAGAAGATGGGGCATCAATATCAAGTGACGCTGTTTCGTGCGGAGCAGCAGCAAAAGCTGCGTAACGTCAGGATTCACTCCCCGAGTATTATCCAGATCATTAAAGGGAGTAAGCGTCTGTTTTGGAAAGACGAAGCGTTTGATATTCTTCATCCTAACATCATGCTTTGTGAAGCAAACGCTTCGCTGAATTTTGAAAACCTTCCTCAACAAGGGCGTTTTCTCTCACGAATGTTCAGTTTTCACTGCGTACCTAGCGATGAAATGTTAGAGCTGAGTATGAGTAATGCATTGGGAAATTACGTCCCAGCGGTGGAGACAGATAAAGCACTGCAAGCGACATTAAATGCCTTGTTTTCTTTTGAACGGGAAAGTTTAAGTGAAGCGACGCAACGTTATTGGATGATGGGGTTGTATCAGCAGTTAGCAGAGCGAGGACTATTGCATCGACTTTTCTCGAGTTCCAATACCTCGTTCAGTCAGAAACTCAGCCGCTATCTGTCACGCTCTCCGGGCGATGACCACCCTTTGGAATTTGTTGCTGAGCGCTTTGCTATGAGCCGAGCAACGTTGATACGCAAACTCAAACAAGAGGGCACTCAGTATCGCGAAGTGCTGGCAGAAGTGCGCTTAAATCACGCACTCTACCTGATGCAAAATGGTTCATACAACGTTGCGTTACTCGCGCAGTTGTGTGGCTATCAATCGGAAGGGCGTTTTAGCCAACGATTTAAAGGGAAGTTTGGTTTAACGCCCAGCGAGTACATAAAAACTGTCGTCAGTTAGTACTTAATATTGCTGTTTGGCTCGATCTTTTATGTTTCCAATTTTAGCTCTGGTATTTGGTTTTCATCCTCAGTGCGACGTTAACCAAAGCAATCAGAACAGGAACCTCGATTAGCGGACCAATCACGCCAGCGAATGCTTGATCGGAGTTCAGGCCAAATACAGCAATGGAAACCGCGATCGCCAGCTCGAAGTTGTTGCCCGTCGCCGTAAAAGCGATGGAGGCATTTTTATCGTAGGGGATGCCCATTCTCTTCCCGATAAAGAAGCTGGTAAAAAACATCAATACGAAGTAGATCGCTAGTGGGACTGCCACGCGGAACACATCCATTGGTAGCTGTAAAATCATCTCTCCTTTGAGGCTGAACATCAGCACGATGGTGGCGAGCAAAGCGATCAAAGTAATGGGTGAAATTCGAGGAATAAACACATCGTTGTACCACTTCTCACCCTTTGCAGCGACTAACCATTTACGACTGAGAAAACCAGCGAGGAACGGAATACCTAAGTAAATCAATACGCTTTCCGCAATGTCTCCCATGGAAATATCAACCACAAAACCTTCATAGCCAAAGAACGGTGGAAGTACGGTGATGAATAGCCAAGCCATAACGCTGTAAGTCAGAATTTGAAATGCGCTATTTAATGCCACCAAGGCCGCGCCATATTCTTTGTTGCCGCCGCCAATATCATTCCACACTAAAACCATAGCGATGCAGCGTGCAAGGCCAATCAAAATAATACCGACCATGTAACCTGGATGATCACCAAGAAAGGTTAAAGCAAGAACGAACATCAGGATTGGGCCGATGATCCAGTTCATAACCAGAGACAGCGTGATGGCTTTTTTATCTCTCGTTACCGTTCCTAATAGACCGTAGTTCACCTTGGCGAGTGGTGGGTACATCATCAAAATCAAACCAATGGCGAGTGGTACGTTCGTACTACCAACGGACATTGCTTCGTTCCATTCTGCTACTTGCGGGTAGGCTGCGCCTATCCCCACGCCGATGGCCATTGCGACAAAGATCCAAACCGTTAAGTAGCGGTCAAGAAAGCTCATTTTTTCGCTGGCACTATTTAAAACTTCAGTCGTCATAGTGGTCTCTATTCGTTTATCGTCGAAAGGCGATATATAAGGTTATAGTTTATCTTTGCGCGCATGGAAAGCGCGCAACGTGTCTTAGCTAAATAAACCGGAAAATTGAGCGTTAAACGCGTTCAGTTTTTCACGTTGAATGCGGTAACAAACCTTTGGCGGGTTAGGTTCTGCACTGATAAACCCTGCCTGTTTTAGAATACGTAAGTGTTCTGATACGGTCGATTGCGCTAAACCTAACTCAGAGACTAAATCGCTATTTAAGCAGCCGCCCATAGTGTCTAAAGTGTGAAGAATATGCAGAATGCGTAAGCGAGCAGGATGAGACAGCGCTTTTGCTTGAGCTGCGAGTGCTTGCTCTTTATCCAGTTGTTTTTGCGTGGCTTCAAAAGCAATTTCGCATGTTTCGCTGCATTTGTTGCTCATGAGCAGACCTTTATAGTTAATCGTCGAATTACGATTAAGTGTACGTGTGCTTTTTCTAAGGCGCAACTGTTGGCAGTAAAAAAGCAGAACTTAAAGATACGACGAATTGGGGGTGTGGTATCAGGAGCTAAGTTCTGCTTGGGGGTTAGGTTATGAGCAATTCTCTATATTTCCTGCTCGCCAAATCAGTATGGTGAAAAAAGGGGAGGCAAAAAAGAGAGTAGATTTCTTCGCTTTATTCCTGATAAGACCGAATTGGTGGGGTTTTCCTACAATATAGGCACGAAATGTTAGTAAAAGGGGAACAAAGTGTTTGGAAGTTTTCTTATTTTATTGC
This sequence comes from Vibrio sp. VGrn 2, assembly GCF_009361695.1. Taxonomy (NCBI): domain Bacteria; kingdom Pseudomonadati; phylum Pseudomonadota; class Gammaproteobacteria; order Vibrionales; family Vibrionaceae; genus Vibrio; species Vibrio sp. VGrn 2. The sequence continues at coordinate 181,032 of NZ_RBWD01000008.1, read as the reverse complement.
CGCCAAGTTCAGTAAAATACGTCTATTGAATGGCCTCCTAAAGTTAAGGTGCGTGCGGTGTCTGATCTCAACTTATTTCGTTATTACCAACGCTTGCTCTCTTTTGGTGTTGGTAATGAAGCAAAAACCACGCTGCAAGAAATCGCCGATTTATTGTTTACCTCTCCTCGGCATGCGCGCAGCCTGTTGTCGCAAATGCAGGATAAAATGTGGTTGAGTTGGTATCCGAAAGCAGGAAGAAATCAGCGTTCGACCCTCGTACTCAATATCGAGTTAGAGGCTTTAAAAGAAAGCTTAGCTCTCGCGCGTATTAAGCGAGGTAAGTATGAGAAAGCGCTCGTGATATTAGATGAGGATGAAGTTGCGTTTGGACGTTTATTGAAAACAACGTCAGGCGCATCGGTTCAAGAAGGTCAGCTCAACATTCAACTGACCTACAAACGTATGTTCGAGCGTGTGGTTCCGCATCAACTGCAGCGAAGTAGTGAACGTTTTTTGCTTCGCCAAATTTATTGTTGTTTGGTTTCGAGCGATTACAACGGGCAGGTGCAGCCAGAGCTGGCTCATCATTGGCGTTATGATGACAGCTTGTACGAATGGACATTTTATCTTCGTCCGGGTCTGACTTTTCATAATGGCAACCCAATTGATGCTGAAACGGTTGTCAGCTTGTTCGCCAAATTAAGCTCTTTGGAATACTACGAAAAAGAGCTGGCGCATGTTGCCAACATTACGGCACTTAATCCATTGAAGGTTGTTTTTAAGCTTAACCGACCTGACTTGGGTTTTGCTGGACTTATTTCTGGCGTGAAATATGGCATTCAGCCCGTGAGTCAGGTGAACGTTGCTAACAACAGGTTGGTGGTGGGGAGTGGTCCATTTTCCGTCGTTGAGCACAGTGAAAACCGTTTGAAACTGCAAGCGTTTGATGGCTATTACGCGTGTCGAGTATTAACGGATTTTGTGACGATATGGATCGTCAACGATGAACAGATGGAAAATCCATCGCTTGCCGCAAACACATTGCAACCAGAACCTGATTCTGCTGATGACATGTGCAGCCACTATATGTCGACGCCAAACAGTGAAGTATCACCAGCGAGTAAACGCAGTCGAACGGAAGACGGTTGTTTGTTCGCACTGTTTAACCATCATGCAAAGCACGCTTTGTCTCAGGCCCAGCGCCGATACATCAGTGAATTGATTCAACCTGAACAGCTAGCTGAAGTGATGCGTAATGAAAACATTATATTTGGGAGCATACCTGCTTATAACTTATTGCCTAACTGGAAACCGGTGTTGCGTCCATTTGGAGAAGCGGTCAAGTTGCCAGAGCTGATCACCATCGCAGGGTACAATTACACGGCACTACGCCGGTGTGCACGAGCGATTTCTTCGCGTCTAAAACATGCGGGCAGCCGAGTCGAGATCGTTATGTACTCCTACCGAGAACTGAGCGAGAAAGCCAAAAACGGCACGCTTGATGAGACTCTGGTTGTCACCAATATCAACTTGGACGATAACCGTCATGCGTCTGCGTTTAGCAACTTCTTTAGCAATGCTGTGCTTTACCACACTTTAGGGGCGCAAAATGCGGCGTGGTTGGATGCTCAAATGGAGAATGTCCGTGCATTCTCACCGCTTGAAGATTACCTGAGCGCGTTAGAGCCGATTGCGTCCACTTTGATTAGCGAATATTGGATTGCACCGATGTTTCACCATACTCAGACGCTACGTTTTCAAGGGGTCTTGGAAGATGTCGCACTCACAAACTGGGGATGGCCAGACATACGATCCGTTTGGTCTGCGGACTGATCAAAACCGCCTGAATGGCGGTTTTTTTGTGTTTGCAAGTTGGTGAAAGCCAGTGACGTTTTTATTTTTTCTAGCCAACAAGTGTGATGCTTATCTACGTTTGAGCGCGAGTGATCAAGAAACAGCCCGAAATGAACTTTGAAATTAATCACGAATTATATCGAGTCAATAGGTCTAATGTGATCTGATTTAAATAATGTAACTTTAAGAATATTTTCGAGAAGGTGATTGTATTCAAAATTCGTCTATTGACTTGTTGCTCAAATAAAATTTGTAGATTTTTTACGTGTGGGATTTTTGAGCTCTGTCCATTTAAACAAATTGACAGGCTTTAAAGTGTGACTCGAAGCGCAAAAGTAGCTCGGTTGCACGGTTGGGACTCTGTTATTGATAATTAACCCATCAGATGACGAACTGTTGATAGGGTTAAATATGTTGTACGAGTTAATCGACCACGAACTAGTAGATGTAATTAATGATCGCGCTTACCAATGGCAAGATGCGGTTAAAAAGACCACTCAATACCTAGAAAATAAAGGTTACGTCTCCCAGCATTATGCTGATGCGATCATCCGTTCAACGGAAGAAAACGGTCCTTACTATGTGTTATGCCCTGGATTGGCAATGCCTCATGCCCGACCTGAAACTGGTGTTTTAAAAACAGGCTTAGGCATTCATATTTTCCCGTCACCTGTTGATTTTGGATCGGATCTCGGTCCGGCCAATATTCTTATTACCTTAGCTGCGAAAGACTCTGATACCCACATTGAGGTGATTCAAGCGTTGAGCGAGATGTTTGTGGATGAAGAGAACATTGCAAAACTGGCACAAGCCTCTTCCAAAGAACAAGTGCTAGACATAATAAAAGCATACTAAAAGGAACATAACGTGAAAGCAAACATGCGAGCCAATGTGCAAGCCTTCGGAGGTCATTTGACCGCCATGGTGCTGCCAAATATCGGAGCCTTTATCGCTTGGGGCTTTATTACTGCACTCTTTATTCCTACGGGCTGGATGCCAAACGAAGCCTTTGGCGAACTCGTGGGGCCAATGATCACTTACTTGCTGCCACTTTTAATTGGTTACACTGGTGGTCAGATTGTTGGTGAAAAACGCGGCGCGGTAGCGGGGGCTATCGGTACGATGGGCGTAATTGTCGGGGCTGACATACCGATGTTTGTTGGCGCAATGATCATGGGCCCACTGAGCGCTTGGGTTGTGGTGCAAGTGGATAAACGTATTCAACACCGCATACCTTCTGGTTTTGAGATGGTGGTCAACAACTTCTCACTAGGTATTGTGGGCATGATTCTGTGTCTGTTCGCCTACGAGATTGTTGGCCCTTCAGTCACCGCAGCAAACTTATTTGTGAAATCAGGCATTGAAGCGTTGGTTGCGACGGGTTTCCTGCCTCTGTTAGCGATCATTAACGAACCAGCAAAAGTGTTGTTCCTCAACAACGCCATTGACCAAGGTATTTATTACCCACTAGGCCTGCAAGCGGCCGCAGAAACGGGCAAGTCCATCTTCTTTATGGTGGCGTCTAACCCAGGCCCAGGTCTTGGTATGCTACTGGCTTACGCGAAATTTGGTCAGGGTTTGTCTAAACGCTCTGCGCCAAGTGCCATCATCATTCACTTCTTTGGTGGTATTCATGAGCTGTACTTCCCATACGTACTCATGAAACCAATCATGATTGTGGCAATGATTGCTGGTGCGGCAACAGGCATCGCAACCTTCAACCTATTCGATGCAGGTTTGGTCGCGGGTCCAAGTCCAGGCTCTATCTTCTCTTACCTTGCTCTTACTCCTAAAGGTAGCTTCATCGCGACCATCGCAGGTGTGACAAGTGCAACGATTGTCTCTTTCTTGGTAGCAAGTGCGATTCTGAAAGTGAGCAAATCAGAAGAAAAAGAAAGCGAGTTTGAGAAGTCAGTTTCTGACATGAAAGAGATGAAAGCGGAAGGCGCAGTTAAGCCAGTTGTAGCTGCGACGACGCAAGAACTAAGCAAACCAATTTCATTTGTCGCATTCGCATGTGATGCGGGTATGGGCTCTAGTGCAATGGGCGCGTCGACCTTCAAACGCAAGCTAGTACAAGCTGGGATAGAGATTGAAGTGAAGAACTTCGCCATCGAGAAAGTCCCGAGTGAAGCCGATATCGTCGTGACACATGAGAGCTTAGAAAGCCGCGCAGTCAACGCGACAGGTTTACCAGTCGTAACGATCAAGAACTTCCTCAACGATCCAGCGCTTGACGAGCTGATGGACAAGATTAAGCAACAAACGGTCGCAACTGAGCAACCAGCCTAACAATGCAGTATGGGGCGGAACCTACCGCACCATTTAGGAGAGAAATCATGGTACAAACAACGGCAGCGGTTATCTGTGGTGAGAAAAACGTTCAATTAAGAACCTTTGATTTACCAAACATTTCAGCCGATGAACTTCTGGTTAAAAACATTTCAAACAGCATTTGTCTATCCACTTACAAAGCAGCATTGTTAGGTAGCAAACACAAACGCGTTCCTGAAAACATTGACGAAGTGCCAGTGATGACAGGTCATGAATACGCAGGTGTGATTGTTGAAGTCGGTGAGAATCTAAAAGATCAATTCAAAGCTGGTGACTACTTTGTTTTGCAACCTGCCATGGGCTTGCCAACAGGCTACTCAGCGGGCTACAGCTATGAAACCTTTGGCGGCAACGCGACGTATTCCATTATTCCCCAAATCGCTATCGACCTAGGCTGCGTACTGCCTTACCACGGCGATTACTTCGCTGATGCGTCGCTGGCTGAGCCAATGTCTTGCATCATCGGTGCGTACCATGCGAGTTACCACACTACGCAATACGTGTATGAGCACGATATGGGCATCAAAGAGGGCGGAGCATTAGCGCTACTCGCATGTGCTGGCCCAATGGGCATTGGCGCGATTGACTACGCGATCAACGGACCTGTAAAGCCAACGCTGGTGGTGGTTACTGACATTGATGCTGCGCGTTTAGACCGAGCTGAAAGCCTCATTCCCGTTGCAAAAGCCAAAGAGCAGGGCGTAGAACTGCACTACGTGAATACCGCTCAAATCGACGCTCCGGTCGCGTATCTCAAAGCACTCAACGGTGGCAAAGGCTACGACGATGTAATGGTCTACGCGGCGGTTGCTCAAGTGCTAGAACAAGCCGATGAGCTACTTGGCAATGATGGCTGCCTCAACTTCTTTGCTGGCCCAACGGATAAGAATTTCAAAGTGCCGTTTAACTTCTACAACGTGCATTACGAATCAACGCACATTGTGGGAACGTCCGGTGGTTCAAAGGGTGACATGGTGGAATCTATCGAGCTTTCCTCACAAGGTAAGATCAATCCATCGTTCATGATCACCCATGTTGGTGGCTTACAAGCTGCACCCCATACGATTTTGAATCAGCTGGATATTCCGGGCGGTAAGAAGTTGATTTACCCGCATATTGACCTGCCATTGACCGCGATTGATGATTTCTTATCGTTGGCAGACCAAGACCCGTTCTTCGCTGAATTAGACGCAATTTTGAACGCTAATAACTATGTGTGGAACGCACATGCAGAAAAAGCGTTACTTGAGTTTTATGACGTGAGCTTAACGGTTTAGTTGCAACGAATTTGTGTGGTAGCCTTTGCGCTGCCACATAATGGAGAGGTCATAATACGTTGTCACGTGAAGACGAATTACTGGAGAAACTGGACGAGTGCGAAAATGCGACTGCGTTTCTTCAGGTTTCTAACAAAATAATTAACCTCAAGTTAAAAGCACTGCTTCCGAAAGTGTTCGTTCAAGACGACCTTGTGAAGGAGTATGCTGTGGATCCTTTATTGAAAGAAGATGGTCCGTTAGCAACAACCGATGTGGTATCAAAGCTGATGTTTGCAATGGGCAAAATCTCTTTGGAAACTTACGCCGATATCGGATTGTACGATCAGGTTTTGGAGTACGTGGTTAGCCAACCAGAGAAAGTCGAATTCGCGGATGACGTGATTTACGATTTCATCAAAAACCAAGCGGTACTCTCTTCTCAGCAAGACAGCTTTTATCTTGAGTCGATCAATCAGCTTAAGTTCTCTTCGTTTGAGTCCTTTTCGCAAATGAGATACGAATCTCTCATCAAAACAGTGTTGAAGCTGTCATGTGAAATGTTGATAGAAAGAATCGAAGGGGAGATCAATCAATAAGGGTTCACCATGAAAGTGAATTTAAACGTCAGTGGTTTTGAAACCGAAGCTACCTTTCCTGATGCCGACGTAAAACGAATCCATCAGCCTCTTATCGAAAAATTTACCCGTCTTTATCATGAGAAGCAGGAACGCATTGTGGTGTTCTTGTGTGCCCCTCCGGGCAGCGGTAAGTCAACCCTTGCTGCGTTCTGGGAATATCTCTCTGAACATGATGAAAGCCAAGAGCCTTTACAAGTGCTGCCGTTTGATGGTTTCCACTATCCAAATGAGATCCTCGACAACAATACGATTGAACGAGATGGCGAGCTCGTGCCTCTGCGCAGTATTAAGGGGTCCTATCAAACATTTAATCTGACGGAGCTTATCGACAAGCTCAAACAGCTCAAAATGAAAGATACAAAATGGCCATACTACGACCGCAATTTGCATGATCCAGTCGACGACGCCATTTTGGTAAATCGGAATGTGGTTGTCGTTGATGGGAATTGGTTACTGCTTAATGAACCGGTGTGGAATGAACTGCATCGTTTGGCCGATTTTACCGTCTTTGTAGATACACAGCCTGAGTTTCTACAAGAGCGTTTAGTCAATCGTAAGATTCGTGGTGGTACAGAGCCAGAAGCTGCATTGGAGTTTTATTTGAACTCAGATGCCGTAAATGTAGATAAGGTTTTAAATCACTCAATTCCAGCGGATCTCACGCTGTTTCTGAATCAAAACGGTTCGTTCGAAATTCGATAATTCGTCCACAACTTAGGAGGTCACCATGGATATCGTCGTTGATAGCCACACCCATACTATTGCCAGTGGACATGCTTACAGCACCATTTTAGAGAACGCATTGGCAGCCAAGAATAAGGGGCTAAAACTTCTTTGTACCACCGATCATGCTCCCGAAATGCCAGGAGCCCCTCACTACTGGCATTTCAATAATCAAAGAATTTTGCCCCGCTTTTTACACGATGTAGGTATTCTCCGCGGTGTCGAAGCCAACACGCTGAATGTGAAAGGGGAGATAGACTTACCATCGTCTTCTGACCAACATCTTGACTGGGTGATTGCGAGTTTCCATGAACCCGTATTCAAGCCCGCGACTGAAGCTGAACATACCGCTGCCCTGATCAATGCGATTAAAAGCGGCAGAGTGGATGTTCTTGGTCACTTAGGTAACCCAAATTACCCATTCGATATGGAACAGGTGCTGCGCTGTGCTAAAGAGCACAATGTTGCGGTTGAAGTTAACAATACATCTTTGACAGGCAAAAGCCGTAAGGGCAGTGATTCCCGTTGTGATCGCATTGTCGAGCTGGGCAAAGAGATTGGCGTTTACTTCAGTACCGGGTCTGACGCTCACTTCTGTGAAGAGATCTCTAAGTTAGATTTGGCAATTACTTTGCTGGAAAAACACGGTGTGGAAGAAGAGAAGATACTCACTACGTTGACGAGCCGATTCTTGAACTTCTTATTGCTGAGAGGTAAGGCGAGGATTCCAGAGTTTAAGGATTTCTACTAAGTAAAATCCCAAACACATTAAACGAAGTATTTTCTTATACAGCCCTAAAACCCGCCAAGCTGCGGGTTTTATTCGTTTTGGGGAGGCGTAGAACAAACAACGCGACTGTGATTTAAAGCGTGAAAAGAAGAGTCAATGAAAAAGGGAACGAAGGCCATAATTCGAGAATATTATAGGACGAGCGGGAATTTTATTGTTCTTAATCAGTCATAAGGTTATGAGCCGCTTTTTGTGTTCCGCTGTTCAATAACGAGCGATAACAGACGAACAAGTAGGGACTGAGCTTCAGGAGAGAGCAAGCGTGCAACGGCCATTAGATCATCCGCTGTTACATGTTGAACGTCTCTTATATCTAATGCGATGTCGAGATCGGTCAAATGCAGAGAGCGCAGTATGGAGCGATATTGGGAAAGTTTCAGGTCGGATTCTCCACGCTCTATCCGTTGATACGTTTTCACGCTCATCCCTGCGATGTTTGCCATTTGTTCACGGGAGAGGCCACTCGCTTTTCTTCTCGCAATCAGTGCTTCAATAATAGGATCGACCTGCATGTGCTCTCCTGAAAGGACAGTTTTGACCTAAATAAAGCAAGAAGTGGACCAGTTTAACCATCTCATATTTACCTGTTTTGCAATCAGTATAAGAATAGCTATCTAATAAAAATGTACATATTTTAGTCAGTTATAAACTCAATGGAAAAGTATCAATCATACAAATCAATCGAGAAAAAATCTTCAATTCGCAAAATGCAACGCATTTTAGATCAATTATTTAGCGAGCTTAATGAGCAGCATCGTGTCACTAAAGAAAATGTTGTCGCTCTGACTCGACAGTCTCAACAGAGGTTGATGAACTACAAAGAGCTTTATCTTCATAAAGAATCGATAGGTGAGGTAGAGTTGCAGATTGCGTATGAAAATATGAGTGTGACTGAGAAGCAGGTCGCGGATATGGGCGTTTCAGCATTAACTTATATCATCGGAGCGTTAGATAAAGCGTATTAATAGAATGGGCAAGCTAGCTTAGATTTAGACAGTTTGGATAACACCAAAAAGAAAGGATGCAAATGCTGGGGAACCACACCCAGCATTCGGACACTCATTTACCTATAGTTTCGAACCGTAAATCAGTGTTTAGAGGTATGTGAACCGAACAGTGTCGGTACGCAGCGAATAATAGCGATATTGTCCGATCTAGGCTACGCCCCTGGAATCTAACACCTTTACTTGAACTGTAAATTAATTTGTACAACCATCCAAAATTGAGCGGTTGAGCACGTTCTTACTCTCATTAGGCGATAAAAGACTGATTAGTGATGAAAATAACAACACATCTTAGGTGAATGAGGAGAGTTGTTAAAATATATCGCTATAAGATTGACCTTTTGCTTTTCAATCGTCCTGCTTATGCCTTACAATCTTTTCGAACCAAATCCATTCACAACGAATGGGGTTGATGAATTAAGATGAACAATTTTGCTTCGAACCCAAAGTTGTGCGCATTTCATCAACGATGACATCGCCCAAAACGACTCTCAAGTGTTCATGTGCAATTGAATTAACCACCTTTTGCTGCATGTTTTCTTAGCCATATAGGGTTCTTGTAACCAAATTTTGGCTGAGTAGAGTGTTTTGTTGGGTGTGCTTTGGATGTAGCACAACTGGCGATAAATAAACGGATTGAATTTAGAGGTATTAACCGTGAACCTAAAACTTGTCGGCAGCTCCCTGATCGTTGCAGGTACTGCTCTCGGCGCTGGTATGCTTGCTATACCAATGGTGCTTGCTCAATTTGGCCTCCTCTGGGGCACTCTTCTTATGTTATTCATCTGGGCTGGGACGACTTACGCTGCGCTGCTCCTTCTTGAAGCCAGTTGCAAAGTAGGCGGCGGCGTGAGCATGAATGCAATTGCTCGCGAAACGCTAGGTAAAGGTGGCCAGTTGGTAACCAACAGCTTGCTTTACGCCCTGTTAGTTTGTCTATTGATGGCTTATATCATTGGTGCGGGTGATCTCGTACAAAAAGTAACAGCCTCAATTGGGCTGCCAACATCTACGATCGCAAGCCAAGTCGGTTTTACTCTTTTAGTCGGTATCATTGTTTCGGCAGGCACAGGGGTTGTAGATAAGCTTAATCGCGGTTTGTTCCTAGGCATGATCGTGGCGTTGATCCTGACACTTTTTGCGCTTGCACCAAGCGTCTCGTTTGAGGGACTTGATGAAGTCGTGAGTGACGATAAGATGGCGCTAATTAAGACAAGCTCGGTGCTTTTCACCAGTTTCGGTTTTATGGTCGTGATCCCATCGCTTGTAACTTACAACAAAGAAGCAAGCAAAACACAACTGCGTAATATGATTATCGTGGGTTCAACTATTCCGCTTGTTTGTTACCTATTATGGTTGTTAGCAGTTGTCGGTAACCTACCACCTCATGAGCTTGTTCAATACTCCAACGTAACGGAGTTGATCTCGGTATTAGGTCAGCAATACGAGGGTTTGGAGTTTATCCTATCCATGTTCACTGGGTTAGCACTGCTAACGTCGTTCTTAGGTGTGGCAATGGCGCTATATGATCAAAATGCAGACCTACTGAAAGCAAGCAAGCCGGTGATTTTTGTTACTACGTTTGTGCTACCACTACTAGGTGCTGTATTTGCGCCAGAACACTTCTTGGCTATTCTTAGCTACGCGGGGATTATTCTTGTGTTTCTCGCGGTCTTTGTCCCATTATCAATGACAATGAAAGTGCGTCGAGTGCCAGTAGAAGATGACAATATTTATGAAGCTGGTGGCGGCGTAATGGGAATGAGCATGATCTTCCTATTCGGCTGTTTCTTGCTGTTTGCCCAAGCAGTATAAAATCACGCTAGCTTATTTAAAAACTGAGCCGCCCGTTGTATAACGGGCGGCTTTTTTGTGTTTATAACCCAAACACAGAGGACTTAAAAAGTTATCAATATCAGTGATACTTTACCTTTCTCTGATAATCACGATAAGCTTTGACCTTGTAGTAAAACTCCTTGGCGAAAGGCTGACATGTACAGTGATTCACCCTTCTATTATATCGATGTTGATATGAATAAGAGGCTCTGTTGTGTCAAAGCAATTATCTTTTGCCATGGTTGGCGTTATATTGTCTTTAGGTGTGTTCAGTACAGAAGTGATGGCTGACCCGAAACATAGGCATGGTCATCGATATGATCACCATCATGAGCATCACCATCATCATAAACGCAAGCACAAGCATAAACATAAGCATAAGTATAAACATCGTGACGTTATTTATGTGGAGTCTCGACGACCAAGACGCAGTTACTACTACCACGACCGAATTCCTCGTAATAGTACCTACATAAAGATTGGAGATTTCACCTATTTAAAAGTGGATGATCGTTATTATCGTCGCTCCAATGACCGCTATATCCATGTTGAATTCAACTAGAGTGGGAAAGGCAGCATAGCAAGCGTGATAACAGTTTTGAGCCGAGTGGCAACAACACTAAAAACTAGGCGTTCTAAGTCTAGATACCAATGCGATAGAGGTCTAAAAACAAAAACAGCGAGCATTGGCTCGCTGTTTTTTTAGGTGAAGACTAGACTGTAAATCGGTTTAATATTTGATCTTGTTTATGCACATCTTCTTGCTGTGCCTGCATAGCATCGTTAGTTCGATTTGCAGATTCGGCGACTTGAGTCGATAGGTCTTTAATATTCACCGTATTGTTGTTGATCTCTTCCGCAACTAAGCTTTGCTCTTCCGCTGCTGAGGCGATTTGTAAGTTCATATCAGAAATACGCTGAATTGCATCACGAATACGTTGTAACGCGTTGTTTGCCAAGTCTGCTTTTTCTACGGCTTCTACAGCGCTACCCTTGCTTTGATGCATAGCATTTGCCACAGATGATGCGCCAGATTGCAGCTGCTCAATCATAGTACGAATTTCTGTTGTTGATTCTTGGGTTCGTTGCGCCAGTGTACGAACTTCATCAGCAACGACGGCGAAGCCTCGGCCAGATTCTCCCGCACGTGCAGCCTCAATTGCGGCATTCAACGCGAGTAAGTTCGTTTGGTCCGCAATATCGTTGATGACTTTTAGAATCGTTTCGATGTTGGCGGTTGCAGATTCAAGCACTTGCACTTCTTCGACAGCAAGGTCAATGCTATCGGAAAGCATGTTGATCGTTTGTGTCGATTCACCGACCACAGAAGAGCCCTCAACCGTTGCTTGATCAGCTTCTTTGGCTGCACTCGCTGCGCCTTGCGCATTATTGGCAACTTCAGTCGCGGTAACAGACATCTCGTGCATCGCGGTGGCTAATTGTTCTAGCTCTTGTAGCTGAGTTTGAATAGCACCAGCCGAATCTTTTGCACCCTCAGCGGTGATTTGAGTGCCATTCAAAATTTGATCAGAAATACTCTTCGACTCAATAATTTGCTGTTGCAAGTTTTCCATGAACGTATTGAAGTTTGTAGCAAGCTCTGAGAATTCTTGGTCAGTATCAGTTTCAAGGCGCTGTGTAAGATCGCCTTTCCCTGACGCAACATCTTTAATCGCGTTGTTTAAAGTGTCCAGCGGACGCATGAGCGTGCGAATGAGTAGAGTCAGTGCAATAACAGAAGCAATCACGGCAATGATTGAATAAATAATAGAGCTGTTGCGAAGCTCTCCTACGGCAGAGTAGGCGATAGCTTCATCAATAACTGAACCCACGTACCAGTTCTCGCCCGGGATGTGAGTCAAGTTAATCATATAACGATCGCCATCGATCTCAATGTGTTGCGTTGATTGTGTAAGATCGACCTGTGGTAGGTAGCTACCAACTTTTTCACCGTTGTATTTGCTTTGAGGGTGAGCAATGGTTGTTCCATCAGCGGTGACCAAAAATAAGTAACCAGCGTCAAACAGATTCACTTGGTTGACGAGGTCTGAAAGGGTAGTGAGCTCGAGGTCATAAAACATACCAGCTAAGAACTGGCCGTTTTCTTTTACTGGTGTGCCAACAGAGATGATGACGTTTTTTGAAGACGCATCGACGTATGGGTCTGTTACGACCAAATCGCCTTTGTTTTTAGCTGCGATGAACCAAGGACGTTGACGCGGATCGTAGTCTGGTCCTGCTTCCCAGCCGTCGTCATTTTCAATCACGAAGCCATTGCTTTCATAACCAAAGCCAATCGCAAGAAAGCTGGCTTTTGGTGTTGGTCGCTCAAGAATGTTCTGAACGTAGTTGTGTGAACTTGGATTAAGTTCGATAACTTCAGTAATAGAACGAGCGAGATCCTTTTTAGCATTCATTTCTGATTGCACGGTATTGCCAACACTGGTCAATATCTCGTTCACACTCGAGTCAATGTGCTCCTGCGTTTGGGAGCGGATCGTCATAACTTGTTGTGTCGACAATAGTGACACGGTAATTAGCAGCAAAAATGACGAGGCTGTGACAACCTTATGTCTAAATTTCATGAGCTTTCCTCTGATTCTCCCGGTTGGCTTCACTATGCTTTCACCTCTTTTTAAACGGGCGAATTCGGCATCAAGAGAAACCTATTGTGTTTGGTTATCTTTTTTATCGACATCGTTGTCAAAAACATGAGTCTATTTGTTGTCTTTTTTAACCAAATTTAAACAAAACGGTAAGTTACGACAAAAAACGTGAGTTTGATCAGATTTGTGCGCTCTGTTAATGAAAGCGTCATAATGAAAAGAATTGCGTAAAGCATAGTGTTTCAGGTTGGCGTTATTGGTGAGATGAGAGCGACTTAACTGTCGTAAAAGGGGGCGTGATTGGAGCTGTTCGTTGTAAGTTATGAGCGTTTGCTAATTAAGTGATCTGAATAGAGCTGTAGATAGAGTTTTAGACATAAAAAAGGCCCCGACAATGTGGAGCCTTTGTTGATTGATGCTTTGATTTTAGAAAATCAGATGAGCAACACCAGCAATCACAGGTAATGTGATTAGCGTACGCAGAATGAAAATAACGAACAGTTCTACAATGTTTACTGGAATTTTGCTGCCTAGTAGTAGGGCGCCAACTTCTGACATGTAGATAAGCTGAGTTACTGACATTGCTGCAATAACAAAACGTGTCATTTCATTATCAATTGATGCCGCTAAAATTGCCGGGATAAACATATCCGCAAAGCCAACAACAATAGTCTGTGATGCGGCGACAGCTTCTGGAATTTGCAGTAGCTCTAGGTATGGAATGAATGGCTGACCTAGAATTTCAAATACAGGAGTGTACTCTGCAATCACTAATGCCACGGTACCCAGACCCATAACCACAGGCAGTACACCAAACACCATGTCGATTGCGTTATGTACGCCTTCTTTAAATACCGACTGAACAGATGTTACCTGACCCGCGCGCTTAAGTGCTAGATCCATACCCCATGAGAATGTGGTGTGACCTTCTGGTACGGCGTCAGCATCTTTATCTGGGTTGCTGCCATCAATGTAGCGATCTTTCTTCAGGCTTAGCGGCGGTAAGCGAGGAATGATAACCGCAGCGACAATACCTGCTAAACAGATTGCGCCGTAGAAAGGTAGGAACAAATGCTCTAACTGTACCTGAGCGATAACCACTAAGCTAAACGTGATCGATACTGCTGAGAACGTTGTCCCGACAACAGCGGCTTCACGCTGAGTATAGAACTTATTTTCGTACTGTTTGCTGGTTAGCAAGATACCAACACTGCCGTCGCCTAACCAAGACGCCATACAGTCAATTGCGCTACGTCCAGGCAGGTTGAATACCGGGCGCATTATTTTACTCAGTAATGCGCCAAACAGCTCAAGAAGACCAAAGTTCAGAAGAAGCGGAAGGAGTAGGCCCGCAAAAATGAACACCGCAAACAAAGTTGGTAGGAGACCGGTAAGAACAAGGCCACCTGTGTTTTCTTCCCAAATCGCTTTTGGACCCACTTGGAAGAATGTCATTAATACGGCTGCACCGCCGATTAAGCGAACAATAAGCCAAAGCGGCGATGGATTGAAAAGACCGTTTAAAAATCCATTACGTAAAATCGCTGCAGGCTTGAAAATTTTGCAAAGAACAGAAGCTACTGCCATGAAAGCGATGATACTGGTGACGATAGCGATCAAGGTATCGCCTAATACTGCCGGGATGACTTTTGCCATAACCGCAACAGGGATAGTTAGGCCGCCATCGTATGAGATCGGAGCCATAAAGAGTAGAAGACCGATTAGGGAAGGGATGAAAAACATCCAAAAGTTGCCCTTAGGAGCTTCAGTAGCATTAGTGGTGTTATGCATAGTTGTCTCGTGTTACTACTAGTCAATACTTGCCATTTCCATGACATAAATATTCACTAAACATCCGTATTTAATCACAGTTTTGCGGAGGGTACCCGCAAACTGCATCCATTGCAATACTATTCATTAAATACATCTAGTTATTCAGCCGATTTGTCGGGTAATTGGTCAAATAACGTATAAGTGTATACGAATATGTTGCTTGTGTTAGAAAATTGTAGCATGGAGCGCGAGCAGCGCAGAGAATTATGGGGCGCATTGTGACTGGAATAATAAAACGGTAAACAAATGTGACTTTGATCTAACTAACTTTTTACCTGAAGCCCTGTTAGCCCTAGCAGCTATAAGGTTTTTAGCTGCGTTACAACACGATAAAACGTTTATTATGATGTGCAGTGGTGAGATAGTTGAGCTATAACCGATTGAAGCATTCGGCCTCAATCGGTTC
This sequence comes from Vibrio sp. VGrn 2, assembly GCF_009361695.1. Classification (NCBI taxonomy): domain Bacteria; kingdom Pseudomonadati; phylum Pseudomonadota; class Gammaproteobacteria; order Vibrionales; family Vibrionaceae; genus Vibrio; species Vibrio sp. VGrn 2. The sequence goes on along the minus strand of NZ_RBWD01000008.1, from coordinate 165,767 downwards.
GAGATTTTATGCTTTTTGTTGGCGACTAAGCACGTAAAGGTAACTCCAGTAGATCAGAGCCGTAGCGAAAGCCAATATTGCAGGGAAGACGAGCGTATATAATCCATATACCACGAATAGTGCGGCTCCTGCGACACCGCCAAGCAAGAATCCGAAGAAAATGAATAGGAATAGCTTTGCTTTACGTCGATCAAATTGACGACCTCTTAAGCTTTCTCCAATCATAATCCCCAGATCGGTGATGATTCCAGTCATATGTGTGGTTCTGACTACTGCGCCGCTGAATGTAGTGATCATTGCGTTTTGTAATCCACATGCTGCTGACGCTAGATATTGGCCGTACAAATCCCCTTGCACCAAAAAGCCCAAACTGAGTAGGAGCAAGCTCCCTTCTATGCACAGTGCAACACCATATCTTCGCCCTAATTTTAACGCACTGCTCTCAATAAAAAAGCCGCTAAAGGCAGCACCGATCAAAAAGCTAAATATGATGAAGAGCAGGTGAATGGAGCTATCCACACCTGTTAGCAAGCTGTTCCCTAGCTGAGTTACGGTTCCCGAAAGATGTGTTATCGCTTGATGTTGAAAGCCGAGAAGACCAACGGCATTGACGCAGCCCGCGAGAAGGGCAAGTAGAAACGCGCCATATTCCACCCAACGAGGAAGTCTGGAAATCACAATAAAACCCCACCAAATGTTAGGAGCCGATTATAACGCTCACACCGCGTTACGAAACCCCTTACAGTAAAACTCGGTTGATCATTCTCAAAAAAATCTCATTTATAGAGCTTTTGCGTTGACCGTGATAACGACATAGAGGGGGATTTCCCCTACCTGATGTGTTCCATTGTACATTCGAAACTCACCCATCCATGTTTCCTCTGTTCATAGATTGAAACCGTTGGTTGGTGGAACTCTTTATCAGTAAAAAGACCGACGGGAATGATCATGATTTCAGGAAATGTAGAGACCAATAAGCGCATTGTCGTGCCGCAAGAAGGGCAAAACTCATACTGAACCTCGCTGCCATCATCCCCCATTCGCGTATAGCAGGTGACCTCACCGTTTAAAGTTACGTGCTCTTTATCAAAGCGAGCCTGTACCCCAAACACACTGCCTGTCCGCTTTTGGCATTCAAAACAATGGCAGACAGACGTACGGATGGGTTCTCCCTTACAACGGAGCTCAACTAAACCGCAGGCGCATTCGCATGTATGAATGGTTGTTGTCATCGTGATTACCTATTCTTCCCAATACACCAATGAATTTGGAACACTGAGAGCAGTGTCAGTGGCCAGTTATGAAATCTGGGCTTGAAAATCATTTGGATACAGTCAGTTTAGTTTAATTTTGAAACACTTGAAGGGATGAAATCATTTGGGTATACAATGCTATACTCGCTTTTTCATTTATACCTTTAAACAAGGAAGTCTTCATGGCTCACAAAAGAATCCTGCCGATACCACTTATTCTTCTTATTCCGATCGTATTATTGGTCGTGGTTGTGCTCGCGGGTGTTTATCGCTTTAGTTTGTCTGATGAAGAGATCATGGCTAAGTTTCCTCAAACGGAAGTAGAAACCAATGTTATTGTGCAAGAGACGCTGGGAATTACTTCACGCAACCCATGGACGATTCAAGTACCAGAGCAGGGAGCGGTCACTTTTCTTGATGAGTGGGATAAAGAAAGCGGCTATTTGATAGGCGATTATGATGCAGGTGCGACAAAAGGTCAGGTACTCGTTCCAACTGCGTTTATTAGTCAGCGTTATATTGAGAGTGTTTCATGGATTGCTGCACCGATGATTGTAGCGACACAAGGTAGCGGTTCGTTTAACTATGTTGGCTTGTTTAAGTTTGACCCCGTGCCGAGCCGAGTTGTCCTTTTAGACAGTATTTTTGTCGGTGACCGCGTTAAATTTACCCAAATTACATGGGAAAGTGATGCCATTATCACGCTTTCATATTTAGCGCATGGTGACGATCAAGCAATGGCAGATACGCCAAATCAATTAAATTCATCCACATTAAAGCGTGTAGGGAATAACTTACATATGCAACAGTGATGAATTTTTTTTGAGTTCTGTAAAAATTCAGTGTTTTCTGCGCTAGATCTCGAAATTTCATAGTGATTTCTTATACGGGAATGCATAAGCTATGAGCCTTGTTTGAAAGGAGATAGTAATTCCCGTGTCTACAAATGAAATTACAAGACGGTTGCCGAATCTGACAAGTCGTAGAGCGCTGCTGTTATACTCCTTGCCAGTTTTAGTTGCGATTGGTGTTTCTCACTCTCTCAAAGAGTCATCTTTAACCAAAACCATCGCATTGAACCTGCCTGAATCTCAGGTCGTTGAAAAAATTCTTGATGCGACAACTGCCGAAGTTGTCACTCCCCCGAACTTCGAATATCAAATCCAAGCAGGTGACAACCTAAGCACTATTTTTAGCCAGCTCGGTTTCGGTTACAGCTCGTTAATGAAAGTAATGGAAACGGATTTGAACTACCTTGCACTTGATACACTAAAGCCGGGCAACACGCTTCGCTTTTGGCGTGATGATGCGACAGGCGAGTTAGAGAAAATGGAACTGCAATTTTCTATTGCAGATAAAGTGGTCTACCAACTAAATAGTGATGGTAGCTATGACTTTACCGATATCTCGATTCCTGGCGTGTGGCGCCAAGAACCATTGGTTGGTGTTATTCAAGGCAGTTTCTCTTCTTCTGCAAGTCGACTAGGTCTAACGTCGGCAGAAGTGAGTCAAGTTGTGAGCTTACTCAAAGAGCAGCTCAACTTTGGGCGTGATCTTCGTGCAGGTGATCGATTTGAAGTCGTTCGTCGTTCGCAAAGCATCAATGGTGTGCCAACGGGCAAGAACGAAATTGAGGCGATTAAGATCTACAATCGCGGACGTGAAATCACGGCTTACCTTCATACCGATGGTCAATTCTACAATGCCAAAGGTGAAAGCTTACAGCGCGCATTCCAGCGTTATCCTGTAAGTAGCCGTTGGCGTATCAGTTCTGGCTTCAATCCTAATCGTTTACATCCAGTAACGGGGCGTGTCGCACCGCACAACGGTACTGACTTTGCCGTGCCAACCGGTACACCAGTCGTTTCCACTGGTGACGGTACAGTAATCATGACTCGTAAACACCCTTATGCGGGTAACTACGTGGTTGTTGAGCACGGCAGCAAATACAAAACCCGTTACTTACACCTAAGTAAGATTCTGGTGAAGAAAGGGCAAAAGGTTTCTCGAGGCCAGCGTATCGGTCTTTCCGGTAAAACAGGTCGAGTGACAGGGCCACACCTTCACTATGAATTGATTGAATACGGCCGTCCAGTCAACGCTATGCGAGCAAACATCCCAATGGCGAGCTCTGTTCCTAAGAAAGAGATGGCAACCTTTGTCGCGAACAGAGATGAAATGGATAAGCTATTACGCGATAAAGAGAAAGCAGTGCTGTAACAAAGTACTTCGCTCAAAAAATAAAAAGAGACTAAGCATAGCTTGGTCTCTTTTACTTTATGCATTAGCTAGATTTACATTCCATGACCATCGCTTGTTTAGAGCTCTTAGGCGCTCCGCACTTCACGTTCATTTATCAGGTGTACGATTTCATCAACACTGTGTGGGCGAGAGTAGAAATAGCCTTGAATGTAGTGGCAGCCCATTTCAATTAATTTTTGTAATGCTCTATCGTCTTCTACGCCTTCGGCAATCAAATCCACATCAAGCAGTTCTGCCAATTGCGCTATCAAAAACACCACTTGTTCAGAGGTTGTATTTGAGAGCATGTTTTGAACGAAGGTTGCATCGATTTTAATGCTATCAATCGGATAATTGTGTATATAGTTCAAGCTTGAGTATCCCGTACCAAAATCATCCAACGCGACCTTAAAACCTAAGTACCGCAATGAGTTAAGTACCATCTGTTCACGGCCACTTTGCGAGAGTAAAACGGTCTCGGTGAGCTCTATAACAAAGTCTTTTGCTTCATGCCGATACTTTTCAACCATGTTAGTTAGGTGGTTAATATAGCGGTTAGAGTCGACCAGCTCATAGGCAGAGCAATTGATAGAGAGTTTGACTTTGTATCCTAAGTTGGCTTCTAGCTCTTGTTTCGCGATACATGCGAGTTCAATAATACGTTCACCCAACTCGATAATCAGGCCTGATTGTTCGGCAGCTTCAATGAACTCCGCAGGGGAGATGTTTCCGTAAACATTGCTGTTCCAGCGGGCTAGGATTTCAAAGTAATTCCAGCGATCGCTTGTGATATCTACGATTGGCTGAACAACGACATACAACTCTTCGCTATCATGTATGTCAGCGCTAAGTTGAATGCGCATAGCTTCAATAAGCTGCGTTCTACGGTGATAAAGGGCGCTAAGGTGTGTGTCGTAATGCTGAATTCGTGTATCGCGATGTTTTTTACAGTCTTTGAGAGCGAGACTGGCATTCAAAATTAGCTCATCGCTGTTCAACATATGTACTGGTGCGCGCGCGATACCAATACTAACAGTGAAAGAAATTCGGTTAGATTTGTCGCTGTAGCCGCTTTCAATTTTGTCGAGTACTTCCTGACACACGGCGACAGGATCTTCGTCGTAAGTAATGAAGGCGAATTCATCTCCAGCGACACGAAAAGCGTTGTTTGGCGATGACAAGCTCTGTTGAATGGCGTTTGCCGTAAACTTAATAATTTGGTCGCCGATGTAGTTTCCGTTGATATCATTGATCGATTTGAAGTTATCGATGTCTAGATAAGCCAAACTGAATGGACGAGTGGCCTGTTGCGTCAATGTCTCCAAGGTATCAGCTAAGCAGCTACGGTTGAGCAGTCCAGTTAGGTTATCATGCGATACTTCATAGCTAAGCTGATTAAGAAGCTTATCTGAACGTTCACTGACCCACTTTTCACGTAAGCTGTGAATAATGACATTGGCATAAAAGCGGTGGAAGTCGAGGATATCTTGCGCTTCCTTAGCGTGGATGCTTCGGGTAAAGGTGGACAATAAAATTCCCAGAACCTCGCCATTTTGTGTCTTTAATGGCAGACCAATGTAAGCTTGAATACCATCCTCTTGAAACATCTGATCTTCTGGAAAGCGTTTGTAAACTTGGTCCTGATAGAAAATATGTTCACCAATGTCTTTTGCCACTTTTTCACAGGGGGTGCCTGAAAGGTGGTAGCTTAGATTGTCTGTAATTTTTCCATTGCTGGCGAAGGAGATGGTATGAGCCGAATGCTGAAGATGCGCAACTTCTACAACGCAAGTGCAATGGCTCTGCAATTGTTGATGAATATCTAACGTGACTCGGTTTAGCTGAGCCGTGCCGTTTAGCTTCAATATTTCATCAATTTTGTGGAAACTGATTTGTACCTGACCCATTGAGCATTTCACCTAGCGTTGTGATTACCATATCGTGTGAGACACGAAGAATTATTATTTGATATGCATCAAATAAACTATCGGTTACTAAGGCGAATTTTTCAAATTTTGTGAACGAACAAATCATTATTTTCATGTTTTTATGCTTGAACCTCATCGATATATAGCGCTAGAAATTCAAGCTAAGCACGCTTCTCCTCTTCTAATCGCGATTTGAGATAATCGAGGAACAGCTTAGTTCGGGTATGCTGATAATCCAGCTTTGGATAGTAGGCATATACAGTGGCTTTATCCGCTGTGATATCGGGCAAGATAGGCACTAACGCTCCGGATTTGAGATCATCTTTGATCATGACGTTATTCGTCATCAGAATACCCATGCCTCTTTTGGCACCATGAAACAGCGCTTCTGGGTTGGTCGTGGCAAAGTTACCGGACAAGCTGATACGTTTACCTCGATTGGTTTTGATTTCTCGTGAGGGCTTTTCACCCCAAATCAGGACATTATGCTCTGTCAGATCCTCAACGCATTGTGGGGTGCCGTATTTTTTTAGGTAACTAGGCGCAGCGTAAAACTGGGCTTTATGTTCGAAAAGCGCAGTGGCTTTGAAACTCAGAGAGTTCAGTTGCTCTAATTCCCGGCTAATAAACAGGTCTAAGCTTAGCTCTGGCAATTGGCCTGGTAGCGTTGTCGTTAATTGAAGCGTGATGTCTGGATATTTCTCAAGAAAATCATCTAGGTAATGCACCAAAAACTTAGAACCAACCGCCAGTGTCGCGCCAATTTTCAATAACCCCGCTGGTGATTGATTGACTGAGCGAGTTTCATCTAATACTGATTGCCACGAATCCAACTGATTTTTTGCTCGTTGATAAAACAGCGCACCAGCTTCGGTTTGGCTAATAGAGCGGGTCGTGCGTTTAAGTAGCTGAACGCCAATTTTATCTTCTAGCCATTGAACTCGTTTACTGATAGCTGAGCTGGTGGTATTGAGTTTCCGCGCTGCGGCATTAAAGCTACCTTCTTCGACCACACGAATATAACTCTTCACGCTTTGAATCCAGTCCATTGTGTCTCCTTGGGAATTAATTCCTTTCCAACTTAGCTGATTATCATCTTTGAGTATCAAATATACACTGTTTGCCATCAATCTGTCACAAAGTAGGAGGAACGTTTGCGTAAAACACCATTGTTATTAGCGATGATGATCATTGCCACAGGCCAAGTTGGCGTTAGTATTTATCTTCCTTCTTTGCCATTGATTGGTCATGACTTGAATTTGCCACAACATTCGATTCAGAATCTCGTCACACTATTTCTCGTTGGCTTCGGTATCTCTCAGCTGTTTTATGGCCCATTGTCTGATGCGATTGGTCGTCGACCAGTGTTTATTCTGGGCCAAAGTGTGTACCTAGTTGGTACGGTTATGTGTATCGCGTTTTCGGACAACATTATCGCTCTTGAAGCGGGGCGGTTACTTCAAGGTTTGGGAGCGGGCAGTGCCTCGGTGCTTGGTCGCTCCGTATTGCGTGACAGTTATGACGGTATGCAATTAACCAAAGCGCTATCTTATATTTCAGTAACTGCTTCTGTGATGCCAATTATTGCTCCACTGTTTGGTGGCTGGATTGCTTTTCACCTGAGTTGGCATGCTGTCTTCGTGTTTGTGCTGATTTACTTAATGGCAATTTTTACACTTGGTTTATTGGTGTTGCCAGAAACGCTGCCTTACCCGAAGCGAAAATTTAAAGTAGGCCAAGTCAGCGCGAACTATTTGCGTCTGTTAACGAATACTCAAGTGATTGGTAGTGCGAGCTACAACTGGCTTAGTTATTTGTCGGCTCTGGTAACGCTTTCCTTGTATCCATTTTTAATGCAACAAGAGTTAGGCTTAACGGCGGCAGATTACGGTTCTTTGATGATCATACCGTCAGTTGGTTTGCTGACGGGCAGCTTGGTGCTTAATTTGATCAACGCTCGTTACAAAGCTCAGCAAATCTTGCTGATGAGTTTCGCGATTGTTGCTATTGCTGGCTTCATATTGTTGGTTACACCCTTCAGTGTATTTTCATTACTAGTGGCATTTACATGTTTAAGTTTTGCCCAAGGCATGTCGTTTCCGGTATCAATTAGTTTGTTGCTGTCGCCACATAAGCAACAGGCCGGAGCGGTTTCTGCGCTATCTGGATCAATTCAAATGTGTTTAGCCGGGTTGTTTGGCGGATACTTGGTAGATTCTTGGGTCACGAATCAAAACCAGCTTGGGGTGTTTTATTTGTTTATTGCGTTACTTTCTTGCTTTGTTCTCGTACTAAGCCAATTTCGTAAAGTACCAGAAGGGACGATTCAAGCAGAAACTTCCACCTGAATATACTTGCAACGAAAGAGGCAGCTTTCTAAAATGCGCTGCTAAATTAAGTCAGGATCATTGTGTATATTGAATGACTCAGTTTGAGAGGAAGAGGGCAATGCCTGATGCTCCTCTCAAGCTTGGGGATACATTTCTGCCCAAATGACTATCCGATCTCTAATCGTTAGGTGAAAGAATGCAACAAAACGAATTTGAAACACTGGTAAAAGAAATTACTCAGCAAGAAAGCATGCCAAAGGCACTCGAAGTCTTGAAGGCGTGTGAGGAAGAAGAAGTTGCACAAGCGGCACAATCCCTAACGGGTCAGTTTGGTCTTGCAGAAGTTGATGGCGAGAAACGTATTTACCATATTACCACTCAAGAAGACGAGTCCGGAGAAGAGCAAGAATACGTGGAGCACGTCATGAATGAAGGCGATCACTTGATCAAATTTGCTGCGTGGTTCTTTGAAACATTCTTTGAAATCAAACAGAAAGATACGTACGTCGCAGCGGGTAAAACATACCAGCAACCTAAGCGATAGGCGCCCGTTTCGAAAAAGTAATCAGAACTAACCTGAAAGTTAATTACAAAATAAATGTGACGCCAGTCTTGTTTTTATCTAATTGTGGTGTAAAATTACAACATAGTTAAGTCAATATATTCAGGAGAAGGTCATGGGTAACGAACTTGGTGGTGCTTATATTGGCCAGATGATTGCAAAAGACGCGATGCACAAAGCGCTTTACGGTAAAGCGAAGAAGAAAAAAGCTTCTGTTTTTGCTCGTGTTATGAAAAAACTGGCGAAATAATTTAAAAAGCCCTGATTGAAGAATCAGGGCTTTTTGCTTTTATCTGTCTTGTTTTTAGTGGCAGCCTACATATTGAACAACATTGGTAAACCACTACTCAAAGACGGATGGCATTTGAATCAAACGCTAAGCGGATTGGCTTGGTATCTCCACGACATTATTAGGCACTTTATCTAGCCCCTTTGCTGCTAACCACTTTTCTAAATCGTCAGCGCCTCCAAGATACTTTCCATCCAACCAGATCTGCGGCACTGTTACCGGCGTTTTTTCTCCAATGATGGCTTTTACTTCGGGGATCATGCGATACAAAGCGGCGCTGTCTTTAACCACGTCATGATACTCGTATTGAACACCAGCATCGTCAAGTAGTTGTTTCGCTTTGACACAGTAAGGGCAGGTGGCTTTACCATAAACAATGTTGCCTTTTAGCTCATCGCGTTTGACCCATTCAGCGATAACTGATTGCACAAGCACGCCCCGGTTTAGCGCTTCTCCTTGGCTGACCACTTTTCCTTCGACAATAAGAATCGGTGCATGCCAGGCCCCTGCTTTTAATGGTTCCCACCAATGTGATAACCAATCTTTTACTTCCAGTTCAACGGGGACATCAGCGAGTTCGTTTTTAAAAGTATCCGTCAAAATATCTTTAGTTAACGTACATTCACCACAAGGAATATTGACTTTGAATGGACCCCAACTACCAGCCCAGCGGTACAGTGTAATTTTGATTGGTTGACTCATATGGTGTTCCTCATTTCCTTTCCTGAAAATATAGAACCTTGAAATTAGACTTTTCTTTCAACTAGCTTTGTCTTTTTCGCTTCCCAGTGCGTAATAAACGCAATGGAGGCAATAATAATCGCGGCGCCTAGCCATAAACGACCAGGTGGTACCCAGCCAAACACCAACCAGCCAGCAACGACATTCAAAGGCAGTTTTGCGTGATCAAATGGTTGCACAAACGAGGCGTCTGCTACTGCATATGCTTTAACGATAGCCCATTGAGCGAGTGCAGTAAGCGCGCCTGCGGCTAAAAGTACGCCCCATATCGTCCAGGTATTTGGCATAGTAAATGTCGGTATTGCCAATAAGATATTAAACGGCGTTATCAGCAGTAATAAATAGACAACCATGGTTGAGGGCGGATCGTTGACCGACATTTTCTTTACCATCAGAGAATACGCTGCCCAGAAAAATGCGGCGCCAACAGGAAGCAGGGTCGCCCATGTAAATGAATCTGCCCACGGCTCAAGAATGATCATAGCACCAACAAACCCTGTTAATGTTGCTAACCAGCGTGCAGTACCTACTTTCTCTTTGAGTAACAAGCCAGATCCAACCGTTGCAAATAATGGAGAGGTCATTAGCAGCGCAATGCCTTGCCAAATCGGAACTGGATAAGCGAGTGCCCAAAGCCAAAGCTGAATCCCGATAACAGAGAGAAAAATACGGAAGGCATGCCAACCAAAGTGTTGGGTTCTTAGTGAGCGTCTAATTCCAAGTGTACGCAGATAGGGCAGAATGACAAATAAGGCAATAGCGTATTGGAATAACGCGAATGTGGTGGAAGAGACACCAAAGTTGATGCTAGCAATTTGGGCGAAGCTGTTCACTATGGCGAATGCCAAGCCAGCTGTTAGCATCCAGGACGCACCTTGAACAGGATGATGATTCAATTGAAAAATTCCAGTTTGATAGAGGTGGCGGGATCATACGTCCTATTGTTTTTCGCGCCAATAAAAAAATGCCTCCCAGAGGGAGGCGACATTACCAATTCAAAGGACGTGCCTGTTATAACAGGTACAAAGAACGAGAAGCACAAACGCTGCCATGCATTTGCATAATTGGTATTGCAGAACGCGTGCCAATTTTTATCTATTTGATTTTAATTGTCTTTTTTGTTTTAGTTCGGTTGACCATTAGGAGAAATGCACTAACTTAGTGACAAATCGCATTAAAAGAGGGCAGAGGCAGGAGTCACTACGCTCGTTTTTCATTGCAGAGCGATGCTTGGATAGTGTGAAAATTTATCGAGTTATGTTGGGTTACATAAAAAATGGCCAGCAAGCATGCTGGCCAATTGGACTCGCTCTTAGGACAAGAGTGAATTAGAAATCGTAACGTACACCAAGGCGCAGTGTATCTTCGCCTTCTGTTACTAGACCTGTTGCTGGATCTTTTGCTTCATCAAGTTGGTTGATGTAGTAAGACAGGTAAGTACGGAAGTTGCTGTTTAGTTTGTAGTAACCAACAAGCTCGATACCTTCAACGGTGTCGTACTTTGAACCGTTGTCTGGATCATTCTCTTGAGCTGTGTATAGCGCAGCAAGTGTCACTTTACTTGCTACTTTGTAGCTTGCGACTAGCTCGTAAGCCGTAAAGTCTTCAGCGTCAGTCAGGGACCCTTGAGAATAAGTACCTGCTAGGTAAAGGTTATCCATCGAGTAAGCGATACCACCTAGAATTTGATCTTCAGAGTTGTCTTTATCTACGTCGCCACCAGAATATGCAAGACCGAGGTCTAGGCCCATTGGCAGTGAGTACATTCCAGAGATGCCGTATTTATCTTCGTTATCGCTAGAGTTTGCTTGGTAGGTTGCTTGCAGTTGTAGCGCATCAAACGCACCACGGTATGCGAAAACGCTGTCTTGCTTATCAGAAGACGAATCGATAACTTGCTGAACACCAGAGAACTCAGTGATATCCGTCATGTCAGAGATGATGACTGCAGCCATGTCTTGACGACCTACAGAGAAAGCACCGATATCAGAGTCGACACCTGCATACATGTAGCGGTTTTTGAATTCACTCTTGCCCGTTTTTTGCTCGGCTTCGTAAACACCGAATGCAGAAAGGCCATTGCCGATGTCCGTTTTACCTTTTAGATTAAGACGAGCGCGGCTTTTATCTTCCATAGAGCCTTCAACTTCAGCACCACCTGAACCGATGAAGTCACCACGGAACTCAACGCGGCCGCCAACTTTTAATTCAGTACCGTCGTTTTTGTATACTGTTGCTGCGAATGATGGTGCTGATACCAATGCTGTAAGAATTGCAGTAGTTAGTGCTGCCTTTTTCATTTTCTTATTACCCTAGTTGTAATCGATGGGCTTTCTTGCCCGATGTGTTGATGACGCTAAGGTAAACGCTGAAAATGAAAGATAGATTTCTGTTAAGTTATGATTTGATTGCACTTTTATTGCTGGCGAGAATAAGTGCCCCTTCTTATATCTCTTATAAAAAGAAAGGTTTTATCTTTTTTGAGGTTTTTCTGCCTTCTATTGGAGACCGTGCTTTTTTCAAAAAGTTCCTGAACCTATTTTTGTTCCAAAATGTAAGTAAACATTTCATTTTGACGGGAAAGTTATTTTCAAAAGTTGTGGTTCATCAAGTATTTGTGAGCACTATCTCGTTAAAGCATTTCTTTTTGTAAGGTTTTTACGCCTGGATTTTTTTCGGATAAGTAAACGTTTGCTTTTTAGTTTTTTGCTGAGAATTTTTCACTCGGTTATCAGGAACTAATCAAATAAAGTGTCGACAGTTGTTACACAAAGGTAAATCCATTCTGGCGGAAAAGATGCCCCAGAGGGCCTTTGTATTCCTTTCTGTGTTCATCATTTCGTTTTACGAAAGTGAATCAGAGCTGGGTCTAAAACTGACTAACCAACTAATAAGTAATGGATTTAGAAATGAATAAAAAATTATTAGCAGCGGCACTCGTCTAGGTTATTTAGGTTTAACACATGAGGTTTACGGTCGTGCAGTAGGTGGTACGCAATGGTCACCTTACTATGATGTAGCAGGCATCGCGGATATGCCAATTGCGTTTGCGAATGACTTCATTTACGACGATCACGGAAACCTAGGCACAGGTCGTGCGGATAAAATGCTGTCTTATCGCAATGGCTTTGATTTAGGCGAAGCAGGTGCGATTAACGTTGGTCTTGGATGGCAAGGCGCAAATGATGAATACACGCGTAACGACGCAGGTACTATCACTGGTGGTCTTAAATACGATGACCGCATGCAAGTTGCGCTTTCTTACGCAATCATGGGCGCGAAAATTGGCTACTCATACAACGGTGGTGACTTCCAACACCCTGCTTACACAGGTAAACACACCGCGGAATCACATGTTGTGTCTGCATCTTACGGCGCTTACGGCCAAGGTCTGTTCCTTGCCGCGGTATATGGTTCAAATGAAAATATGAACTTCAGTGTAAATGGCGACCGTTTGGCGGAAAGTGATGCGTACGAAGCGATCATCGCATACGCTCTAGCGAACAGTTTAAACTTGAGCGTTAACTACGAGATGGTTGAAGGTAAAGAGTTCAAAAACTCTAAAACAGAAACCGCTCGTGAGGAAATGGCACTGCAGGCAGAGTACAACTTCACGCCTAAATTTGTTGGTTACGCGGGTTACCAGTTTGACCTAAATGATGACTATGGTCGTGAAACTGATGACAAATGGGCGATAGGTGCTCGTTACTACCTATAATAGGATTTAGCGAGAACAATCATTCATCCTTATTGATTTAAAGCCAGCCTCGTGCTGGCTTTTTTGTCTATTTGTTTTGCAAATACCTTTATGTTTCAATTAGATGATACAAAACTCAAAACGGGGTGAATGTCTTATTTTTCACACTAGAGGATGGGATTTAGTGTCGTTAAGTCAATAGGTTAGATTATGATGAGGTTTTTGTTTTGCAGGGAAGAGCGATGAGCGTTATTCAAGTTGAAGAAAAGAAAGTAGAAGTGGGTAAAGTGCTTTGTGTTGGGCGAAATTACGTTGAACATATTCATGAGCTTGATAATGCGATACCTGAGCAAATGGTGGTATTTAATAAACCCGCGACTTCCGTATCGACGACTCTGCGTTCATTTCATCAAGAGCCTCTTCATTACGAGGCTGAAATCTGTTTTCTGATCAAAGATGGACGTTATTCAGCGGTCGGTTTGGGATTGGATCTGACCAAGCGCGGTTTGCAGTCTTCACTTAAACAACAAGGGTTGCCCTGGGAGCGTGCTAAAGCGTTTGATGGCTCCGCAGTGTTTAGTCGATTTGTCTCTTTGGATAACATTGATATTAATGATCTTAACCTAGAGCTCTTGATTAACTGCGTTCGTGTACAAAAAGGTCACGTTAACCAGATGCTCTATCCGCCGCTAACCATTTTGGATGAATTAACGAGTTACACAACACTTCAAGATGGCGATGTGGTAATGACCGGCACACCAAAAGGAGTTGGTGAGGTGCATCAAGGTGACATCTTCCTTGGACGATTAAAGTGTGGTGATGTCACCCTGTTGGAGATTGAGTGGGTGGCGAATTAAAGCCAAATTCGCAGAACGAGAAATACCACCATGCTGATCACCGTCGTTAAAAGAACATTTTTAGTAAAGTACGCGATTAACGCAGCCAGCAAGGCAGCCAATAAAAATGGGTTGTGCACATTCACGCTGAGTGCTCCATCGGGAATGAAAACGATAGGCGCCCAGATCGCAGTGAGTACCGCAGGGCTGGCGTAGTTGAGCACTTTTTGTGTACGTGTCCCTAATCGCAGTGGTAGCTTGGGTTCTAAAAACAAGTAGCGGCTGGTGAAAACAAGTCCCGTCATCAGTAAAATAGACAACATGATCATTAGTGTTTCTCCTGTACTTGTTCCACAAAGTAGCCTGTAAGCATGGCTAAAATGCTCGAAATCATCAAACTTCCTTCCACTTGGTAATAGGTTAGGGCGACCGAGCTCACTAATGCCACGACAACACTCGCGAGCACCGCCATATTTTTAATAGTCGGAACTACAATTGCGATAAAAGTCGCGGCCACAGCAAATTCCAATCCCATTTCGTTCAGTTCAGGGATCAGGCTTCCCGCAATAATGCCCGTCAATGTCGCGATATTCCAAAACAGGTAAAAACTCAAACCAGCCCCAAGCGCATACCAGCGATTAAATTGTTTATCGGAATGATGACCTACAATCGCAAACAGCTCATCAGTGAGTAAGAATCCGAGTGATAACCGCCATTTAAGAGGAAGTGGTGCAATTTTACTGCGCATCGATACACTGTAGAGGAAGTGTCGAGAGGTGATAAAAAACGTTGTTAGTAACATGGTTACTAGGCCTGCCCCCGATTTAATCATCCCCATCGCGACGAGCTGCGCGGAACCTGCGAACAGAATGGCGGATAGTGCTTGTCCTTCCAAAGGGTGAAGCCCAGTATCAATCGCGAATGAGCCTGCGAGCAAACCCCAAGGCAACACCGCGATACTCAGTGGCATCATCGCAAGTGTGCCTTGCCAAAATAGCGTGGCTTTTGATTCTTCTTGTAACGGCAAAGTGTGGTCCATAGTTTCTTCTTAGTTATTCCTAAATCAGGCTACCAAGATAGCTCGGTAGTCGCATAACGCCTTGTACAATATTGCTGCTTTAGCTGTGACGGACGTATTGGCCGGGAGTGACGCCCATGGCTTTTTTAAAGTGTCGATGCAGATGGCTTTGATCATGGAAGCCACATTCTTGTGCCACATCTGAAATTTTTTGTCCCATTTTTAGTAGCTTCTTCGCCATACGTAAACGTTGCTGAATTTGATAAGCATGGGGAGGGAAGCCAAACTGTTTTTGAAACTCTCTTAGCAAATGAAAAGGGCTTAACCCAGCCAGTTTTGCGAGCTCTTCTAGCGAGACGTCCGTTTGCGGGAAGTCTTCCAAAAACTCTTTGACCAACTGTATTTGTCGCTGAGCTCTGGTTGATTCTTTGAGCGGTGCCCGGTGGGTGCTGTGTTTGCTGGCTAGTTTGATCAACGTGCCGTAAATCAAAGTTTCTCGTAGTAGTCGGTTGTCTGATTTTTCTAGCGTTTCAAACACCAATCGCAACTGATTTGCTAGTTCAGGATCATAAACCACAGGTTGAGGGAAATAGGGCAGCGCGACATTTGGTGAACCAAGCTCTTGCCCTAAGGTCTGAAACTGCTGTGGTACGGGGTACATTGCTTTGTATTCCCAACCGCCTTCTGAGGCCGAATGCCCGTTGTGTACTTCATCGGCATTAACAAGGATGATGCTGTCCTGTGGCGCGATATGATTTCCGCCTGTTCGAAAGAACTGCTGTGCTCCCTTCTCGATGACGCCAATAGTGTAACCTTCGTGGCTATGGCGTGAAAAATTCTGCTTCTCATACTTTGCATCGAGAAGTTCTAAACCGCCGAGCTCTTGAGCTATCTTGAAGGTAGCGATTTCCTTATTCTTTTCTTTCATCTTTATCCGGTCTGCTCAAGAAAATCATCTTAGAAGTGTAACGGATCCATCGTGCTTATTTTTGTACAAAATTGCTATTCGATTTTTATAAATAGGCGAATTGATTGTTATTTTTCGTCCTAGCAAACTATGATTTTTATTTTCTGAATTATCTTGGTGATTTTGGGCTGGCTGTTGTCATTTTGTTGGTATAACATTCGCCGCTTTGTTGTAGAAAAAGCGGTTCCATCATGATTGATTTATCTGTACTTCCTGTTTATCTCACCGCAGTAGTGGCTTTGTTGCTGTTACCAGGGCCCGATATGTTGCTTATCGCGAGCTCTAGTATGAGTTACGGTAAGAAGGTCGGTCTGTTTGCTAGCTTAGGCAATGCGACGTCTGGTGTTATTCTTACTTTGCTTGCTGCAATGGGAGTATCAACCTTGATCGCAATGAGCCCAATCGCCCTTAAAGTCCTTCATCTATTAGGTGGCGCTTACTTGCTAAAAATGGGTTGGGACTGCTTACGAGCTGAGGCATCTTCGGCTCCAGAGCTTGATGGTCAAAACAAAATGGCATCAACTTATTATCAACGTGCTTTGATGAGTAATTTGCTTAACCCTAAAGCGTTGGTATTTTTTGTGATGTTTTTGCCGCAGTTTGTCTCAAGCAATATCACAGCGTCTTCTGGTGAGCAGATGCTAGCACTAGGGTTATTGTTAAACGTCCTTGGCTTGTCATTCAATTTATTACTTGTTGGGCTGGCAGGCACATTGGGTAAGGGGCTGCTTGAGAACGAAAAATTCCGCACGTATCAACATAAACTAATGGGTTTGGTGTTCGTTATTCTCGCGTTGTGGATGCTGAGCAGTTTCGCCTTGTAAAGTTATCATATTCCATCAGAAAGCCAGCAATTGCTGGTTTTTTGTTTTAGGATATTGGTGTTTCCTAAGGAGAGGGTATATGAAGCTTGAATTTTGTTTAAATCCAGATCAAACAGACTTTGATTCTGTTCGTGAAGGTATTCGATCTTATAACCGAATGCACTTGCCTGAAGGGGAAGTGCATGCTGTGGGCTGTTTTGCTAAAGATGAGAATGGCAAGATTATGGGGGGTCTGACTGGCGAAATGTTTAAAAATACGGTGTTTGTTGAGTTTTTGTGGGTAGATGCTGAAAGTCGGACATCTGGTATCGGTAGCCAGTTAATGGCGATGTTAGAAGAAAAAGTAAAGCCTCACGGGGTTACCCATGTTTATTTGGATACCTACAGCTTCCAAGCTCTTGATTTTTATCTTAAATTAGGTTTTGAAAAAGTAGGGCAGTACTCAGGTTATCCTGCAGAGGGCATCCACAAGTACTTTCTACAAAAGGAAATTGTAATCTAGGGAAAAGCACTGGTTAGCTTGACTTGTTCTAGTCAAAATCAAAAAAAGAGGCGCGAATTTGCGCCTCTTATCGTATCAGGTGTCTCTGCTTCTCTTTGACTTACAAACTTGTCTGATGCGCGTCGATAAGTTCGTTCATCTTCGCCTCTGCCGCTTGCTGTGCTTGTGCATAGCTCATATCCGCAGGGAAAAGGTTGATGACTTCGTAGTAACATTTTAGTTTTGGCTCAGTACCCGAAGGGCGAACAATCACACGAGACTGATCTTCTAGGTGATAAATCAATACGTCACTTGCTGGTAAGTCAATGGATTCTTCTGAGCCGTCATCAAACATGCGAACTGATGTTTTTAGATCTTCAGTTACTGCGACTTTTTTACCAGCAATCTCTGTTGGTGGGTTTGCACGGAGCTTGTCACCGATTGGTGGAGAGTTCGGGTCGAGAGCGATACTGCGCTGCGCGTTAAAGTAGAAACCGTGCTCGCGGTACAGTTCTTCCAATTTATCCCATAGTGTTTTGCCTTGAGCTTTAAGTTTTCCTGTTAGCTGGGCAAATGCGACGATTGCAGATAAACCATCTTTATCCCACACCTTGTTACCCACGGTATAACCGAGCGCTTCTTCATAAGCAAACAAGAATGGATTGGCTTCTGTCTCTTGCTCCATGGCAACGTTAGTGAGCCATTTGAAGCCTGTTAACGTTTGGTAGTATTGGGCGCCATGCGCTTTGGCAATGCTACTCAGCATTCTTGATGATACGATGGTGTTGCCAACCAGAGCGTTAGGTTGCTGTTCTAGCAAGTAATCGCCAAACAGTGACCCCACTTGGTCACCGGTTAACATTTGGTATTCGCCATCTGGGCGTTTTACCGCCACTGCAAAACGGTCGGCATCTGGATCGTTGGCACAAGCGATATCAGCATCTACGGACTTACCTAATGCCATCACCATATCCATTGCACCGGCTTCTTCAGGGTTTGGGAAGTTGACGGTTGGGAAGCTGCCATCAGGTTCGCGCTGTTCCTTAACACTTGCCACTTTTTGGAAGCCTGCGTCGGCAAGTAGCGTTTCCGCCATATTCGCCCCAACGCCATGCATCGCAGTGTAAGCGATAGAAATATCGGTGTTGTTGTCAGGAGTAAGCAGCGCGTTTTCGTTCATCGTTTTACGGTAAGTTTGGTAGTAGTCGTCTTCCAACCAAACTAACAAACCGCGCTGTTTTGCATCATCGAGAGACATTAAAGGTAATGGCTTTGTTGTTGCGTCATCAATTTTCGCTGCGATTCCAGAGTCGTGTGGAGGAATGATTTGTGCGCCATTCTCCCAATATACTTTAAAGCCATTGTACTCTGGTGGATTGTGGCTAGCGGTAACAACAACAGCGGCCGCAGCATTCAATGTTCGGACACCAAACGCAACAATTGGGGTTGCTGCAACATCGTACGTTAGGTAAACCTTGATACCAAGGGCTGTCAGTACGGACGCAGTATCATGCGCGAATTGTTTCGAATCAGGACGACCGTCGTAGCCAATAACGACACCACGACTTGCGGCATCTTTGACTTGCTCTAGCAAATAGTTTCCTAGGCCAGTGGCTGTCTCTTGAATCACCAAACGGTTCATTCGGTTTGGACCTGCGCCCACTTTGCCGCGTAACCCTGCTGTACCAAAGGCAAGGCGCGATCCAAAGCGATCAGTAAGCTCTTGTTCATTATTTGTATCGACGAGGTGTTGTAGCTCTTCGCGAGTCTTAGGGTCAGGGTCTCGTTCTAGCCATTGAGTAATTAGTGCTGTCATATCAATCATTCCTTAGTAGGGGGCGCCTACTTTCTTGGACACTTCGTTTTGTAAGTATCTCAATGTTTTCTTTTAAATTAATGTAAATGGTTCTCAATTACATTTCAAAGAGGGCAATCGATAAACCGAATTAATTTTTCTTATCCGAACAAAATTTAATCATATTTAATTTCTTGAAGAACCTTGGAACTATAACTAGCCTTTTAACATAAATATAACAAACCGTGTCGAAATCGTAGTTTTTGTGATTTTTCGTAAAGTTGTTCGATATTTGCATCGGGACGCAAGGAAGCTCGCGCAAGCGTAGCGGCTGAGCAGAGGAGAGATCTTTTGAAAAGATTAACGACTACTCTAGCCTTATCACTGAATGTGATTTTAATCACATTCTCCTCTTTCAGTTGGTCAAAGGAAAGTGACTACAACATGACCAAAGGGGTCACAGTGATAAGTGGGCAAGTGTATGAATTACATATGCTGATTTTCTATATCTGCTGCGTAATTGCTTTGATTGTATTTGGCGTCATGTTCTATTCCATCTTTCGTCATCGCGAGTCAAAAGGAGCAGTTGCCGCACATTTCCACGAAAGTACAAAAGTGGAAATTATTTGGACAGTCATACCTATCATCATTCTTGTCGCCATGGCGATTCCCGCAACGAAAACTTTAGTCGCAATGGAAGACACAAGCCAATCAGATATCACGGTCAAGATCACAGGCTCGCAATGGAAATGGCATTACAGCTATTTTGGTGAAGATGTTGAGTTCTTCAGTTTGCTTGCCACCAGCCAAAAGCAAATTGATGGTATCGAGACAAAAGGCGCGCATTATCTATTGGAAGTAGACAACCCTTTGGTGTTGCCTGTGAATCGCAAAGTGCGTTTTTTGATGACTTCTGATGATGTCATTCACTCATGGTGGGTGCCGGATTTTGCTGTCAAGAAAGACACCATCCCTGGTTTTATTAATGAAGCATGGACAAGAATTGATGAGCCAGGCGTATATCGCGGTCAATGTGCGGAGCTATGTGGTCGTGCACACGGGTTCATGCCGGTGGTGGTGCATGCGATGGAAGAAGAAAAGTTTGATGAATGGTTAGCGAGTAAGAAGGAAGAAATCGCACTTCAAAAAGCGGCGGCACAAGAAGCGCTCTCTCAAGACTTATCCATGGGTGAGTTGATGTCGCAGGGCGAATCTATATACACGGCGCGTTGTGCTGTGTGCCATCAGGCTAATGGTGAGGGGATTCCGGGTGCATTTCCCGCGATTAAGGGCAGCCCCATCGCAACAGGCCCAATTTCAGAGCACATTGATGTGATTGTGAATGGCCGTCCGGGCACTGCAATGCAGTCTTTTTCGAACCAGTTAAGTGACAAAGAAATTGCCGCTGTCATTACATATCAGCGAAACGCATGGGGCAACGACACTGGCGATACGGTGCAAGCATCCGATGTGAATGCCTTTAAGGCACAAGGCAGTGCTAAGGAGGAAATATGAGTAAGCCAATAGATAAGGCAGTGAAGTCTGCACCAGCGGAAGCCAGTGCAAACAGTACCATTGCGATTGATGATGGCCATGAGCATCATGCTCCCCAAGGTATTGCTCGTTGGCTGTATTCCACAAACCATAAAGACATTGGCACCCTGTACCTTTGGTTTAGTTTCGCGATGTTTTTGACTGGTGGGGCGATGGCGATGGTCATTCGTGCCGAACTATTCCAACCTGGACTACAGCTGGTTGATCCACAGTTTTTTAATCAAATGACCACGGTACACGGTTTGGTGATGGTGTTTGGTGCTGTGATGCCAGCATTTACGGGCCTTGCTAACTGGATGATTCCAATGATGATCGGTGCTCCAGATATGGCGCTACCTCGCATGAACAACTTGAGCTTTTGGATTCTACCTTTTGCATTTCTTATTTTATTGAGCTCGTTGTTTTTACCTGGCGGCGGCCCCGATTTTGGCTGGACGTTCTATGCTCCGTTGTCCACGACTTATGGCCCAGATAGCACCGCGCTGTTTGTATTCTCTGTTCACATCATGGGTATCAGCTCCATCATGGGCGCGATAAACGTTATCGTGACGATAGTAAATATGCGAGCTCCGGGAATGACTTGGTTCAAGTTACCAATGTTTGTTTGGACTTGGTTAATCACCGCTTTCTTATTGATCGCGGTTATGCCGGTATTAGCGGGTGCGGTGACGATGGTTCTTACTGACAAATATTTCGGGACTAGCTTCTTTGATGCAGCTGGTGGCGGCGATCCGGTGATGTTTCAACACATCTTTTGGTTCTTTGGTCACCCAGAAGTGTACATCATGATTTTACCGTCGTTTGGCATCATTTCTGCCATCCTTCCTGCTTTCAGTGGCAAGAAGCTGTTTGGTTATCATTCGATGGTTTACGCGACGTGCAGCATTGCGTTGTTGTCTTTCCTTGTGTGGGCGCATCACATGTTTACAACGGGGATGCCAGTTTTTGCAGAGCTTTTCTTTATGTATTGCACCATGCTGATTGCGGTACCAACAGGGGTGAAAGTCTTTAACTGGGTCGCCACCATGTGGCGTGGGGCTCTGACATTTGAAACGCCAATGTTGTTTGCCATTGCCTTTATTGTGCTCTTTACGATTGGCGGTTTCTCGGGATTGATGCTGGCAATTGTGCCGGCGGATTTCCAATATCATGACACTTACTTCGTGGTTGCGCATTTCCACTATGTGTTGGTATCTGGTGCCGTATTCTCGATTATGGCGGCAGCGTACTATTGGTTACCTAAGTGGACAGGCAATATGTACGACCACAAGCTGAGTTTGTGGCATTTCTGGTGCTCGATTATTTCAGTTAATGTTTTGTTTTTCCCGATGCACTTTCTAGGTTTAGCGGGTATGCCAAGACGTATCCCGGATTACGCTATTCAGTTTGCTGATGTCAATCAAATCGTCTCCATTGGTGGATTTGCGTTTGGGTTGTCACAATTGATCTTTTTATGGGTGGTGATTAAGTGTATTCGTGGCGGTGAAAAGGCCGCTGAAAAACCGTGGGAACGTGCGGAGGGCTTAGAATGGACGGTGCCAAGCCCGGCGCCCCATCATACGTTTACTACGCCGCCTAAAGTCGATTAAAAACGAAGGGGTGAGTGAGATGAAACCGAATCCATCAAACAAAAAGCTCACAGTGAAGTTGCTTTTAGCGACCCTTTTGATGTTCGGGTTTGGCTACGCACTTGTCCCATTGTATGACGTAATGTGCGACGCACTGGGTATCAATGGAAAAACAAGTGAAGTGGCCGCCATTCAACCAACTGGTATGCAACCGGACATGAGTCGAACCATTCGCGTGGAGTTTATGGCGCATGTAAGCCCCGATATGCCTTGGGAGTTTAAACCCAAAGTGATTTCGATGGACGTTCATCCCGGTGAAGTCGTACAAACCGAATACCTTGCATTTAATGAAAGCGGGCAGAAGTTGGTAGGGCAAGCCGTTCCCTCTGTTTCTCCCGGGAATGGTGCCGCTTATTTCAATAAGATTGAGTGCTTTTGTTTTAACCAACAGCCTTTGGATGGCAAACAACAAGCTCAAATGCCGTTGATTTTTTATATCGAACCGGACTTACCGGAGTCGATACACACGTTAACGCTGTCTTACACACTCTATAAACTTCCCCCTCCTACAGGTTCTTAGCCACTCAAGGAGAGAGATGCAGACCAAGGCTGGTCAGTAAGGAGAGAAATTATGAGTAACAAGCCAGGAACATATTATGTTCCCGCTCAAAGTAGCTGGCCGATCATCGGTGCGTTTGCTCTATTCTTAGTTGCCGTTGGTGCAGGAATGACCGTTCAGGGGACACAAAGCGAAGGGGCTGTGGGAACCATTGGTAGCATTGTGCTAGCGGTAGGTTTTCTGTTCTTGCTTTACATGTTGGCGGGCTGGTTTAGTAATGTGATTACTGAGTCACTGAGTGGAAAGTACAGCTCGCAAATTACTCGTTCTTTTCGCCAAGGGATGAGCTGGTTCATCTTCTCTGAAGTGATGTTTTTTGGTGCCTTTTTTGGTGCGTTATTCTACGCCAGGATGATTTCTGTGCGTTGGTTAGGTGGGGCAGATAACAACTTCATGACCAACGAGGTTTTGTGGCCAACCTTCGAAGCGATGTGGCCACTCACACTGACTCCGGGTGGAGATACAACACAAGCTATGCCGTGGCAGGGCATTCCCCTTACTAATACTATTTTGCTGCTATTGTCGTCGATTACGCTACATATGGCGCATATAAGCCTTGAAAAAGACAAAAGAACAGCGCTGATTTTTTGGTTGGAAATCACCATCGTGCTTGCGGGCTTTTTCCTATATTACCAAGCGGTCGAGTATGCTCATGCTTATCAAGAAATGGGGCTCACGTTGCAATCTGGTATCTACGGAAACACCTTTTTTATGTTGACGGGTTTTCACGGTTTGCACGTTTGTCTTGGGACGATTTTCTTAATCGTATTATTGCTCCGAATCGCTAAAGATCATTTTTCGTCTAAGAACCATTTTGCCTTCCAAGCAGGTAGTTGGTATTGGCACTTTGTGGATGTGGTTTGGTTATGTCTGTTTGTGTTTGTGTACGTGCTGTAGGTGCATTAGTAAGGACGGGGATTCGGAGACAGCCAGCCTGAACTGAGCGCAATAAGTAGAAGGATAACTACTAAAGCGGAGAACATGACTCGACGGCCTAAGTAATGACTCATAGGTTTGTCTCTTTTTTCGGGATTATCTGGGTCTTCACGAACCATTTCGATAAGCGCTTTTGCGAGGTTGAAGATAATGAAAAGCAGCAAAAGGACAAGCGTCAGTTTGAATAGAAATACGGTGGACATAGCACCTCCGGTTTCATCGTTGTTGTTATCAAGGCAATTATGGCTATCGAAACGGTTTTGGGTTGCAGTTGGTTTAACTGTGGTTGTGTTTTCTCTTTTGGTCAAACTGGGTTTTTGGCAGCTTGAAAGAGGGCAAGAGAAACAGGCTTTGGAACAAGCCATTCTTGCGCGAGCGGATAGTGCGTACCAAACATTAGGCGAAGTTCTTGAAGAAAACGATTGGAGAGAAGGCAGCATCCTCGGGAAAAAAGTGGAAGCTAATGTTGTTCCTCAGGCGTTTCCCGTGATTTTACTGGATAACCAAACGCATCAGGGCAATGTGGGCTATTTAGCATTTCAGATTGTCTCTATGAGTGATGAATCAGGAACCTATGCATTATTAGAGCTTGGTTTTTTGGAGGGAATAGCAGATCGTTCAGTATTACCAACCGTCACAACACTCGAAGTCTCGACCTTTATCACGGGACGTCTGTACCGAAAATCTGCTAACCCGCTGAGCTCTGAATTAATGCCAGAAGTTGGCGATGCCATTCGTGTGCAGAACCTGAATATCGCGCAACTGAATCAGCTACTTAATATTGAACTTATGCCCGCAGTCTTGCAGCCAGACAATCTAAAAAATTGGCCTTACGACTTTCCTTGGAACCCATTGCCGCTCAAAAGCGCCAAGCATTTCGGTTATTCGATTCAGTGGTTTTCGATGGCGGGCGTTTTCTTATTATTGACCTTAATTGTTTTTGTTCGTTGGCAAAGAAAGTTGCGTCACATGGAGGTGAAGCATGACATCTAAAGTAACCAAAGGGCGGCTAATGTTGATTGCGTTGGTGTGTACGTTTGCGCTTCCTGCCGTCATCGCTAAGGTCATTCTCACCCAAGGGTGGTATCAAAGCGGTGTGACCAATATAGGTGTGTTAGTTGAACCATACACAACGTTAGAGCTACTTGGTCAAGAGTCCCCACTCGAGGAGCACAGGTGGCAACTCGCTTATGTTTTACCTAATGAGTGCACAGAACAATGCAGGCAGCAGCTTTACCTGCTTCAGCAAAGCCATGTCGCTTTAGGAAAATATCAAGAGCGTGTGGTGCCGGTGCTTTGGCAGACAGAGTTGTCCGATACCGTAGATGTATCGATGACGACAATGCAAATGAATCAATCGGTTACCGCCAAAGTGAAACCCGGACAAATATTAATCGTTGATCCTCTTGGGCAACTGGTAATGTCTTACTCGCCGCAACCGAATGAAGATTTAGTCTCGTTCAACAAAGGTATGTTGGCGGATTTACGCAAGCTCTTAAAATTGTCACGAGTTGGTTAGAAAGGGGCGTATATGAAGTTAATTCAGTTGGTTAAATTCAGTTTGCTCCTAACTTTCGTGGTGATCATGTTAGGCGCGTATACTCGCCTTTCTGATGCAGGGTTAGGTTGCCCTGATTGGCCCGGCTGCTATGGGCACCTTGGTGTGCCTCATCAAGAAGAAGACGTAATACGTGCCAATCTTAATTTCCCTGAACGGGCTGTCGAGCATGAGAAAGCATGGCTTGAAATGATTCATCGCTATTTTGCAGGAACGTTGGGTTTGGTCATTTTTGCCATGACAGTGATATCAATGAGGTCTGAGCGCGTGAATCCTACTATTCCGATGCTTCTCAGTGTACTGGTGATCGGGCAAGCACTTTTGGGGATGTGGACCGTGACGCTCAAATTAATGCCAGTCATCGTAATGCTTCATCTGCTTGGTGGATTTACTTTACTGGTTCTGCAGGCGATTTTTTACTGCCACTTAAAAGCGCAAAATAATCTCTATTTTTCTCCATCTTCCAGCTCGCTGCGAGGCTTCTCATTATTGGTTTTTCTGGTTGTTTTTATGCAGGTGCTGCTAGGAGGGTGGACTTCGTCAAACTATGCCGCGCTCATGTGCACCTCACTGCCGATTTGTGAGGGAGATTGGATGAGTCATCTCTCATGGAAAGAGGCGTTTTCTTTCTGGCAAACCGGATTCGAGAATTACGAGTTTGGTGTATTGGAGTATCCGGCAAGAATGACCATACATGTTACGCATCGCCTCGGTGCGATGGTCACCGCCACAGTCGTATTGGCTTATAGCATTATGCTCATGAGGCAAGATTCCCATCATTCACAGCGCATTGGAGGATGGTTACTACTCACTTTAGCGTGTCAAATTATGTTGGGCGTGAGCAACGTCGTATTCCAACTTCCTATTTATGTCGCCGTGGCACATAACTTGGGTGCCGCCATTATGTTGAGTCTTGTTTGTGTGAGTCAGTTTTATTTGTGGCAGGGCAAAAAAGCTTGGAGTTACACCGCGAAAGGAGTTCGCTATGAGTAAAGAAATCGCACTGTCGTTAAATGAGCGAAAGCGACTAAGTGCCGTTTATTTGAAGTTAACGAAGCCTAAAGTAGTCGCATTAATGCTGGTGACGGCCGTTGTCGGGATGAGTTTAGCGCCTGTTACTGAGTTTCCTTGGTTGCAGGCGGCGGTTGGCCTAACAGGCATTGGTTTGATGGCAGGCTCCGCGGCAGCGTTTAATCACCTGATTGACCGCCGCATTGATGCGAGAATGGCTCGCACACACAAACGTCCGTTGCCATCGGGTGAAGCTAAGCCGTTATCGGTGATAACCTTTGCGACAGCGTTAGGCGTCATAGGGTTTGTTCTTTTATATGCGCTGGTCAACCCACTGACGGCATGGCTGACTTTGATGAGTTTACTCGGCTATGCGATGGTGTACACCATGTACCTCAAACGCGCTACTCCGCAAAATATCGTAATTGCAGGTATTGCGGGTGCGATGCCGCCTCTTCTCGGTTGGACTGCCGTAACAGGGCACTTGCATGCGAATGCTTGGCTGCTTGTGATGATCATTTTTATCTGGACGCCACCACACTTTTGGGCACTCGCAATTCATCGCGTAGAGGACTATCGTAAGGTGGATATTCCAATGTTGCCTGTGACACATGGTATCGAGTACACCAAAACTTCTATTCTGTTGTATACGGTGTTGTTGACGTTGGTTTGTGTGCTGCCGGTGTTGGTTGGAATGGTCGGCGTAGTTTATCTTTTTGCCTCGTTACTACTTAACGCTGGCTTTATGTACCATGCATGGAAGCTAAAATACGCGCCAGAGCTCAATACCGCGATGGAGACGTTTAAATTTTCTATCTATCACCTTTTTGCGTTATTCATTGCATTGCTTTCGGATCACTATATTGGCTTGTAGCCTCTCTTTAAACAGAAAACGCCGCGTGGTTCGCGGCGTTTTTGGTTTTGATAGTTTGGCTTTAATGCAAAGTTTCTAGAATTATTGAATCTCTAACAATTCAACATCAAAGATCAAAACACTTGCTGGTGGAATTGGGCCTGAGCCACTTTTGCCATAACCGAGCGTGCTTGGTACGAAAAGGCGGATTTTTTCACCTTCGACCATGTATTGTAGGCCTTCTTGCCAGCCTTTAATGACTTGGTTAAGACCAAACGAAATTGGCTCACCGCGATTAACGGAGCTATCAAACACAGTGCCATCAATCAACGTGCCGTGGTAGTGCACTTTGACTTTGCTTGTCGCGGTTGGGTGAACCTCACCTTCGCCTTTTTCAAGAACAATATATTGAAGACCACTTTCTGTTGTAATGACGCCTTCTTTCTTCGCATTCTCGAGCAAGAATGCTTGGCCTTTCGCAAAGTTTTCATCCGCTACTTTATGGTTTGTCCAAGTACGGTAAATGAAAAAGCCCGCCAGAATGAAAATAATGAGAGGAAACAAAAATTTAGACACGTAAGCTCCTTGTCTATTTAGGTTGTTTTAGCAAATAGTTAATGGTTTTTGCCATGGCTTCGACGCTGTCATGACCACCAGTAATGACTTGGTATTTTCCGTTAACGATAAAGGCTGGAACGGAGTTAATTTGGCCGCGAGTCGTGATCGCTTCTGCCTTAGTGATGTACTCAAACAGCGTTTTTTGCTGTGCTTCATCTAAATGGTAAGGGCTGATAAGGTTGCGAGACTCAAAGGCTTTCTCTACGGCGATTTGACGTTCCTCAGCAGTCGCATCAGGACCCATTTGTACGGCAGCAAAAAGATCCGCCATAAATGCTTTGTCAGGTGTAGACTCTAGTTGCATGACTGCAGTGTAGAAGATGATGGCGCTTACTTGTGCACTTTCATTGAAAGTTACATGCATTTTTTCAACGCTTTGCTCGGTCAATGATTCAATTTGAGGGACAAACTCTTCCATTGAGCGACAGTGGCCGCAAGTTAGGGCAAAAGCTTCTGTCAATGGCGCCAAATCATATTCTTGAAGAGATACAGGCAAAACTTCGTATTGTTTGCCTTGCTGAGGCTGAGTGTTGCCGCTATCGCATGCCGACAAGGCCATCATGGCGGCAATCACAGCAAAGCCTTTCGATATGGTTTTTAACATAATAATGCTCTAAGTAAGAAATTTGCGTTAGTTTATCGGTTAACGATAGTGACTAAAACCATTAAATAACAATAAAGTGAGACGATTGGTAACAGACTTTTCCTGATGTGTAGGCTGCAGGGAGGTATTTTGGCATCGCTTTTTATTTGAGAGATACTTGATATTGATTCCAGTGGCATGAACGCTGCATATACAAACCAATCGGTGGATAAAAGCGCTAAAGATTTGGCGTGTTTTGTCGACACAATGGACAAGAGTTTTTCTACGTTGGTAATGGTATGAAGCAGTGGTTTTTAATTGTTTGCGGCATTCTGACTGGGTGCAGTAGCCTTGATCAAGACATGGTTCCTGGCGGGAACATTTTAGATACAGCTCCTAGAACAAACACCGAGCTGAGACATCCTGAGTGGGGCTATCCGAGCGCCTCCAGTGTGGCTTCTTCACCTCGTACGTATCAGACTGAGAGGGCATCAGTAAAAAAGTCGCAAAATGTGACCTCTCTGGAAATGTTTCTGAACAGGCACAATATTCCTCATGAGACACTCAGTGGCGGTCACTTAATGATACGTTTGAAAGAGCAAGTGCATTTTCAAACTGGCTCTGCTCAGTTATCAGCGCAATCTCAAGACTGGATTCGAAACATTGGTCACTATCTAGCAGGAAGAACGGATGTGGATGTCGTGATCGATGGCCATGCCGATAGCACAGGAGCTGCCAGCTTTAATGACACGTTGTCAGAAAAGCGAGCTCGTGAAGTGGAAAAGCAACTACTGGCGACGAGTATTCCTCGTCAACGCGTATTTTCTAGAGGTTTTGGCGAGTATGTGCCGCAGTGCAGTAATTCGACAGCCAGTGGCAAAGCTTGTAATCGACGCGTAGAGCTAACGCTGATCGTTGATGAGTAAGGCGATGGCTGGTCGATAAACTACGTCGTGTCGTTTTCACTGAGCCCTTATGTGTTTACTGGCGTTTCCGTCTGGGAATGAGCAAGAAGAGTGAACCCAAAGGCTAGGCATAGCAACGAGCAGCTAGACTGAATAGAAAAGAGGCACCTGTATGGTGCCTCTTTTACATCCGCCAATGTTCATAGGGGGAACTTAGGCAAATTCTTTTTCAACGTAAGCGACGATGTCAGATGACTCGTATAGCCACTGTGTTTCGCCATCTTTTTCGATACGTAGGCAAGGGACTTTAATTCGTCCACCACCTTGCTCTAGTTCAGTTCGATGAGTCGGGTTATTTTTTGCATCACGTAGCTCAATGTTCACTGACTGACGCTTCATTGCACGGCGGACTTTTACGCAAAAAGGGCAAGCTTCAAATTGGTAAAGTGCGTATTGCTTTGCTTTTTCATCAATACGTTGTTGTTCTTCTGCACTGCGTTTAACACCACGAGGTGAGAACACGGCGTTCAGCAATAAGATAACCTTGCCTAAAATCCAACGGATAAACTTCATAATGATCCCTTGATGTTCATTGGGTAATTGTCCTTTAAAAATGCAATAATGATGCTTGTTGCATTGAGCGTGAAGTCTATCAGTTGTTTGAAATGGATAAAACCATGTATTTTATGCGGAAAATAAGCGTTTTAACCTGCCCCAAAAACCGCTAGTCGAAGCTGGACTGGCTTCTCTACCTAGATAAAAGCTTTGCATCAGTTCGGTTCTGAATGCATCAACATCCATGCGTTTTACAACAAGCTCGTGTTGCAATGTATTCTGAGTTTGCTCGGCATGATCGTGCGCCAAGCTAAAGTCCATATTCAAATAGCCTTGAGTATAAAGCCAAAGGTGGGTTATCAAGATAAGGTCTTCTGCGGACTGGTTAGTGAACTTATCCGCGTGCTCATCACCCAAGGAGTCAGTCAGCACTTGCTGCATTTGCTGGGCAGAATGCGCATGTTGCTCATAGTTAGCGCTGGCTTCAATATGCGACTTAGTCAAAAGACCAAGCAGGTGAAGAGTAGGCGCCGTGGCGGGTTTGTTCTCACAAACTTTTGTAAACAGTTGTGACTGTTCTTTTAACCAACGTCGCTTTGCCGCTTTATGTTCTTTAACGAAGGGAATTTCTTTGAATCCCATCTCTTGACTCAGTTCACTAAGAGACGTCATGGCTTTTTAGTTCCTTCACCGTTACTTCGACGTGTTGATCGTTGATATCAACAAAAATAGAGCTGCCGGTAATCATAACAGAAAGGCTAGTGCCTCGGTCAAGGTGCTGACAAATCAAGTCGATAGCGTCGTAGTCAAAGCTTTCTACGTTGACGGGAAGCATTGAGAGCTTTCCTGACATTTTATCCCACCATACCGTCGCTTTAGTGTTATAAGTGTAGACTTTTACGTGTTTTGCTAGGCGAGAGGCTTTCTTGATTCTTTCTGGTTCTGGTTCGCCAATTTCAATCCAGTGAGTAATGCTTTGATCATCGCCAACATGCCATAAATCAGGCTCTTCAATTGTAGAAAGCCCTTTCGTAAACTCTAAATTACTTTGAGCGTTTAAGCAGTAAGCTAAAACACGAGCCAGCATTCGTTGAGGTTTTTCTGAAGGGTGAAGGGCGATAGTTAGATTTTTAGAATCGTAATAGTCGTTATTCATATCGGAAATGGCGATACGAAATTTATAAATAGTCGGTTTAAGAGCCATGGATTTATATCGTTTTTGTTGGCAAAAATAAGTTATAGACAAAAAAATAGCCAGCTTTAGAAGCTGGCTATCGTATCAAATTCTTTAAGAATTAAAGTACTTTGATTTGCTCTGCTTGAGGGCCTTTTTGACCTTGAGAGATAACAAATTCTACTTTCTGGCCTTCAACTAGAGTACGGAAGCCGTCACCAGTGATTGCAGAGAAGTGAGCAAATACGTCAGGACCGTTTTCTTGTTGAATGAAACCGAAGCCTTTAGTTTCGTTGAACCACTTAACTGTGCCAGTAGCTGTGTTAGACATGTCTATTTCCTAAATATCTAAATAATGTAATCTTTCGCCTCAACGGCGCTTATAGCGTGGAAAAATAAATTGCTATTGCGTACCACAGGACGACGGGTTACAAGTAATCCAACGAAATGTGAAAACAAAGAACTTTCTTTCTAGCCGTGTTTGAGTCTAGGTTAATTCCACGAAGAGTCAACATATATTAGTGCTTTATGGACAAATATTTGTATTTAGTCACTATTTAACCAGCATGTTTTTGATTAAATTTCAAATAAATGACGGTGATGTGAAGTTTTTCAGCATAAAATTCAACTAAATCTATAAATTTGACTTATTTATATAATTATTGTCCAATCTGGTTCGACCATTAAGGAGGATTTATGGCAAAACCTAAAACCAATCCTCAGCCGAATGAGTTACAACACGAGACCGATTTCGGCAGAGGTGAAATCAAGGACAATGCGTTAAAAGCGGTTGTCACCAGTCAATTGTTCAGAACACGAGTAGTAAAAGCGAAAAAAGGTAAAGGCAGCTTCAGTCGGAAAATGAAGCATAGAGGCAAAGAGCCCTATTCAAAGTTCTCCCTGATGTGGATTTTGAATAGGGCTTTTTTATGGTTCATCGCGGCTTTCCGGGGAAAGCCGCTTTTATCTTTAAGAAGAAGTAATCAGTATCTCGATATCCATACCCTATCCGCTTGATTAACTTTATCTTGTTATTTATTCCTTCGAGGGTACTGGTATTCAACGGATAGCTTGCTGAAGCAGTGATCCCATGAAGGTATGGACGGAGCTTTCGAGCGAACTCTTTTAACGGCTTGATCCCACTCTCATTCACTTGCTCCCACCATACCTGCCATAGGTTTTTAGCCTGAAGTTCAGAGCCACAACGCCAGAGTTCCTTTAATTGTGCCCCCAGTAGGTAGGTTGTCATCAAGTCCTGATTCATCTCCAATATTTCAGTCAGGTAGCCGTCTTGTTGTGTATTTAAATTATCCCTATTTTTCAATAACACCCAACGTGAACGCTTGACCCATTGCCTTGCCTTTTTATCCTGTTTTAGCTTATTGACTTGGTCGACTCTGACTCTATCCATGACTTCACGACCGAGCTTAGCAACAACGTGGAACAAGTCGTAAACGATACGTGCATTTGGGCAATGCTCTTGGACTTCAAGGTCAAAAGCCGTGTTCATATCCATTGCTACCGCTTCGATGTTTTTGCCATGCTCACCTAACTGCTCGAAGAACGGTCGAATATCCTTACGGCTACGACCTAGTCCTATCCAGATAACCTGATGGCTTTTAGCATAAGCAATGACGGTGGCATAACGATGTCCCTTAAAAATCGCGAACTCGTCCATGACGAGTTGCCTTAATTCACCCCATTTAACTTGCGGTACTACTTGTTGAAGTCGACGCTTATCTATCTCTTTGATTGTGTGCCAATGAACTCCTGTCAATTGAGCAATATGCTTAATTGGCAACAGCGGCAACAACTGTTCTATATAGCTTCGTAGACGATTGGTGATACGAGCATAAGGCTCTAACCAAGATAATCGTTCCGTTTTAATACCGCAGTGACTGCACTTAATACGTCGAGTTTGGACGGACAGTTCAACGGGCATTCCAAGCAGTGTAGCTTCTTTCACGTTGCGCCATTGATACTCATGTACGGCTTGAGCTTTAAGTCCACACGGGCACTTAGCGATAGAGTTCGGTTCGAGAGTGAGCTTAATCAATGATGCAGTCGGATGAGACTTTACGATATGAAAGCTTTCCCAGAATGAAGATAGGAAAGTATGATTCGACATGAAAACGGTAGTTTGTGTAGGTTTTGTTTGGCGATAAAACTCTATCACTTACTACCGTTTTTGTTTTGAGTTCCCGCTTATCTGCGATGAACCTTTTTTATTGATGCTGATTTTTATTAAACTATTCAAATTCAATTGCTTAGTGTTAGTTAAACACTCTTATCTCACCTTGTGCTGGCTAGCTTTCTTCTTAAAACTAGACGCTGAAAAGTACCAAATAAGTACTAAAACCTACTAAGTTAGATTCATATCAATAGGAGCCACTTCCTGTCCGACACCGCTCTGCTATATCTTTAGATCAGACAAAACAGCCGAGATTATGGTTTAAAAAGACTGGTGAGAAGTAGGTATGTCATCGACGAGTTATGGTACTTATGGTTGCAAGTGTACAAAAGCGTGTGCTTCTTTGTTACTACTATGGCTGTCTATTTGCCCGATGACGTATGCGCACAAGTCAGAGTCTTATTCTTTAATTGTTGCTAACTCCAAAGCTTGGAAGCCATTCTCTTACCTTAGCCCAGACGGTGAACCCAAAGGCATTTTGATCGACTTCTGGAAAGCGTATGCGGCGTACAACCAAATTGATGTTCAGTTTCTGCTTCTTGATTGGGAGGCTTCTTTACAGGCCGTAAAAGAGGGGCGTGCTGACTTTCACGCGGGATTGGTTTACTCATCGGAAAGAGCCGATTACTTGGATTTTGGCGCAGTTATCATGCCCATTCAAACTAAATTATATGTCAGTCAAGACGTGCTTTCGATTGATGTCAAAAGTGTTTTAGCTGGTGAAATGACGTTGCCAATTGGTGTCGTTAAAGGAAGTTACGAGTCTGAGTTTATTAAGACGAATTATCCTAATGCGCCTATTGCAGAGTACATTAATAACGACACGATGATACAGGCCGCTGTCGATAAGAAGGTGCTGTATTTCGTCGCGGACCTTCAAGTAGCTAACTTTTATATGGCAACTATGCCGGGAGCAGGCATGTTTGTTCCTGTAATAAATTTATATAGTAAAGACCTTCGGATTGCAGCAGGGTCGCATAGTTCTGCTTCCATTTTGGATGTCTCTCGAGCGTTTGAAAAAGTTATCGATACAGATCGAGAAAGGATCCTCAATCGCTGGAGTGTGGTGAAAACGGTCTATCCTCTTTATCTCCTACCTATTGCGATTTTCATTATGGCGGTCGCGACGCTGTATCATATCTTCGCACTCAAACGCATGGTTGCGCTGCGCACAAGACAATTGACGATTGCCAACCAGCAATTGCTGGAGATGACGTTAACGGATTCCCTAACAAAACTCTACAACCGTAGACACTTGATTGAACAATTGGCGCTCTTGAATCACTTGCAGCGAAGCTTGACGGTAATGGTATTTGATATTGATGATTTTAAATCAATTAATGACCAATACGGTCATCTTGTCGGAGATAGAGCGATAGTGGCCGTGGCTGAAACAGCAAAATCAATGACTGATGAACGTATGACATTGGCGAGAATTGGCGGAGAAGAGTTCGCACTCGTGACGGCATCGCTCTCTGAGCGAGAAGCGAGCAACTTTGCTCAAATGCTCTGCAAAGCCGTGTACGAACAACCTATTATCCTTGGCGGGCAAGCGATTCATTTGAGCATTAGCTTAGGCTGCGCATACTACCCTGAATTTACTCACATCGTGAATTTACAAGACGCTGATCAACTGATGTATCAAGGTAAGTCTGAAGGTAAAAATCGCTCGGTGTTTCAAGTCATAACAGACAGCCAGGTTCAACCTGAGCTTCGTCAAGTCCCTTAGCGTTTTTGAGTCACCAATCGCTATTTCTAAATCCTCACTTGCTATACTCAATTGAATTTAAAATTATTATACCCGTTTAGCTTCAAATTCTAGGTCGTGTCGGTACAAAGGGAAGGTATGTATAAAACGTTTTGTGTTCTCGCTTGTGTACTTCTCTCTTCTTTTTCTTACGCTGAGAGCGCTTTCGATATAGTCCAAAAGTCTGATCAAGCGATGCGCGGGAAATCTAGTTATAGCGAAGCCACCATGAAAATTGTTCGCCCTGACTGGTCACGTTCAATGACCATGAAGAGTTGGACGAAAGGTACGGAATTATCTTTGGTCTTGGTGACTGCTCCGGCGAAAGATAAAGGTAGCGCCTCGTTAAAACGTCATAGAGAAATGTGGAATTGGGGGCCGAGTATAGAGCGAGTGATTAAAATTGCGCCATCCATGCTCAGTCAGTCTTGGATGGGATCAGACTTCACGAATGATGATTTAATTAACCAATCTTCTATTGTTGTCGATTATCAACATCAACTGCTTCAAAGTGAAACCTTTGATGGCGACAAAGTTTGGGTAGTTGATGCACTTGCCAAGCCTGACGCCCCAGTGGTTTGGAGCAAAGTCAGACTGTGGATTTCTCAAACGAGCTTGTTACAGCGCAAAGTCGAGTTTTACGATGAATTTGATGAACTGGTAAATGTTTTGACGACTTACGATGTGAAAACGTTGGGTGGGCGAGACGTTGCGACTCGCATGGAGATGCAGCCGATAGATAAACCAGGAAATAAAACGGTTTTGATTACGCACGAAGCGCAATTTGATTTTGATATCGATGATGACTTTTTCTCCCAGCAGCAAATGAAGGCTCTGCGAGATTAGGGTGGATTTTGGTTTAGATAAGAGGTGAGAATCGGATGCTCATCAAGCTCGCATGGCGAAATCTATGGCGGCAAAAACGGCGGACATTGTTAACCGCTTCTGCGTTAGCTCTTGTTCTGTTTCTCTCCTTACTGACTCGAGCGTTCCAAGAAGGAAGTTACTCCTCAAATATTAAAAACGCTGCGAAGTTCTATACGGGATTAATTCAGCTACAACATCCCGATTTTGGGGACTCCTCTAGCATTGATGATGTCCTTCCTCAAACGCCTGCGTTCATTGCATCTGCCAAAAATAATCCTGATATCGACATCATTCTGCCGAGAATTGAGTCATTTGCGCTTGCCGCCAAAGACGAACGATCCAAAGGCGTGATGGTGCTCGGCGTTGAGCCTGACGCTGAAGATAGCTACTCCAGCATTAGTGACAAAATTGTACAAGGACGCTTTATTGCATCTGGACAAAACTCGGTGCTTGTTGGTGAGGGTTTGGCAAACTACCTTCATTTGAACGTTGGTGATGAACTGGTGTTGTATGGTTCGGGTTATCGTGGTCAAACGGCGGCTGGACTGTATCAGGTGTCCGGTATTTTGCACTTTCCTTTGCAGCAGTTAGATTCTCAGTTGGTCTACATGCCTCTTGATACCGCACAAGCGTTGTATTCGCTTGATAACCAAGTCACCGCATGGGTCCTTAACACTCAAAGTTTACGCGTGTTGCCTGACATTGTTAAACAACTAAAGCGCCACTACGGGAATGGCGTCGCAGTAAAAAGCTGGCAGGAGCTGTCGCCAGAACTTTCTCAACAGATAGCCTTGGACAAAGCGGGTGGGATCTTTTTGATCTATATCTTGTACGGCATTGTTGGTTTTGGCCTGTTTGCCACGATTTTGATGATGACGTTAGAGCGCCAGCGTGAATTTGCGGTGATGCTCGCGACGGGTATGTTGCGCAGCAAGCTGATGGGGCTCGTCGCCATTGAATCGATGTTTATCTCCGTTATTGGTCTTGTGCTCGGTGTCTTGATCAGCGCGCCTGTGCTTGCGTATTTCTATATCAATCCGATTGAGATTACAGGCGATGCTGCACAAGTGATGCTGGAGAGTGGCTTTGAACCAATCGTACCTGTTTCGCTAGACCCGTATTTGTTAATGGATCAAATTCTTGTCGTTCTCGTTATTTTATCGTTATGTCTGATGTATCCGATGGCTAGACTTCTTCGCTTGCCCATTGCTAGTGGGCTAAAAGGAGGCGCGCATGTTGATTAAATTGGCGTGGCGTAATTTATGGCGGAACAAGCTCAGAACTTCCATTATGCTGGGAGCGATGGTGTTCGGCTTAATGGGCGTTGTTGCCATGATTGGATTCATGAACGGTTTGGTCGACAGCATGATCAAAAACGCGATTGCGTGGCAAACCAGTCATCTACAAGTGCATCAGAAATCCTACCTTAATAATCCTGACCTTAGTGACACAATAACGAATTATCAAACGATAACGGCCGCTTTGGCTGCACATCAAGATGTTAAAGCGGTATCGGCGCGATTTCTTGCTGATGGCATGATTGCTTCTGCGCGTAGTACGAGAGGCGTTCGGATCAATGGCATCAATATTGAACAAGAGCAAAGTATCACACCGCTTACAAGCCATGTGATAGACGGAGAATGGTTAAACGAAGTGGGAAGAAACCCCATTCTTGTTTCGCAAAAAACCGCAAATCGGTTGAAGCTGCGTGTTGGATCGAAAGTGGTTTTAACATTATCTGACATCAAGGGTGATGTATCTGGCGCAGCTTTTCGCGTTCGAGGTATTTTTAAAACGCCATCCACCACGTTTGATGACGGTAATGTCTACGTCCGTAAAGTCGATCTCGAAACAATCGCAGGCTTGTCGGGTGTGCATGAAATTGGCGTTTTGTTGAACTCCAACGAGACTGAACAGCTAGAAAGTGCTGAGGCATTTACGTTATCAATATTGCCACAAGCCAACCGTGAACAATTGATCGTGAGAAAATGGCAAGAAATACAGCCTTTACTCGCAACAATGATGAGCTCAATGGATATCTCTAACCAAATTATGTTGGTCGTTTTCGTACTTGCCATGACTCTCGGAATCATCAACATCATGCTGATGTCAGTTTTTGAAAGAACGAGAGAGTTTGGGGTGTTAATGGCGGTTGGCATGCAGCAGCATAAAATTCGCACACTGATTATTTTGGAAACGCTATTCCTTGGTTTGAGTGGTTGCGCGCTAGGGTTATTAGGAAGCGCAGTCATGTTGAAAATACTGAGTATTACTGGCTTATCGCTTGGCGCACTTGCTGATGGGTTAGGTGCTTATGGCGTCGATACCTTGCTTTATCCAAGAGTGTCGTTTTATGAATATCAATTGATTATTGTGGCTATTTTTGTCGCGAGCTTATTTGCGGCTTTGTATCCAGCAAGGCAAATTCTCAAGCATCGACCTGCGGATGCCATGGCGGAGAAAACGTAATGACGATTAAATTGGAAGGCTTATCCAAGACGTACAACCCAAAGAGTGACTTCCCGGTACATGCGGTTCAGAGCGTAGATTTGGAGATCAAGCAAGGTGAGTTTGTCGCTATTATGGGACCTTCTGGTTCAGGGAAAACGACCCTACTAAACATGTTGGGCGGGATCGATTCTCCTACATCAGGACGCGTGGAAATTGATGGATGCTTAATCTCTGATATGTCAGAAAAAGAGTTGATCGCTTATCGACGCGATAACATTGGCTTTATCTTCCAAGATTATAGTCTGCTCCCCGTACTGACAGCTCTTGAAAACGTCGAGTTTGTTATGCAATTGCAAGGGAAAACAGAAAGGGAATGTCGTGAACGCGCCAGCGCGCTACTGCAACAGGTTGGATTATCACAGCAGATGCATAAACGTCCGAGTAAAATGTCTGGAGGCCAACAACAGAGAGTTGCGGTTGCAAGAGCATTGGCACCAAAACCAAGGTTTGTAATGGTAGATGAGCCTACCGCCAACTTAGATGCAAAAAGTACAGCCGAGCTGCTTGATATCATGGAACAACTCAGTGAAAAAGAAGGCACGACATTTATCTTTTCTACCCATGATCCTAGAGTTATTAAGCGCGCACATCGAATCATAGTATTTGAGGACGGGCGTTTGGCACGAGATTTTGCCAACATTGATAACACCATAGAGAAGAGCCATGCGTGGTAGAGTATAGGGCGTAAGCTTACTATCCAAGTTATTGCGGCTTTTTTTTGCGTTAAGTCCTGCGGTAATTTGCATTAAAACTAATGCCAGCATACCGGGTTTGGAGCCTGAAAAAGCATGGGATATCAATGGCTATGTGAAATACATGGCGACCTATAGTATGCCTGACGAGCAGAGTAATACCCTTGACCATCTACTCCATAACCGGATTAACGTTGAATATCGCTTTTCTCCTGAATGGCGAATAAATCTTGGTATCAGGAATAGAGCATTGTGGGGCGATGCGCTTGAGATTCCTCGATATGCAGAACTCGTGGCGCTTGATAATGGGTATTTTGATCTAAGCAAAAATTGGCGAGAAGATAATGCAATCCTCAATACCCAACTGGATCGACTCTACGTCTCTTGGAGTGACCAAGATTGGAGTGCAAGGTTAGGGCGGTTCCGGGTCAATTGGTCAATGAACACCATTTGGAACCCAAACGACATCTACAACGCCTATTCTATTTACGACTTTGATTACGAAGAGCGGGCGGGCACCGACGCTGTCATGGTGAGTAAAAAACTTGGGTTTGCCGATGGGTTAGATCTCGTTTTCTCTCCGTCAAAGCAGTCTAAAGAAAACAGCACGTCACTACGATATTTCTCCAACGTTTCTGGTTGGGACTATCAAATCATTGCGGGTCGATCTCGGCAAGACTATGTTCTTGGAGCAGGGTTCGCGACTGATATCTATCAAGCCGGGTTTCGAGGCGAGTTAAGCTGGTTTGATCCTATTGATACAAAGCATCAAGGTCAGCCTACTGAGGATACGACAGTCGCTAGTTTGGAATCAGACTACAGTTTTGGTGGTGTGCGTAACTGGATGGTGAGAGGTGCTTGGTTGTTTATTTCTGAACCAAAGCCAGCGAGCAGCGCATTAACTTACCTAAACCTCCCTCTCTCTGCGAAAACCTTGAGCTTCACGGAGCATACTGTTTATGCCGATGCTAGCTTCGACTTAACGGCGCTCAACCGCGTCACCTTATCGGCTAGTTACTATGATGATGGCTCTTACTTTGCTGGATTATCCAGCAGCTATTCACTCAGTGATAATTGGCAACTGCTAACTGTAGTTCAACATTTTAACGGTACGGACGGCAGCTTATTTGGAGAAACACCTGCAACTTTGGTGTTTGCTAATATCCGGTATAGTTACTAGAGATGCCTTTCATTTAGCTGCTATCCCTAAATAATGCAATCAATCACAAATAATGCCTTGTTCTGAAGTTGTTTTTGATACAAGCATTTAACATTTTTATAAACATCGTTATATTTAAGGCTCATCGTTGTCAGGAGTTTATGGATGAACCTTACGATATCAGGGAAGTTGCAGCTCAGTTTTGTGCTGCTAGCCGTACTTTTTATAGCATCAGCGGTATTCACGTATCGCAACGTCACCACTGTAGAGCAATACGCCTCTTCGTTACTTAAATCCGATTTACCAACCGTAGACACCAGTCGCGGTATCCAACAGTCTGTTCAAGCGTCGTTGTCTTCTATTCGAGCCTACATGTTGCTAGGTGGCGATGAAGAGGCGAGCGCACGTCTAAGTGAGGACGTACGCAATATCATGGCGTCAACAGACGAGTCGCTTCCAACGTTGCAGGCTTTGATCTCTGAACAGGATTTTCAAGCGATTCAAAGCCAGTGGGGCGCGGTAAAAGTTTCTCTAAACAAGCTGATTAAACTTAGCCACAGTGATGAGAACTTACCCGCGCACAACCTCTTTATTAACGAAGCGGCACCCATTGCAGAAGTGGCACTTGATCAGCTTCAAAGCTTAATCAATGAAGAGTCAGGAAACCCATTTGGTGGAGACAGAAAACGTCTGTTTAAAGTTTACGCCGACAGTTATACCTCGCTCGCCAATGCTCTGTCTGCTCTGCGTGATTTCCTGTTGTACGGGCAGCAAGATCATCTGGACAAATACCACGACTTGATTAAGTACCACAATCAGTCTGTGGCGGAAATCGACAGCAAACTCGACAGGCTTACTGATAACGATCAATCACTGTGGTCACTGTTTAAAGAAATGCAGCAACTGTACTTTCCCTTAGCAGATCAGGTCATTGCATTACGTCAGTCGCCAGAGTGGAACGAATCAAACTTGCTGATGGCGAACGAACTGTTACCAGCAGCGGATGCCCTAGACCAAAGTTTAGAAACGATCGTATTGGCTCAACAAAGTCGTGCTGATCAAAGCGGACAGGGTATTAATCAGTCGATCAAAAACGTGCTCACCACCATGCTGATTGCGGCAGCGTTGGTTTTGTTTGCCGCGGTAGCGATTTCAAAATACATGGGTAACACCATTGGTCGCCGAGTGAAGAACTTGTCGGAGCGAGCAAAGACGATCGCTTCAGGAGATGTTTCTCAGCCTCCGCTCAATGTTGTTGGGAAAGATGAATTGGCAGACCTTACCGATTCGATTAACCGTATGAACCAGTCGTTAGCGGGCATCGTGGCAGGGGTGAGTGAGAAAGCGCACCAAGTGGATACCAGCATGGGAGCTTTGTTGGAATCGGCGCAAGTCACCTCATCGAATGTTAAACAGCAACAGACCAGCATTGTTGAAATGGGACGCCAATTGGATGAAATCGCTTTAGCCGCGCGTAACACCCTAGATCAAGCCAATCAATCGGTGCAGAAGCTTTCTGATTCAAAAGGCGAGATTGAACAAGGTCGCGATGCGCTAGAGCAAAACAAAGTCACCATGGAAAGCTTGCACGGCAGTATTGAAACCGCGAGTACGCAAGTGACGCAGTTAAGTAAAGAGAGCGAAGCCATTGGTCGAGTGACTGAAGTGATTGAAGGTTTGGCAGAGCAAACCAACTTACTGGCATTGAATGCGGCAATAGAAGCGGCGCGTGCGGGTGATCAAGGGCGAGGCTTTGCGGTGGTGGCGGACGAAGTGCGTATGTTAGCGACTCGCACTACTCAATCGACGACAGAAATCAACGGTATCATCAATGCGATTCAACGCTCGACCCATTCGGTGGTTGAGGAGATTGAACACAGTCAATCACTTGCGGAGCAGGGCGCGGAGCACATTGAAAAAGCGGTAACTCGTTTGCTTGTTACTACTGAGCAAATAGGTTCCTTGAATGAACAAATGGCAGAGCTTGCGGCAGCGGCAGAACAGCAATCTCATGCGACCAATTCGATCACTGGATTGATGTCCGGTATTACTCAATCAGTGGATGAGGTTTCGAATAACAGCCAACGTGCATCAGAGACATCATTGCAAGTAAAAGAGCAAGTTACCGAGCTGAATCAACAGATGGCGACCTTCAAGATGGCGTAGATAAGGTTTGCATCTTTTCATCAACTTTTGATTGTTAACCAAATAGTAAAAAAGCCCCAATCCTTTTCACACAAAAAGGGTTGGGGCTTTTTGTTGGATGATACGCCGATATTTGTCTACTTGCTCATTGGATTTAGCTATTTAAATCATAGCTAAAACCAAATTTTCTTCACCGAGCCGGAGTCGTAATATGACTCCATCGGCAGCAAATACTGCAAAAGAATTTTTAAACTTTATACCGATCTGAGTAAGAGAATCGTTCGTTACTACGATTGGTATCATCCTTCTAGGAGTAAGATTATGAACAAACAAGTAAGCCTAATTGGTCTAGACAGCGAACAATCAGCACAACTAGCTCAACAGCTAAATCAACTACTAGCGCATTACCAAGTGTTGTACATGAACTCACGCGGTTACCACTGGAACATCAAAGGTCAGCAATTCTTCGAACTGCACGTAAAATTTGAAGAGATCTATACGGATCTACAAACCAAAATCGATGAGCTTGCAGAGCGTATTCTTACCTTGGGTCATACACCAGCGCACGCATTCAGCCACTACTTGGAAGCAAGTGAAATTAAAGAACATCAAAACGCGACTTCTGGTAAGGAGTGTGTACAAGGTCTGGTTCAAGGCTTTAGCGTTCTACTTCTAAAACAGCGTGAGATTCTACAAAACGCGGGTGAAGCAGGCGACGAAGGTACCGCGGCATTGATGGGTGACTACATCCGTGAGCAAGAAAAATTAATGTGGATGCTTAACGCTTACCTACAAGGCTAAGCGACGCATCACCCGAGCACTCACTTGGGGGCGCATAAATAAATCGGGAATAAGTCAAAGGAGCACGCGAGTGCTCCTTTTGTTTATGAAAGTGCCTAGTTAGTCGTGAATGTGCTTAAAAGACTGAAAATGTTCGAGTAAATCGGTCAGTTCTGTTACAGCAAGAGAGGCGGAGTCGTGGAATTGTGCAGTCGTATTGTGGTGAACAAGGCAGGATGGCATTTGGGCGTTGTATGCGGCTTGTAGGTCATAAAGGAAATCGCCCACATAAAGTACTTCATCTGGCATTAATCGCCACTCTTTGGCTAGGACTTGGAGCGATAAAGGATCAGGTTTTGCTGGGTAGCATTCACGAGTGAGGACATGTTCAACATTAATTCGGTTATGTTCCAACTTACGCTGCGTAGCGATCAAGCAGTTGCGCGTTACTATCGCGGTTTTAACTTTATGCTGATGTAAGTATGCCAAAAGCTCGTGGCAACCCAGCATCGGAGATGACTGCTCAGCATCAGAAATTTCATGATCAAAGATGACATTATGAGCATGCTCCCTCTGATGTGGATGGTCAAGCTTATCAACAAAATCCAATAAATCTTCGTTTTGTGGACAGCCTAGTTGCTGACGAAGATCTTTGAAGTTCATATCGGAGCTGACGAGTGTATTGTCTAAGTCGAAAATAACGGCTTTGACTCTTTCAAGTTTTAATGGAAAAGGAACCATGATGACCTCGTACGACTTAAACCAAGCTATCTTTCTAAAAACAAAAGGTTATTGTTAATTTTAGATTCAAACGTTTTCCTTGTACGAAAATAAATCACTGATACGTCACAAATTAAATAGTCTCAATAATGTTGGTGTTTGATTACTTCTCTTCAAGACGGAAAATTTTGCCTGTATCTGTTGAAAAATAGACATAGCCATCCGGACTGATGGTGATATCTCTGACTCGTTCGCCGAGGTCTTCCATCAATCGCGCTGATTCTTTTAGTTTGCCATTTTGAATGGATACCACGTTAATGTGAGTTAGTTTTAGTGCTCCCGCTAAAACTTTTCCATTTAACTCAGAGTATTTATCGCCACGATATACCACCATATTGCTTGGCGCGATAGACGGAATATAAACCAACTTTGGGTCTTCCATATTCGGTAAGCTTTTCGCTTCTCCAACGTCTAACGGTCCCCAATACTCTTTACCCTGAGAGACTTTTGCCCAGCCGTAGTTTGCACCTTTCCTAATCAGGTTGATTTCATCACCACCACGAGGGCCATGTTCAATCGACCAAAGCTGTTTTGTTGCTTTGTCGTAAAACATGCCTTGTGGGTTACGGTGCCCGTAACTCCATATTTCAGGGCGAGCCTCAGAAGTCTTGAATGGATTATCTTGTGGTACCGAGCCATCAAGGTTGAGGCGAAGAATAGTGCCTGCATGGGTTTGAGTGTCTTGCCCATTATCACGTTCGCCACGGTCCCCAATTGAGAAGTAAACCTTGTCATCGACAAACGCAATACGGCTGCCGTAATGACGGCTGGTGTCCGTGATGGCGTCGGCGACAAAGACGTCTTTCCAATCCACAAGTTGATTGTTTTTCAATTGTGCGGTCGCTAAGGCCACAGTATTTCCTTTATCGGTACGTTTGCTGTAAGTAAAGAAAAGTTGTGGATTTTGTGGAGCGGTATTCGGCA
This sequence comes from Vibrio sp. VGrn 2, assembly GCF_009361695.1. Lineage (NCBI taxonomy): Bacteria > Pseudomonadati > Pseudomonadota > Gammaproteobacteria > Vibrionales > Vibrionaceae > Vibrio > Vibrio sp. VGrn 2. Next base: position 121,075 of record NZ_RBWD01000008.1, on the reverse strand, counting down.
CTAGAGCTACATCTAATAAACCAGCTTGCCCACTGGTGTTCACATTCGGTACTTTGAAGAGGGTTTGCTGTTTTCCCGAAGCAATATTAAGTAATGAAACGGTGCCGTTTTTTTCATTCACGATCATTTGTTGCTTATCGAGAAATTCAATTCCCCATGGGATTTGAAAACCATTGGCAACCTCATTGGCACGATAGTCCGCAGCATCGATAGAAAAAGCTAGGCAAGCGAGTAGGGTCGCAGTGATAGTTTTCATGGTTCCTTCCAATATGAATCCAAGATACTTAAAAGCTAACACTAAAAGAGGACGTTTGGCAGGGTATGCGAACATAAAAAATCCCCAATACGAGATCGGGGATTGAATTAAGACTAGAGAATTGTTTACTTAGCGAGCCTACATCGCTTCTTCGAAGATCTTCGAGATCTCTTCGTGCGTTGCTTGTTTCGGGTTAGTGAAACCACAAGCGTCTTTTAGCGCGTTGTCCGCTAGGGTTGGGATGTCTTCTAGCTTCGCACCAAGCTCTTTAATGCCTGATGGGATGCCGACATCTTTAGCAAGCTCAACGATAGCATCAATGGCCGCCGCAGCACCTTGCTCTGCTGACATACCTTCAACATCAACACCCATTGCTTTAGCAACGTCACGTAAACGCTCTGGACATACTTGCGCATTGTAACGTTGTACGTGAGGTAGAAGAATCGCGTTACATACACCGTGTGGCAGGTCGTAGAAGCCGCCTAGTTGGTGCGCCATTGCGTGAACGTAACCAAGAGATGCGTTGTTGAATGCCATACCTGCCATGAACTGTGCGTATGCCATTTGCTCGCGAGCTTCAAGGTTTTCACCGTTTTTCACTGCTGTGCGAAGGTGAGCTTGAATCAGTTCAATTGCTTTGATTGCTACCGCGTCAGTGATTGGTGTCGCAGCGATAGATACGTAAGCTTCAATCGCATGTGTTAGCGCATCCATACCTGTTGCGGCAGTAAGTGACGCAGGTTTAGCAAGCATCAACTCAGGATCATTCACTGACATCAATGGTGTTGTGTGCTTGTCCACAATCGCCATCTTAATGTGGCGCTCTTCATCTGTGATGATGCAGAAACGCGTCATTTCAGAAGCAGTACCAGCCGTTGTGTTGATTGATACGAGAGGCAGCATTGGTTTTGCGGATTGGTCAACGCCTTCGTAATCGCCGATCTTGCCGCCGTTTGACGCCACTAAAGCGATACCTTTTGCACAATCGTGCGGTGAGCCGCCTCCGAGTGAGATAACGAAGTCACATTCGTTTTCTTTTAGTAAAGCTAAGCCATCATTAACGTTGGTGATAGTAGGGTTTGGTTGAGTGCCATCGTACACAACGGTTGCTACGTCGCGTTCAGTGAGAAGGTCTTGAACTTGTTTGACTACACCGATTTGGTTAAGGATCTTATCCGTAACGATCAAACCTTTTTTAAAGCCTTGAGATTGGATGCTGTCTGCTGCGTCTTTTAAACAACCAGCGCCCATTAGGTTTACCGTAGGGATAAAAAATGCACTTGTCATATTGGATAGCTCCGTCGTTATTTTTAATAATCTTTCTTAATTTGCCATTTACTGTCGCACACTCGTTTCCAGATTGAAGTTGATCTGAAGCAAGTTTACCTATTTAGAGGTATTTGCAAGAGAAAAACTGTGACAGTGATCTTGTTGCACAGCGTATAGGTGCAACACAGATATAAAGTAGAACAAATATGAGACCAGTGACGCAATCGATTGGCAAAAATTGATATCTAATACGGATATATCTCTAAATTAGACTAAAGTATAAAAAATCCCCATTAATAACTTAACTATCAATGGGGGTGGGAGGTAGGTTTATAAGTTATCTATCAATAATTAGGCAATATCAATCAGCTTTGATACTAACTTTTCGATACCTGATGCCGCTTGAGAGATATTCTCTGCCAACATATAAGCTGGGGTTGATAGAACGAGGTGTGTTTCATCAAAAACGATATCCTCGACAGAGCAAGTGATGTGCTCACCGCCCATTTGATTAAATGCTATCGAGATCGCTTCATCGTTGCCTACGGTGCCTTTCACGCCTTGATCATAAATCATCGGAATAATGACAGGTGAAATACACAGATAACCTGCTGGCTTTTTGGCATGAGCGAATGCGCGACATGCTTGAGCTACGTGTGTATTAATCGAGCACTCAGCTCCTGATACAGCGAAGTCAGTGAGGTTTTTAGCGGCACCAAAACCGCCAGGTAAGAGTAGGGCATCAAACTCATCTGGATTCAATCTTGCAACATCATCAATATTGCCACGTGCAAGGCGTGCAGATTCCACCAACACATTTCGTGTTTCGTCCATCTCTTCGCCAGTTAGATGATTAATCACGTGTAATTGATCGATGTTAGGAGCAAAGCAATGCCATGATGCACCTTCTTTTTCAATGGCATGGAGTGCTAATACGGCTTCATGTAGTTCTGTGCCATCGTAAACACCTGAACCACTGAAGATAACTGCGACTTTTTTCATTTGAGAATTCCTTTAGTCTGAGGTTTCCGTTTGTTGCTCTGTTTCTTTTAGATGTTGAGTGCTCGAATCAGTTTCGGCGATTTCGCTATCGTCGTCTTCTTCATCATAGTAGCGCACAACAAAAGGTGTAAGCATAACACTCGAGGGCAGAAAATGTTTCATATCGACTCCAACTGCGTAATGGAGTGATTTTTATACTGATTTTTATAAAACAGTACGTTGAACCTGATCATTTTTGAGTTAAGCTGATGTTTCCTTTGGCATTCGTGAGTGGTAGGTCACATGAAATCAGTGCAATTTCGTTTCACACTTTATGGTTGTATTGCGATCCTCTCTTGGAGTTGCTTACTTGGCATTGCCAGGTTGGTAACCGAGAGCCTAGGTCCCGTGGGCGGGGCAGCCATGTTGTACTCTCTCAGTTCTATTTTCCTTCTTATCGTAGTTGGCATTCCGAAGTTATCGTACTTTTCTCCAAAATATCTCGTGCTTGGTGGCGCGATGTTCGTTTGTTATGAAATATTTCTCGCTTTATCTCTGGGATATTCCAACTCGCGTGCGCAGGCTATTGAGGTGTCGATTGTCAATTACCTTTGGCCAGCACTCACCGTTTTGTTTGCGGTTTTAGGCAGTAACAAAAAAACAAACTGGCTGCTTTATCCAGCGGTTGCGCTGGCGTTTATTGGAGTCGCGTGGACGGTGAGTGGTGAGAATGGCTTATCCGTTACTCAGATTATGTCCAATGTCAGTAGTAACCCTTTGGTGTACTTTATGGCTTTCGCAGGAGCAGTTATATGGGCCTTTTATTGTAATTTAACCCAAAGGCAGCAATCCAAACATAACGCGATTACGTTGTTTTTCATTGCTACTGCTGTTTCGTTATGGATGAAATATGCGTTTGCTGATGAGCCAGAGATGACTTTTTCATGGGAAGCAATGGGCTACCTTTTTGCTTCTGCGGCGTTGATGGCTGGTGGTTATGGTTTGTGGAACATCGCGATTGTTGGCGGAAACATGGTCTTTCTCGCGACACTTTCTTACTTTACACCCATTTTCTCTGCGCTATTGTCTTCCATTATTCTTGGTGTGACGTTGAGCCCGAGCTTTTGGCAGGGAGTTGTGATGGTTACGGTGGGCTCTTTGCTTTGCTGGGTTGTCACCAAGGAGAAGCGTGAAGCTGCAGGTTAAACCAAAATTATCTGAGTGATTAATGCTCTTACTGCTCTTGAAGGCTTTGATAGATGCCTCCCGGCTGGACTGATTGAACCTTCATGTTGTTATCAGACGGGCATCCGGCCATTTTCCTAAAGTAAGCATCAGTTACCAAGGTGAGATAGCTGTCTTAGGGTCAGTCGCATCTGCAACTGAAAACGCTCCGGCCGTTCTGAGGTGTAACTGATTTATGATGTTAGGTTAGCAAAAAATTAGGCACAAAAAATCCACCGCTCTGGTGGTTTAACACTGCTAACTATTACCACGGTTATCAAACCCATACTTAATTGGATCTAACTTTTCGATTAGCTCTACTACTTTAATGAAATCAGTGGGTTTTGCTGGTGGGGTGCTAACTCCCGCTATCTTTTTGCTCATGCCGTGAAACTTTTTGAAAATGTTTCATACAGCCAGTATTGCCTACGAGAAGCGGGAGTCAGTTTTTATTATTGTTAGCGTTGTTTCGGATGGGTGGTATTCCTACAACGGCCAACTGACGGAGCGGGATTTTTCACAATTTCGGCTTTTAAAACAGTGATTCAGTTCAAGATTTTTTCACCTCATTGAATCCAGATTATCAAAAAATAATACCGACTTACTCCCCTTAAAACGCAACTAAAATTGCTATTACCGAGGATCATTATTTTCTATTGCGACCAATTGCAAATAGTGACGAACTGCAAGGATTGGATATGCAATTGTGTGGACAATCGCAGTCCTTAAAGTTTTGATGCAACAACGCAAGAGGTGGATATGTTTGGCTTCTTCAAAAGAAAAGCTTTAAAGAATATAGCGACGAATCTATATCAAGAATTGGTACGTGGACGCATACATGAGGGAACGCATTACGGACTCAGCGCAGATGATATATCAGAAAAGACAGGACTCAACACGTTCTCATCGCGCAGCCTCATTCATCGGCTTGTCGCAAGCGGATTGGTCGAAGAATACGATTTTTTGGATGTGGTTTGCTATCGAGCTGTTAATGTCCCGATTTATTTAGACGAAACATCTTCTCCAAACAGCATTTTCCAATACGTTAAGCGCGCAATTGCCCGAGTAGACTTCAAAGGTCTAACTTAATCCGAATACTAGATAAGGTTATATATGCTTGGCTTATTAGACACAAAGACTTTGAAGAACGCGACGATCGCTCTATATCACGAATTGGTTCGTGGCCGGATATACGAGGGTAAGCACTTTGGGCTCAATGCAGATGATATTTCCAAGAAAATAGGGTTAAATACTCACTCAGCAACGGCTCTCATTCATCGGCTTATCGATAACGAGTTGGTTGAAAAGTATGGGTTTAAGAATGATGTAAGTTATCGAGCTGCCAACATTCCAATCCACCTAGAACAAGTTTCGGCTCCAATCCAAATTTTCCAATACGTAAATCGCGTAATTGGCCGAGTAGACTTCAAAGGTATAGTTTAATCCAGATATGAAAAAACCGTCGTAATTGGCGGTTTTTTCATTTTAGTAAAGACTAAACATTCAATTTAGGTGCTTTTTGGTTATTTCTTTCGTGTTCTAACAGTTTGCGACATTTAAATGGAGTTGCAGTTTAAATCTGTGTTTCGACAGACGTTTCGTTAACTGAGTACGAGTTTGTTCCAACTTATCCAATGCAATGGTGTCGTCATCGACGTGTAAATCGATGTTAATACGAAGCTCTTGGCCCACTTTAGTGATACCCGCTAACTTTAGCTGGTGGTCAGATGTTTTTTCTATCTCTAGTACATCATTGCCAACGACCTGACATAGCTCTTTGCTTGGTGTCATCATTAGTAGCTCACGTAGTGCACCAACCAACATATCAAAAGGAACTTTCAGAAAGTAGAAGCCCATTAGCACCATCATCATAGGATCGGCATAAACCGCATATTCAGCGAATGGCGTTAGTGATACAACCCAAGCAGCAACAAATCCTACCGTCACCGCTACACTTAATAGTGTATCCATCTGCCACTGTTTTTTCTCTGCTTCAATCAAGCCTGATGAGAAGCGACGGCTGCGTTTCGCCATAAACCACCAAGCGTAACCACAACCGATGACGTTTACGATGCCGAATAGAGTGGCAATAGAAGCATCGACTTCACGGCCTCCGGACATCAATGCTGAAATTGCAGAGTAAAGAGAAAAGCTTACAACCACTAAAATAACAGCCGCTTTTATCGCAATAACGATTGGCTCTAAGACCGCTTTTCCAAATGGGAATACAGATTTTGAGGGCTTGTTAATATAGTAGGAAGCGGCCAGTGACAATAAAGTTAACAGTAAGCTGACCAAAGAGTAAACACCGTCAAAAACGATGACAATTGATCCTACAAGCAAGCCAAGTACCATACCACCAGCAGCGAACCCAGATGCTAAAAGGGCTGAAATGGTTAGAATACGGTTTTCGTTTTTGCTTGTCCTGTCACACATAAAAGATGCCTTTAAATTTTAATACCTTACTATTCTTCTCGCATAAGGTAATTTAGGCAACCACTAAGTGAGCAGGTTCTAATCTAAAAAGTTGCGTTTTTGTTTATGTTCTTATAAAACAATGACTTGTTGCATGATCTTGGTGCCAATAAAATTGGCGCTCACTGATAAAATGTTTAGAAGTCAAATAAATACTCGCTCAATTTATCCGCTAACCATGTCATTGCTGGGTGCTCAGTTTGACCGTTAGGTGAAAACATACAGTAATCTTCTTGTGTCAATCCGTATGTATGCTTGATAACGGCGAGCTTTTGCTGGCGAAGGTAATGGCGGATTAATGGTTCTGGCAGTACACCCCAAGCGTCTTCTTCTAAGATGGTGTTGAGCATGTAGTCAAAACTCGAAAAGCCAATGTATCGAGTCGAGAAAGGCTGCAGTTCAGGGTTGTCTTTCTCATTTAGGTACACCATCAACGCTTGCATCTGGCTGCGCAGATCTTCGTCTGAGACTCGGCGCATCTTACTTAGGCGGTGTTCTGCACTGCATACTGACATCATACGTATCTTGCCTAGTGGGTTATACACGATACGAGGATCGTCGACGCGCTCATAATCAACGCCGAAAGCAAAATCCACTTGGTGGGTACTGACTAAGTTGGCCAAGTCGCCACTGGATGCCAAGATTAAGTTGAAGGTTGTGGAAGGGAAGCGGTTATTCAGTGTATGAGAAAGCTCCTGCCAGAGATCATCAGGTAAGGAGTCGTCACGTGCAACCCAAACTTCCGCGTTAAAACCTTCCGAGATTTGAGCACAGGTTTTTCTTATCCGCTGTGCGATGATAAGTAGGTGTTCGCAATCTTTGTAAATGGCTTTCCCAGCTTCAGAGAGAGTGAGCTGGTTGCCAGTTCGGGTAAACAACTCAACGTTGAGATCTTTCTCTAAAGCCTTAATCGACATACTGAGTTTGGTGCGATTACAATCGAGTTGCCTTGCTGCTTCAGAAACAGAACCACACTCAGCGATGGTGCAGAAGGCTTCTACTTGAGTTAAGTTCATGATTTGACACAACCAATAAATGAATTCAAATAATTTGGGTATTATGCAGATATGCTCCCAAAGCCGTGAAAGATTATCGAAAAAAACGCGAATCCGCCAGATAAGTCTATGGTCTTTTAACGGTTTTGCGGTAATCTATGTGGGTTACAAAAAGTGAACATGGAGGCCACGATGGCACAAGATTGGGACGGCTTAGCAAAAAACTGGGAATCAAATCCAGCAACAGAGCAATTTGCGCAGTCGGTGTTTGAGCAGTTACAACAGCTAACTCAGCTTGATGGCATTAAAGTACTAGATTTTGGATGCGGAACAGGGCAGTTAAGTCAACGATTGTCACCGATGGTTAAAGACATCGTAGCATTAGACGCATCGGAAGCCATGATTGAAGAACTCGATAAAAAAGAGCTTGCCAATGTAGAACCTGTCGTAGATGCATTGTCTCGCGGCTTGGTCGCTCAGCATCCAGCGTTTCGTGGACAGTTTGACCTAGTAGTTGCATCGTCAGTTTTAGCGTTTGTGGAAGACTTAGACGCGTCATTAAAAATCTCGCATTCTTTACTTAACCACGGCGGTTACTTTGTTCATTTTGATTGGATTGCAGAATCTGAACAAGACGGTTTTACCCTTGAGAAGTCTAAACGTGCTTTGAAAGATGCAGGTTTTACTGAGGTTGAATCGCAACACGTTTTTGACATTACATCTGACGGTAAAACAATGTCGGTATTAATGGGGCTTGGTCGCCGTTAATACTGAATAAAGAACACCACATGATAAAAGCGAGCTACCTAGCTCGCTTTTTTCTTATCGGTTGAGGGTATGTACCTAAGTTAATCTCACTTGTTCTTCAACCTGTCGCTGGGGGTGTAAGCAAAGTGGGTCTCTAACAACCAAGTGTTCTGAGGTTATTTTTGGGCGACTATCCTGCGGATCTCCTCCAACACTTCAGGGTTGGCTATTGCGCCTAAATTTTCTACGCTCCGATTGTTAACGACTTGCTTAACGGCTAACTCGACCAATTTTCCCGAACGGGTCTTAGGTATATCGCTTATTGCGTAAATTGCACTAGGTACATGCCTTGGAGAACATGCAGACTTTAGCTGTGCTTTGATGGAGGCGATCATCTCGTCGTTGAGCTCTATCCCTTTCATTAATTGGACAAACAGCCATATTTGTTCGTTGCGATCGACTTCTTTTCCTACTGCGATGGAATCTAGAATACCGTCTATACTGTTCACTTGCTGATAGATTTCGGCCGTGCCGATTCTTACGCCACCGGGATTCAACGTGGTATCACTTCGACCATAAAACACGTATCCACCAACGCTGGTTTGTTCAACATCGTCGCCGTGGTGCCAAATATTGTCGAACTTATCCCAATAAGCACGATGATATCTCTCCCCGGTGTCGTTCCAAAAGCCAGCGGGGAAGTTGGGCAATGAATTGGCACAAACCAACTCACCGCGCTCTCCGATTACGCTATTACCCTGCGGGTTAAAGACTCTGACATCGACCCCTAATCCCGCTGATTGGCACTCTCCTCGATAAACGGGAGAAATAGGGTTGCCTAACACAAAGCAGCCACAAATGTCTGTCCCGCCTGAGATCGATGCGAGGTGGACATCTTCTTTAATGTGCTGATAGACATAATCAAACTGTTCTGGATACAGAACTGAGCCCGTTGAGCAAATGGTTTTCAGACTTGGAAATACATCACTTTTCGGCGGAGAAAAAGAAACTTTTTCCAATGCCTCTAGGTATTTCGCCGAAGTTCCAAACAGCGTCACTTCGGCTTGTTCAGCGAGGTCCCAAAGCACGTTATGAGTGGGATAAACAGGGCTACCATCAAAAATTACTAAACATGCGCCGCTCGCGAGTGAAGAAACGTGCCAGTTCCACATCATCCAGCCACAGGTCGTGTAATAAAACACTCTGTCGTTCGGTTGGATGTCGCAATGCAGTTGATGCTCTTTCAAATGGTTAAGCACTGTTCCGCCGACGGAATGAACGATGCATTTCGGTTTGCCTGTCGTGCCTGAAGAATAGAGCACAAATAGCGGATCGTTAAAATTAACACGAGTAAAAGTCAGCGCTTCAGGTGTGTATTGATTCAGGACGTTTTGCCAATCTTGAGTGCAGACGTCGCATTCAAAAATGTGTGGTTTCAGGTAGCTAATTTGGCAAACCTGTTTAAGACCATCAAGATGATCCGCAATATGCTGGTTTTTCTCAGACATATCGAAAGTTTTGCCATTGAATGTATAGCCATCACAAGTAAACAGGATTTTAGGTTTCACTTGACCAAAGCGCTCCAAAACGCTTTCAACGCCAAAATCAGGTGAGGTAGAAGTCCAGGTTGCCCCTAAACTGGTGGTTGCTAACATGGCTATCACCGTTTGAGGTAAGTGAGGCAAATAGCCAGCGACGACATCACCTTGCTTGATTCCACATTCTTTCAACCATTGCTGGACACTCGAAACTTCTTCACACAATTGTTTCCATGTGTAGGTTTGCTTTTCTTCACGTTCATTTTCAAACCAAATCGCGAGATCATCGGGTTGGTGACACGCGTAGGTTAGCAAGTTTTCGGCGTAGTTAATTTGTGCGTTTGGGAACCATTTCATGTCCCTATTTTCGACGGGTTGCTGCCAGCGACTTTCTGCTTGCTCCTTTACGGTCTCTCCTTGAGTACCAATGACGTCGCAGAATAACCAGACTTCTTGCCAAAATTTTTCCACATGATCGAGCGACCATTGATGCAGATCGGCGAAGTCTTCAATGGTATTTCCTTGTCGATTAATGTGTTCAATAAACTGTGTGATGTTGGCTTCTTCGATACGACTTTCGCTCGGTTGCCATACTTTGCTGCTCTCGCGCATAGGTCCCTCTATAACAAAGTGGTAACAGATTTTAGTTTGAGAGGAATACACGATAAAGTCAAACAAGCTAGATATTATATCGTGTCATAAAAATCATGCAGTTACGACGTGTTGTAAACAATATGTTACATCGAATCGATACTGAGAAAATCGTGTAGGGATTGGAAGCTCTCAAGACTGAAGATAGGCTTAATGTAAAGGATTTGTTAATGGAGATGTGCCATGACTCAGTATCGTTCTAAACCCGTAAACCAGGAAGGCAGGGTTGAATGGAGCCGTGAAGAAGACGCCATTTGGCGAGATTTGGTAACACGACAAATGGGTGTGATCCAAAACAGAGCTTGTAAGGCTTATTTACACGGTTTAACGCTGCTTGATTTACCTCAAGACCGCGTTCCTCAATTGCCAGAAATTAATCGTGTCCTGATGGAGACAACAGGTTGGCAAGTGGAGCCCGTTCCTGCGCTTATTGACTTCGACCGTTTTTTTAATCTGCTCGGTAATAAGCGCTTTCCCGTCGCCACATTCTTGCGTACCAGAGAAGAGTTCGATTACTTGCAAGAGCCGGATTTCTTCCATGAAATATTTGGTCATTGTGCGATGTTAACCAACCCAGATTTTGCTGCATTTACCGAACATTATGGTCAACTAGGGCAAGCCGCTACACCAAAACAAAGAGCGTATCTCGCTCGTCTCTACTGGTTTACCGTAGAATTTGGCTTGGTGAAAGAAGGGGACAAAACCAAAATTTACGGTGGTGGTATTCTCTCATCTCCTGGCGAAACCCTCTACGCATTAGAGAGTGATGTAGCAATTCGCGACCCATTTGAATTACAAACTGTGCTGAGAACGCCTTATCGTATCGACATAATGCAACCGAAGTACTACGTGATTGATGACTTTTCTCAGCTCTTTAAAATCAGTCAGTTAAATTTATTGAAACAAGCCGATCTAGCGATTGAAGCTGGACTGCTTCCTCCACTTTTTGAACCAAAGGAACCTGCTCATGTTGAATGAACAAAAATGCGAAGCTTGTAGTATCGATGCCATTGCACTAAGCAAAGAAGAACAACAATCTCTGCTGCTGCAATTGTCTGATTGGCAGATCATTGAAAGAGAAGACATACCTCAACTAGAAAAGGTGTATAAATTCAAAAACTTCAAACAAGCATGGGCTTTCAGTAACAAAATCGCGGAACTGGCAGAAGATGAGTTCCACCATCCTTCTATTTTGTTGGAGTGGGGTAAGGTCACCGTAACGTGGTGGAGTCACTCTATCAAAGGTCTGCATAAAAACGATTTTATCTGCGCATCAAAGTGTGACGCACTAGCATCGGCAGAGTAGGACATTACCTCACACAAAAAATGCCCGGTTTTATGCCGGGCGTTGTGTTTCTGTATGACTTTTACATTGCTTTATAGATTGATTCGGAAGACGGATGTCGTGCCAGATACTTCATTGCCAACAGCGATAAAATGACCACCATTGCGAGTAAAGTAATTAATGGATTCTGGGCCTAAATCGCCTGCTTTTGGATTGTATGTGTCGTTCGTGCATTCGCCATCTTCCACTTGTGTACACACTGGCTGATTGTAATCACGACGGTTTACGTAATGTAGGAACTGCACTTGTTTCGGATCGGTAATGTCATAAATCATAATACCGCCTTGGCGCTCCAAGCCGATAAACGCGTAATGGCGGCCGTTAATTTGTGCTACTTCAATCGCCTCTGGCTCAATGCCTTTATCATCACTTCGGTCATCGCCACTGTGATGGTTATCGTTGGTACTGTTGAAGTTTTTACCTTCATTCAGCAGCGCGATGGTCGCGAAATCGTCACCACTATCGAAGACCAACTTGCCGTTTTCATCCCAAATCGAGAATGAACGCGCGCCAAATGCTTGAACATTCTCTTGTGCAGAAAGCGTTTGTTCCGGCTTAATCACTTTTAAACGCGCGAGTTGTTTGTTGTCTTTTAGTGCTTCTGCCAGTGGGTGCTCTGCTGCTACTTTCAGCTTCTTACCGCGCACTTCATCAACATGGCTTAGACAGGTCCCTTGCTCAGATGTGTATTCATCTGTACCAAGGAAATCGTCTTCATCCCACATCAAGCCTGCTTTGTCGCAGTGTTCTTGAGTGGTTTTGAATCCGTACTCACGCCCGTCTCCTTCATTTGCAGATACGATGTAAGTACTCCCATCCACTGAGTAGCTGTCGATGGTGTCAGGCATAAATAAGCCAACCAGTTGTGGGTAGCTTTTCAAGTTTCCAATAATTTTGTCTTTGTTAGATGCATCGAGTTTAGCGTCCGACCAAGACTTCTCACCTAAGCCAACAATTTTTTCTACCGATTTGCTCACTGGATTGACGATTGCCATGGCGTTATTTTCTTGTAGCGCGACATAGATTTTACCGTTATCTGCAAAAGTGAGGTATTCAGGCTCTAGATCTTGAGCGATAGTGGCATTTGGCCCCGAAATACGCACATTCATTGGGAGCTCTGCTTTTCGTGAACCATCAAACTCATTAAAGCCAATTTGTGTCACTTCTGCTTGAGTAACGCCAAGGTTCAGATCGATCAAAGTGACGCTACCTTCAGGATCGACGCTGTAATCGCTGTTTGGTTCGCCCTCATTAGCGGTTGCGATGTATCGGCCATCTTTCGAGAAGCCCACCATGTCTGGCAAAGCGCCTGTTGGGAAAGTCGTGACTAATGACAAATCGTCGGAGCGGTACAAACCAACAATACCATTCGCTTGTTTATTACTGTTTTCAATCGCAACCGCGACCAAACCATTGAATACAGCGACACTGTTTGCTGCGCCAATTTCAATGCCCGCTGCTTCGCCAGCGCTGTTGAGGTCAATGAATGCGCTTTGCGTTGGTACGCCGTTGTCATCCATAGAAAGTACATCGACACGTTTTGCTTGAGCATTGACCACATAGAGCTTATCCGTACAGGCGTCATAACTGACGATTTCAGCTGCCGATGTGTCGAATGGGGCATCAGCAACGGATGTCCCGATAAACGTTAACCCTTGAATTGAAGTTTCCCCAGCAACGAGCGCAGTGGTAGGTTTGCATTGTGTAGCGAATGAAGCCACGGTATCTTCGGGTTGTGATGAACACGCGATGGCAAGTGATGACAATGCGAGTGCACCGATTGCCTTTAAAGGGGTGATCATGATATCTCCTTATCAATCCGATACGTTGTCAATCAGCATGGGGTTTATGCTTCTGTCCATTTCCGCAATTGGAATGATGGAACGCTGAATGACGTGTGATTTGGTAAGGCTCTGAATATATGTATGATTGATGACTCTTATATTGGCTTTTTATGAAACTAATATGTCATCAAAATGATGAAGTAGGGATAGAGGAATAATGGAATTAAAATCGTTTTTAGATTTATTGGCAGCTTCACCAGAGCAGGTCGAGTTTGAAGCAACGATGGCGGTGATCGAAGATAACTATACGTTTGAGCCAACCGCTTTTGTTAATGGTGAGACGCAAAACAATGCAGGTGAGAACAACGGTTCGTGTAAGATCTTCGCTTTCGGCTTGCTAAATAACCTAGACAAAGAAGCGACACTAGCCTGCTTTGGCCGTTTTTATCGTGAAGATGTATTGCAGCATCCAGAGAATAGCGATCACCAGAATATTCGTAATTTTATGGTAACAGGGTGGGATGGTATTAAGTTTGAAGCACCCGCTTTAACCGCTAAATAAACACCAGTCAGAAAACGATGATCAGTAAGCCAGTCGTATTACGCGACTGGCTTTTTTTCTAGACATTTTCGGCACAAACACAGCTGGTTGGTGTTTGGCTTGGGTAAATCACGGGTTTCAATAGTAAAGCACCAGCATGTCTCTTTGCCTGCGGCGATATCACAATGGGCTTGAGTCCCGCACTCAGGACAACTGTGCGTTGAATCTTCTCCTGCGATTTGTTCGATAATCGTGTTTCGTTGGAGATCGGTTTTGTCTTTCCATTGGATGATTTCATCCATCGTTCGGTGACAACCAGAGCATATTCCGGCGTTATTTTTACATGCTGCTCGACAAGGTGACTTCATTGCTTTCTCGTTCTCATTTTTTATGCCGCGTACTCTAGCACAAAGCGAGTCAAAGCCGCCAAAATAAACGTGAGTGCGATTTGCTGGTGAGGAGGGGGCGGCAGTGATATTCTTGGACGAGTTACCTCAAATCTTTGTCACTTATGTTAGAAAAAGAAAACCTCATTAAACTCGCTAGAATGCAAATGCCATTTGGCAAATATGCAGGGCGAGTGTTAATCGACCTACCTGAAGAATACTTACTGTGGTTCGATAAAAAGGGCTGGCCAAGCGGCGAACTAGGGGATTTGCTCAAGCTGTGTTTAGCGCTCAAAATTGAAGGCTTAGATAGTGTCGTGAAGCCTTTGAAGCGTATGTAACTAGCCACAGAAACTCCCACTTTTAATGAAAAGACTTATTATGAATTTTGATATCGATGCACTGAAACACCACCAATTGGTCGAAGATGGTAAATTAGAGGGATGTTACATTCATCAGCTAGCTCAAGGTAGCCAGCAAGATGACAAAGCTGTTTTGGCAGAGCGCCAAGCGTTGGAAAAAATGGGGTATAAGGTAATACAGGTTAAAGCTAAAGGCGGGACAACAACGTTTGCCGAGGCGATGCAAAAGCTTGCGAAGGAAACTGGTCACCTGCCTAAGGAGTAAGTGAGTGTAACCTGCCACAGCTTCCCTAGTTATTCCACGATACCATGTGTTTTCATCAAAAGAGCCAGACCGTTAGGCTGACTCTTTTTTGCTCCAAACCCGTTGAGAGCTTAAACATTGATCGTATCAATAAAGTCCGTCAGTAGAGAAACCAGTTAGTTGCATAAATAACGAGAAGGACTAGAAGACCTAGAAAGAATGGGAAGGTTAGCATCATTGCGAGCTTTTTCTTGAAGCTTGGTTTATCGAATACCACGCCTTCGGCCTCCCTTACTCTTCGCTCTTCATCAAAATGCCATTTAATAGCTAAGTAGGCTCCAATACCTAGTACAATAAGCTTAAAAGCTCCAGCAAAGTACGGAAAGAAGTTAGCCCAACTGTCGTTCATTATCCATCTCTCTCAAATTAAATATGGGCTTTACGGTAGCAGAATCCAAGGTTTATGTTTAGTGCTCTCCCAATGTCAGGCGCCCTGGCTAGCACAAGCCTACAGCTCGAGCTAGCTGTCCACAACTCTCTTTGCAATATCCTTGGTTATTAATGATTTAATAGAAAAGGACTAGAGCATTTATATCCAGAGGCGTGTCTGTATGGTTTGTAACGTCTTTGCCCCATTCCAATTTAGCTCGTTTGATCGTCTCTTTGCCTAATAGTTCCCATTTATAATGATCTTGCCGTGGTTCAAGGCCCATTTCATCCAATGTTACCGTTGCCAGCCCATCAACATGTGCAGTATAGGGTCTGAGTTTTGAGTGGATACAATCTTCTCGGATTAGCCACCATATCGTTCACGATGACCAACAGCCAAGGTCAGGTCACGCGTTTGTCTCACAGCCTAAAAGTGCAAGTGAGAACCGCGGTCACAGTAAAGAATTTGTTTTGTATCATCTTGGGTTTGCCATCATGCCAAGATTTATGATGGAGAAAGAGTTAGCTCGAGGAGATTAAGTTCGCATCCTATTTGATGTACACGACTTGGAGATTCCGACTTATGCGGTGTACTAACTACTAACTAATAGAAAGCTTCGATGTCGCTTCGAGTTGAGTTCTTGAAGAAAAAGGCCGGTGCGTTTGAATAGCATCGAACGCCACCTATTAAACTTAGTATTCCCGAAAGCAAAGCCCACCGAAAAGCGGGCTTTGTTCTCTTTTAGTAACGAGAATAACAACTAACTAGTAGTTAGCTTGAATGCTGACACCGCTATAGTTTGAGTAGCCTTGAATCATGACGTGGTAGCGTCCACTTTGTGTCGCGCTGACCGTACATGTTTCATTGTTACCGTATTTGAAAGGTCGGCAGTCCCATGCGTTCAGTGCTGGTTTTGCACCAAAACGGAGATACAGGTCTGCATCACCACTGCCACCATACATTTGTACGGTTAAGCGCTGCCCAGCTTCGACATCAACATAGTAATACGCTACTTGACCAGTTGAACCACTTAAACCACTTACTGGCACGCCCGAGGTTAATTTGCCTTCTGGGTCCGGTGTTGGATCTGGGCCACCGCAGTCTTGGCCACAATCTGCATCCGTTAAGCTATAAAGTAGCTTGTTCACGCTGCCTCTTGTGTCCGTCACCTTTCCGCTAGTTGCGCGGCTAACGATCAAGGCCTCTACTTGGCTTGGAGACAGTGAACTGTTTTCTTGAAGATACAATGCTGCTACACCCGCTACATGTGGCGTCGCCATCGATGTACCACTAATGGTTTTGTAACCACCGTCATACCACGCAGATTTGATTTGTGAGCCTGGCGCAAATACGTCCACACAACTGCCCCAGTTTGAAAAACTCGAACGTGCATCCGTGCTGGTGGTCGAGCCGACAGTTACACCAGTAGCAACGCGCGCTGGAGAGTAGTTACAAGCATCAGCATTCGAGTTACCTGCTGCTAGCATAAAGCTGACACCTGATTGAACCGCACTTTGCACCGCACTATCGAGAGCGACAGATTGACCGCCACCTAAACTCATATTGGCGACTGAAGGTCCGGAAGCGTTCGCAGCCACCCAATCCACGCCGGCGATAACACCAGACGTAGACCCCGATCCGCTACAGCTCAATACTCTTACGCCGACAAGGTTGACGTTTTTCGCAACACCATACAAGCTGCCGCCAATGGTGCCCGCCACGTGTGTGCCGTGTCCATTACAGTCACTTGCATCTGCATCGTTGTCGACAAAGTCATACCCAGAAACCGAGCGACCACCGAACTCAACATGCGCGTTATTCACACCAGTATCGATAACATAAGCCGTTACCCCAGTCCCATCAAAGTTGGCACTGTAGTTGTTATCGAGTGGCAAGTTTCGTTGGTCGATTCGGTCTAGTCCTCAAATGGCATTGGTTTGATTTGCGTCTGCCGAGACTATTGGGTCAAGCGATAGGATTCTGTCTTGCTCAATGTAGTCCACACGAGGATCAGAACGCAGATCTTTCAGTTGCTCAGGACTCAAGTTAGCGACAAATCCACTTATCGAGTGGTCAAAAACCGACTCCACTTTTATCGAATACAAACCAGACATGCGGTCTACAGACTGTTGCGTGAATTGCTCGAATTCCGGTGAGCTGCTCGCCATCATTTGCGGTTGTTGAAATACCACTATATATCGATCTGCAATGGCGATGTCGTCCGGTGCAAGCATCAAAGTGGCAGGCAGTGTGTCGGGAGCTTGTTGTAACTCTGCACTGTCCGCAATCTCATTGGGTTGCGAAAAAGCGAGAGAAGAATGAAAACAGAGCGCGGAGGTGATACAACAACTTAGTAGTTTCTTTAACATAAAATGTTCCTTGAAATCATAGTCTTGTTGATTTTACCTAGTACCAAACTGTCAACACGAAAACACAGACAATCAGCGTAGTACGCTCAATACGTGCTGCAGTGACGTTACACAAATCAAACTAGACAATGAGTAACCATATGCATAATTGATAATAATTCGCATACTCAGAAACATGATCAATAACTAAGCTTTATTGAAATTGAAATGCAAAGATTCATTTAGATTTAGAGCAAAATCCCTAAAATAGAATAATTCTACACACCTAGCTTATTGCCTGTTATATGCACTATTCTTACCGATAATTTACGCAATAAAAACCTAACTATCCTTTCATTGGTCATGACTCAAATTGGTTGATAGATGTTAATATAGCCACCTGGTTTCTGATGTTTTTTAACTCATGGCTACTATCTAAGTTCAATGTCGTTTCTGTAATAAAACAGAGCCCGTCCGTGAACATGGAAAAGGGCATTCTGGCTTTCCTCGTTTCAGGTGTATCGAATGTCGAAAGGGCTTTCAACTCGATTAAGTTTACGAAGCCCGCAAGCCAGATGTAAAAGAAAAAATTGTCGATATGTCAATGAATAGCTCTGGAGTTAGGGAAACAGCACAAGTGTTGAATGTCGCATACAACACGGTATTGAGCACTTTAAAAAAATCTCGCCAAGGTAAGTAACCTCAATACCTTTCGATAGAGCAAATATAAGACTAATTTGTAAACTTGAAAGGCTAGCTGCATTGGTTGAAGAATATGAGGAAAAACACTTTCCCATTTAAGAACTGCAACACACCTTTGCTCCTTTCCGTGCCAGTGACGCTCAATCTCACAAATCACAGTGAGTGGGTTTGACCTACTTTTCCTTGTCTGTGTAGTGTCTGGTAAGTCGGAGGACTATCATCTTATGCTTTATTTGTTGTACAGTTTGTGGTTATAAACGCCGTTAATTTTCATACGCATTGAGCGCTTGCAGCAGCAAAGGCTTAACGATGGGGTAAATTTGATTTAAACGCAACTGGTAGAAATCAAACGCTTCTTTCCAAGACTCTTCGTTCTGCCAGTCAAGAGTTATTACAGGTAGCGAGATTTTTAGCTTCTCTGGGACAAATTCAGAGTCCTCCGGCAATAGTGGCATCAATGACTCTCGCCTAGCATACAGGTACTCAAACAAGTATTGCCCAAGTGCGTCATTTCTGAATCTCACAAAGACACCCACCTCATTGGGTTTAGATCGGTAAGTTGTTATCCAACTATTGTGTGCCCTTGGTGGTAACTCGAACCATAAGTGCCCCTTAGTCGAAGGGGTTGGTAACCTTACACTAGTGTCATCAAGCTCAAGATAATCAAGCAATGCACTCCAATACTCATAGGATTGACCAGAACCTTTGTTTGTGGCTGATTCATTTTGCTCGTTGATGGATTCCAGTTTCTCAGTAACTTCACTACTCACTTGATTAATCGAAATCACTCGGCGCTCAGTAATTTCAGTTTTGCGCATCACTTGAGGATTCACGAGCAGTTGTTCGCCTGGCATGTGGAAGATCTGCACTTCAACCATGGCAAAAGAAAACTCCATTGATGCATGCGTATTAAGAAAGTCCTTTATCTCAAAAGCCCCCTCTCGAATACCATCGCCCACGACCAATAATAAGAAGCGGCCTTTTGAGAGGTTTCGCTGGACCGTATCAATGAATGAGGCTTCTAATACTTCATGGCCATCCGCCTTAACCAATTCAAAAAGCGACAGACCACCATTAATTGCACAAACCTTAGTATCAAGTTCGTCGTAGCTCCAATTCATCAAGTCTTTAGCGTAATCGAGTATCTGTCCAATCACTTCTCTACGAGATTGAGGATTACGATAGAGTTTGGTTTCCGCGATGACCAATCGGCCCGATGGCGTCACATAGATGCAGTCCACTCGACCCGACTTAGTGGCAAGCTCCATACACACTGGTATCGCACCGGTATAGTCCGCATCAATCTCATAAAAGGGTAATAGGTCAGCGTTAGCAAAGATAAGTTGCTGTAACCACTTCTCATCGTAGATACCTGCTGCCTGCAACTCGACTCGTTGAAGCCTCTGAACGCTGCTTTCGGGGGATACGATGATTGGACCATTGCTCATGAAAGAACTCCGTTGCGACCTAAAAACGCTGAGAAAAACAAACCGTAAGATTAGCTCAACGCATTACTTTACGGCGTTTACGAAGTCTCATTTTCCTACTTTGACTTGCTTACTTCATTAGTCAGCAAGCAGTGCAGCACGATCACCGCTAGCACGTCTTTGCCCCAAAGTTTGTTAACGTCGGAAAGCTTGAAAGCATTGAGGATTTGTGTCTTCAATACTTGAGCTAATGCAGGGCAAACCAGAGCCCGTTGTGTGTGGACTTGATATTTGGGGTTCATTTTCTCTTTTGTGATGGACCATTTCGATATGATTTGTGATGGAAGGAACACTGTTATGTTTAACGACTAGAAGCGCACATAAGATCTGAGTTTAAAATCTTGACAAATCCGAGAGTTAAGCTAAAAATAGCTATTAATCTTTACGCGTTAGAAGCGTTGTTGACTTCATCTGGTGTATCACTGGAATATTTTGATTGTTTATATTTTGACCACGGTCACGACAAAAATCGCTTCGCGATTTGTTGTCGCAACCGTGCCCATCTAGGTAAAGATTAGAACGGCCTCATTATGAGGCCGTTTCTGTTATTGTTGGTCATATGGAAGATATTAAAGAACTTACCTCAGCATTTCTTACCAATGTTGAAGTAGAAAAAATTAGTCTTAAAAACCTCCCAAACTACGTTTTCTTTTGTGGTGGAGGACTAAATGGTGATGACTTGTCAAATATAGGCAAGGAGCAAGAAGATCAAGTCAAGTCTTTACGCAGCGCAGTTTTGCACTATCTCAGTAGTAGAGAAAAAGAATTATACCAAAATGTGATTCTTGCAGAGGAATTTCATGATTGGCTAGAGGACGCTAACATCAATAACCTTATTGATTTTGAAGTCTTATTAGCAGGTCTTGCCGCAGCAGTTGTACTCATTGTTGAAGGACCCGGAGCCCATGCTGAACTTGGAGCCTTTAGTGTTATGCCAGAGATATCCTCTAAGCTCATAACAATCTACAACACAAACGATGTTAGTGATGGTCAACGGACATTTATTGAATGGGGACCGATTAAGTATCTCGAAAAAAATGATAAAACAGTTCTACGGCACGAGTGGGGTGTTAACTATCAAGTAACAAACAATACCATATCTCAAGTCATAGAAAACGATGCAGGTTTCCAATCGCTAATAAATCTGATTGGTTATCAATTGGCGAATGATATTCAAGAAAAGAGCAAGCAGACCTCCTCTTTTTCAAAAGAAAACCCTTCAAATATGTGCTTACTCGTTGCTGATTTAATATACGTTTTTTCTGCACTTAAGCTGAGGGAAATTAAATCATACATAAATGATCACTTAAAAATAGATCTTGAAGAAAAGGTTTTGAAAGAGTATTTGTACTCTTTAAAAAATTTGGGGTTGATTAAAGAGAAAAACGCAGGGGCAAAATATTTTTTGCCTACGGATAAGAATCAGGGTTTTATAAAATATCAATTTAGAAACACACCTGATAAGGAACTAAACTATTCTGTAAGTTCAGTGAAGTCCACCTTACTTTCTCTATATTTGAAAAATGATAAAGAAAGGCAGTATGCTATGGGGTTAGGTCGTTAATATGAAAAGTCTATATGATATTTCTGAATTTACAGAAAAGAGTGTTGAAGAAATAATAGCCAATTATCTAACTGCACCTAGAAAATATAAAGAATTTAAAATAAAAAAAAGAAATGGTGGGTTGAGAACAATTTCTCAACCTTCAAAAGATGTCAAGTTTTATCAATATGCAATTATAGAAAAGATTCTCAAGAACTTATCCATTCACGATTCTGCTACTGCATATCGAGATTCGAAATCAATTTATCACAATGCTCTACCTCACAAAGGATCATCATGGATTCTTAAGTTAGATTTTAAAGACTTCTTCCATTCAATAAGGCCTGAGCATCTTAAGTCTTTCTTATTGGATGCGTACGAAGACATATCTAGTATAGAGGTTGATATATTAAACCACTATCTGTTCTGGTTAGATAGGACAGACAGGAAGCTCAAACTGAGCATTGGAGCACCTTCTTCTCCAATTATTTCGAATATCGTCATGTACAACTTTGACGAAAGTGTGTGTGATATCTGCTCAAAGTATAGTGTGATTTACACTCGATATGCAGATGATATAACCTTATCAGCAAGTTCGAGAGAGTGTTTGCTAGAAGCTGAAGAAGAGTTAAAGGTACTTATTGAAGAAACACAAACACCATTATTGGTTTTGAATGACAAAAAACGTGTATTAATTGGTAGAAACAGATCAAAAAGAGTAACTGGAGTAGTTATCACTCATGAGAATAAATTATCTGTAGGGAGATATAAACGAAAAAAAGTAAGAGCAATGCTCCACTTATATTTAAATGATAAACTGAATGAACAGGATATTCCCATTTTACATGGAACATTGTCATATATAAAAAGTATCGAATATAACTTCTATAGATCTCTTCGAGACAAGTATGGTGACGCCGTTTTTACTAAGCTGGCTAAGGAATCATTTAAAATTTCCAAGCTAAAATATTACGGCAAAGAAGAATCTGAGGAAGAAAAAACACAAAGTAAGGATGATAATGACATTGTTTTTTAGAGCTTTCTTTTCAGTAATTGGTGCGATTAGTGCTTTGTTGACGATATTTAGTTCTGTTAACAGTCAATTCTCCACCTACTACGCTGGATATGTGATTGAAACCTATATAGGAATTGCTATTCTTAGTTCTATTATATCTTTGATTATAACAAGAGAAAGAAGCAATATAGATGTTAAAATTTCTGATAGAGTTATGTTGAATGTTAAATATGGTGACATATTTGCGGAAAATGGAATTACAGTCATACCTGTAAATGATTTCTTCGATGTATTGGTTGATGATGAAGTTATCTCAAGAAATACTTTACATGGAAAACTAATAGAAAAATACTTTTCAGATGACATTGAACTTCTTGATTCAGAAATTAAGCTTAAACTGAGTAATTATAAGGGTGAATCTGTTCCGAGTAGAGAAGTTGGCAATAAAGTAAAGTATCCACTAGGCACTACCATAAAAATACAAAGAGATAACCAAATATTTTTCCTCGTTGCTTTCACTAGATTTGATGAAAATAATAGAGCCCAATTGACGAACTTAGAATACCAAGAAGTTGTAATAAAACTCATTGATTTTATTGAGAATAATTCAAATGGTTATCCTGTAAATATGCCTTTGCTTGGCTCTGGTCATTCAGGGGTTAAAGCTTCAAAACAACGGTTGCTCGAGTTCTTGATTTTTTCATTAAAGATAAAAGACAATTTAACCCTCGTCAATGGAATTAATTTAGTTTTAGCTAAACCTCTCAAGAAAGAGATTAGTTTGAAATTAATAAAATATTATTATGATGTAACGAACTAATTGCTAAAAGCCAACACTGTTTGGCTTTTTTATTTTCTAGTCCCAAACTGCTTTTTGTAATGATTGTCATCAGCTAGTTTCGTTACTTTGCGGCTTAGTCATTACGGCGTTAGACAACGCTCATTCTGCATAAAGTTTATTCGAGTAGTCAGCGATAAAAAGTCAATCCAGCCTTCTCAAGACTTGCTATTCAAAATTGTTCTGTTTAATACTACTCTTCTGTAAGTTAAGTTCAATGATGTTTGCCATAGCTGAACTAATCCATGATTTGCTAAATCAAGCAAACACTCTAACGTATTTCTGTCCAAAAGCTTGCTGGCGTAGTTCAAAGCAGACACTTGCTTTGGGTTACTCGACTCCAAGTAACTTTATTGCTATGTTTCGCAAAATATATGGAGAATCTCCTGCGCGTTATTTTTCCAGATGCCGTGCAGAGTAATGTATTGATCGGCTGGGGTAAAAATGAAAACCAAAATAATAATGTCGTTTCTACTCGCTTCATTGTGTGTCAGTGTCAGCGCCAGTACGAATGAGCCGAAATACCATTCTGCGCTAACAGTCAAAACGGTATTCAGTGAAGACAGAGACAAGCCTGTAGAAGTCTACTACTGGTATCCCACAACGAACGGAAAAACCAACTTCACGTTTGGTAGGGGTAACATTTTTAAATCAGTCGAAATGCAGTTAGATGCTCCTTTAGCAAGTGGAAAATTTCCCGTTGTGCTTTTGTCGCAGGGCGGAACACGGTCAGCATTTTCCCATAGTGGTTGGATAGCTTCAGGCCTAGCGAAACAAGGTTATATCGTTGTTGTACCAAAGCCTCCTGCACCAAACGAAATCAATGCAGAAATGGCTGTTGATGAAATCACTTTCAGGACTAGTGATTTGGTGCTTGGGCTGAACGAATTAAGTTCGGTCGGGATACTGTCCGGAGGTGTAGATACTGATGAAGTGCAGGGTGTCGGCTTTTTTCTGGGTGGCACATCTATGCTGATGCTCTCCGGAGCGCAAATAAGCCCGGAAAAATATCGAACATCGTGTCACAACGCCACCAATGTAGACTGTCATTGGTTACGTGAAAATAACGTTGATATTACCAACATCCCGGATCAAAAATTCCCCCGATTTCAGTCTGAAAGCAAACTGAAATCGGTCGTCGTTATCAACCCTGAGCTAACGAAAACTTTTGTCCCTGAAACTTTGGCCTTGATGAAAAATACCATCACCGTGGTGACGCTTTCTGATCGGGTACATCCCGCACTGACACCAGCCGAATCACTTGTTGCTCTTCCCAATGTGACATTTCAAGAGATTCCCAGTGCGAGTCAGTTTAGTGCGTTCGCAGAATGTACTGAGCGTGGCATTAAAATTCTCGCATCAGAAGGGGAGGAAGCACTTTGCCAGGAGCGTGACGAGGTTTCCAGAAAGGACAATCACCAGCAAATTTTGGATGTAATTCTGGCTAGCTTAACAAAGTCATAAGAGTGCAACAATGCGGAGCTTTCTTACACATTGTGTGCTTGGACCAGCAAAGCGAGAAGTAAGTTTTTCAGGTTTGTCCCCACAACATATTGCAAGACATACTGATGACTGTATTACTTGCCTTAATTAAGTACTTGTACCAGCATTTTAAAACTCAGAAGAACACACAAAATACCAACGATTTTCTTAAGAACTTTATTTGGGAAATACTCTGCGCAACGCACGCCGAGGCTAGTAGTTAAGTAGCTGCTAATGGAGAAGCTGATCATTGCAGGAAGGTATATGTATCCTAATACTAAGTTGTTCCAATCTGTATTTTCCCATCCGTTTAACATGTAACCGAGGCTTCCTGATAGCGCTATAGGGAAACCTATCGCAGCAGAGGTGCCTATAGCTCGTTTTACCTCAAAATTTTGCTGGACAAGATAGGGGATGATCAACCCCGCACCGCTTATTGAGACAAGTGCTGATACAGAGCCAATCACAGAGCCTACAGTGATGTTACCGATAGCCCCATGTGGGGTCGGGTTGTGCTCATTTTCAGTGTTGAGAAACATCTTATAAGCTACATACAACATGAATACGCAGAAAAAAACTGCCAGATAGATTCCCTGTAGATACGATGCTACGAATGTGGCGCAAAATGTTCCGATTAGAACTCCGCTCAACATTTTTACTACCATTGTCGAGTCTACATTCTCTTTTTTGTAGTGAGCGCGCATGCTGCCCAATGTTGTAATAATCATTGAAGCCATTGATGTCCCTAACGCAAGATGGACCACTTCTGTATCAGCTATTCCCTGTAGTGAAAACAGAAACGCAAAAATAGGGACGGCCATTCCACCACCACCCACACCAACGAGTCCTGCGAGAAAGCCAATGCCCAAGCCTGCTGTAATGTAATAGATAATAAAGATAGGTTCGTTCATGATGGTTCTGCCTTCGATAAAATGGTCGTTGCTAAAATGTTACTCGAACGCTAACTTGCTATGGTAACGTTAAGAGGACAGAAAATAATGAATAATGGCCAAAATGGAATTGAGTAAATAAAGTGACAAACTCTGATTACAGCGAATGGAAAAATGGCGCCGCGTTGATCGCTAAGGAGTGGCAGCATGAAAGGAGCGACTTCAACCATTTGGAGCAACGGCCACATAATTGGCACAGTCATCATCGAGGCCAGTTACTGTGTATAGATGAAGGGCTAATTCAGGTCAAAACCGATGAAGGAACGTGGATACTACCACCTCACCGAGCTGGTTGGATCCCCCCGGGTGCGATGCACAGTGTTTATTTTTGTGGTTCTCTGAAAGGTCGTTCATTACTGTTTACTCCAGAGAGTTGTGAGCGGTTTCCAATGAGACCTTGCGTGATCCAAATGAGCGATGTGTTGAAAGCCCTATCGGTTAGAGCATCGATATGGAGCAAAACAGACGATCTATCCATACAGTCTTTACGTATTCTTGCCGTAATATCTGATGAAATCGTCAATAGCCCTCATGAGTCACTCCACATCCCACAGCCCAGAGATCCGAGACTGCAAAAAGTTACTCAAGCAATTTTAATAGACCCAAACAGCAAACATTCTGTGGAGCATTGGGCAAATATCGGGGCCGTCTCATCTCGGACGTTAAGACGATTGATTCGAAGTGAGTTAAACATGAGTTTTAGTGAATGGCGGCAACAAGCACTGCTAATACATTCGTTAGAAATGATGGCTCGCGGAGAGTCCGTAGGAGCGGTTGCACATGCTTTGGGTTATTCGACGCCCAGTAACTTTATCGCTATGTTTCGTCGGGTCTATGGTGATTCACCCACTCGTTACTTTTCGAGTCGTGGCATATAGTTGCCAAGAGCTTACCTAAATTAGGTTCGTTTTTATGTACTGAGGTTTTACATACATTTACTCACCCAACATAAGCAAGTGCTTCTAGCTTCTTTCTGCCCAAATGAGCTGAAATCAATTTCGAAGTGGATAATAGAGTTCAAGATTTTAAAATACTTAATCTAATGGAAGGCAAGACCACACTCCTACGGTTATTGACAACATAAAGGGGGGAGAATGTTCATTCCTTTGCTTTAAATCTACTTCAAAATTACCCGTTCAACTTGTGCCATACAGGCTCTTTATCGTCTCCCTCAACCACACAATTTTAGGGTTCTGGTTATTGCGCTTGTGCCAAATCATAGTAAATGGAATCAGTAGCTTGTGCTGATAATCTTCCGCAATGGGGATAGGCAACGCTATTAAGTTGGGGTGAAGCTGTTCGCAGTATCGCTGACAATATTTTGGTGCAGTGGTTAACATTTGATGGTCGGGCTTTTCTGCAACAAATAAAGCTTGCTCGAAACTCGCCATCGTTAGGCTAACGTTTCGAGTATATCCCTGTTCAGCCAAGATCTCATCCAATGCCCAACTGTCATTTTTCTCCCATGCTACATTGATGTGGGCATAGCTTAAGAAAGTATCTAAATTCCACTTTTGCTTGAGTGCAGGATGATCCTTGCGGACATACACCATAGGTAAATCCGAGAACAGCACTTCGAAATTAATAAAATACGGGAGCAGTTCTAACGACTCTTTGGAGCGAGGATGGCTTTCACGGCCAGTAAAACCAATATCCACTTCACCGCTGGTAATGGCGTCTAACGAGTCGTAATCCCAGTTATGGAACTTTACCGTTGAATCTGGGTAAAAATCATGGATTCGTTTGGTCAGTTCATCCGCCATGATGAGTGACAATGGCGACTCTACTCCAAGATGAAATTTAACCCCGCTTGGCGCATCATCACCTCGGTGTGAAACAATCTGGTTACCGATCTGCATCCAGTCTGACAAAAGCACTTGCACGTTTGTCGCGAGATTTGTTGGCTTTAGGCCTTGCGGCGTATTCACAAAAAGCGGGTCATCAAACCAAGCGCGCAATTTGCCTAAAGACTTACTCACGGTTGAGGGAGTTACATTAAGTTTTTTCGCCGTTTTAGTAACACTCTGCTCTTGCAGTAGCAATTGCAGAGTGAGCAGTAAATTAAGATCAAGTCGGGCAAGAGATTTCTTCATGAGGCTCACTAACGTTCTGATTTGGAAATAATAATATTATGGAGAGTCCAATAACGCTACTAGCAACCAACGCTATCATTAACATCATCACAGCCGACACACCTAACGCCGCCATCAACCAAATGTAAAGTGCAGACCAAGAAACCTGACCTATGCCAAGCATAGAGCTTGCAAGTCCAGCTTTGCGTGAGAATTGGCTTAACGCTTGACTCATCGCCACACCAAACCCCATAGGGAAACTCATGCTGAGCAGAGTGAATCCTACCATATAAAGTGTCGGACTATCGCTATTCAAGTGAGCCGCGAGAATAACGATAGCCGACAGGAAATTGGTCATTTGTGCAGCGAACATCAATGTGGTTTGTTTGAAGTAAGACAAAGCAAATGGTACTGAAAACGATGTTGCCATACCTACCATTGCGAGTAGTGCCATCGTGGTTGAGTAATCGCCTCGAGTAAAGCCAATCGAATCCATTATTATCATTGGTGACGTATTTACATAAGAGAGAATCGCTGTGACGCCTAAAGATGTGTAAATAACGCGCGATATAAAAAAACGGTTATATAGTGATTCGTTCGAATCTTCACTCACATCTAAAAGTGTGCGCTTGGTTTTAGGCAAGGTTTCTTTTAAGACAAAGCAAGCAATTAAGCCTATCGCAATACCCATCATCGCCATGGCAGTGAATAACACGGGCCACGGAAACTTGATCATAATCAGATTGCCGATCACGGGGGCAAGTACTGGGATAGAACAGATAATTCCATTGAGCATCGATAGAACCTTAGCTCGCTTTGGGTCACCTAAAGTGTCGCGCAAAATGGCGAAGGCCACTACATAGCAACATGCGGCACCTACACCTTGAAAGAAGCGCATTATTAGGAAGCTATTACTGGTCTCAGCAGAGCCCGCGAACATTGATGCAAGGGTAAAAATCACTGCACCGCAAATGGCAACAGGTTTGCGTCCAAAACAATCAGCAGCTCGCCCAACAAAAACCATCGTCGATGCTAGACCAGCGAGGTAAATAGAAAAGGCAATATGAAGTTGTGATTCGCTCGCAGACAGGTCATTGGCGATTTGTGGTAAAGCAACCAAGTAGAGATCTATTGCCGTAGGATAAAGCAACACAAAGGCGAAGCTACATATCAGATATCGGGGTAAATTAATTTGTTCCATTACTACCTCGTGAAGGAATTGGGCTTACGAGGATGATATGCAACATTACTCATCTTGGCGTGTTACCTTTCTGACAACAGGTATTTCCATATACGACATCAGCAACGATTGTGGCTACAGCAGTCAAACGTACACTGAGAAGAACCTGGTATCGGGCGAAAGTAATCTATACAACCGAATCCACAACATTAGCTAAATAGATAACGATGGACATTAGTGAGCTGGAGTTTTCTCAAGCTATATTAAGCTCTCAACACCGAAGGTTTAGATAGTATGATTAAGCCTTTCAAGCGGAGCTGGTCTGTCTCTGCAACCTTAATTTTTCCAAGATACAATGTGTTTTGGCTTTACAGGAGTCAGACTGGCCTGGCTCCTTTTTCCAGTGTTCGTCGCGAACGCTACCATCGTGAGGGTTATAGAAACCATTAACTCATTTTAGTGAAAGGAAATTCCTGCTCCCTACAGTGCTTCTCTCACCAGTCTTCTGTTTGGCTCATTATCTCTAACATCCAGACGCGAAATAGCATAAGATACACGGCCTTTACTAGCACTGAGCCACTCATCGTAATGACAGATAAAACACAGCAAGCGACATTTGCCGATCTTGGCCTGATTCCAACCTTAGTCGAGCGACTAGAAGCGTTAGAATACAGCCAACCGACGCCCATTCAATCTCATACCATTCCTTATATCCTTGAAGGGAAAGACATTGTTGGCGGTGCCAATACGGGATCTGGTAAAACCGCTGCTTTTTCGCTGCCAATTCTGCAAAAAATTGTTCAGCAAAACGAAACAAATCATCGCCGTGGTAACTTCGTTTCTCACCTGATTTTAGTTCCAACTCGTGAGCTGGCATCACAGGTGGCATACAACGTCAAATCTTACTCATACCATCTTAGAGATAAGATCAAAACGGTTGCCGTATTTGGTGGTGTATCGGTGAACCCACAAATGCTGGCGCTTCGTGGTGGCTGTGACATTATCGTAGCTACGCCGGGTCGATTACTTGATCTGGTATCCAGTAACGCGATTAAGTTGGACCAAGTAAAAACGCTCGTGCTCGATGAAGCTGACCGTATGTTGAGCCTCGGATTTACCGAAGAACTTAATAAGATTCTTGCGTTACTGCCAGAGAAGAAACAGACGCTGTTATTTTCTGCTACTTTCCCTGATAAAGTCACGACGCTGGCTCAGCACTTGCTCCGTGACCCTGTTGAAGTTCAGTTGCAGAGCGCAGAAGCCAGCACTTTGGTGCAACGCGTGTTTAGTGTAAATAAAGGTGAGAAAACGGCGGTACTCGCGCACTTAATCAAACAGCATCAGTGGCGACAAACTTTGATTTTTGTGAATGCTAAGAATGCCTGTAACCATTTAGCTCAAAAACTGTCAAAACGCGGTATTACTGCTGAAGTTTTCCATGGTGATAAAGGGCAGGGCGCTCGTACTCGTGTCCTTGACGGTTTTAAGTCTGGCGAGATTCAAGTTCTTATTGCCACCGATATCGCAGCACGTGGCCTTGATATTGAAAAGCTGCCAGTGGTGATTAACTTCGATCTTCCGCGTAGTCCTGCTGACTATATGCATCGAATCGGTCGCAGTGGTCGTGCTGGTGAAGTGGGTCTAGGGCTATCCCTTATCGATTACGATGACTATCACCATTTCAAAGTGATAGAAAAGAAAAATAAGTTCCAACTTGAACGTGAGCAGGTAGAGGGCTTTGAAGTGGAAGACGACCAAAGTGAAGCCTACTTTTTACCGATGAAGCCGCGTGCAAAGCCAGCAGGTACAGGGAAAAAGAAGAAAAAGCGCAATCAATAGAAAACGTAAACTACATGTGAGTTTACTTATGGGAGGCGCTGGAGAAGGGGGCGCACTAGCTTGAGTATTCGCTTCTAGCCATTTCTTTAAAGAACAATAGAGCCTTGCTGGAGCTACCAGTAGGGCTCTATTGCTTTTCAAGGTTATGTACTATCGACGCGTCGGACGTCCACGAGGTGAGCGTTTTTTAAATGCGGATGCAGCTTTAGCTTGTGACTTGAGGATAGAGTCAACGGTTAGCGGCATTGGCTCTTTAGGTTCAAGACCATGAGGGAACGTACGAGCTCTCGGTGGTAAATCATATTCTTCTTCACTTGCGCGTGGCATGCGCTTAAAGCGATAAAGGTAAAAGTTTTCTAATTTTTCTCTCGCCCATTCGGTCTTCTTTAAATACTTCACACTACTTGCAATCGAAGGCTTAGTGTTAAAGCAATTAAAGCGCATTGCTGTATCTAGAATGTCCCAGCCATAAAAATCCACCAACTCTTGCAACATAGTTTCTAGCTTTAACCCGTGCAGTGGGTTGTTCCGTTGCAGTTCGATTCTTTCTTCGTCAGTCATCATTTTAGGGGCCTTACTCATCAAAGGGTGGAGTTTAGCAAAGTATACATTACAGAGATATCTATAGTTAGGCAGCGTGGTTTGGGTTGCAACTCGATTTGATGTTGTTAGTGCGTACTTGCATGAGCAAAATTAACCAATTACTTGTGTGAATACGGATATGTTTTTTCTACCTTGAAAAGCACAGGTGGAGTTGCGACTGTTCCTCTTGTTGAATTGCTGTTCAAAAACTCTCACTAAAGATCAGCGTACTCTAATGTAATGTTAAATCTTTGTGTAATAAGTGAGATTTTTGTTGTTCTTTTACTAATGTCTAATATTCCTACCGATAGCAATACATGCTTAATAGGTTCAAATCAAAAATTAGCCATACCACTTTCTTGGTGTGGCCTCGATGTTTGATGTGGGTGTTGTCTCGTATTGGTCTGTATACCAAGCGAAACTCTAGTTGGCATAGTTCAACGTTGAAATATAACAAAGGATAGCTCAATGTCTGACTCAAGTAAGACCTTTTACAGGGATGTGCGCAAAAAACCGCATGAATTTGAAAGTCGTGAAGACTTTCTAAACCATGATTTAACCATCATGAGCTTTCGTCGCTGGGGTATTCATTTGCCATCACGTGATTACAGTATTGAAATCGAAGACTGGGTGCCTGCATTAGCCGCAACCATTGGTAAAGTGGTTATGGTCACCGCTATGGTTGCTGCCTTTGCTGCTCAGTTCGGTTTATCTCCGGAGTTCGTTGCAGAAAATGTGCGTTACGAATTGCTTATCGCGGGTGCTCTGTTCGTTATTTTGTTTTCTGCCATCCTAAACCCGAATGCAAACCTAGCCGGTACCCACGGCCCAATGATACCGCTGATTCCCATGATTGCTGCTGCAGGAGGGCATCCTCTGGCGCTTGGCTTGATGGTATGTGCTTTTGGCTTAATTCTCGCTTTGACTAAAGGCGGTTCTAAACTCATGACCTTGACTGGCATTGGAGTTCGAGGAGGGTTATTGATCTACCTAGGCGCTGTTGGGGTGCTCGGACAAATTAATAAGACTGAGGCGTGGGCTGCAAGTACAGACCAAGGTTACATTTCGTTTGTTGTCATTGGTCTAACGGTTATGGTTTATGCCTACCTAGCTAAGATCAACAAGCGTTGGTTGGCAATCCCACTGTGCTCTGCACTCGCGGGTATTGTTGCTTATTTGATGGGCGCTGAGTTTGCTTTTACCACAGAACCGGGCCTGCCTAATTTCAGTCCATTCTACTGGTGGGGTGAAGATACAGGCTGGCAACTAGGTTGGCCAACCTTAGAGCACTTTATTGCCGTGACTCCATTTGCGCTACTGGCAGTCGCTATGTGGTCACCTGACTACCTAGGCCATCGTGTGTTTCAAGAACTTAACTACCCAAAAGAGGCGAAAGGCGTGCTAATGGATGTCGACGACACGATGGTCGGAGCGTCTGTTCGTCAGGGGGTTGGCTCACTATTAGGGGGCGGTAACCTGGCTTCTTCTTGGGGTACTTACATGATTCCTGCCGCCATTGCCAAACGTCCGATTCCAGGTGGCGCACTGTTAACGGGGTTCATGTGTATTGCCGCGGCGGTAATTGGTTACCCTATGGATCTAGCGATGTGGGAGCCTGTTCTGCGTGTTGCTTTGATTGTCGGTGTATTCTTACCACTTCTTGAAGCGGGTATGCAGATGATCCACAAGCATAAAGATTCACTCAGTGCAGGTATCTGTATTTTTGCCTGTGCATTCGTTAATCCAGTCTTTGGCTGGGCAATCACTATGCTGCTGGATAACCTTGGACTTATCGGCGACCATGAGCGTGCCAACGAACTCTCGAGAAAAGATAAATACCTGATTCCTGGCACTGCATTTATCGTCTGTGCAGGCTCCCTTGCTGTCGTTGGTCAGCTTCCGGGCATTCCTGCTCTGATCGGTTAATCGAATTACGCTCTAAAGGCATAGTTGGAGTGGTGAGTGATAGGGCTTTCTCAAGCTATGCCTATTTCTCAAAAGTAAAAGATTTGGACTGTGTAGTTAAGCCTTTAAAGAGCATGTAGGGGAAATAAGGCGCAAACAAAAAGCTACCTAGCAATAGGTAGCTTTTTGTATAGACAGTTAGCCTACCAAACGGGGACTAAACAATTGATTCAATGCCGTATTTTGCGCCGTAGTGTTCAACGACAAAATCAATGTCTTTGTCACCGCGACCGGATAAGTTGATAAGAATTGAGCCAGTTTCTCCTTGCTTCGCGAGTTTAATCGCGTAAGCGACAGCGTGTGAAGATTCAATCGCTGGAATAATCCCCTCTTCGCGAGACAGTTCAAAGAAGGCATCAATCGCTTCGTCATCGGTGATTGAGCCGTAATTGACACGGCCAATGTCTTTTAAGTAACTATGCTGAGGCCCAACCGATGGGTAATCTAAGCCACTTGCTACAGAGTACACTTCTTGAGGTTCACCTTGCTCATCTTTGAGCATGTAAGACTTAAATCCGTGCATAATACCTGGCTCACCAAGTGTGAGTGTTGCAGCATGCTCGCCAACCTTTTGCAAAGAGCAGCCCGCTGGCTCGATGCCGTGAATGGCGACTTGTTCATCGTCTAAGAAAGCAGTAAATAGCCCCATCGCGTTAGAACCACCTCCAACGCATGCGACGAGATTATTGGGTAACTTGCCTGTCATTTCTTTGAATTGAACTCGTGCTTCGTTACCGATAATTGATTGGAAATCTCGTACCATTTTAGGGAATGGGTGAGGGCCAACGACAGAGCCTATCGCATAAAGTTGTGTGTCAGGATCTTTTAAGTAGGCTTCGAAGGCAGAATCAACCGCTTCTTTGAGAGTTTTGCGCCCATGAATGGCAGGAATGACATTAGCACCAAGGATTCTCATGCGGACGACATTCGGATGCTCTTTGGCGATATCAACTTCACCCATGTAAATATCGCATTTCAAGCCAACCAATGCCGCGGCTGTAGCAAGCGCAACACCGTGTTGTCCTGCGCCAGTTTCCGCAATCAGTTTCTTCTTACCCATCTTTTTAGCGAGAATGGCTTCTCCTAAGCAGTGGTTAATTTTATGTGCGCCTGTATGGTTTAAGTCTTCGCGCTTTAGGTAGATGTCTGCTCCGTATTTCTTAGACAAGTTTTCTGCATGGAAGATTGGGCTAGGTCGTCCAACAAAGTGCTTATATAGGCGAGCAAGTTCCGCTTTAAATTCAGGATCTTTGCTGCATTCCTCATAAGTTGCGTTGATGTCACGCATGATTTGTTCAAGCTCCGGCGGCACGAAGCTACCACCGTATTCACCAAAGTATCCTTCTTCATTGGGCATGGTGAGATCAAACGAGTTTTTCATTATTTACATCCTAGTTAACGAAAGTATTGATACTTTTATACCCAAAATTTGGAAGAGGTTGTGTGATCAGTTGCTTAAATCAGAATTCGCGATCTAGTGAACTAGTTAAAAAGTACAATTTGTGTAGTTGTTAACGGGTTGGATACAACATAAGGTGGGGTTTAAGAGGCGCAAAAAAGCCCCGAGAGATCCTAGGCTGTCATAAGAACCTCTCGAGGCAAACAGAGTGCTGGAAATACACTCTGCGATGGTGTCTGGAAACAAAAGTTAGATTCGTTTCCTTTGCCAGATATTAGGGTTTTAGAATGAGCTGATGTCAGCGAAATGTCACAAGTTAATCGCGGTATCTAAAGCTTATTTTTTATTTTTGAACAATGGGTTAGAAAATAGACTACAACAGACTAACCTACCGTGTGTTCTGCATCTTTTAAATTGAACATGATCTTTCTTTGTTTCGAATCGACGTCTTTAACTAACACGTGCACTTTCGTCCCTAAAGTAAACGTGGTGCTCTGGCTAGAAATTTTTTGTTTGACTGCATCAAATTCGAACTCACCATTTTGAAAACTTGATAAAGGAATGAGACCTTCGATTCGGTTTTCCTCTAACTCAACAAATACCCCGAAGTGTGTGACTCCAGACACCGTCCCCATGAAGTGTTGCCCGATAAATGGCTTCATGTAATGACATTTCAGTGCTGACTCAACCTCTCGACTCACTTCATCTGCCTGACGAGATTGATGCGAACAGTGCACGCTCAGTTGCTCGATTACTTTTGTATCGTAAGGGTAGTTGTTCGCAGCACCTGTCAATTGACGAATAGGTTTTAGTTTCATGAGCAGACTGCGTAACTTGCCTGTTTTTTGCTCTCGAAGTTTAGCGCGAATGGCGCGGTGAACGAGTAAGTCTGGGTAACGACGAATTGGCGAAGTAAAGTGTGCGTATGCGTCATAGGCTAAACCGAAGTGACCCATATTCTTCGGCGAATACTCGGCTTGACTCTGAGAACGTAGCAGTAGGGTACGAATCACATCACACTCATCTAAATCTCGTACTTGTTCCAGTAATGCGTTGTAGTCATGAGAAGTTGGTTTATCACCACCCGCAAGCGTTAGCCCTTTGTCTGCAAGCATCATTCTTAATGAAGACAGTTTTTTCATCTGAGGACCAGAGTGCACGCGGTATAAGCTCGATATTTTTTGTTGCTGCAAAAATTGAGCGGTGGCAACGTTGGCACACAGCATGAATTCTTCGATCATTCGGTGGGCATCATTTCGAACTACAGGAACGATGGACGCGATTTTCTTTTTATTGTTTAACGTGAATGAAAGCTCTTGCGTGTCAAAATCAATGGCACCACGGACTTGACGTTGACCAGATAGGTTCAAATACAAGCGATGGAGATTCACCAGATGCTGTTTAATGTTTTGTTTTGGGTTCTTACCTTGGTATTTTTTTGCTTCCGTTGATTGGGAAACAATGCGGTAAGCTTCGTTATAAGTTAAACGAGCATGCGAGTGAATGATCCCTTCAGAAAACTCTGAATCTAGCATGTTACCTTCGTCGTCAAAGGTCATCTCACATACCATAACCAATCGGTCTTCATTCGGGTTAAGCGAGCACAAACCGTTAGATAATGTTTCTGGTAGCATTGGTACAACGTATCCGGGGAAGTAAACGGACGTTGCACGAGATTGCGCCTCAAGATCTAAATGGTCGTTTGGCTGAACGTAGTGAGATACGTCTGCAATCGCGACGAATAACTTCCAATGCCCATTGTCCATTTGGTATGCGTAAACGGCATCATCAAAGTCTTTCGCGTCGTCCCCATCGATAGTGACGAACGGTAAATCTCGATAATCCACTCGGGACGTTTTGTCTTTTTCTTCTACGTGATTGCCAAATGCGGAAGCAGCGTGAAGAACTTCATCATCCCAATGGTCATTGATGCCATGTCGACGTAACGCCAATTTAACTTCGATCCCTGCTTCTCCCGGACGCCCTAATACTTCAGCCACTTCAACTGTTGTTGATTGTCTGTGATCTGGATAGGCAGTGACTTTACAATGAACGAGTTTACCGGCACTTTTGGTGATAAGATCATTTGGTGTGACATGAATGGTTTGAGTCAGTTTCGCGCTTTCTGGCACTAGATAGAAGTTCGAACCTTTTCTCTTTAACAAGCCTACGATGTGGGTTGTTTTTCGTTCCACTATTTTGATGAAACGATGATTTGAGCGTCCTTGATGCTGAGC
Source organism: Vibrio sp. VGrn 2 (assembly GCF_009361695.1). Lineage (NCBI taxonomy): Bacteria > Pseudomonadati > Pseudomonadota > Gammaproteobacteria > Vibrionales > Vibrionaceae > Vibrio > Vibrio sp. VGrn 2. The sequence goes on along the minus strand of NZ_RBWD01000008.1, from coordinate 84,208 downwards.
ATTGCCTTTCAGAACCAGTACGATATCGCCATCAAACACATGAGTAAGTTGGTGTTTAGGTAAGAAAAGGTCTTTTTCATTACTGTCGTAAGTGACAAAACCAAAGCCGTCTGCGTGAATGCTGACCTTTCCAGAAACCAAAGCGGTTTGATCGACTTTCTTATAACCACGGCGATGCGTGAAAATTAACTGGCCATCGCGCTCCATAGCGCGTAAACGTTTTTTTAAAGCGTCTTTTTGTGGTTTCTCATCTAAGCCAGTAGAGCGAGAAATTTGCTCGTGACTTAAGTGATTTTTAACTTTATCGAATAGGCTAAGGATAACGTCTCGGCTAGGGATAATGTGCTCGTAATTATTAGAATTTATTGATTGTGCGGATATATTTAATTTCATTTTTTTCTCTTATATTCGCCAATCGCTTTTATTTTATAAACTTTATTTATATGAGCAAAGCATGAGGCGAAGTGATTCAGATATGAATCAGATTAATTTAATTCCAAACTGGAATTGCAAGATAGGTAGTGTGATTACCTAAAGATGTATACCAAAGTGACTTTATTGAAAGTGATTAATGACGGTATGGGAGAGGTAAGCGATTTGGGTATATAAACTTAGATAGAGAATAGTAAGGGCGGTAATAAGTGGAAGGGGATGGTGGCACCAACAACGTTGATGCCACACAAAGAATTACAGTGCAGTTACTTCAGCAGCTTGTAAACCTTTGTTACCTTGTTCAACAACGAACGATACTTTTTGGCCTTCAGTAAGAGTTTTGAAGCCTTCAGAAACAATAGAACGGAAGTGAACGAATACGTCATCACCGCCATTGTCTTGAGAAATAAAACCAAAACCTTTAGTTTCGTTGAACCATTTTACTGAACCAGTTAATTTATTAGACATAGATACCTCTATATTTGATTGTTTTAAATATTGAATTTTTAGCTAATATCAAGTGCTACTATATGATTTTAGAGATAACTATTTTGTCGCAGGAACGTAAACGAGGAATTCGATGTGGAACTGAGAGAAACTTTGATCTTTAATTACATTAATAGCTCTTTCCGTAAGAGCTGATGTGCAGTATACCGACAAAATTAATAAAGGCTAGCCTTTTCTTTTTTTATTTTTTAAGTACACCAAGCGCATTGCTTTCAAAGCATACGCTTGGTGTATAAGACGGTATGGTGTTATAAATGGTGCTGAGCGCTTAGTGTTTTCTGGTTGGGCCGGTACGAACAATGTCTTTACCATTGTCATATACGTGCTGCGAAACCCAGCGGCCAAGGAGCAATTGGTGCTTTTCTCCTAATACGGCAACAAATGGACGGCCATCGGTATTAGAGGTGGCTAGCGCAACGCCAGTGACACCTTCAAGACCCAGAGCGCCGCTTTCTACTAAATGCAGAAATGCCTCTAACTCTTCAATCGTTTCGATTACATGGTTATCAATATTCATTGTATTCAATCTCTTCGAATTGCATTGCGGTCGCGTACTCTACCTAAGTTAAGCGTGGAAACCAAGTTTCTGCGTGAGTCATGTAATGAGAGAGCCAAGCCCTGCCACTAATCATCGATAGTTAGTCTCGATAGTCCGGAACTTGTTTAGATTCAATAAAGTGAAAACCCTCGCTGGTTAGACATGAGTCACATAATGTTGTCTGGCTTATGTCAACAATACTTTTGCTATTGGATGGGGTGAAGGGGAGTGCAATAATTTGTGAAACTCTTTTCCTAAAGGCTGTTATGAAGAAAGTCCTGATTACCGGTTTTGAACCTTTTGGTGGTGACGCCATTAACCCCGCCTTAGAAGCGGTCAAGCGATTAGAGGCTGCGGCAATAGAAGATGCCATGATCGTTACTTGCCCAGTTCCTGTGATTCGGTATGAGTCACTGAATACCGTTATTGATGCAATAGAAGCGCACCAGCCAGATTGTGTGATTACCGTTGGGCAAGCGGCTGGACGTGGCGCGATCACCCCAGAGCGTGTCGCAATTAATGTGGATGATTTTCGTATTCCAGATAACGCTGGTCATCAGCCGATTGATGAACCCGTAGTGGCGGACGGCCCAGATGCTTACTTCTCGACACTGCCGATAAAGCGTATTGTTCAAACGCTGCAAAAGCAGGGGATACCTAGCCAGATTTCTAACAGTGCCGGAACATTTGTATGTAACCACCTTTTTTATGGCATCCAACATTATCTAAAAGACAAACCTGTTCGTCATGGGTTTGTTCATATCCCATTATTGCCAGAACAAGCAGTAGATGGCAGTCAGCCTTCCATGTCTCTGGAGATGATAGTCGAAGGGCTAAGGCTGGTGGCTCAAGTTTGTATTGCCAATGAAAACGACATATTGGTCAGCGGCGGGTCGATTTGCTAGTAAGTGTTTTACAGTCCACTAAGTGTCTGAAAGCTAGTAATAAGTTCATCGTTTGATGTTGTAATAAATGTTAGCTTTGTCAAATTTCACAAGTAGCGAAAGGAGTAGCATTGAATAGTCAGGTTGGATGTTGTTCAAACTGGCACTCCCCTAATACAGGAGGTATTAGGGGCTACCCTTACGAAAGGCGAGTTATCATGAAAAGCAACAAAAGTAAGTCTATCGCACTTATCTCTGTCGTTGTTTTCGCATTGGCTATCGCTGCGCTTAAATTCGAAAACACACTCGGAGTTCTTCCCATCGTAGTCGCTATTATCGCGTTTTTTACCTGCGTCATTTACACCAGTATGTATCTTTCTGATATGAAGCGTTCAGAGTTGATAAGTCACTCTGATCATTCTCAAAAAATGTGTACCCAAGCATCACGCAATGAGCTTGATGAGCGCGATAAAAAGCGTTGAAGCGAGTCACATTCTCCGTATACTTTGCGGGAGCATTAATGCACTAACGTGTCGGAGATAAGCATGTCAAATCGAGTACCAACCAACATACTGACCGGATTTTTGGGTGTCGGTAAAACGACCACGATTTTAAATCTACTGAAGAACAAACCGGAAAACGAAAACTGGGCGGTTTTGGTCAATGAATTTGGTGAGATTGGCATCGACGGTGCATTGATGACCGACCAAGGTGCGCTGATTCAAGAAGTGCCGGGTGGCTGTATGTGTTGCACGGCGGGTGTGCCGATGTCGGTCGGTATTACCGCGTTACTGCGCCAAAAACCGGACCGTTTATTGATTGAGCCGACAGGCCTTGGTCATCCAAAACAGGTTATCGCGACGCTTACCTCAGAACAGTATGAACCTTACGTTGATCTAAAAGCGACGATCGCTCTGGTTGATCCGCGTAACTTAAGTGATGAAAAATATCTTTCTAACCAAAATTTCGTGGACCAGTTAGACAGCGCAGATGTGGTTATAGGCAGTAAGGTTGACCTTTGTACCAGTCACGACATTGATGTGTTTAATGACTGGGTGACGGACCAATCTCCCTCAAAAGTATTCAGTAAGCTTATTCATGACGGTGAGTTACCGATAGAAGTCTTGGATATCGAACGGGTTTACGGCAGCGCTTCTTCCCATATCGAGTCACATCATCATGACCATGCTCACCAAGAGCCTCAATTCCAGTTGCCGCCAGGTGAAGCCTTTGTGCGCAAAGAGAACAAAGGGCAAGGGTATTTTAGCTGCGGGTGGTTGTTTGGGGCAGAGTACACGTTTGATTTTGATAAACTTTTCTCAATGCTTTCGGACTTAACGGCGGAACGCGTTAAAGCGGTGGTCAACACGGATCAGGGGTGCTACGCGTTTAATGTTGCAAACCGAGTCGTGTCGGTGAATGAAATCAGCTTAGAAGGGTTTGAATCACGATTAGAAGTGATAGATTCTCAGCTGTTGCCGTGGGATGAACTTGAGCAAATTCTCCTTCAGTTGTCTGGCATCAAGCGTTAAATCGAACAAATGTTAAACGGAAACGGTGAGCCAGCAATCTGTCTGCGTTCGCCGTTTTTGCTTTTGTAGCGTTTCAATGAGAAAAGTGAGATAAATCACTCAAATTCGGGTATAGTGCACGGCTAAATTTTTAAAGCTATTTTTAGTGGTTTGTTTAAGGAATACGCTCAATGTCATTTTCATCTCAAGGTTTTGCGCCAGAAGTGGTTAAAGCACTGGCAGAATGCGGTTATGAAAAGTTAACGCCAATTCAACAGAAGGCGATTCCAATGGCTCGCAAAGGCCATGATATTTTCGCTACAGCACAAACAGGTACTGGTAAAACGGCTGCGTTTTCTCTGCCTATGATTCAGCAGTTGTTAGACAGTAACCGTAGCGCTTCTCGTAAGACTGCTCGTGCACTTATCTTGGCTCCAACTCGCGAGCTTGCTGAACAAATTGCTGACAACATCAAAGCTTATACGAAGTACACCAATCTGTCGGTGGCGGCGATTTTCGGTGGCCGTAAAATGTCTTCTCAGGTTGCGGCACTGGAAAATGGTGTTGATATCCTTGTGGCTACACCTGGTCGATTGGAAGAGCACATCGAACAAGGTAATGTCTCGGTGGCACACTTAGAGTTTTTGGTGTTTGATGAAGCAGACCGTATCTTGGATATGGGCTTTATTCATGCAGTTCGTAAGATCATGCTGGATGTGGATACAGACCCACAAATCATGATGTTTTCGGCAACGACTTCAAGCCAGCTAAATCTGTTAGCGAAAGACATTCTGCGTAAACCAAAACGTATCGAAGTAGAGCGTGCAAATACTACGGCACAAACAGTTGCTCACGTGCTATATCCAGTTGATCAAGAGCGAAAAACGGAACTGCTTTCAGAGCTAATTGGTCGCAAAAACTGGAAACAAGTGTTGGTATTTGTGAACTACAAAGAGACCGCAAACGAAGTGGTAAAAGAGCTGAAACTTGATGGTATCAAAGCGGTGGTTTGTCATGGTGACCGTGCTCAAAGTGCTCGTCGTCGTGCGCTAGAAGAGTTCAAGTCCGGTAAAGCACGTGTCATGGTGGCTACCGATGTCGCTGCTCGAGGTCTAGATATTGAAGACTTACCTCACGTTGTGAACTATGACATGCCTTTCCTAGCGGAAGATTACGTTCACCGAATTGGTCGTACGGGCCGTGCAGGTAAACAAGGTCATGCTGTTTCATTTGTAAATCGAGATGAAGAGCTCACGGTGGTTCAGGTTGAAAATCTAATCCAGCAACGCATTCGCCGTATTGAGCTTGCAGGCTATGAACCAAAACAGCGTGAATCTTACATTGAAAAGCTGCACTCAAAACCAGCATTCAAGAATCGTCAAGGTCGTCGTAATAATCCGAACCAGTCGGCAACAGACCAAGGGTCGGCAGAGCGTCGTCTTGCTATGGTGAAGCGCCTGAAAGCGCGTCGTGGCGCAAAGTAAATTACATCAGTTTGTGTAAAAAGAGCCCCTCAATTGAGGGGCTCTTTTCGTTTTCCGTTTCGCGTTAATTTAGGCCAAGCATATTGGGTTCACCACGATAAATAATGCGATCGTTTCCTCGGTGAATACCAAACGTAACAATGACGGGTGGGTTTTCCTCTTCACTTGTAGAGCTATACCAGTCGTATTTCAGCCAAGGGATGCGATTGCCTGAGCTGTCTAAATCTAGGTGGAATTGTATTTGCTCGCGCGCTGAGTCAATTTGGCTTGCAACGATATCGGTCATTCTGCCAATACTCATCGTTCCAACGCCAGAAAGCAGGGCGTTGTTTGCTGGCGCATGCGACCAAATTGGCGTGCTGAAGTAATATTCACCATTCGCCGTTGTTGAGCTGTCATCGAAGTTAGTCGTAAATCGACCGTTTTGCCAAATTTCCACATCAAGTGGCACTTTGATCACCATGCCTTGGTTGCCACCTACATCTTGAAAGTTCAAACGACCGAATCGAATGTCCGGTTGTTGAGTGAGCACTTCGCTGTTATCAAAGAAATTTACCTCATCAACGGCTTTAGTCGTGACTATACCTATTTTGCTGCTGTCACTGTTAGTCCCATTATTAAATGGACCATCAGGGTATTGTTTATCGGTTGTGTTCTTTTTCCAACATGGGCTATTGTTACAAGTCGCGTTGGTTGAGGGCTTCTCGATAACAAACGTTCCAACACTCGCGCTACCCAGTAGTTTCCAGTCTACCTTCTTAGGCTTAGGCGGCAAAAAACGTTCGGAGTATGAGCTTAGCTCGCCTAAATCGAAATGTTGTTGAAGGTTAGATGAAAAGTGGACGTAGTTCTTCACGTTTTCTTTATTCGCATTGAGTGCGACAACATCGTAAGTGACTTTTTCAAAAGGTTGATTCATGTAAGCAAAAGTTTGGCCATGTGGGTAGTGCCATTCTTGGTCTTGCACTTGAAAATATTTTGGGTAAAAACGACCGATGTAACGATAGCCTTCGTTAACAGTCATACCTAGATATTTATTTTCTAGGTTTGTTTTTACTCTCAAGCTCCCGACTTCTTCCCAATATAATCCATTAAAGACGAATTGATCATTCTTGGCTGAATTATGCGCCTGAGCCAGTGAGTAACTACTTTTTAGCAATTTCGAGGTTTGGTTCGCTGTCTCTGATGGCGTATGTTGCTCACTCGACAAGACAACGGATGCTGCTGGAGCGTCATCAAGCATAAAATTACGGGTGATAGAGGCATCACAATAACGTGCTGATTCAACAGAACCACTTACAGAGCCGTCAGTTTGCCAAATGATCGGCTTCACTGTTAGAGAGAAAAGTTCTCCGGCGGCAATAAACCCATCTCCTTGTTCAGAGGTGCCAGAAGGCAAAGCACGTTGGTTGTCACAGATAGCCAGTGTCCATGGTCGCGAGTACACATTAAATGTTCCTTTCACTTCCACTTTGCCTTCTTCAGGGCACTCTTCAAATCCCTCACATTCAAAATGATCGGACAGTGTCACTTCAAATATGCCGGACTCGTTCGTGATAAGACCATGTTCAGACAAGCCGTCTTTAAATTCCGCTGAATAGCTAAAGTTTCCTTCACTTCCTCCTAATGGTTGAACCAATGGATGAAAAACCTTAGGAGTACCATTGTAGTTGCTTGCGACTACAGGTTCGCCGGTGGAAGCACAAGCAAGCAATCGCGTATGCACGTTTTCTGGTTTACCTGCAATAACGCGTATTTCATTTAAAGTGGCGCTTTTCGTCTTTGAGTAGGCCTCAAACATAAATGGCGTAAACATAAAGTTAACCGTTTGATGCTTGCTGGTGTCTTCTGCCATAGTGAAAGTCAGCGTGTAGTTAGTACCTAACGCGATGGTATCAATATCGTTCGGGACCACTCGAACAACGAGCTCACCATTGTCGTCAGACATAAATTGGTTTGCTTTTAATATCTGCTGACCTTTGACCACCTCTAAAGTGAACAAGTCAGGGTGTGATAGGGCAGCACTGACTTCTGCGCTTACAACTTCTCCATTATTGGTTGTTGTTGCTGTAAATTGCGGAAGATCGTCGCTGCACATCAGTGCCATATCGTCCGATGGTGTGACGCTTAGGTCGAAGTCGTTCTCTGATGGAGGCGTAATTTTACATTCAGGGATATAAGAAGGAATAGGGCAAGTTGTTGGTGTTTGATTTGCGTAACCACAATTGGGTTCATCAATGCCACAATAGTGGTTGAAATTTGAACTTGATTCTAGGGTGGCTGTCACACTACCGCAAATAGAAGTATTGGAGTTATTAATTGAAAAATGCATTGCCGAAATAGCTTGCTTATTAGCATATATTTTGGTCGTGCCAAAACCTGTATCTACAGTATGTCCCTGAGATGTCAAAGAACCAAAAACTGTCGTATTATTAAGATTTATCCCCGATAGAGCATTGATGTTGCCCACAACTATTGGTGTATTAGAAAGCGACGATGCCAGTTGATTAATTTCTACTTTTGTTCCTTTTGATTTGATATCACCGCAGAACATACCAGATTCGATGTACACGTCACTTTGAGCAATGATGTTGCCATTAAGGACGTTGTGCTCTCCGTGAAACTCGACAGAACGGCCATTTCCACCAACACCATTGGTTTCTATATCTCCTTCGATTTCACTATCAGTTATTTTTATAGAACCTAAAGCAGAGACATTACCTAGTACGTAGCTATTACCATTAATTTTTAACCAAGTTCCTTTAGCTTTGATGTTTATAGGGCTTTCCTTTGAGCCTATGACATTCTGCCCACGGAGTGTTATGGAACCATGAGCGGTTAAAGACGATGAGCTTTGACTACTATTTATAATTTGATCGCCTTTCGGGAGAACAATATTTGTAGTGCAATCGTAAGTAGAACCCGTTACATGAATGGTTCCGTTTTTACAAAAGGCAACATTAGTGTTTGACTTGATATCTGCTAAGTCATAGGTGGTGGCGTGTGAGGCTAGCGGTAAAACAAGAACCGCAGCGAAAATACTGCAAAGACGCATCATCAAATGTCCTAAAAAAGTGGAACAAGATGGCATCAAGCGAGCGTGAGCAAGTGCTCACAGAAGTTGAAATGTCGGCGGTGTTTTTGGTTTTTAATCCGCTTACTTATTGAACTTTGGCTATTTTTATTTCGTATGTCATACCAAAGCTTAGTGGCGTTATTAGAACGTAAGTATGAGATTAGTTCAATAGCTAAGTGTGACATGAGTCGCTTTATTCATGTAACTATTTGTTGGTAAAAGATAATAATTAACCATGTTGATTCAGAACCAGTAGCTTGAGCGTCCTGATTCTGAACCGAACTTAATCCTAGGCTGCGTGAACAATGAGTGGGGCCATTTGATATAACTCTTCTAGTATGGCTTTCGTTTGTCTCGAATAGACCAGACGATCGCGATCGCCTACGAGTTGAATGGCTCTGACTTTACCTGCAACCAGACATTGCCTAATGGTGCGTAGAACCATTTGGATATCAATTTCAGAGGTACCATCAAGGCTGTTTTTGGTTTTTAGGGAGCCAAGGTCGATACTGAGGATTATTTGGTCGCAATGGTCGAGGTAATTGCCGATTAACTGCTTTACATTATTGCGATGACGAAAAGAAAACTCTTTATCGGTTACCCAGTCACAACCTTGATCCTCCGCGTATTCCCACGTTTCTTGCTTTGTATCTTGTTCGCTAACACCAGCAAAAAATAATCGCACGTTTTGATAGCGAGAAAGCGCAAAATGGAATGCCGAGCCTAAACGTGGTTCAAGTGTTGGCTTCAAGTTCATGTCATGTCCAATATTTACCACACCCACTTCGTCTCGATAAGACACGACCACAGGTAACATGGACAAGATTGCCTCGGTACAGTTAGTTACTAAAACAGGAATTGAGTGGCGAGAAAGCGAAAGGCTTAACGCTTCCTGAAACTCGCCATTTTCCAGCTTGTCGTGGTTGAAGTGACCAAAGTTTTCAGCGGTTTCATGATCATGCTGTTGGTATAGCCAATCACTAGCATTTTCCAAACTTTGATCAGCTAATTCAAACGCGCCCTTAGACATGGGTGGCAAATACTCACACACTGTCATAAAAGAAAAAGGGTAATGCTGCGGCTGTTTCACGGTGTGGTGGAGTTTATAGCGTTTGAAAAAGCTTAACATGATGAATTACCTTTCTGGTGGTAGTGCCCTTGCCGCTTGCAACACATGCAAAATAATGCGCTGCTTATCCTTTTCGACTCGGTGGGCCGGAGCCATCACCGAGACCGCGCCGATCAGTTTGCTTCCTTTCATCACTGGTGCACTGATGCCAGAAACACCCGGGTCAATTTCAGAAGTACTGACGGCATATCCGTGTTTACGGATGGTTGTGAGCTCTTGTTCCCATTCGTCTCGTCGGTGATCTTGATTAAAGTATCTCAAGATTTTCTCGCATCGACTTTGAGGCATAAAAGCGAGCATCACTTTAGATGAGGCACCACGTAGCAGAGGTTGACTTTGACCCTGGACGAAGCTGCAACGCAGCGCCTGCATACTTTCTTTTTGTCTGACACAAAGCGCGCGATACCCTGCAGGTACCATATAAGCGGCCATTTCCCCTGTTTGTTGTACCAACCGAGCCAGTATGGTTTCGACCATATCTAACCCATGCTGTGCGGTCTCATAGCTATGCATGAGCAGCAATGCTGCCGGGCCAACTACAAATGTCTTGTCGTGTACGCTTTCTTCAATCAAGTTCCACTCTTTGAGCAGCTTCAAGTGTCGGTAGAGACTGCTCAAAGGAACGTTCAATTGCTCGCTTAGCGTTTTCGCAGAGACTGGGAATGGACTAACTGCAACTTGCATTAACAACTGCAGTGCTTTTTCGTTTACCTGATTCGCATTAGCTTTGTTTGTCGTCATGAGAGTGTTGTAACGTGTTATATGAATTACGACAAATATAATTCTTAATCACTGAGAAAAGAAAAATAATTTTAATGGGTAATTCTCGCAGAGTGAGAATTTGACGACTGAGGGCTTACCTCGGTACCGATGGGCTCAAAAATGATGTCGTATTGACGTCTCAGGTTTGAGTCGTTTGATGCTAAATTGGAACAGGAGGGATTAAGGCATTGTTTAGTTTGCGGTATTACCAAGTGTTTCGCATACTGAGTTAATCTAAATAAATAATATTATAAACGAGAGTTGCTAGTGGGTATCAGAATCCAGATACCATCTAAGTAAATCGGTTTTATAAAAGGTTACTTTTATATGCTGAATAAGGCGCTTTTTAAAAAAGCCATCATTTTTTTGTTGCCTATTCCTTTGATTGTTGGCGAGGTCTTGTATTTAGCTCGTGAAAGCGTGCAAAACAACCTCAATCATCTATTAGAAAAAAACGTTCAAATCGCAGACGAAATTTTATTCCAAATAGAGACCGAAAACCGCACGGCTTTGTTGCATCCTAGACGATGTGAAGAGCTTCAGCAAAACTTGATGTTTGAACGAGATATCGAAGAAATGCTGATTGTAAAAAATGGGGTCATTACGTGTTCTTCTAAACTGGGCGTAATTTCTAAACCGTTAGCCGAGCACATTATATTTCCCGAGGGACAAGCGTTAGCACTTGGAAACGTGGATAGCGTATATGACCAATTTTTGCTCGTCGTGACCGAAGGAGAGCGAGGTTATCAAGCGGTGACGATTATTGATCATGACTACTTTAATGCGAAGATAGGATTTAATAACGATTTACGTTTAAAACGCTCTGCCTTATTTATCCATGACCAAGTTGCACCTGAAGAAGCGTTGAGAACGGGAAGTAATCCTATTGGCATCAAATCGTCGCAAATGTTTGAGTATGAAGCTTTGAGTGAAGCTAGCGATCTGTTCGTCAAACAGAGAACACTTTCCTATTTTTTGTATTCAATTCCAATCATTTTTGTTATCTATCTTTGCTTATATGCGTTAAATAAATTTATCGATCCTCATCGAAGCTTGGTCCTGGATTTAAAGAAAGCCATAAATAAAGGCGAGTTGACTCTGTATTACCAGCCCCAGATTAACGTCGATACTGGTCAACTATTTGGTTTTGAAGCCCTAGTGCGATGGGAACATCAGAATAAAGGGTTCATTTCTCCTGATGAGTTTGTGCCAGCGGCGGAGCAAAGTGGATTGGTCTTTTTGCTCACGGATTACGTTCTCGATAAAGCGGCAGAAGACTTTAGTAAATTAGACTTTAATCAGTCTGTTCACCTTGGTATTAATGTGCCGCCCGGTTACTTAGTTGGGCCAAACGCGATTAGAAAGATTCAACTCATTGATAGGAAGTTAAGTCGAAATAACGTCTCATTAGGCATAGAGATAACAGAACGTCAACTCATTGATGCTGAAGCCAGAAAGTGTATCGCAGCGCTGCGAGTACATGGCATTGATGTGTTGATCGACGATTTTGGTACCGGTCAAACCTCGCTGGCGTTTCTGCAGCACATGCGTATTGATTACCTAAAAATTGATAAATGTTTTGTCGAAACTATTGGTATACCTAGCCTTAGTGCTTCCGTTTTAAAAGCTATTGTTCACTTTGCGGAAGAGCTAAAAGTACAACTCATCGCTGAAGGTGTAGAAACAACGGCGCAAGCCGACCATTTGAAAAAAATGGGAGTGCGATATCATCAAGGATATTTTTACTCCAAGCCTTTACCTTATGATCAACTTGCTCAGCGAAGTCATTATTATTGGTAAACGTTAGCCCGATAACATTGGTCATTGTCATCAAAAACAAACTCTAACTCATTCTTGATGCTATCCAAGCGGTCTTCTTGGTAATGAGATACATACAATAGCTGGCTTAAATTCTCTCGGGCGATGAGCTCAAGTGTATTCTTAACTAAACGCCTGCCAAGAAAATCCAACCCTTGATATGGCTCGTCCAAAATCAGTAATGTTGGTTGTTTAACGATGGCTCTTGCAATCAACAACAGGCGCTGCTGACCGTACTCTAATTGCTTGAATGAGGTTTTTCGGTATTGGCTCATATGTAGGATGTCGAGCCATTCGTTTGCGATGTCCACTTCTTTACGAGTGGGTTGGTTATACAACCCTATGGAGTCGTAAAAACCGGACAAAATCACGTCTAGCGCACTGCAGTTAACGCGGTATTGAAGGTGTAACGCTGAAGATACCATACCTATGTGCTGCTTAATTTCCCAGATTGTCTCGCCAGACCCTCGCTTTTTACCAAAGATATCAATGTCATTGCTGTAGCACTGAGGATGATCACCAAAGATTAACCCAAGCAAGGTGCTCTTCCCACAGCCATTTGGGCCTTTGACCTGCCAATGCTGACCTTTGTCTATTCGCCAGTTTAAGTCGGTAAAGATCTTCTTATCAGTGTATTCAACAGACCCATTTGTTAGTTTAAATATTGGGTTGTCGAAGTGTGTCGAGTGCTGATGCTGACGTATCAAGTTCATCATTTCTTCACTCTGTTGCTCGGACTGAGATTTAATTTGTTCAATGATTGGATGATTATCCCAACTGGATTTATCCATCGTACTGTCCAGCTTTCCTGCACTGAAAAGCGCAACTCGATCAATCCACTCAGGTATATCAGACTCGCGAGAAAACGTGACCAGCAGCTGTACGGTTTGAGAAAGCGAGTGTAAATAGTGAGCGAGAGCTGCTCGATGGGCAATATCTAAACCAGTAAATGGGTTATCTAACAGTAACAAATCAGGCTGTGTTGCTAAAGCGCGAGCTAACATCACTCGTCTTGTTTCCCCTGTAGAGAGAACACGAAAGCCACTGTGTTTAAGGTGAGTTAGGTCGAGGTCGGTAATCAGCTGATCTATTAAATTAGCGTCTTGGCTGCGCTCCTGAATGAGTGAGTAAACGGTACTGCCTTGATCGATACGATCAAGAAAGTCTGTATCGTCCTTTTCTAATTCTCTTTCCAGTAATCGCTGTTGCTCTGATAACGACACTTGAGCAACGGACAGCCCATCAAGCTCAAGTTTCCCACTTATTGGTGAAAGTTCACCACAAATAAGGTCTCCAAGTAGAGAACCAATATCCCCATCTGCGCTGAATATTCCCCAAGATTGCTGAGTGTCTATTTTCCAATCGTCAATAAATAGGTGAGCCGTGTTCCCTTGAGCGGCAAGCTGACTAAAACGAATAGTCATATGTTTGTCTTCCTTGTTTTCGTTGTAGTCGTTTATTTATAACAATTTACGAACTCAGTAAGGAAGCGCTTTTGTGTATTAATTTTAATCAATGCAGCATCTTGTGAGCACTCAAGGGTAGTGCTATTTGAGAGTGAAACCGCCACTATGTTTGCAGGTAATAAATTGACCTGTCAGTAATTTTATTGAATTTTACAATGAGCTTATCATTATGCGCATAAATGTTATGCTGCTACACTCATACTTGCCGTTTATTTAATTAATCAATGTAAGGACACATGTTTATGAGTGAAACGGAATATGATTACCCTTCGAGTTACAGCCTAGTTTCTATCACCGATACGTCCAGCTATATCAAATATGCCAGTGAAAACTTTAATGAAGTCGCGGGGTTTGATGATGGTGAACTTATCGGTAAGCCTCACAATGTTGTACGCCACCCCGACATGCCGAAACAGGCTTTTAAAGATTTATGGACGCACCTAAAAGCCGGAAAACACTGGATGGGAATGGTGAAAAACCGACGTAAAAACGGAGGGTATTATTGGGTTGATGCGTTTGCTTCTCCTATCAAATCCAATGGTGAAGTTGTTGAGTACCAATCGGTTCGATTTAAACCTGAGCGTATACACGTTCAACGAGCGGAAAAAGCGTATTCAAAACTTCGGAATAACGGTAAACCATTGCAAATGTATCTTCCCCGTACGCGTTTGTGGATGAGATCAGCCTTCTTTCTTTTCATTTCCAACCTTCTTGGCTTGCTAACTCTACAAATGAATCAATCACCAGCGGTGGCCTTTGGCATCGCTGCATTACTTTCCGTTTTCTCAATTTATGTATTAACAAGGCCAGTTGAAAAGCTTGCTAGACAGGCTAGGCAAGACTTCAACAATCCGCTAATGGAATATATTTATTGCGGAAAAATTAACGATCTGGCTGAAATAGAGCTGGGTATGAAGATGCGTAAGCAATTTGCAGATGCGCTATTAGGGCGAGTCGGGGTGTCTGTAAAAGACTCTTGCGAAGAAACGCGTGCAAGTGCCAACAGTGCTGCGACTAATAGCCAGCAAGTGACGGAAAACTTGAGTGCACAGAAAGTAGAGATCGACTCGGTCGCTACAGCGGTCAACGAGATGCAAGCCTCATCATCTGAGATATCAAATAATGCTCAAGCGACTGCCGATGCTACGCTAGAAGCGCAGAACACGATGACAGATAGCCGTAGCGTTATCGATAATGTTAATCACTCGGTACTAGAGCTGGTGGATGAGCTCGGCGAAATCTCTAAAGTGGTCATGCGTTTGAACCAACAAACCGAGCAAATAGGAACTGTTGTTGAAGTGATCAATGATATTGCTGAACAAACCAACTTATTAGCGTTGAATGCAGCAATTGAAGCGGCGAGGGCAGGCGAACAAGGGAGAGGGTTTGCAGTCGTTGCGGATGAAGTGAGAACCCTTGCTAAAAGAACACAGGAATCGACAACAGAAATTAAAGCGGCCATTGAAGGAATTCAAAAGGGCAGTAAATCAGCGGTTTCTGCGCTAGAGAAAGGCAATGAAATGTCGACCGGAACGGTAACATTATTAGGCACGGCTTTAGAGAGCATCCAACAGCTGCAATCTCTCGTTCAGGATGTAGTCGAGCGAAATCAACAAATTGCGGTAGCGATAGAAGAACAGGTTTACGTAACGGATGAGATTAACGAAAACATCCAGTCGCTTAACTTAAAGTACAGTGAATCGTATGATCTGATGACAGAAACGAATCAGATGAACTCTAAAGTGCAAAGTTGTACCAATGACCTATCTGAAATGATTAAGAAGTTTGCTTAAACACTAGAAAATAGAAATAAAGAGCCCGCTAACTTTTAGCGGGCTCTTTATTGGAATGTGGTGAAGTTCTGGGGCCGTATACGACTAGGGGTTCGAACCTCCGTCATTTTACAAACACTAAAACGACGAAAGCTCGCAATAAATGCGAGCTTTCTAAATAAGTGGCGGAGAGATAGGGATTTGAACCCTAGATACGCTATTAACGTATGCCGGTTTTCAAGACCGGTGCTTTCAACCACTCAGCCATCTCTCCGTTGCGGAACGTATAATAGGGAGCATAGTCCGACTTGTAAAGTGCTGAATTATAATAGAAGTACTGTTTGCTCGTTTTATAGTCGCTGATGTGATGTTAAACAGTTTGAAAATGGGGTGAAAAAGAGACAAATAGTAGCAATTTATAGAGTTTTTACTTTATCTTGGCGCAAGTCAATAAAATGGTGTTTTATTGTTATCCTTATGATATTTAAGAAATAACTTGCTTTTAGGGTACAGGTGTTCGCCCGAAAGTATTTGCAAGACTTTGTGAACTAATTCAAAATTAACTGGTATAGCCAGTTGTGCTTAAATTTTTTAAGGGTGTTTATGAAGGTCACAAATCTATTTAAAGACAAAGTTGATGCGATTTCTGCTCATCAATCCGAGTTTATGAATTGGATGTCTCCAACGTTACGCGATTATTGGAGTGACTTTTTGGGAAAAGCTCAGAATAGCTTTCTTTTCTCGAAAGTTCGTGATCACCAACAGCCAGCTGTTAACGAAGAGGTTGCGCCTCAACCTGCACCAATCGTAATGGCACCTGAGGCTCAAAAGCTGTATGACGAGTTAAGTGAAAAAATTGGTGAAGTGATTCACACTGGTGACTGGGTGCATGTATCTCAAGAACGTATCAATCAATTTGGTGCGGTAACGGAAGACATGCAGTGGATTCACACAGATCCAGAACGTGCGTCAGTTGAATCTCCATTTAAGACAACCATCGCTCATGGCTTTTTAACATTAGCATTGTTGCCTAAATTGACTGACTCAGTGGACCCTGATAAGCCAATGTTCCCAACAGCCAAAATGGTCGTTAACTTAGGCTTAAACCAAGTTCGTTTCCCTTACCCTGTTAAAGCAGGAAACAACGTTCGTGCTGTCAGCACGTTAACAAAAGTAACGCCGATCAAAAAAGGTTTGGAGATCGAGCGTGAAATTAAAGTGGAAATAGAAGGCATTCGTCGACCTGGTGCTGTTGTCGTTTCTGTCATTCAACTGCATTTCTAATTCCAGAGCCAGATAGAAAACATATCAAAAGAGAGCATCAATATGCTCTCTTTTTGGTTTTATTGATTAAAGCTTTTTACTGGAGTGTAACCGTAATCAGCAATCGCTTTTTGTCCTTGTTCTGAACGAAGGAAGGTGACGAATCCTTGACCTGGTTCGCTAATCTTATTGACTTTGTAGAGCACTAGGAATGGCCGCGCCAATTTATACTTGTGATTGCTAATGTTTGCCGAAGTTGGGTCAATACCATCTAATTGAATCGCTTTTATTGAGCGATCTACTGATCCCACAGAAATAAACCCAATTGCACGAGTATTATGGTTCACGATGGTTTTTACCATGCTGTTGCTATTTACAACCAAGTTGTTCGGGCTGATATCTGAGACGAGGCGATCATTTACGATTTTGGTTAGTCCTAGCAGACTTTCAAAACTGTAGCGCGAGCCTGAAGATGCCTCTCTAGTGACAACAGCGATAGGTTGATCTGCACCACCAACCTCTTTCCAATTCTTGATTTTACCTTTGTAGATATCAAACAGTTGTTGTTGAGAAAGGTTTTTTACAGAGTTTGTACGGTTTACAACAACAGCTAGGCCATCATAAGCGATAGGATATACGTTGAGATCTTCACCTTTTTCGCTTTCTGTCAGATAGCGAGAGCTCATCCCAATCTCGGCTACGCCTTTATTAACCATTGTAATACCCGCACTAGAACCAATACCTTGAACTGCAATGTAATCGTCCGGGTGTGTTTTGTTGTATTCCTCTGCAAGTACATCCATTACGCGAGCAACCGAGGTTGACCCAGAGATATTAATTTCTTTTGCAATGGCGGGGAGGGAGACTGCTATGGCCAATAACGTCGCCACAGTAAAACGTAACATATTAAACTCCATATACGGTATAAAGCAGCGTTTATGATATTGCGTTCAGGTTACACTTTTGTGAACTGTCGGGTCTAAACAAGGGAATTCTTTCTAACCAAGAGGTGATGTAGGTAGCGTTTCCAAGCAGAGTGAGATGATAATCTGAGTAAATGAGAATATAGCCACCCTTTGTTTGAGGTAGGCAGATAATCACCATCGGTGGTGGTGTAAAGGTTATATACTAGGATCGACAGCTCTAACTATCATCCATCGGGAGAACGTTGATGTCAGTGTCCCAAATGGCGACAAGTCGTTTATACAAATCAGTTCAATCGCTCTGCTCTGCACGTAATGCTAACCTGCCTGTCGAGCAGGGTAAGTGCTTATATGAGCCAGTGGAGAATGGCGTCGAGCTTCATAGGGCGCATTTTCTTCTTGATTCACAGCACAGCGAATATACCTCTCCCGTCGCGAAGATTGTGTTTGATGAGGGCAATCAGCTTTGGTATTTCTACGTCCCAACGTACCGCAACGAATTATTAAGGTGGGTACCTTATAAGCCACTTCCATACAGTCAAACGCTTGAAAACCTACTCACCGAATTGGAAAGCGATCCTCAAGCGTGTTTTTGGGAATAGTAAGCGCTCCAACTCTAACAGCTGCCAATGTCACCATGATTTATGCTTTGGATTTAACGACTTGGTTTCTAAAGTCTTTCGGTGTCATGTTGTAAACGGATTTAAACGCTGTACTGAAATGCGCAGCACTCTTAAATCCGGATTCAAACGCTATTTCTGTTATAGATTTTTCTGACATGCGCAGCTGGGTAGCGGCGAAGTTGATCCGCTTCACTTTTAATATCTGTGAAAATGAAAGCTCCTCTGCGGCGAGGCGGCGTTTTAACGTCGCGATAGACATACTCATATGAGCCGCTAAGCCTTCCAGAGTGATATCTTTCTCGATATTGTTCTCAATATACTTGATGGCCTTTTGAGAGTCGCTTAGGCTGCTTGCATCATCTATGATTGATAGGATATTTGGCTCTGCCTCCACCATTAACGACAGTAGTGCCATTGCGATATGACCTTGTGTGTAGTCTGGGGCATTGCGACTTGCTAAGTTGACCAATGTGTCTTTTAGTTGTGCTACTTCGCTGCTGGCTTGCGCTGAAAAAGGATAGAAGCGCCTTTCTTCCGTTTTGGAGCGTAGCATTGGGTGTGCTTTTTTAAAGTCACAGAATAGATTTGGGTTGAAGACTAGAGCCAGTGCTTTAAAGCCATTTTCACTAGGGATGGCTTCTGCGCTGCTCAAATCAGCGGAGTTGTAGAGAGTAAAATCTCCTGCTTTAAGTTCAAATTGTTCACCATTTGGTTGATGAACTAATAGGGCACCTTCTTCAACAACATATAAGCCATTATGTGTTGCGGTGTAACGCTCACTTTTGCGCGCAGTGAAGTGATTAAAGCGAATGATCTCAATGTTCGGCATATTCGTTCTTATCATTTTTACATAACAAATAAAAAAGGCGCTCAATAGAGCGCCTTTTAACTTCATTCGGTATTATTCACTTACAGTCTGTTCTGCTTGTGCTGCTGGTTGTTCAGCAAATACCTGGGTTGGCTTTGCAACTAAACTACGGTTCTCTTGGTTTACGTCCGTAAGGACAATTTCCAATGTATCACCAAGTTTGTATACGACCTCTTTATCGATAGAGATGGTACCGTTGTCGCCATTGCACTCAATTCTTTCTTTATTATCAAGAATTAGTGCACCAGGAATAAAGGCTGCTGCGCCATTTTCGAGAAGTCGGACACGTGCACCTGCACGATTAATATCGAAAATCTCACCTGTGAAACAAGTTTTCTTGTTCGGCTCATCAGCAAGCGTACGTGCATATAACCAATCTGAGACATTTCGCTCAGCAATTTTATGATGTTTACGGTGCAGAGCTAGTTCTTCACCGACTTGATCATCAGGTTTTTGCACTGGCTCTTTGCCTAGGATGACGGCCTTCAACATGCGATGGTTGATCATATCGCCGTACTTACGAATTGGTGATGTCCAAGTCGCATAGATATCCAGCCCCATAGCGTAATGAGGAAGAGGCTGATTACCTACTTCACTGTAGGCTTGGAACTTACGAATACGATTATCTAGGTAAGAGGTTTCTTGCGCAGCCAACCAGCGACGCAATGCAGCAAAGCCTTCTAGAGTGGTAATTGACTCCGCTGTGAATTCCAGTTCACCTTCTGGGTTGACAAGTTGAACAACTTCTTCAATCTTCTCAGTCTTAATGCCAGCGTGAGTATTGAAAACACCTGTTTCAAATTTATCGCGCAGTGTACGACCAGCACAGATGTTTGCGGTAATCATTGATTCTTCAACCAAGCGATTTGCACTGCGGCGCATATCTGCATGGATAGCAACCACATCGTTGTCTTCACTCAGCTCAAAACGGTAGTCAGGGCGGTCTGGGAAGACCACTGCGTTTTTCTCACGCCATTCTGCGCGAGCAAGGGAGAAGTCGTAAAGGTCACGAACGATCGTCGCGATCTCTTCAGATGGTTGCCATGCTTCTGAGCTGCCGTTTTCTAGCCAATCAGACACGTGATCGTATGCTAGGCGTGCGTGTGATTTGATGTTTGCTGCAAAGAACTTGATATCGTCGCCAATTACGCCGTCTTTATTTACGGTTACGGTACAGCAAATAGCAGGGCGGATTTCGCCTTCAATCAGAGAGCATAGGTTGTCTGCTAGATCGCGAGGCAGCATTGGAATATTGCGGCCCGGAAGATAAATAGTATAGCCACGCTCACGTGCTACTTTATCCATTTCATCTTCTGGTGTGATGTAGGCGGTTGGATCTGCGATAGCGATAGTCAGTTCGAAATCGCCAGATTCGGTTTTCTTCGCGTACAGCGCATCGTCCATATCTTTGGTTGATTCACCATCGATAGTCACGAAAGGAACGTGTGTCATGTCTACGCGTTCTAGATCGGCGTCGTCTTTCAGTTCCCAGTTCTCGATGCCTGCTGGCTCAGAGTTTGGTAGATCGTTTTGAGCAAGCGTTACCCACCAAGGTGCAATTTTGTCGTTCGCGTCTGTGATTTTTTCAGAAATTTCCACGAAGAAAGAGTTATCGCCTTTTAGAGGGTGGCGAATAAGATGTGCGACAACCCAATCTCCCTCTGCGAACTCGTCAGGTTTGAGACCTTTCTTTAGTTTCGCTTTAAGAGAAAGCTTTTTAAGCTGCGGGTGATCAGGTGCTACGTTTAGCTTGCCTTTGAACATTTTGACTCGACCAATAAAGCGAGTCACGGCTTGTTCTAACAGCTCTTGTGGCTCAGCAACTTCGCGTTCATTTTCTGTGCGGATAATGGCGACGACTTTGTCACCGTGCATGCACTTTTTCATGTACGCAGGTGGGATGAAGAAGCTAGTCTTGCTGTCCACTTCCAAAAAGCCAAAGCCTTTATCTGTGGCTTTTATTGAGCCTTCTTTTTTCGGCAGGTTTTCTTGGATTTGCTGCTTAAGCTGAGCGAGTAGTGGGTTATCTTGAAACATCTTTTCTTAAATTACCTATGGAGTTGGGCACACTATAATCATTGCGAGCTATTATTACTACCTGTGGAGCGCAATTTCGCCGTGAATTTTGCTGATCGAATTGCAGGAAATCGGCTTAAATATTGATGAAAAACTCATCTGCGAGCTGCGCAAATCTACGGGGAATGGTGGGGCTGGTGGAAAAATATGCTAAAAATGCCATTATTGAGAATAAATTGTGATGTAATTCAATTTTTTCTGGCTTTTTTTATGCTTTTAAGGAATAATCCGCCTCCCTTAGTCGTCCCTAATGGCTTATCGCGGTTGTGTACTGTGCTGTGTTCCTGTCTGAATGGAATCAGTAACTGGATGAATCAGTATCGAATTGGAAGAGCATATGGGACTGTTTTTTTGTTTAATTAAGTAGGATCCCAATGCAAGATTCTGTTATTCAATTCAGCGATTTATCTCTGAATGATTCTATCCTTTCTGCTCTAGACGGAATGGGTTTCGTGTCACCAACTCCAATTCAGGCTGCGGCAATCCCACACCTGTTGGAAGGTGCTGACGCGCTGGGTAAAGCTCAAACAGGTACAGGTAAAACGGCAGCGTTCTCTCTGCCTCTTCTAAATAAGATCGATCTCAACCAACGTAAACCACAAGCTATCGTTCTTGCGCCAACGCGTGAGTTAGCGATCCAGGTTGCGGCTGAAATGAAAAACCTTGGTAAGAACATCAAGGGTCTTAAAGTTTTAGAGATTTACGGTGGTGCTTCTATCGTAGATCAGATGCGTGCTCTTAAGAGTGGTGCACAAGTTATTGTTGGTACTCCAGGTCGTGTACAAGACCTTATCAACCGTGAACGTCTACACCTAGATGAAGTAAACACGTTTGTACTAGACGAAGCTGACGAAATGCTAAACATGGGTTTCGTTGATGACGTTACTGCGATCATGGAACATGCACCAGAGTCTGCTCAACGCGTTCTATTCTCTGCAACAATGCCTCCGATGCTTAAGAAAATCGTTGAGCGTTTCCTACGTGAGCCTGTAATGGTTGACGTTGCTGGTAAGAACCACACTGTAGACAAAGTTCAACAGCAGTTCTGGGTAGTGAAGGGTGTAGAGAAAGATGAAGCGATGTCTCGTCTTCTTGAAACGGAAGAAACTGACGCGTCAATCGTCTTCGTACGTACTCGTCAAGACACTGAGCGTCTAGCTGATTGGCTATCTGCACGTGGCTTTAAAGCGGCTGCTCTGCACGGTGACATTCCTCAGTCTTTACGCGAGCGTACTGTTGATCACATCAAACAAGGTGTTATCGACATCCTAGTTGCAACTGACGTTGTGGCACGTGGTCTTGATGTTCCACGTATTACGCACGTATTCAACTACGACATCCCATTCGATGTTGAGTCTTACATCCACCGTATCGGTCGTACTGGCCGTGCTGGACGTAAAGGTAAAGCGATCCTTCTTGTTCGCACTAACCAAATCCGTATGCTTCGCACCATCGAGCGCGTAACTAAGTCATCTATGGAAGAGATTCAACTTCCTCTACGTGACCAAGTTGCTGAAGCTCGTCTAGCTAAGCTAGGCGCTGAGCTTGAAGCAGAGAAAGAGCACAAAGCTCTAGACAAATTTGCTGAGCTAGTAGAGAAACTACAAACTTCTCTAGACATCGACCCAGCAACGCTTGCTGCTATGCTTCTTAAGCGCCAGCAAGGTAAACGTCCTCTGTTCTACATTGGCGAAGATCCAATGGTTGAAGCGATTGAGCGTGATAAGCAACGCCGCAAAGAGCGCCGTGAAGGTGGTCGTGACGGCGGTCGTAACTTCAACAACCAAGATTGGGATACTTACCAGCTTCAAGTTGGTCGCGAGCAAGGTGTTCAAGTTAAAGACATCGTTGGTGCTCTAGCGAACGAACTAGGTCTAGGTAAAGGCTCTATCGGTGCGATCAAGCTAGCACAAGGCCACACATTCGTTCAGCTACCAAAAGCAATGACTTCTGAAGCTGCGGGCAAGCTAAGCAAACTACGCATCCGTCAACAAGATGTTGGTGCTGTAGTATGTGACTTCGATGACTTCCGAGAGTCTCGTGGTGGTCGCCGTGACGGTGGTCGTCGCGATGGCGGTCGTCGTGATGGCGGCGGTTACCGTGGCAACCGCGAAGGCGGCAACCGTGGTGGTGATCGTCGTGAAGGCGGTCGTCGCGAAGGTGGCTTCCGTGGTAACCGTGACGGCAACCGCGATGGTAACCGTGAAGGTGGCGAACGTCGCTTCGATCGTAACCGTGGTGGTGATCACCGTGGTAACCACCGTGGTGAGCGTGGTCACGGCCGTGGTCGTCGCACTCAAGAAGCATAATCACGAATCAGTGATTAGAGCAATTGATTAAATTGCCGTAAGAATTGAAAGCCGAGCGAAATGCTCGGCTTTTTTATGCGCGTCGAATACGGCTTTGTTTTTCATCGTGCTCATTTACCCAGGTGATTACTTCGTTTAAGGGTAGGGCTGGGCAGAACAAGTAGCCCTGAATGATGTCGCAGCCACGACTGCGTAAAAAATGCAGTGTATCCATGTCTTGAACGCCTTCTGCGACGACTGAATACCCTAGACCATGCGCTAACGCTATTGTGTTCTCAACGATAGAGCGGGTGCCCTCTGTCCGGCTTGCGGTACAAAGAAATGATCGGTCAATTTTAATTTGATCAACTGGGAGATCTCTCAAAAGCGACAGAGATGAATACCCGGTGCCAAAGTCGTCCAAGCTGATCTTAATACCCAATCCTTTGATTTGGTGAATTAGGGGGTTGAGCTCAACAACTCTATCAATCGCCATCGTTTCAGTAATCTCTAAGCTTATAAGGTCAGCAAATTGAGGGTTTACTTTGAGCAGTGTTTCCAAGCGGTTGAACAATAAATTAGACGAGAGATCTTTTGCAGATAAGTTAACGTGGACAGGAAGCTTGATGTCTTTTTCTATAAAGGTCTGGAGGTCTTTTTCAACTTGGTTGAGGACCCACATGGTGATGTTGTGCACTTGATTACTTCGCTCCGCGATGGGGATGAAGTCGTTAGGCGAAATCGTTTTACCATTTTCGTCATGCCAACGGATCACGGTTTCAAAGCCGACAGCTAAGTTAGTATGTGCGTCAATCAACGGTTGGTAGTACAGCTGGAACTCCTCTTTTTCCAGCGCACATTGAATACGAGAAGAGATTTCGAGCTGGTACTTGGCCCCGACGTTCATGTCCTCATTATAAAATGCAAAGAGGTTGCCATTTCGTTTGGCGTGATACATGGCAATGTCCGCGTGCTTTATCAATAGATCATTGGACAGAGCGTCATAAGGGTAGGTACTGACACCGAAAACAACGCGGGAAGAGACTTGAAACTCATCTAAATGGAAGCGATTAGACAGTGCTGAATCTAACTCTTCGATGAGACTTTTGCCTGTTTCCTCGCACGCTGACGAGGTGAGGATGACAAATTCATCGCCACCAACGCGGAAAATTTTGTCACTGCCTTTAAGTTTCTCTTGGAGACGTTGCCCAATTTGAATCAGTAGTTGGTCTCCACAAAAGTGTCCCATAGCATCGTTGACTTGTTTAAAGTTAACGACATCGAAAAGGATCACTGAGAAAGGGTCTCCAGACTGTATTCTATCTTCGATTAACTCAAAGCAGTATTTACGGTTAGGGAGTCCAGTAAGTGCGTCGTGAACGGCATTACGCTTCTCTTTTTCAGCAACGGTATGAAGTTCTAGTATGGAGTCGTTGCTCCATTTGATAACCAGCACCACAAAAATGCTGCCACCGAATAAAATGAGAGAAACTCCGGTTTCCAAGAGGGAAGCGATAGGTTTTTGCATTATAGCGTGTAAAAAAGCGGCATACGCAAAAATGAAACAGCTGATTAACAACAATAGGAAAGTCCACCCGGGTACATCAGTTCTCGAGCAGATGTTTTTTGTCATCTGCCATCCCCAGCAGAGCAAAATCAAACCTAAGATCACTAATAGAAATGCAATAGTGGGCACATTATTACCCCGATTTATTGATTGGTTTATTATTTTTGTTCACCCAATAAACAACGTAGCTCATATCTCTGAATTTGTACAAATTGACCTATTCATAAATTATGTTTAACAAGTCATATTTTTTAGTCTTCAAATAAAATCAAAACTTGCTACAGATCAACAAAATTTGTTCAATCAAATCGCTTTTACTAAAAGATTGTTGAAAGATTAAAAAATTATTGAATAATAGAGGGGCAAACAAGAAGTACGCAGCGCACAAGCGCTATTACAACCTCTGCTCTACAACAGGATAACTATTTCATGTCTAATTCGTTTGTACTGGTGATCAACTCTGGTAGCTCTTCATTAAAATTTGCTGTTATTGATTCTGAAACCGGTGAAGCTTTGGTATCAGGTATTGGTGAGTGTTTTGGCCTACCTGAAGCTGAAATCAGTTGGAAATATCAGGGAGAAAAAACCGTTGAAGCAATTCCTGCTGGCGGTAACCATCATCAGTACGCTGTTGAGCGAGTGGTAAAACTACTCGAGACTTTGGGTTTGAGCTCAAAATTTGTAGCAGTAGGTCACCGCATTGTTGCTGGTGGCGAAACCTTTAAAGGCACAGTGAAAGTCGATGAAAAAGTTATTCAAGAAGTTGAGCGTCTTGCTGAACTAGCGCCGCTTCATAACAAAGCGAATGCAGAAGGCATGCGAGCAGCAATGGCAGCATTCCCTTCACTGCCTCAATTCGCTGTGTTTGATACTGCTTTCCACCAAACAATGCCTGCCAAAGCGTTTATGTACGCGCTTCCTTACGAGCTTTACGAAGAGCATAAAGTGCGTCGTTACGGTGCTCACGGCACAAGCCACTACTACGTAAGCCGTGAAGCAGCGAAAATGCTAGATAAACCGGTTGAAGAAAGCAGCTTTATCACCGTGCACTTAGGTAACGGTGCATCAGTGAGTGCGGTTAAAAATGGCGAATGTGTTGATACAAGTATGGGTTTGACGCCGCTAGCTGGCCTAATGATGGGCACTCGTTGTGGTGACCTCGACCCAAGTGTTATCGAGTTCCTTTTCCGTAAAGGTTGGGAAAAAGACGAAGTGTTCGAGATGATGAACAAGAAGTCAGGCTTCTTAGGTGTATCCGGTGTAACAAGTGACGCACGTGGTGTACTAGAAGCCATGGAAGCGGGTAACTCACGTGCGAAGTTGGCATTTGAAATCTTCACTTACCGTGTTGCGAAATACATTACTTCTTACCTAGCTGCTCTGGATTCATTAGACGGCATCATCTTCACTGGTGGTATTGGTGAAAACTCACTACCAATTCGTCGTGAAATCTTGAAAAACCTAAAACTGCTAGGTTTTGTTGAAGATGAGAAAGGCAACGAAGATGCAAGATTTGGCAACGCAGGTGTTATCGCAACATCTGAGTTGCTCGGTGCGAAAGCACTAGTTATTCCTACCAATGAAGAGTGGGTAATCGCTCAACAGTCGGTGGAACTGCTGTAAAACGGCAAAAATTTTGGGAACTAAGTCAAAGCCCTTTCCTTTTTGGAAAGGGCTTTTTTTTGATCCAAATACATCCTTTCTCCATACAACTATCCGCATTAATACGGAGCTCTAATAGCTGCCAATTGCCTTAATATTGATAAATATATAAACAACTTGGGCGGTGAAGAAATTTCAGTATACTGCGCTTAAGCCATACCAAAGAAAAATAGCCTTATGTCATGTAGGTGTCTCAGCTCGGAGACAGGAATTGCGTTTGAAGAACGATCAAACGAAATCGTATCTTTGCAGGCTATTGGGCATATAAATAATAAACCGTTGACTAGTTCGAAGATTAGTCAAATGAGAGAAAGTTATGTTTTTTAATAAGTCGCTTCAGCAAGAAAACCAACGATTAAAGCAGGATCTGCAACGCTTGCAGCAAATCCAACACAGTTTAGATGAAGAAATGCTTCGCTTAACGCTGGATAAGAAAGGCTGCATTACCTCTGTAAATACAAAACTTCACCAACAACTCTTTTTCACTGATGCGGATATTTTAGCGAAACCGATTACCGAGTTGGTGCCATCAAATTCGCGCAATACAGAGCACTTTTATCGAATGGAGACAGCCGTTCAAGACAAAGTATTTTGGAATGGCGCGATGCAAGTACTTAAAGGCAACGGCGAAGAAGCGTGGTTACGAACGGTTATCCAGCCTGTTTTAAACGAACATCAAGAAGTCGAAAGCTTTTTTGTGTTTGCTTCTGAGCTTACGCGAACGATCAAAGCATCGCGTGAGCAAGAGGACATGCTGAATGCGTTGAGCCGTTCTATGGCGGTTATTGAGTTCACGTTAGATGGTAATGTATTAAAGGCCAATGATAATTTCCTTAGTACGATGGGTTATACACTGGATCAAATTAAAGGTAAGCATCATCGTATGTTCTGCGATCAGGAAGAGGCTGGTTCTGAAGCTTATCGCGAGTTCTGGCAACGTTTGGCAAAAGGACAGTTTGCTTCAGACCGATTTAAGCGAGTTAACCGTTACGGTGAAGAGGTATGGTTAGAAGCCTCCTATAATCCTATCCATAACGATAGAGGAGAGCTCTACAAGGTCGTCAAGTTCGCGACCGACATCACCCAGCAGGTGATGCAAGAGCAGCAAATGGCTCAGGCTGCGCAATTGGCTAATGAAGTTTCTCAAGAGACCGGAACACAAACACTGCAAGGTCAGCAAGTGATAGGTTCGACGCTAGAAAAGGTGCAAACACTGTCTGACCAGATGCAGCAAGCGAATACGGCCATTGACGAGCTCAAAGCGCACTCATCACGCATTAGTGAACTGGTTAATAGCATCAGTGGTATTGCAGACCAAACTAACTTACTAGCGTTAAATGCGGCGATAGAAGCAGCTCGCGCGGGTGAGCATGGTAGAGGCTTTGCCGTTGTTGCTGACGAGGTCAGACAGCTTGCCACAAGAACCAATGCGACCACTGATGAAATTGTCACAATGGTAACTGAAAACTTAGAGCGAACCGATAATGCTGTCCAACTGATCGCCAAATGCCAAAAAGAAGCACTAGATACGCTAGAGCTTTCAGAAAAAGCGGGGAATGTGATGAACGAAATACAAGATGGCGCTAGCCGTGTCGTAGAGGCTGTGGAGCAATTTAACCGCTCATTGTAGTGGGTTCTTCATGCTATCAATGGCTGTTTTCAGTTCCGATATAATCAACTTGTTTACTGCTGCTCATCGCCAACAAAGCGCTTTTTTTGGTGATGAGAAAGCTAATTATTTCCCTCCTTAATATTTCGTATTTCTATCTTAACGTGTCGCTATTTTACAACACTGTTAATAAAAAGTAGCGTAATTTAATCTCCTGTTAACTTGGTTGCGAATCACAGTTGGGGGAGACCTACTTGGACTTACTAAATTTCACCATAGATAACTTAGCGCTGCTAGGTACGCTTACCATGGAGCACATCTCTTTGGTCGCTCTGGCTGTTGGGCTTGCCATCTTAACTGGCGTACCTATCGGCATTCTTATCACACAAAATGAGCGCGTTGCGAAAGTGGTGCTTTACGTAGCGTCCATCATTATCACCATTCCTTCAATCGCACTGTTTGGTTTGATGATTCCTCTCTTATCGACCATTGGTCATGGGATTGGCTACGTGCCCGCCGTGATTACCGTACTGCTTTATTCTCAGCTACCTATTATTCGCAACACTTATACCGCCATTCACAACGTAGAACCGTCACTCCGAGAGGCAGCTCGCGGCATCGGGATGACGCCTTTTCAGCGTTTGAAAATGGTGGAAATTCCATTGGCGATTCCGGTGATTATGGCGGGTGTGAGAACGGCAGTAGTAATGAATATTGGCGTTATGGCGATCGCCGCGTATATCGGAGCAGGAGGGCTAGGCGTGTTTATCAGTCGTGGCATCTCGCAAAGTGATCCTCGACAACTGATCGTTGGTGCCATCGCCGTTAGCCTTCTGGCTATCATCGCGGATTACGGATTGATTCGACTACAAAAAAGATTAACGCCACCGGGCTTAACCGCTGCTCGATAAAGGATAAATAATAGGGACATTCAAATGATCAAAATTGACAAGCTAACCAAAATTTTTGAAACGCCTAATGGCCCGGTGACTGCCGCAGATCACATTGAGATGGAAGTTCCCAGTGGTGAAATTTGTGTGTTACTTGGCCCATCCGGTTGTGGCAAAACCACCACGCTGAAAATGGTCAACCGAATTATTCCCGCGACATCGGGCAAGATCTATCTTGGTGGTGAAGATACTTCTGGGATGGATACGGTCACTCTGCGCCGCAACATTGGCTATGTTATTCAGCAAATTGGCTTATTTCCCAACATGACGATCGGCGAAAACATCGCGGTGGTTCCCAAGTTATTAGGGTGGGATAAGGCAAGGTACATGACGCGTGCAAAAGAGCTATTGGAGATGGTGGCTCTTGATCCTAGTGTCTTCCTTAATCGTTATCCAAATGAGTTGTCTGGCGGACAGCAGCAACGAATTGGAGTTGCTCGAGCTCTAGCTGCGGATCCTCCCGTCATGCTGATGGATGAACCTTTTGGTGCGATTGACCCGATCAACCGTGAAGTAATTCAGGATGAGTTCCTTAAAATGCAGCAAGAGCTCAACAAGACCATCATGTTTGTCAGTCATGACATTGATGAAGCGGTCAAAATGGCCGATAGAATTGCGATTTTCCGTGATGGTCACCTGGTTCAGTACGATACGCCTGACGATTTGCTCGCACACCCGAAAGATGATTTCGTGAAAAACTTTGTCGGAGATGATCGCGCACTTAAACGTCTACGCTTAGTGACGGCTGAGTCCGTCATGCAGACCACTTTTGCGTACGTGAAACCTAACGATACGCTTGCCGACGCTCTAACCAAAATTGACGCGTATGGGTATCGCGACGCCGTGATATTAGTGAATGACCAACACCAACCTATCGGTTATGTGCCCAAAGCTACCGCAATCAATATGAAGGGGTACTGCGGCGAACATTATGTCGGCCTGAAAACAATCGCCCGAACCACGGATGATCTGCGTAAAGTCGCGTCGAAGATGTTCACGCACGACATTGTTTGGATGCCGTGTGTTGACGAGAATGGCCGCTTAGTGGGCGAAGTCACACAGCGCGGCATTACCCATTATCTAGGCGCAACTTATCAGCGCGATACCTCTCTTAGTGAGCCACAGCCATTGCATCAGGCTAAGGAGGCATCGTGACCAATCAGCTCAAACAAACCTACTATTTCGTTTTATTAGCGTGTGTCTTTGCGTTGGGTATTTATTTACAAGGCGCGGGTACGATCGATGATTTCCTCTACTACCAAGAAGACATTGTTTATTTGACGGTTCAGCACATTGAACTGGTGCTGCTGTCTGGTGGATTGGCGATCCTAATCGCGATTCCCGTCGGCGTATTGCTCAGCCGTCCCCGTTTTCAGAAAGTCGCAGAATCGGCGATGCAGATTTTGAATGTGGGGACCACGATTCCTACTTTAGCCATTCTTGCGCTGGCAATGAGCTTTCTTGGCATTGGCACCGTGCCAGCGGTATTTGGGCTGACGATTGCCTCGTTGTTACCGATTGTCAGAAACACCTATATCGGACTGAAAGAAGTGCCCGCTCATTTAAAAGAAGCGGCGTCAGGCATTGGTATGACCGAGTTACAAATGTTGTTTCAGGTTGAAATTCCTAATGCGCTGTTCGTCATTTTTGCCGGTATCCGCACGGCGTTAGCTGTCAACGTGGGCACCGTTCCACTGGCCTTCTTAATTGGTGGTGGTGGGTTAGGGGAGCTCATTTTTACCGGTATTGATCTGGATGAACCCATCATGATGCTGGCAGGCGCTATTCCTACAGCGATGCTGGCTATCGCTATCGACAGTGTGGTAGGAGCCGTTTCCTATGTCACTGTACCTAAAGGCTGTAACCCTATTAGAGCTAGACAATAACAATCCTAAAAATTGAACACAGACAGGAGTCAAACATGTTGAAGCAAATTACTCGCCGCTTG
The DNA here is from genome assembly GCF_009361695.1 of Vibrio sp. VGrn 2. NCBI lineage: Bacteria > Pseudomonadati > Pseudomonadota > Gammaproteobacteria > Vibrionales > Vibrionaceae > Vibrio > Vibrio sp. VGrn 2. The sequence continues at coordinate 53,052 of NZ_RBWD01000008.1, read as the reverse complement.
CTGGCCGTTGGTGTACTGCTTTCAAGTTTTCACGCATCTGCGGAAATCGTCGTAGGTGGTAAAAACTTTACAGAACAACAGCTTTTAACGGAGATCACGTCTCAATATTTAACCAAAAAAGGCTACGACGTTGATAAGCGCTCGGGCATGGGCAGTGCGGTTTTGCGTAAAGCGCAAGAAAACGGCCAGATTGATCTTTATTGGGAATACACGGGCACATCACTGATCATTTACAACAAAGTCAAAGACAAGCTCCCAGCAGAGCAAGTGTATCAACGCGTTAAGGAACTCGATGCGAAGAAAGGCCTAGTTTGGCTTAACCCTTCAAAAGCGAACAACACCTACGCGCTCGCTATGCGCAGTGACGATGCGAAACAACGTGGCATCTCAACCTTATCCGACTTCGCCGAGCAAATGCGCCAAGACCCGCCAATGACCATTGCTTTGAATGCGGAATTCTATGCACGAAAAGATGGCTTCCGACCTTTACAGAAAACCTACAAATTCAAAGCTTCACGTGACCAAGTGAAACGCATGGATACTGGGTTAACTTATGATGCGCTAAAAGGGAAAGAAGTCGATGCTGCGCTCGTATTCGCAACAGATGGTCGTATCAAAGCATTTGGTTTTACCGTTTTAACGGATGACAGACAGTTCTTCCCTGATTACGCGATCACTCCTGTGGTTCGCCAAGAAACGCTAGATGCGAACCCAGAGCTTGCCGAGCAAATGAACGCGCTTTCTGCGGCGATCGATGGCGATACGATGTCGACTTTGAATCAACAAGTTGATGTGGAGCGACGTTCGATCTCAGAAGTCGCAAGCCAGTTCCTATCTGAGCATAACTTGGGGTAATACCATGACTATCCTGCAAGTCAGTGTGGCCCAAATCAACGCCCAGTTAGGCGATGTGAATGCCAATCTGAATACTCATCAGGATTACATAAAGCAAGCTGCGGCTATAGGGTCGCAGCTATTGCTGTTTCCTGAACTCTCCTTGACCGGATACCAGCTCCAATCCTCTGTGCGTGAAGTCGCCATGAAGCGTGATGATGCTCGGCTTAAAGAGCTTGCGCAACTTGCGCCGCAGATGTCCGTGATTGTCGGCTTTGTGGAACAGGCCGCTCCGGGAGAGTACTACAACGCGATGGCTTGGTTGCTCGGTGGTACGGTGGTTGCTGTGCATCGCAAAATCAATTTACCAACCTATGGTGGGCTTGAAGAGGGCAAGTGGTTTCATTCGGGAGAGGCTACCACCAGCGTTTCTCTTGATGATAATTGGCGAGGCTCGGTTTTAATTTGTGCCGATTTATGGAATCCACCTTTGGTTCATTGCGCATTACTCGATAAGCCTGAAATTTTGCTCGCGCCGATCAACTCGGCCAGCAGTATTGTCAGTAAAGACTTTTCCAATGAAGACAACTGGTTAGTTAACGTTAAATTCTATGCGGTGCTCTACGGAACCCCAGTTTTGATGGCCAATCGTTACGGGCCAGAGGGCGAAGCGTGGTTTTGGGGAGGAAGCTGTATTTTGTCTGCAACGGGTGAGCTATTGGCGCAGGCAGAAGACGGTGAAACCTTGATAACTGCGACCTTGTCATTGGACGATATTGATAAAGCCAGATTCGAGCTGCCTACCATGCGAGACAGCAATACACCATTGATCACAACGCTATTGTCGAAGGCAAAACGCTAAAACTGGAGCAGTAGATGATGCAATCTATTCATCGATTTATTCACGAACTAACCTTTGAACAGCTTCCTGCTGACGTTATTGAACAAGCGAAATATTGCGTCTTGGATCTGTTAGGTGTCGCCGCAGCTGGTAAAGCGACGCAGCTGCAAAACATGGTAGCCAAACTCGCGCAGAAGCAGTTTTCCGGTGATACGCCGATGCTGTTTTCTGATCACACGGCCAGTGGTTGTGGGGCAACTCTATATGGCGGCATGTTGATTGACAGTATGGACGCGCACGACGGCCAAGTCCTGACGAAAGGCCATGTTGGCGTCGCTGTTTTTCCGGGGTTGCTCGCCAGTATGTATGAGTCAGCAGTTACGGGAGAAGAGTTATTAACGTCCCTCGTCATTGGCTACGAAATAGCAACTCGCGCCGGAATCGCGCTGCATCAAACCGCTTGTGATTATCATACTTCTGGTGCTTGGAATGCGTTGGGCGTCGCTGCGGTGTCTGCAAGAAGAAAAGAATTAACGGAGGCACAAACAGAGCATGCGCTCGGCATTGCCGAGTTCTATGGCCCGCGTAGCCAAATGATGCGTTGTATTGAACATCCAACCATGCTCAAAGACGGCTCTGGCTGGGGAGCGATGGCGGGCTTTGCCAGTGCAGAGCTGGCAGAAGAGGGCTTTACTGGCGCGCCAGCCGTGACTCTGCTGGACCAACAAACTCACGCTTTGTGGGCAGATTTAGGGCAGCGCTGGTATATTCTGGAGCAATACTTTAAACCGTATCCGGTTTGTCGTTGGGCTCAACCCGCGGTTGAAGCAGTGAGAGCGCTGCAACACGAAAATAAGCTAGAACCTGATGAGATTGAACTTATCGAAGTTCATAGCTTTCATCAGGCGGCGTGCTTGCATACCAAGCGCCCAGAGACAACCGAGCAGGCTCAGTACAGTTTGCCATTTTCAGTCGCGAGTGCGGTCATTGATAATACGGTCACGGTGGAGGCCGTCACCAAAGGACTGAAAGATCCTGCTCGCTTGGCACTTACGGAGCGGATGAGGTTAATTGAAGAGCCCGCTTACAATGATAAGTTTCCAGCCGAACGCTGGGCGCATGTCGTGGTGACGTTGAAAAATGGCGACAAACTGACTTCGCCTCCCTGTATTGCCCGAGGTAATCCTGAAAATCCTCTCAGTCGAGACGAGATGCGAGGTAAGTTTCGCACTTTGGCAGAGAAAGAATTGTCCGCTTCACGCGTGTCAGCGATAGAAGAGGGCTGTTTGCAACTTGATAAAGCCAGTAAAGAGCGGGTACTTGCTTGGCTATCATTGCTTTACCAAGGCACTTTGTCTGATAAGCCATCTGACACGTCGCCTAGCAAGTCACTATGAGATCGAAGAGATCGAACTTCTTTTCTTTTACTCAATCTTCTTTTCTTTTACTCAATCTTAAGCTAAACGTCGCTCTTCACGCGGCGTTTTTTCATAGCGTTTTTTGTAGCAGCGCGCAAAATACGATGTAGAACTGAACCCACAAGCGGTGCTGATTTGAGTGATGGACAGCATGGTTTGCAACAACAAATGTTGAGCGCGTTCTAAGCGCAATTGAAGGTAGTAATTGCCTGGTTTGTCTTGCAAGTATTGCAAAAATAATCTTTCCATCTGCCTGACCGACAACCCTACTTGCTCGCCAATTTCATAGCACTTTAGCGGTTCTTCCATGTTGGCTTCCATGATTTCTACAGCGTCGAGCAGGCGAGGGTGGCGGATGTTATGTTTACGAATTAACGACATCCGCTGTTTATCATGCGCGGGTCGAATCGCAGGGTGAATGCATTGCTCTGCCACTTGATTCGCCAAGTCACTCCCATGTTGGTTTGTAATTAAATGAAGCATCATATCCAAACCGGCTAAGCCGCCCGAACAAGTTGGTGTGCGTGGGTCGAATTCGTACAACTCACTGGTCACGTTAATGTTTGGAAACTCCTCTGCCAGGCTGTTGGCGGACTCCCAATGCACGGTACACGTTTTGTTTTTTAACAGGCCAGCTTTTGCTAACAACACGCTGCCTGTCGAAGTCGAGCCCACGGCGATGCCTTGACGAAGCGCCTGTTTTAACCACTGATTCACCGAGCCACTCGCAGCAGCAACATGGGCGCCAATACCTGCCACAACCAGCAGCAAGTCTAAATGAGCAATGTTGTTGATTGACTGTGTTGGCGAGAATGAAACGCCATTACTGGCCGACACTTCTTTATCTTCGAATCCATAAATATCCCACTGATACAAATCGCAACCAGCGAGGCGGTTGGCCATTCGAAGAGGTTCGATAACCGCCGAAAAAGAGAGCATCGAAAAATCAGGAATAAGGAAAAAACCAATGCGATACGTGTGTGTCGTTTTCATTCTCTGTGGTCACCAAGTGGGCAGTTCATCTATGTCGTATTTCTGGATAAGAATGTCGCAATTGTTAAATTATTGCTATCAAAATTCGAACATGATGTGACTTAAGACAAGGAGTTCTTTGTCGAGCATACACATTCATTTGGACGAGATAATTATGATTGAACAAAAAGCCCCAGTAATTAGTGATGGTCTACGCCTTGATGGCGCTTTCTTTACTGACGAGAACGTTAACAACCCAGACTTACCGATCGTTATTGTCTGCTCAGGCTTTACTGGGCAAAAAAATATTCACCCAGAGCGTTACGCGAGAGCCTTAACTGCGAAGGGCTTTACGGTATTCGGATTTGACTACCGTGGCTTTGGTGAATCTGAGGGTATTCGTGAGCGAGTTATCCTGGATGAACAAGTACGTGACATCGCCAATGCGGTTGCGGTTGTGAAACAGCGCGCTGACGAGGAAGGGCGCAAAGTCGTACTGGCTGGCTGGGGCATGGCGGGGGGATTAATTCTTGATGCTTACCGCGTTTGCCAAGATGCGATTGATGGCCTTATCTCCATGAACGGCTTTTATGATGCGGTACGTGTTCAGGTTGCTCAACGTGGCGAGCACGGTTGGAAAGCGTTCCGTCAATTTATGTTAGAAGAGCGTACACGTCTTGCTCTTGGTGGAGAAAAGCAGGGGATTGATCCATTTGAAATCTACCCGCTTGATCCAGTAAGCCGCGAATATGTATTCACTGAACTGGTCAAAGCGCCGGGCTACGGCGTGACATCTGATCTGGATTTTGCGGATTCTCTCATCAATTTCAAACCGGAAGCTCTACTGGACGAGCGATTTGCAGACGCGCCAATCTTGATTGCGCACGGTGCAGAAAACGACCTTCACCCAGTGACTGAGGCAAAGTCGCTGTACGCGAAATACCCTGGGCCGAAATCTCTATTCTTACTGCCTGAAGGTGGTCACACAGAGTGGATGTTGGACGACGATCCTAAGTTTATTCAGTTCTCTGGCGTGATCGCAAACTGGTTGAGTGAGAACTTCAGTTAAGTCTTCAAGAGGTGCTTTCGTTGATGGCACCTCTACCTTTCTGACAGGATGATTTTCGATGAGCATAATTCCATTTTGTGAAGCGGCTGACCCATTTGTACATAAACCAACAATTGCGATTCCTGCAGGCGCGGTTGATTGTCATGCCCACGTTTTTTCTTCACGTTATCCGTACAGTGAAACGCGAACCTACACGCCACCCGATGCCAGCGTCGGCGCGTACCTACATTTACACCAGCAATTAGGCATCCGTCATGGCGTGCTGGTTCAGCCGAGTGTGTATGGCAATGACAACCAGTTGCATCTTGATACATTACGGTATTTACGCCAGCAAGGTTACGACTACAAAGGCGTCGCGGTCGTGGATGCGGATGTTTCCGAGCAAACGCTGGATGAGCTACAAGAAGCCGGATTTTGTGGGGTGCGGATGAACCTGCTATTTAAAGGTGGTATTGAGTGGCGTGATGTTGAACGTTTAGCGGCTCGCCTTGCAGAGCGACACTGGCACCTTCAATGCTTAATTGATGTTTCGCAGTTTGATGACTTATATCAGCGATTAAGGGCTTTACCCGTGCCCGTAGTGATTGATCATCTTGGACATATGCCAACAAACAAGCTGATTTCTCATCCTGGTTTTCAAACCTTATTGAAGCTTAAGGCCGAAGGGAAAGTGTGGACAAAACTGTCGGCTCCGTATCGTTTGTCGCCTCAATCGCCGCCTTATGATGACGTTTCTCCATTTGCTCAAGCTTTGTTAGAAGCGAATGAAGAGCAATGTGTCTGGGGTTCGGATTGGCCTCACCCATGTTTTGCTGCTGAGATGCCAAATGATGGCCAGTTGTTAGATACCTTGTGGCACTGGACGCAAGATACGACACTGTTTAGCAAGATTCTGGTCGATAACCCCAAGCGCCTCTACCGCTTTTAACTCCGCATTTATGTTACCAACCTAAAAAGACAACCGTAAGGCACTGATTCAAATTATGCTTCCTGCACTTCCGCTACAGGTTTCCTCTGATCCTGTGGTTATCAAGTTCTTTAACACCCTTAAACAGCTTGGTTTCAAGGGGGATACTGATGCTCGCTATACCACTCGATTGAGTATGGCGACTGATAACAGCGTCTACCAGCAACTTCCTCTGTCGGTCGTCTTTCCTGCCAACCATCATGATGTGGTAATACTTGGCAAGGTCAGTGATCGTGATGAATTTAAGCACCTGACCTTTTCGCCCAGAGGAGGCGGAACGGGCACCAACGGACAATCATTGAACTCGGGGATCGTGGTTGATCTGTCTCGCTATATGAATCGAGTGTTAGAGATCAACGAGCAGGAAGGTTGGGTGAGAGTGGAAACTGGGATAGTCAAAGATCAACTCAACGACATCGTTCGCCCTTATGGTTATTTCTTCTCGCCAGATCTGTCGACCAGCAACCGCGCAACATTAGGTGGGATGATTAATACCGATGCATCAGGCCAAGGCTCTTTGCAATATGGTAAAACCTCGGATCATGTGTTGGCGCTCAAAGCCGTATTGGCGGATGGTTCGGTGCTCGATACCGAAGCAATTCAACAAAACAAATGGTTAAACAGTGATGTAGTATCGCGAGCGTTAAAAATTACGGAGGAAGTTTGTCGAGACAAGCGTCAACAGATTCTGGATAAGTTTCCTCCTCTGAATCGATTTCTTACTGGTTATGACCTAAAAAATGCCATCAACGACAAGAGTGAAGAGTTTGACGTCACGAGAATATTATGTGGCTCTGAAGGCACGTTAGCTTTTATCACTGAAGCCAAGCTCAATCTTACGCGAATACCTACCACGCGACGGTTAGTGAACGTTAAATACGATAGCTTTGATTCTGCATTGCGAAATGCTCCCTTGATGGTCGAAGCAGAGGCGCTATCGGTAGAGACGGTTGATGCAAAGGTGCTTAATCTTGCAAGAGAAGACATTGTCTGGCACTCGGTAAAACACGCGATCTCAGATGTGCGGGGCAAAGAGATGCAAGGGCTTAACTTTGTCGAGTTCGCAGGCAGTCACGACGATGATATTGAGGATAAAGTTGAACGCTTGCTTTCAATTCTCGATAAAGAAATGGCTCACCGACGCAGTGGTATCATCGGTTATCAAGTCTGTCGTGAACCCCAAGACATCCAGGCCATTTATGGCATGCGCAAGAAAGCGGTTGGGCTGCTTGGCGCGACCAAAGGTCAGGCAAAGCCGATTGCATTCGCGGAAGATACCTGTGTGCCGCCTGAAAATTTGGCGGACTTTATCGCGGAATTTCGTACGTTGCTAGACCGCAATAACCTGCATTATGGCATGTTTGGGCATGTGGATGCTGGCGTCCTTCACGTGCGTCCTGCGCTCGATATGTGTGACCCCGAACAAGAAGCGTTGATGCATCAACTGTCCGATGATGTGGTCGCGTTGGTGGCAAAATACAATGGTTTAATGTGGGGAGAGCACGGTAAAGGATATCGCTCAGAATATGGACCAGCCTTCTTTGGTGATGAGCTCTTTACTGAATTAAGGCGTATTAAAGCGGCGTTTGACCCCGACAATAAAATGAACCCGGGCAAGATTTGCACGCCACTGAATAGCGACGCTGAAATGGTAAAAGTCACAGCGACCAAGCGTGGCTACTATGATCGTCAGATCCCCGTAGAAGTCCGAGAGTCGCTTAAGCCCGTGCTGTCTTGCAATGGCAATGGGCTGTGTTTTAATTACGATGCTGATAGCCCAATGTGTCCATCATTTAAAGTAACAGCCGATCGTCGCCACTCTCCGAAAGGGAGGGCTGGGATAATGCGTGAATGGCTGCGTCGCCTTAATGACAGTGGCTTCGATTTGCTCGCTAACGAACAACAGCTTCTCAATCAAACATTATCGGTTAAGCTTTTGACTCAGAAGCTGAGTAAGTTGATATCTCGCCCCACATCTGATGATTTATCGCATGAAGTTTATGAGGTGATGAACGGTTGTCTAGCGTGCAAAGCATGTGCGAGTCAGTGTCCTGTTAAAGTTGATGTGCCTGATTTTAGAGCGCGTTTTTTACACCTCTATCACTCTCGTTATCGCAGACCTCTGCGCGACTATCTGGTGTCGAATATTGAGCAACTGCTGCCGATTATGGCAAAAGCCCCCAAGCTGGTTAATCAAATGGCATCTACTCGGCCCGTTACGCAAGTATTAGAGACATCCATCGGTTTTATTGATTCGCCAGTGCTATCTATCCCTACGTTGCAAAATCGATGTCAGGCACTTGGCGTGAGCCCGTTTGACTTTGCGTATCTAGAATCGCTTTCCCCAGAAGTGAAGCAAAATTACGTCTTGATTGTTCAAGATCCATTTACCAGCTTTTATGAAGCCGAGTTGGTTGCAGACTTTATTCAGTTATTGCAGCGGTTAGGGAAACACCCTGTTGTTCTGCCTTTCAAACCTAATGGGAAAGCTCAACATGTAAAAGGTTTCCTTAAGGCATTCGCCAGAAATGCACAAAACACTTCGGATTTTCTCAACCAAGTTGCTGAGCTTGAAATTCCTATGATCGGTATCGATGCTGCCTTAGTGCTTTGTTATCGTGATGAATACCATCAGGTTCTAAAAGAAAAGCGGGGCGAGTTTACAGTTTATACGGCTCATGAATGGCTGGTGGATACACTCAATGAATGGCCGCCAGTAAGTTTATCAGACGAAGAGCCTTGGTATTTGATGGCGCATTGCACAGAAAAGACCAAAGTACCGGAGACTGAGAAGTCTTGGCAGTCTATTTTTCATCACTTTGGTTTAAAGCTGCAAGTGATACCTACGGGATGTTGTGGCATGGCAGGGACATTCGGCCATGAAGTGGATAAGAAAAGTACGTCTGAAGCTATTTATCAGCTGAGTTGGAAACCGAATATAAAGAACCTGCCCACCGAGCGTGTGTTAGCCACGGGATATTCCTGCCGCAGTCAAGTTAAGCGTTTTGAAGGGGAGGTAGTTCGACATCCGGTCCAAGTTTTAGCCAGTTTGTTTAGTGCATAAGATGCTTAGGCAATTTAGTATACGAAAACGCTTGCCTTAAGACTTTACCTGCCTTTAATGTATCCGACCGCAGAACTTCAATCTGCTTAACAACACAGGAGAGAATTGGGCTTTCACTTCCGCTCGACAGAAACTCCTTTCAAATTGATACAACAGCGCAGCAAACTTCCCTTGCTGCGATACTGTGTTCCATATTTTGTGAGTACTTATGTTTAACTCAGAACGCAAAGCGACGGTTATTCTGGTTGCGACAACGATGATCGCGGCACTTGGTTGGATCTTTTCTAAGGAAACAATACAGGGTTTACCACCTTTCGGCTTTATCGGGGCGCGATTTACTATTGCATCGCTCTGTCTGCTGCCGTTGTGCTATCGACCTTTGTTGAAAGCGAATTTGAGAGATGTGCTTTCTGCTGGTGGTGTCGGGCTACTGTTAGGTAGTGCCGTTATGACATGGATTTACGCCATCTCCATCAGCGACACGCTCGGGGAAGGCGCATTTATCATGAGTCTCTCCATGCTATTTGTGCCGATTGTTGCGTGGGTTATGTTTCGTCAACGACCACAACGAATTTTCTGGCTTTCTTTGCCTATCGCGGTATTAGGTCTCGCCTGTCTCTCTTTAGTTGGCGGTTGGAAGCAATCGGCCAGTCAATTTTGGTTTCTTGGGGCGGCACTGGTTCTTGCGCTTCACTTTAATGTGAACAGTAAATATTCTCAAAAATTGCCTGTGTTGCTGCTTACTTGCGTGCAGCTTTTTTCTGCTGGTTGTTTAGGTTTGTTGGTTTCTTTCTTTATGGAGTCTTTTCCGGCAGAGGTTGACTCCTCCATTTGGTGGTGGTTCGCGTTGAGCACTTTGCTAGCGACGAGCTTGCGTTACGTAATGCAAACCATGGGGCAAAAATTTGTTCAGGCAGGTAATGCTGCCTTGATCATGATATTAGAGCCAGTTTGGACCGTCATTCTAAGCGTGCTGTGGTATGGCGAAGTGCTAACGGCAAATAAGCTAGTTGGCTGTGTGCTTATCTTATTCTCTCTTATTATTTATCGTACTGGCGGGCGATTTCGTTTGTCTATCCCTAGGTAGCTTCAAGAAATGTGGGTAGGGAACAATTTAGGAGTGAAGCATGGCCAATACTGAGCATCAGGAATCACTAGACTTTTTAGATATTTTAAGCGTCTGTTTATACCGTTTAGGAATTAGCGTATTTGCCTTTGGGCTTATCGCGATGACGATATCGGGTTTGCACCTTATTGAAGGTGCGGCATTTTATGATCGAAATGTGTTGCTGCTCATCGCCATTGCAGGTGTATTAACTGCAGCAAATATCCATGTCTACAGTAAAACTGTGCGTACTGTCATCAGCTGGTCAACTTGGGTGGGACTGCTCTTCATGGTGAGCGATCCAGACTTATCCCGCGTGTGGCTTTCTCTTGGTTTTGTCTTTGTCACTTTTTCCGGTGTGGCGCTGAAAGAATCCTTTTGTTTTAAAGTTCCAGGCTTGAAAGCGGTGCCAGTGCTACTTGCCATCGCAACCTTTGCGTTTTGTTTCGAAATACTGACGGTAGCGAATATTGCAACAGGGTTGTCTGGCTTAATTATGGGCTTCCTGTCTATATCAAAGTGGCGGATGCCACTTCATTTTGATATTGGTATCAAAGCAAACTACGAGGTTTAATAAACGCCTTAAGTTAGAGATGTCATACGGTTACGCAAAGCTAGCGATACTTTTGATGTGGGTTCTCGATTAAGCTCTTCGCTGATCATCCAGCCAGCTTTTGCTAACAGCTCCAAGTCGATCCCCGTTTCGATCCCTAATCCTTGGCATAAATACAGTACATCCTCCGTCGCGACATTCCCCGAGGCCCCATGAGCGTATGGGCATCCACCTAGCCCAGCTACACTACTGTCGATGGTATTGATGCCCATACTCAATGCTTGATGAATATTGGCGAGCGCTTGTCCCCATGTATCGTGGAAATGGACAGCAAGCAGGGGGAGAGGTGTAACCAACATGACGGCCTCCAGCATGGCTGCAATTCGATTTGGCGTGCCTGTGCCGATGGTGTCACCTAGAGACACCTCATAGCACCCTAAATCGATGAGGGATTTGGTCACGCTCGCCACCTGCCTAGGGTCTGTCGGACCGTCGTAAGGGCAATCGGCAACGCAGGATAGATAACCTCGAACAGGGATGCTGTGTTTGGTGGCTAATCGCATTACAGGCTCGAAGCGAGTTAAACTTTCTGCAATCGAGCAATTGATATTGTGTTGGCAGAATCCTTCTGATGATGAAGTGAAAATTGCGACCTGATTGGCACCAGCCTCCAAGGCTTGTTCGAATCCTTTTAGGTTTGGTGTCAGGGCAGAATAAGTAACATGATTTCGCCTTGTTATTGCTTTCATGACCTCTGTTGAGTCCGCCATTTGTGGCACCCATTTGGGCGAAACAAAAGAGCCCGCCTCAATATGCGTTAGCCCAGTATCAGAGAGTAAGTTGATCAACCGGATTTTAGTCTGGGTCGCAACAGGAGATTCATTTTGCAATCCATCTCGTGGACCTACTTCGACAATATTTACTTTGGAAGGCAGCATTACTTGTCCTGTGATTTGGTTACCCAACTTGGGCTTCGTTTTTCAAGAAACGCTTGCAAGCCATCTTGGCCTTGTGGCGATACCCTAATGTCCGCAATGAGCTTGCTAGTATAGTGAATCAGTTGTTGATCGATGGGGTTTTGATGACATTGGTGACAGAGCGTTTTCGCTTTGCGCATCGCATCTGGGCTATTAAGTAGTAACGTCTTGATCACGCTATCGACCGCACTTTCAAGTTGTTTGGCTTCTTTCACTTCGTGCACAATACCAAACCGTTCGGCATCCTCGGCTGAAATGACTTCACCACTTAAGATATAGCGTCTAGCTTGTCGATTCCCCATAGCGCGCATGACGTAAGGCGCAATGGTTGCCGGAACTAGACCAAGCTTAACTTCACTTAAGCAAAAGTTGGCACATTGGCTCGCGATGGCGATATCACTGCAACAAATCAATCCCAGCGCGCCGCCGTAAGCGGAGCCTTGTACAACCGCGATGGTGGGTTGAGGGAACGAATCTAGTGTTTCCATGAGTCTTGCCAAGTTTTGGGCATCAACGAAATTATCTTGCCTCGTGCTGTCGGCCATCGACTGCATCCAATTCAGGTCGGCTCCGGATGAAAAGTGCTTGCCGTTACTTCTTAATACCAAGCACCGCACATCCGTTCGTAAAGCGAGATAATCTAGACGATGGATCAGCAAGTCGATCGTACAAGCGTCAAAAGCATTGTGTTTGGCTGTTCTGTTTAGAGTGATGGTCGCTACGCCATTGTCATCGACATGCCAAAGAACATCATCTTGTCTTTGGGCGTTGGGAATAATGCTTGGTTGCATTTCCTGCATACTTACTTCCTTAATTTATCTCTGGATATTTACATTCTGAAGACGCCAAACTCGCTATCAGGAATGGGGGCATTTAATGCTGCCGTTAGCGCCTGACTCAACACCTGACGGGTTTGTTTGGGGTCAATAATTCCGTCATCCCATAGCCGAGCGCTCGCAAAATAGGGATGTCCTTGTGTTTCATACAAGTCTATGATTGATTCTCTAAAAGTGTGTTCTTCTTGCTCTGACCACGCTTCTCCCTGGCGTTCCTTCGCGTCTTTTCGAACTTGTGTTAAGACGCCTGCCGCTTGTTCTCCGCCCATCACAGAAATACGCGCGTTAGGCCACATCCACATCATGGTTGGATCATAAGCTCGGCCGCACATGCCATAATTGCCAGCGCCGTACGACCCACCGATGATCACGGTAAACTTCGGTACGTCAGCACAAGCGACGGCCATCACCAGCTTGGCGCCATGTTTTGCGATGCCTTCTTCTTCCACCTTTTTCCCGACCATAAATCCGGTAATGTTTTGGAGAAAGAGAAGCGGTGTTTTCCGTTTGGCGCAAAGTTCAATAAAGTGCGCGCCTTTTTGTGCCGATTCAGAAAACAAGATACCGTTGTTTGCCACAATACCGATCAAGTGTCCGTGAATGCGAGCAAAGCCACACACTAACGTTCTGCCGTACAAGGCTTTGAATTCGTCAAAATCAGAATCATCGACGATGCGGGCAATGATTTCTCGAACGTCGAATGATAGTCGTAAGTTGGCATTCACGATTCCGTAGATTTCTTTTGCATCGTAGCGGGGAGGTAGCACGGTGTTTTCCGGCTTAATCGATTTCGCTCTATTGGCATTGGCAATGGCTTCTCGAGCAAGCATTAGGGCATGCTCATCATTTTCAGCGTAATAATCAGCAACACCAGATTTACGACAATGCACGTCTGCACCGCCGAGCTCTTCACCCGTCACGACTTCGCCAGTGGCCGCTTTCACCAGAGGCGGTCCCGCCAAAAATATGGTGCCTTGCTCTTTGACCATAATGGACACATCCGCCATGGCAGGAACATATGCGCCCCCAGCAGTGCAAAGCCCCATCACAACAGCAACCTGAGGGATGCCTTTTGCTGACATCCTCGCTTGGTTAAAGAAAATGCGACCAAAGTGTTCTTTGTCGGGGAAGACGTCGGACTGATGAGGGAGATTTGCGCCACCGGAGTCCACCAAGTATATGCAGGGGAGTTGGCAACGTTGGGCTATCTCTTGCGCTCTAAGGTGTTTTTTTACCGTGAGTGGGTAGTAGGTTCCGCCTTTTACCGAAGCATCGTTGGCGATGACCATACATTGAATCCCCGCTATGAAACCAATGCCGGCGATAACGCCAGCGCAGGGGATGGATTCGTCATACACTTGCCAGGCGGCAAACTGGCTGATTTCAAGAAAGTCAGTGTTGTCATCAAGCAAGCGCGCGATGCGTTCTCGTGCGGGGAGTTTTCCTTTTTGCCTCTGGTGCTGAATGGCTTTTTCACCGCCTCCTTGTTTGATGGTCTCGATATGTTGATTCAGTTGAGTGACCAACGTTTCCATCGCAGCTTTATTGGAAAGAAATAACTCGTCAGTTGGCTTAGTTTTACTTTTGATAATGGCCATAATGACTTCCTTATCGTATGTTCCTTTAGCGAGATTCTTCGAACAGTTCTCGGCCTATTAACATGCGGCGAATCTCTGAGGTACCCGCACCGATTTCATAAAGCTTTGCATCACGTAGCAAACGACCAGCAGGGTATTCATTGATGTAGCCATTCCCACCGAGCAATTGGATTGCATCGAGTGCCATTTGTGTGGCGAGTTCTGCACTGTATAGAATCGCTCCTGCGGCATCTTTACGCGTTGCGTTACCTCGATCACAAGCCGCTGCGACGGTATATACATACGCTTTTGCTGCACTCATTCGAGAGTACATATCGGCGATCTTGCCCTGAACTAACTGAAACTCGCCAATGGATTTTCCAAACTGCTCTCGTTCATGTGCGTACGGGACCACAATGTCCATGCAAGCTTGCATTATCCCGAGTGGTCCGGCAGCGAGGACGACGCGCTCGTAATCTAGTCCACTCATTAACACCTCGACGCCTTGATTCAGATCGCCAAGAATATTCTCTTTCGGCACTACGCAATTGTTAAACACAAGTTCGCAAGTGTTCGAGCCTCTCATGCCTAGTTTGTCCAGCTTTTGAGCATGGCTGAAACCTTCGACGTTGCGTTCAACAATGAATGCGGTAATACCTCGTGAACCTGCATTGACATCCGTTTTAGCGTAAAGCACCACTATGTCAGCGTCGGGACCGTTGGTGATCCACATTTTGTTGCCATTTAGTACAAAATGGTCGCCCTTGTTCTCTGCTTTCAGTTGCATGCTTATCACGTCTGAACCTGCATTGGGCTCACTCATAGCTAGGGCGCCAACGTGCGTACCATCGATGAGTTTGGGAAGGTATTTCTTGCGTTGAGAAGGAGTGCCATTGCGAAAGATCTGATTGACGCACAGATTAGAATGAGCGCCGTAGCTTAAAGCGACGGAGGCAGAGGCACGGCTGATTTCTTCCATCGCCACAACGTGAGCGAGGTATCCCATGCCTGCACCACCAAATTCTTCATCGACGGTGACACCAAGCAACCCCATATCTCCAAACAAAGGCCACAAATGCTTCGGAAACTGGTTATCGCGGTCTATATCTGCGGCGATGGGAGCAATATGTTCCGTAGAAAAGGCATTAACGTGGTCTCGGAGCATATCGATGGTATCACCAAGTCCGAAATTCAGTGGGGCGTAGGTGCTTTTCATAACGTCTCCCGATATCAGAGGTAAGGTGGAAAAGCCGATTGCAGTGTCGCTATTTGAGTATAGCGGTTATGTCTCTTTGCTTTTGAGTGTTTGAATACAGCGTTCTTTAGCGGCATTCAACTCTGCCATTACGACGCTGATGTCATTGAGTTGCTGTTGTAGGACTGCTTGTTTCTCTTCAATGATATTGAGCATTTTCAATAACTGTCCTTCGGTTTGTTGCATGTCATAGAGCTCGAAAAGTTCACGAATTTCTGCCAGTGAAAAACCGAGCCGTTTCCCTCTCAAAATCAGTTTGAGACGAATTTTATCTCTGCGTTGATAAACGCGCATGTTGCCTTTTCGCTCTGGTTCAATCAGACCTACGTCCTCATAAAACCGGATACTGCGAGTGGTAATATCAAACTCCTTGGCGAGGTCACTGATCTTGTATTTTTCCATAACATACTTACCTCGAATAAAAATCCAGTTTCTGGAAATCGAACCTTCAACGGAAAGGCCGAACGCAAATTTTGAAAGATAAACGCCTACTTGGTGTGTTTTTTCATCTCATTGTAAAGGCTAGTGCTATGCTTACGTAAACGTCAAGAAATCGCAGTATGAAAGTTTGTCAGTGAGAAAGGGCGACAAAGACTGGCGTAGCACTTGGTAAGCAATGTCATGCAAGGGCGTTATCAGTCAGTCTAGTGTTCACATATACCTCAAGGGAATGCGAATCATGGAAAAAGACATCTGGATTGTCAGCGCGAAGAGAACGCCGATCGGGCGCTTTCAAGGAAAGTTGCAAACTTACTCCGCTCCCCAATTAGGTGCACAAGCGATAAAAGCTGCGATGCATGAAGTGAATGTGACATCTGTAGATGAAGTTTTCATGGGATGTGTGCTCCCTGCGGGTTGTGGGCAAGCCCCGGCGAGACAAGCGGCAATTGGTGCGGATTTACCCATGAGTGTAGGGTGCACGACTATCAATAAAGTGTGTGGCTCGGGCATGAAGAGCGTCATGTTGGCGCACGATCTTATCAAAGCTGGAATGATTCGAACGGCCATTGCTGGTGGTATGGAGAGTATGACCAATGCGCCGTATTTATTGAAAGAGGCGAGAAAGGGAATGCGCATGGGCCACCAGTCGACGTATGACCACATGTTTCTCGATGGATTGCAAGATGCGTATGAAGGGCACTTAATGGGTGTTTATGCTCAGCACGTCGCAGACAGGCTTAAGTTTACCAGAGAGCAAATGGACGAATGGGCAGTGATGTCGGCAAAACGTGCGTTGGAAGCTCAAGAGCGAGGCTTATTTGCAGACGAGCTCTCACCGATTGAATTCAACACCAAGTCTGAACAAGGAACGTTGGATTACGATGAGCACCCGCGCTCGATTGTTCTGGATAAAATCCCTCAACTCAAACCTGCATTCGATAAAAAAGGCACGGTGACCGCTGCTAATTCGAGTGCGATTTCCGATGGCGCTGCAGCGCTTGTTCTAATGGATGAAGAGACTGCGATCCACCAAGGTCTTGAGCCACTCGCCGTTATCAAGTCTCACGCCACACACGCCAGAAAACCTGCTGAATATACTTTGGCTCCCGTTTATGCGATTGAACAGTTGTTGTCTCAATTGGATTGGTCAATTGACGAAGTGGATCTGTGGGAGATAAATGAAGCCTTTGCTGTCGTGACACAAATCGCGGTAGCAGAACTTGGGCTTGATATGAGTAAAGTCAATATTAAAGGCGGAGCGTGTGCACTGGGACATCCGATAGGCGCAAGTGGCGCACGAATTCTGGTGACATTGATTCATAGTTTGCGTCAGCTACAAGCTTTAGGTACCGACGGTGATCTAGACGCCAAAAAAGTGATGCGAGGCGTTGCGTCACTTTGTATCGGTGGTGGAGAGGCAACGGCGATAGGCATTGAAATACCGCTTTAATTGAAATCAGAAGGAGTAAATGATGACTCGTTTGGTTCCCTTGTTTATTGGTGGAGAGTTTCGTGAATCTCAAACTTCGGATTGGGTTGAGGTGACCAATCCTGCCACTAATGATGTCATTGCGTACGTTCCCTGCTCAACGGATCACGAGATGGAAGCCGCCATTGATAATGCGAAAGAGACATTCCAATCCTGGAAGGAAGTGGCAGTATCCGAGCGTGCCAGAGTCATGCTTCGTTATCAGCACCTTCTCAAAGAACATCATGATGAGCTTGCCACACTGCTTTCTCATGAAACGGGTAAGATTTTAGCGGATGCTAAAGGCGATGTGTGGCGAGGTATAGAGGTTGTTGAGCAGGCTGCAAACATTGCCAGCAATATGATGGGCGAAACCGTCGAAAATGTTGCCACGGATATTGATAGTTACTCAATGATTCAGCCCCTAGGTGTGTGTTGCGGCATTACGCCGTTTAACTTTCCTGCCATGATTCCGTTGTGGATGTTCCCAATCGCTATCGCGGCGGGCAATACGTTTGTGCTCAAACCTTCCGAACAAGTGCCGTTGACTTCTATCCGTCTAGCCGAACTATTTGAGCAAGCTGGCGCGCCGAAAGGAGTGTTGCAAATCGTTCACGGTTGCAAAGACCAAGTCGACTTCCTACTGGCTCATCCTGACATTCGAGCGGTGTCATTTGTTGGCTCGGTTCCTGTTGCCCGTTATATCTACACCACGGGTACGAAACACTTTAAACGCGTTCAAGCTTTTGCTGGTGCTAAAAATCACATGGTGATCATGCCTGATGCGAACAAAGAACAAGTGGTGAATAACCTAGTGGGGTCCTCCGTTGGGGCGGCGGGGCAGCGTTGTATGGCGATTTCTGTTGCGGTATTTGTCGGCGATTCAAAACAATGGATTACAGACCTCAAACAGGCAATGGCGAAAGTACACCCAGGGCCTTGGGACGATGAGCAAGCTGCTTATGGCCCACTCATCAGTGAACAAGCTAAACAACGCGTATTGGACCTAATTGAAGATGGAAAACAACAAGGCGCAGTGTGTGAACTCGATGGCAGTCAGTGTGAAGTGGAAGGCTTTCCCGATGGAAACTGGATTGGCCCAACCTTGTTTAGCGGTGTAACAGCGAATATGTCGATTTACACGCAAGAGATATTTGGCCCTGTTTTGGTTTGCATGGAAGTGGATACGTTACAAGAAGCTATTGAGTTAGTGAATCGCAACCCATACGGGAACGGCACTTCCATTTTTACGGCTAATGGCGCTGCTGCAAGAAAATATCAGCATGACATTCAAGTCGGTCAGGTTGGGATCAATGTGCCTATTCCGGTACCTTTGCCATTTTTCTCTTTTACAGGCTGGAGAGGCAGTTTCTATGGCGATTTGCATGCGTATGGTAAACAAGCGGTACGTTTTTATACCGAGACTAAAACGGTGACGGCACGTTGGTTTGATGACGATATTCCAACGGGGCCTAATTTGACCATCCAACTGCGCTGAGTGAATAGAAGGAGCTTTTATGGACTTTGAACTTAATGAAGATCAACGTGCATTTGCCGATACCGCTCAGCAATTTGCCGATGAGCGTTTAGCGCCGATGGCGGCGGAGTGGGATGAAAAACAGATCTTCCCCAAAGACGTATTGAGAGAGTCGGGAGAGTTAGGTTTCCTGAGTCTCTACACTCCAGAAGCGCAAGGTGGCCTAGGGCTGAGTCGCTTAGATGCTTCAATTATCTTTGAACAACTGGCCATGGGATGTACGTCCACTACGGCGTTTATGACGATTCACAACATGGTCAGTTGGATGATAGCCAGTTTTGCTACCGATGAAGCCAAAACGCAGTTCTGCCCGAAGTTAGTTACTGGGGAATGGTTAGGCTCCTATTGCTTAACCGAGCCCAACGCAGGATCAGACGCCGCTGCACTGACCACTTCCGCTACAAAAAAGGGGGATAAGTATGTCCTCAACGGTGGCAAAACCTTTATCTCTGGCGCAGGAGAGACAGATGTTTTGGTCGTGATGGCGAGAACCGGAGAAGCGGGTGCCAAAGGCGTGTCTGCATGTGTTGTTCCTGCTCAAACAGATGGTATCAGCTATGGGCGCAAAGAACTCAAAATGGGTTGGAACAGCCAACCAACACGAGCGGTTACTTTTGAAAATGTCGTTATTCCAGCTAGCCATTTACTGGGCGAAGAAGGGCACGGTTTTGTCTTTGCGATGAAAGGGCTTGATGGAGGGCGTATAAACATTGCGACCTGCTCCGTCGGTACGGCTCAACAGGCCCTTAATCAGGCGACACGGTACATTCAAGAACGTAAGCAGTTCGGCAAGCCGCTTGCGCAGTTTCAAGCCTTACAATTCAAATTGGCAGACATGGCGACAGAGCTAGTGGCTGCGCGGCAGTTGGTGCGCTATGCCGCCAGTAAGCTCGACCGAAATGACCCAGATGCCACTGCTTATTGCGCGATGGCAAAACGGTTCGCAACCGATGTGGGCTTTCAGGTTTGCGACCAAGCGCTGCAGCTTTATGGCGGCTATGGTTATATCAAAGAGTATCCAATGGAACGTCATTTCAGAGATGTGCGTGTGCATCAAATTCTGGAGGGAACGAACGAAATTATGCGTTTAATCATCGCGCGCCGTTTGCTCTCTGAGGAGTCGACCTTGCTGTAGCGAAGTATTGGATTTGTTCATTGAGAAAGGATTCATATATGCCATTAACCCAAGAAGCCATTCAACATACGATCGCTAATCACGTTGCGGTGGTGACGATGAACAACCCGCCAGCCAATACGTGGACAGCAGAGAGCCTCAAGGCATTGAAGTCGCTCATACTCACACTTAACAATGATAAGCAGGTCTACGCACTGGTTTTAACCGGCAGTGGAGAAAAGTTTTTCTCTGCAGGTGCGGATCTCAAGCTATTTTCTGATGGTGACAAAGCGGTTGCGTTAGACATGGCGCGATGCTTTGGTGAAGCTTTTGAAACGCTCTCGGAATTCCGTGGTGTTTCCATTGCCGCCATTAATGGTTACGCCATGGGCGGAGGTTTAGAAGTGGCATTAGCTTGTGATATTCGAGTAGTTGAAGAGCAAGCGGTACTTGCTTTACCTGAAGCCAAAGTCGGACTTTTGCCCTGCGCTGGCGGTACCCAAAACCTCACAGCGTTAGTAGGAGAAGGCTGGGCAAAGCGCATCATTTTATGTGGAGAACAAGTTAGCGCTGACAAAGCAAAAGAACTAGGCTTGGCTGAGGAGTTGGTTCCCAAAGGCGAAGCTTTAAGTAAAGCGTTGGAGCTTGCTGAATCTGTTGCGAACCAGTCACCATCTTCTGTCGCCGCATGTAAGGCGCTCATTCAAAATATGCGCTCTGCGCCACTTAAGCACGGCTTAATGAAAGAGCGAGAGTTGTTTCTGAATCTTTTTGATACGGAAGATCAAGTTGAGGGTGTTCGCGCCTTTTTAGAAAAACGCCCACCGCAATGGAAAAACCGATAGGAGGCCACATGGCAGGGATGGTAACCATCAGTGAAATAGAGTGCTTAGATGGCGTGCACCGCATTGGTATCGCAACGTTAGACAACACCGCTTCATTGAATGCATTGACGTATGACATGTTAGTCCAACTTAACGATCAGCTTATCAAGTGGCAAGACGATCCGCATGTGACTTGTGTGGTACTCACTGGCGCTGGTGAAAAAGCATTCTGCGCTGGTGGCGATGTTCGAGCTATGTATCACGTCATGCATAACGAGAGTAAAGAAAAAATCGTAGAGTTCTGTACGGACTATTTCTCGTTGGAGTATGGGTGTGACTATCTTATCCACACTTACAACAAACCCATTATCGGCTGGGGAGAAGGTATTGTCATGGGTGGTGGGATGGGGCTTTTTATGGGAACCAGCCATAAAGTTGTGACAACAACATCACGCCTTGCTATGCCAGAAATCAATATCGGACTGTATCCTGATGTGGGAGGTACGTGGTTTTTAAGCCAGATAGATCCGCAAGTGGGTTTATTCCTCGGATTGACAGGTTCCATGGCGAATTCAAGTGACGCTGTCACTATTGGTTTGGCCGATTGGTTACTGTTGGAAGAGCAGTATCCCACCTTACTGGATGAGCTAAAGCGGCTCCAGTGGGGCAAAGAAGATGCGAAAGAGTTGGTAACTGCGCTACTACAATTAATGGAAGAACAGGTTATTGATAGCAAACCAACCACGCAAATTTGTCCATACTTAGATCAGATAGAGGAAGCGTGCAAAGGCTTTGATCTTAATGCAATAGCACAGCGAATCATGGCTATCGAAGGGAACAGTCAGTGGATAGAAAACGCGAAACAAACGTTCGCCGCGGGCAGTCCGATCACCGCACATATTTGCTTCAGACAAGTGAAAGAATACCACAGCTTACCACTTGCAGATTGCTTCCGCTTGGAGCTGAGTTTATCGGTTCGCAGCGCCTTATTAGGTGAGTTTAAAGAGGGCGTCCGTTCTCGGCTTATTGACCGGGATGGCGAACCTAACTGGATGTTTAACAGTGTCAGTGAAGTCGATGAAGATGTCATCGATACCTTGTTTACCTCACTTTGGCCGGATGACGAACATCCGCTTGCTGATTTGGGTGAACAAACACTAGGTCAATAAGGAGAATGATCATGAGTACCATCGCATTTATCGGTTTAGGAAGAATGGGGCATCCGATGGCGCAAAACTTATTAGCGTCTGGATTTAACGTGCAAGTATTTGATGTCGATAGCGAAGCGGCAAAGCAACTTGCACCTTTTGGTGCGGTGGTGGCGAGCTCTATTGAGGAAGTCGTGGATGGTGCAAGCACAGTCATCACGATGCTACCAGCAGGTTCTCACGTTCGTTCCGTGTATCTTGGTGACTTACACGGCGGCGTAGGTGTCCTCAATCTTGTCTCGCCAAGTACCTTGATGATTGATTGTTCAACTATTGATCCGGACTCTGCGCGATTAGTCGCCAATGAAGCGGCAAATAAACGCGTGTTGTTTGTCGACGCGCCCGTTTCGGGTGGCGTTGCCGGCGCTAAAGCGGCGACATTAACCTTTATTGTTGGTGGCTCGGATGAAGCATTTTCTAAAGCCAATGCCATTTTGCAGTACATGGGAAAAAATGTTTTCCATGCCGGTAAAGCGGGCGATGGTCAAATGGCGAAAATCTGTAACAACCTTATGCTCGGCATTTTAATGTCTGGTACGTGCGAGGCGCTAAATCTAGGTATCGATCATGGGCTCGATCCCAAAGTGTTATCAAACATCATGCTTCAAAGCTCAGGCCGAAATTGGGCATTGGAGCTTTACAATCCTTGCCCAGGCGTGATGGACAGTGCACCAGCCAGCAACGATTACCAACCGGGCTTTATGAGCAAACTTATGTTGAAAGATCTCGGTTTGGGGTTAGATGCGGCGTTACAAACACACTCTTCGGTTCCGATGGGCTCACTGGCGCGTAATTTATATTCTTTCCACAACGCGAGCGGCCATGGCGAGCTCGACTTCTCAAGCTTGTTTGAGTTTTACAAGAGTAAGAAGGGCTAGACTGAGTTTTGCTACAAAACCGTCTGAAATGGTGAAGTAAAACTCATCATTTCGGACCTCCTAAACAGGCTTGAAATAGGGAACATTATTAGCGACGGAGTGCAGTAACTATGGATATTAAAAATAGTGTCATTGCCATTACAGGTGCAGGGCAGGGACTTGGGCAAATGATGGCAATTACGCTTGCTCAAGCCGGTGCAGATTTAGCGTTATTAGATGTAAACGTTAGCGGCTTAATGGAAACACAAGAGCAGTGCCGAATGCTGAGCGCAAAAGCGTTGACTTATCAAGTGGATGTAACGAGCGAAATCGATGTTGAAAACACGTTTGAAGCGGTTATCCAAGATTTTGGCCAACTCAATGGGCTAGTCAATAACGCTGGCGTGCTAAGAGATGGGTTACTTGTAAAATCAAAAGACGGCGTGATCAGTAAGATGTCTTTGGATCAATTCAATTTGGTCATGAACGTCAACGTTACGGGGACATTTTTGTGTGGGCGTGAAGCTGCCGTCAAGATGATTGAGAGCGGTTCACAAGGCGTTATCATCAATATTTCTAGTGTCGCGAGAGCAGGGAATATCGGTCAAACCAATTATTCTGCATCTAAAGCGGCGGTCGCAACCATGGCAACAACGTGGGCCCGTGAGTTAGCAAGATACGGTATCCGCGCGGCGGCGATTGCACCAGGTGTGGTACATACCGCGATGGCAGAGCAAATGAAACCAGAAGCCATAGAACGGCTAGAAAAGATGATCCCAATTGGAAGGATGGGTGAAACAAGTGAAATCGCGCATGCAGTAAAATACATTCTTGAGAGTGATTACTTTACTGGCAGAGTTTTAGAAGTAGATGGAGGCATTCGTATGTAAAGCCCTAGGGTTAGGCCCCACAGACCGGAATGACAAGCTTCTTTCCCTTTCAACATTTCCTATTTTTCCGAGAGCCAGCTCTGGGCAACGTAAGTGTGTTTATTACTCATGTTTGGATTCGCCCTGCGAATGGTTTGCCAAAAGTAAATAATGAGAAGTAAATACCACTCAAATACTAAGTGAAATCATTATTTTGACATTAATCACAATTTTCCACTTTTAATTTCCCCTTCGTAATCAAGCTATCTATGTAAATGCAGTTGATAGTCAGTCTCATCAAAATGAATTTGCAACTGTCTGTTTCAAAAGACATTAACTGTGAAACACGTGAAATTCGTGTTGAGGTTAATCTCCTATTTTAAGAGTGTGGGTTTCATTAATGGAAGGTTAGTTTCCAGTTGTGGCTAATGAGCTTTAACTTTTTACTCCTCATAATGCGCCAAATGTAACATTGTGTTTCAAAGTGTAACAATAAACTCACACTAATAGTGTGGTTTTGATCTCCACTCAATTCCGTTTTGTTTCGCTCTGATCCCGACGTTACTCATGCTCAACACATAAACATTCTAATGACTATAACAACTGGTTCTTAGCTTGATACCAATCGTAGCAAGTAATTGTTCATTCTAGCTGGTTAAGATGCTTGATAACGGCGCTGAAAAATTTGTAAGTAGAATAACTACTTATCAAAATTTTTGCCTTTTTATCAAACATTCCCCTGCGCTGTTTCTGAGCTCTTATTTACTGTGATTGGCATTTGTTTTGAAACCAGACAACCATCGAGAAAGTTAATGGAAGCCTCAAGATATAAACGCATCTTGTCGAGGGGAAGTTTGGCGTCCGTCATACTTATGCTCTCAGGATGTAATTCAGCTTTACTTGACCCCAAAGGTGCCATTGGTGTGCAGGAAAAAGAGCTAATTATTACTGCTCTTTTGCTGATGTTGATCGTTGTAATCCCTGTGATTCTAATGACGATTTACTTTGCTTACCGATACCGCGCCTCTAACACTGAAGAAGAGTACGCACCCGAGTGGTCACACTCGACCAAAATCGAAGTGGTGGTATGGACAATTCCAATCATCATCATTGCGATTCTTGCGACGATCACATGGCGTTCGACTCATGAACTAGAGCCATCCAAACCTTTGGAAAGTGATGTTAAACCAATGACCATCGAAGTGGTGTCACTCGATTGGAAATGGTTGTTCATTTATCCAGAAGAAAACATTGCGACGGTGAACTATGTGGCGTTCCCGAAAGATGTGCCAGTGCAGTTCAAACTGACTTCGGACAACATCATGAACGCGTTTTTCATCCCTCGCTTAGGTACACAGATCTACGCGATGCCAGGAATGGTTACCAAGCTCAACCTGATAGCGAACCACGAAGGTGACTACAAGGGTTTTGCATCGAACTACAGCGGCGAAGGCTTTTCGCAAATGAAGTTCACAGCCTCCGCAATGTCTGATCGTGCAGCGTTCCTAAATTGGGTGCAGAAAGTGAAGGCGAGCCCTGATCGTATTGAAGATTGGGAGCAATACAGCTCACTGGCAGCGCCAAGTATCGCAGAGCCAGTCACTTTGTTCTCTAGCGTTCCTCCGTTCTTGTTCACCGACGTTGTGACTCAGCATCCTGGTTCAATGAACTGTTTGCCTGAAAACCAAGGATAATCGTAATGTTTGGAAGATTAACTCTTGATTCAGTTCCATTCCACGAACCTATTATCGTCATCACCTTAGCGGTTGTGGCGCTGGTTGGTTTAGCCGTAGTTTACGCGGTAACTAAAGCCGGAAAGTGGCAATATTTGTGGAATGAATGGTTTACTTCAGTAGACCATAAAAAACTTGGCTTCATGTACATCGCAGTAGCGATGGTGATGCTTGTTCGTGGTTTTGCTGACGCAGTCATGATGCGTAGTCAGCAACTCCTTTCTTCTGCGGGTGAAGCAGGTTACTTACCACCGCATCACTACGATCAAATTTTTACTGCCCATGGCGTGATCATGATCTTCTTCGTAGCGATGCCATTGGTTATTGGTCTGATGAACATCATCGTGCCATTGCAGATTGGTGCGCGTGACGTAGCTTTCCCGTATCTGAATAACTTGAGCTTCTGGCTGTTTGTTGTTGGTGTCATCCTAACAAACATGTCTCTCGGCTTAGGTGAATTTGGTCGCACCGGTTGGTTGGCGTATCCGCCGCTTTCAGGTATTGAGGCTAGCCCAGGAGTCGGGGTCGATTATTGGATTTGGGCGCTACAGATATCAGGGGTTGGTACGACGTTAACAGGCGTGAACTTCTTCGCGACCATTTTGCGTATGCGTACACCGTCTATGCCAATGATGAAGATGCCAGTTTTCACTTGGGCGTCTCTGTGTGCAAACATTTTGATCATCATTTCATTCCCAATCCTAACGGTGACTATCGCTCTGCTAACGCTGGATAGATACCTAGGCATGCACTTCTTTACCAATGATCTTGGCGGCAACGTAATGATGTACGTCAACCTGATTTGGGCTTGGGGCCACCCAGAAGTGTACATTTTGATCTTGCCAATTTTTGGTGTGTTCTCAGAGGTCACCGCAACCTTCTCACGTAAAAAGTTGTTCGGTTACACATCGCTAGTTTGGGCTACCGTAGTTATCACGATTCTTGCGTTTGTCGTTTGGCTACACCACTTCTTTACGATGGGATCTGGCGCGAACGTAAATGCCTTCTTCGGTATTGCCACGATGATCATTTCTATCCCAACAGGGGTGAAGATCTTCAACTGGCTATTCACCATGTACAAAGGCCGCATCCGCTTTACGACGCCAATGATGTGGACGGTGGGCTTCCTGATCACCTTTACTGTTGGTGGTATGACAGGCGTACTCATGGCTGTTCCGGGCGCAGATTTCGTTCTGCATAACTCAGTATTCCTGATTGCTCACTTCCACAACGTTATCATCGGTGGTGTAGTCTTTGGATGTTTCGCTGCGATCACTTACTGGTTCCCGAAAGCGACAGGCTTTACCATGAATGAAACTTGGGGCAAACGTGCGTTCTATCTTTGGATTATTGGTTTCTTAATGGCGTTCCTACCGCTTTACGCGCTGGGCTTTATGGGTATGACTCGTCGTTTAAGCCAAGACATCAACCCTGAATACTTCCCACTGTTGTCGATTGCCGCAGCAGGTACGGTTGTGATTGCGCTGGGCGTATTGTCTCAGTTCATCCAAATTTACGTGAGTATCCGTGACCGCGAGCAAAACCGTGACCTAACTGGTGACCCGTGGGGTGGTCGTACTCTTGAGTGGGCAACATCGTCTCCACCGCCGTTCTACAACTTTGCACACCTGCCAAAAGGTGATGTGCTGGATGCCTTCTGGTACCAGAAACAAAGTGGCGAGTTCGATCCAACTAAAGAAGTGGAATACGAACGTATTCATATGCCAAAAAACACGGCAACAGGCATCTACGTGTCGGCTTGGTCGCTCCTATTTGGCTTCGGCATGATTTGGTACATCTGGTGGCTAGCGGCAGCAAGTTTGGTCGGTATTATCGTGACGTGTATTCAGCACAGCTACAACGATGACGTGGATTACTACGTGGAAGTTGAAGAGATCAAAGCAATTGAGGCCGAGCGTCGAGCTCAGCTTGAAGAAGCGAAGAAAAACTCAGTGAAAGACAGCGAAAGTAAAGATGATCTGGAGGTGACGTATGCAAACTAATATCGCAGCACATCACGACCATGATCACCACCATGACACGAATGGCAACAAGCTATTTGGCTTTTGGGTTTACCTGATGAGTGACTGCGTACTGTTTGCGACCTTGTTCGCGACATACGCTGTGCTGTCGAGCAATTCAATTGCGGGCCCAACAGGTAAAGACATTTTCGAACTCCCATTCGTGTTTGTCGAAACCATGCTGCTGCTGTTTAGCAGTATCACATTTGGTTTTGGCATTATCGCGATGAAGCGCAACAACGTTGCTGGTCTCAAACGTTGGATGTTAGTAACGTTCGCGCTTGGTCTTGGCTTTATCTGTATGGAGGTCTATGAGTTCCATCACCTGATTGAAGAAGGCTATGGTCCACAAACAAGTGCATTCCTATCGGCATTCTTTACGTTGGTTGGTACGCACGGCCTGCACGTAACCTTTGGTCTGATTTGGTTAGCGGTAGCGTACCATCAACTGTCGACGAAAGGTCTGAACGACAATATGGCAATGCGCTTTAACTGCTTAAGCCTATTCTGGCACTTTCTAGATATCGTCTGGATTTGTGTCTTTACCATCGTTTACTTACTGGGGGTAATGTAATGGATCAACATGTAGAAACCAGTGCATCAGATTACGTGAAAGGCTTCATTGCCTCACTGATTCTGACGGTAATTCCGTTCTACTTTGTTTGGACGAAATCATTACCAGATACAACAACCTATGCGATTCTATTTGGATGTGCATTAGTGCAGATATTTGTTCACTTCAAATACTTCTTGCACATGGAAACAAAAACATCCGACGGACGTTGGAACCTTGTATCACTGATGTTTACCGCCATTGTTGTACTTATCCTTATCGCTGGCTCGGTATGGATCATCTACAACATGAACGTCAACATGAAGTTGTAGGCTAAGGTATGCTGAAAAGTTATTTGTCTATCACCAAACCGGGCATTATTTTCGGCAACCTGATTTCTGTTGCGGCGGGGTTCTTCCTCGCCGCAAAAACAGAACCAGCCAGTCTAATGTTGTTCGTTACAACGTTAGTTGGTGTGGGGTTAGTCATCGCTTCAGGTTGTGTGGTGAATAATATTTTTGATCGTGATATCGACCAAAAGATGGCACGTACACAAAATCGTGAAACAGTGAAAGGCAACATCAATATCGATATTGCGTTTGTTTATGCACTTGCTTTATTGCTGGTAGGAACCGCACTGTTATTTATCCGAGTGAACCCACTATCCGCTGTCGTCGTTTTGCTTGGCTACGTGTATTACGTGTTCTTTTACACGATGTGGTACAAACGTAACTCGGTGTATGGAACTTTAGTGGGAAGTATTTCAGGCGCAGTTCCGCCATTGGTGGGTTACTTGGCGGTAACAAACTTTATTAGCTTGGAAGCGATTTTACTCTTTACCATGTTCTGTCTCTGGCAAATGCCGCACTCGTACGCGATTGCCATGTTCCGGATGCAAGACTACCGAGAAGCCGGGATTCCCGTATTACCAGTTAAAGAGGGCATTCATAAAGCGCATCGACACATGAAAGCGTATGTCGTGGCGTTTGGGGCCGTATCGTTGGGGTTATTTTTACTTGGTGAAGCCGGGTATGAATACTTAGCGGTTGCAGCGGTTGTTTGCTTTATGTGGACGAAAGTGACCTTTCGCAGTATTGACGACAGCAACTACATCGCTTGGTCAAAGTCGGTGTTTAAAGTCTCACTGCTAGTGGTGATGGGGATTAGTGGTGTACTAGGATTAGAGCTTATTCCGTTGCCGTTTATTTATTGAGTTTGAAGTTTTTTAATATCACTTCCATGTAGCTCCCATTCTGAGAGCTACATGCTTTGCTAGACTCGAATTCATGCCTAAAAGAGATAATATGATTATCCCTTTTTACTATGGTCTTGGTTCATGTTTCGTCGTTTTACTCTTTTTTCAATTGTTGCAATTTCTTCATGCGTATTAGCCCAAGTTCCGTCCTCGGTTAGCTCCGTGGAAACTTATCGCATTGAAGATATTCTTGTCAGGCTTATTATCCACAACATGGAGATTAATCCAGTGATTGAAGTCGATACAATTAATCGTTCAGATTATGAAATAAATGATGTATTTCGACTTTCCTCCATTTCTCTAGATAATGAAAAACTGGATTTCAACCAGAGTGCTGGCGTGTTTGTAGAAGAGTATGGAGAGCGTGATAATAAAGTATTTTTCGTGCTTGATTACTTTTACCTACATGGGGGAGGAAGCGTTCTTGTGGATTGTGAAGTCTCATTCGAAAAAGAGAAGATCTTACCCCCAGAATGTAGAGTGAAGGTAAACTGAGAAATCGGCCGAGTTGCTTTGCTTACAAGCTTATCTCACTAAACCTTAATCCAGATTAAAGTTTTGCCACCCACGAGGCATTAAGGTGCGCCTGTAGTTTGCAGGTCTCACGGATTCAGAGAAGGAACAGCCATACGTTGTGTATCGCTGTTCCTTTTTTGTTCTTGGTTACTTGGGAAAAGATAGAACCATAAAGACAACATTAAGAGGACTGGTTTTGAGCATTTTGTTTTCCAAAGCCCGCATTGGCAGCATGACCCTAAAGAACCGTTTTGTGCGCAGCGCAACGTGGGAGAACATGGCGACCGAAAATGGCCACATGACGGATAAGCTTTACGATATTTACGAAGAGTTGGCGAAAGGTGAAGTGGGTCTAATTGTGACCGGTTATGCCAATATCGTGGAAGAAGAGAAACCCAACGCTGGGATGATGGGGATCTACAACGACTCTTTTATTGAAGAATACAAAAAGCTAACAGAGCTAGTACATCAACACGATTCTAAAATCGTAATGCAAATTGCTTACGGTGGAACCAAAACCACATACAACGTCGGTGAGCGTGTCATCTTCGCTCCGAGTGACGTGCCTGAGCGTGGCACGAATACGCAAGGCAAAGCGATGACTAAGGACGAGATCGATTACATCGTAAAGGCATTCGCATTGGCGAGTAAACGTGCTCAAGACGCTGGTTTTGACGGCGTAGAGATTCATGCGGCGCACACTTACTTAATTAACCAGTTTTTAAGCCCGTACTATAATCGTCGCGAAGACGAATACGGTGGTAGCTTAGAAAATCGCATGCGTTTCCTTTTAGAAATTTTTTCTGAAACCAGAAAGCTGGTTGGGAATACTTTCCCAATCCTTGTGAAGCTTACCGCGACAGAATTCTTTGACGGCGGTTTAACGTTCGATGAAACTCGCGTCGTCTGTAAGAAACTTGAAGAAGTAGGTGTTGATGCGATCATCGTGTCTGGCAATATTCACGGCAGAGCAAACGAACTTGTTGGTGAAACGTTCGATGGTTATACACTACAAGAAGAAGGTTACTTTCACGAATATGGGCACGTGATCAGTCAGGACGTTAACATACCGGTGATTACTGTCGGCGGATTGAGTGACATTGATGCGATTGAGAAAATTGCAGAAAACACAGATATCCAATTTTTTGCTGTGTCACGCCCTTTATTGGCTGAACCACAGTTGATCAGACGTTGGAAAGAAGGCAATCGCGCACCAGTAGATTGCGAACGTTGCTCAAAGTGTCGTACCAAGCGTGGTAACTTTTGCGTGGTGTATAAGAACCGAAATCGTCGCAAAAAATAGAACGAAGCGAATACACAAATACAAATTAGCCTCCACTCTGAATATGGAGGCTTTCAATTATCTGCATGTTAATCGAACCATTATTTATCTTCTTTTTGGTAGTTTAAATAGTGCACACAAAGATCGTGAAATGCTTTAGCTTGAGGCGAGATCGTGCGATCGGTTAACGTAAATATACCAATTTTCCTTTCAAGCGGTGGATCGATAAGCGGGATCCAAACCAAGCGTGTTTCATTGGTTGGGAAAGCAAGCTTCGGTAGGGTCGTGACACCAATCCCAAGTTCTAAGACAGAAAACAGCGAAGTGATATTCTCGACCGAATAGAGCGCTTGCTCACTCAGTGCTCTGGCTGGGGTTGGATCGAGAAGCGTACAGGTGCCGTTACGAATAAAAGGTTGTTCGAGCAAAGTTTGCCACTCGATTCCCTCTGTTTGATTGGCAATAGGGTTATCTTTTAAACACACCACGCCAATGGGGTCGGACAACAGCGGCGTAAAGTCAATGCCGCCCTCATCGAGGTGAGAGGGGTTACCGAGCGCTAAGTCAACCTCACCGGAGAGTAGGCGAGCCTCGACGCCCGCCGCGTTATCATCGATCAAGCTTACTTCTACATTTGGATACTGCTCGCAAAAGGCACCCAACACGCTCGGGATGAGTTTCGCTGCAACAGAAGGAACGCTCGCAATTCGCACTCTCCCTTGCTGTCCGGCCGCGGCAGCTTTGAGATCGTTGTCCAGCGCACTGTAGATATTGAGAAACTGAACCACCTTGGGCAAACAAATCTCACCAAAAGGCGTTAATTTGGTTTTGTGGCCGGGCTCAAACAGCGTTTGTCCTAGCATTTTCTCTAGCTCTTTTATCGACGTGGAGAGCGCAGCCTGAGATCGATTTGCACGATGTGAAGCGGCTCGAAAGCCCCCTTCCTCGACTACCATCACAAAATGCATTAATTGTTGAAGCTTAATACTCATCCCTAATGCCTCTTAATCCCTTTATTTACGTTATTCTCAATGAGGTGATAAGTTTTATTTATCAAATGTAAAAAATTTACCGTTAGATTTATCGCCTGTCAATGTGCATCATTTAACTGTATTGAAACAAAGTTGTTACAAAGGTTGAAAGGCACGTGAATACTTCTACTAAAAAACATCCAGTAAAAACCAGTCTATTTGCTTCTAAAGCGCCGCTTGAATGGGCGATTGTTAACAATGGAACTCTGTATACAGCACAAATTCCTATTGATGATACAGGCGCGGTTGTTGAAGGTGGCATCGAAGCACAAACACGTCAAACCTTTAACAATCTCATTCACACCCTGGAGTGTGCAGGGGAGTCTTTGGACTCTGTATTGCAGGTCCTGATTTACGTGACCGACAGAGAATACTTAAAAACCGTTAACCAAGTGTACGCGGAATATTTTGAAGCGCCGTACCCAAATCGCGCCGCCATGGTGGTTGCAGGGTTAGCACGAGAAGAAATGTTGGTGGAGTTTGTCGTCTACGCGTCGGCAAGCCAACCAGAATAAATCCAACAAGAATAATTGAGATCAGTGAGTGGGTGGCTTGCCATCACAAATCGGAAGAACAAGGAAAGAACCATGACTTTTATTAACAATGTTCAAGCAGAAAAATCCCTCTATATAGCAGGTGAATGGCAATCGGGCATGGACACCATCGCCAATATTAACCCTTCTGATATCAGCGAAAACATTGGCGATTTCGCACAAGCGAGTGTGTCTCAAGTAGAGCAAGCGATTCAAGCGGCTAAATCAGCGCAGCCAGAGTGGGAAAAAACACCAATCGAGCGCAAACAAGCAGTGCTGCAAGCGATTGGTGATGAGCTCATTGCACGATGTGACGAATTGGGCACTTTGCTGTCGCGTGAAGAAGGTAAGCCATTTGCTGAAGGTCGAGGTGAGATTTACCGTGCCGGCCAATTCTTCCAATACTTTGCTGCTGAGGTACTGCGTCAAATTGGCGATAACGCTGCTTCCGTCCGTCCAGGTGTCTCCGTTGAAGTTACTCGCGAAGCCGTCGGCGTTATCGCCATTATCTCTCCTTGGAACTTCCCAACAGCAACAGCGGCTTGGAAAATCGCGCCAGCACTTGCGTTTGGCAACAGTGTCGTCTGGAAGCCTGCCAACCTAACTCCAGCAAGTGCCGTTGCACTGACTGAGATTATCCATCGCCAAGGTTTACCTGCTGGCACGTTTAACCTCGTTTTGGGTAGCGGTTCGCAAGTTGGTAATACCCTTATCAATTCGAAAGATGTGAACGGCGTGAGCTTCACTGGCTCTGTGGACACAGGCCGTAAAGTAGCGGCGGCAACGGCACCAAACTTTGTGCGTTGTCAGCTAGAAATGGGCAGCAAAAACGCGCTCGTAGTGGCAGATGATGCAGATATTCAAATTGCCGTTGAAGCCACAATCGCAGGCTCATTCTCGGGTGCGGGTCAAAAGTGCACCGCGTCTTCTCGTCTTGTGGTTATGGACGGAATTCACGACGCGTATGTTGAAGCGCTAATCAAACGCATGAGCGAACTTAAAGTGGGTCACGCACTGGAAGAGGGCGTATTCATGGGTCCTGTTGTTGATGGTAACCAGCTGAATGCGAACTTTGAGTGGATCGAAAACGCTCGCCAAGCGGGCGCAGAGCTGGCTTTTGGTGGCGAGCGTCTGAGCCTAGAGCATGACGGGTACTACATGTCACCAACCCTGTTCTTGAACACACAAAACAGCTGGGAAGTGAACCAAGAAGAAGTCTTTGCACCAATGGCAAGCGTGATTCGCGTTTCTGATCTGGATGAGGCAATTGCGGTCGCGAACGATACGCGCTTTGGCCTGACAGGCGGCATTATCACGCAAAGCCTGCGCAATAGCGCGATCTTCAAACAGCAAGTCCAAACGGGCTGCGTCATGGTTAACTTGCCAACTGCGGGTACAGATTATCACGTCCCATTTGGTGGCCGTAAAGAATCTAGCTTTGGTCCTCGTGAGCAAGGTCAGTATGCCAAAGAGTTCTACACCGTGGTGAAAACCGCTTATCAGCGCCCTTACTAAGAACAGCAGGGTAGCTGATGGTGTCAGTTACCCGCACTGAAAGGCTAAGAAATTGTTTAAGGAGTGGTTATGTACCAACAACGGATTGTGATTGACGGATTGCAGTACTGCAATTGGGATCGAGAGTATTTCCAAACGCTTAAGGCGAGTGGCATTACCGCCGTTCATGCCACCATCGTCTACCACGAAACTGCGCGCGAAACCTTAACGCGTTTTGCTGAGTGGAACTTGCGCTTCGAGCAAAATGCGGACCTCATCATGCCTATTTATTCAATGGCAGATGTAGAAAAAGCCAAAGCAGAAGGCAAAGTCGGCATCTTCTTCGGCGCGCAAAATTGCTCACCAATTGATGATGAAATTGGCCTGATTGAAGTGATGCGCCGCCAAGGTCTGCTGATCATGCAACTGACCTACAACAACCAAAGCTTACTGGCGACAGGTTGTTACGAACAAAACGATTCCGGCGTAACTCGTTTTGGTAAGCAAGCGATTGAAGAGATGAACCGAGTCGGGATGATCATTGATATGTCCCACAGCGCGGAGCGTTCAACGTTGGAAGCTATCGAGCTCTCTTCGCGTCCAATTTGTATCAGCCATGCTAACCCGACATTTGCGCATGACGCACTGCGCAACAAGTCCAACACCGTGATCAAAGCACTGACGGAGCGCGGTGGTTTGATTGGATTCAGTTTATATCCATTCCATTTGCCAAATGGCAGCCAGTGCACGCTGGATGATTTCTGCCAGATGGTTGCGAAAACCGCAGACATGTTTGGCGTTGACCATTTAGGTATCGGTAGCGATTTGTGCCTAAATCAGCCGCAACAAGTGTTGGAGTGGATGCGCAACGGTCGTTGGTCAAAAGCGATGGATTACGGCGAAGGTTCTGCAAGTAACTCGGGATGGCCAGATGCGCTGCCATGGTTCTGCGGCAGTGCAGGGATGGAGAACATCTACAACGGATTAATGCGTTACGGATTTAGTGAATCTGAGGCAGGAAAAATATTGGGTGAAAACTGGTTCAACTTCCTCAAAGAAGGATTAGAGCCTATTTCATAGTACTCCCAAAATTAGGAACCGCCTGCCTACATAACAACAATACGGCAGGCGTAAAACTCACATTTGTAGCCAGTCTTTGGCAGCTGCAAAGAACCTCTGGAGCCAGAGTATGTCTGATTTAACCAATAGCATGAAAGCTTCCACGATGAGCGTGTCATCGGGCAAGTCAAAAGCAACACACAACACATCAACAACAGAAAACACGACGGACAAATTAGGACTGAATAACCCGGCCTTTTGGTATAGCGGTGGTTTTATCGCGTTGTTCGTTGCCATTGCACTTTATGACGGCGAGCTATTATCTACGATCGTTAACGCCGGCTTTGGCTGGGCAGTTCAGGTGTTTGGTCCTTACTGGCAGTTACTGCTGCTTCTCACTTTTCTTATTGGTCTTGGCTTGGCTGCAGGGCGAACAGGCAAGGTGATGTTGGGTGGGATTGCGAAACCAGAAATGGATTCTTTCCGCTGGATGGCGATTATTTTCTGTACCTTATTGGCTGGTGGTGGCGTTTTTTGGGCCGCGGCTGAGCCTATCGCACACTATGTTAGCCCACCACCTTTGTACGGCGCGCAAGATAACCCGCAGCAAGGCGCGGTGAATGCGTTGTCGCAATCCTTTATGCACTGGGGCTTTCTGGCTTGGGCGATTGTAGGTAGCTTAACTTCCATAGTGGTGATGCACCTGCATTACGACAAAGGCTTACCGCTAAAACCCCGTATTTTGCTTTATCCAGTCTTGGGCGAACGAGCGCTTAAAGGCCAGCTCGGTGCATTGATTGACGCATGCTGCATTATCGCGGTAGCCGCGGGCACCATTGGTCCAATTGGGTTTCTGGGTTTGCAGGTTAGCTACGCGTTAAATGCATTGTTTGATATTCCTGATGGCTTTACGACTCAGCTTATCATCATCTTGTTTGCGATTGCGCTTTACACCTTGTCAGCACTCAGTGGATTAAGCCGAGGCATGCAACTGCTTAGTCGTTACAACGTGATTCTGGCAATGGCATTGATG
This sequence comes from Vibrio sp. VGrn 2, assembly GCF_009361695.1. Taxonomy (NCBI): domain Bacteria; kingdom Pseudomonadati; phylum Pseudomonadota; class Gammaproteobacteria; order Vibrionales; family Vibrionaceae; genus Vibrio; species Vibrio sp. VGrn 2. The sequence goes on along the minus strand of NZ_RBWD01000008.1, from coordinate 16,756 downwards.
GTTTACATCCTGTTTTTTGGTCCTACGAATTTTATCTTTAACGGATACATTCAAGGGGTCGGAAGCATGTTGGATAACTTTATCCCAATGGCGACCTATCGCGGTGACGAAGGTTGGCTAAGTTGGTGGACAGTATTTTTCTGGGGCTGGTTCCTCGGTTATGGTCCGATGATGGCAATCTTTATTGCGCGTATTTCTCGTGGTCGCACTATTCGCCAAGTTATTTCAACCATCAGTATTGTGGCTCCGCTCACCACCTGTTTTTGGTTCACGATTGTAGGCGGCTCTGGCCTTGCGTTTGAAATTGCTGAGCCGGGTAGTGTGAGTGCGGCGTTTGAAGGCTTTAACTTGCCAGGTGCTTTGCTTGCGGTGACTCAGCAACTACCAATGCCAATGCTGACTTCAATTCTATTTCTGGTTTTAACCACGATCTTCATCGTCACGACGGGCGACTCAATGACCTACACAATCAGTGTCGTGATCAGTGGTGAAACGGAGCCGAATGCGATCATCCGTACCTTCTGGGGCGTAATGATGGGTGTGACAGCACTGATCCTGATTTCGCTTGGCTCTGGCGGCATCTCTGCACTGCAATCTTTCATTGTGATTACCGCGGTTCCGGTTTCGCTGATTCTGTTGCCGTCACTTTGGAATGCACCGCAAATCGCAATCAAAATGGCGAAAGAGCAAGGGCTATAACAATTATCTAATTCAAACAACGTGGAGCTTGTGCGGGTGTTTTCCTCCTACATCCGCACAAACCCTAGTATTCTTACAATAACAAATAGGTGGTGAGCAAAATGGATGCACATCGTTCTACTTATACGGAAGCAACTATGCGCGACGCAGCGATTGTCATGGCAGCCGAAAGGCTTGGCGCAATGCACCAAAACCGAATCAGCTTTGTTCGTAGTCTGATTCGTAATATGGCAAGCCAAAACTGGCAAGTAACCAAGCATGAGTGGCAACTTTGTCCGCGTGGTTATGGTCACGTTATTTACAAGTTGACCACGCCAGAGCACGTTTATCATTTGGTGGTGTTCTGTGATGAAATTGCTGATGACGAGCGTAATGACCGCGTCATTGCTGAAAAGTGGGACGTCACATTCGCACTGGTTCAAGGCGATGTTGATGTTACTTTGTTGGAAAGATTGCGAGCAAATGTACCGCTGCAAGAAGCGGGACGTAATCCAAACAACGTACTTGTTCTGGCTCGCGCAAACAAAAGCGTGCGCGTGTTTGAACACATTGTTAGCGCTCTTTCTCAAGGCAAGCAGCCCGAGCCAAAAGAGCTGGCGGAAGTGGGTTATATCCTGCGTACCACAGCTGTTTATGGTAACGGAAAGTTTGGTATCGCCGATTTCAAACTGTTAGAGAATAACCCAGATTTCAGCCAGTCTTTTAGTGCGCAAATGTGTGCAGTATATATGTTGCGTGAATTCAGCTTGGATTGGGTGCACTACCTAGCACTTCAGCAAGGTCGCGACAACGCGGTAGCTTTGCATCGTGGCTTGCAGCGCTACCTTGGTGTCGGCAATGCGACTGGCTTAGGCATGGCTCCATACTTGATTAATCACCCGTGCATCGTTGACCAATGGATGACCTCTCGCGAGCGTGCGGTAGCGCGAGTCTTTGCGATGCCATGTGAAGCTTCATTCCATGCTCCTTTGCAAGGATTACTACAAAAAGCGCAGCGTCATTTAGAGCAAGTCATCACCATCAATGAACATCAAGACAGGCTCAATCATCAAGCGACAGCAGACATCAAACAACTGCTATCGGAGCTAACAACGTTAATGGCATCGCATCCGAACTGGGCGAGTTTGGTCGAGCAAATGAAAACAATGAGTGTAGAAGCCCAAGAAATCCTCACCTCTTGCTTGATTGAACTCTACCCATCTTTGGTGGACGAATTTGCCAGCCAAATGAATACGGATGAAACGCTATCGATTCCGGGCGGGAAAAAGATCCAAGATTTACTGGAAGTGTTGCAAAGCAAATACCGCTGGGCGATTGATGCGGATTACTCACTAGCCGAGAACAACTACTGGTTCTGGTATCGCTCACAAGACAAAGAAGAGCCAAGGCTTGGTGTTCGTGGCGAGGAAGCAGGAGAAGAAAAAGAGCTGCCGCTTGATATCGGCAGACAAGTGAATCGCTTGTACCACGCCTTGCTTGGTTGTGATGAAGAAATGTCCGTAGCAGAGTTTCTGTTGCAAAATCCGACTTACCGTTCGATCACACGTCGCGTATGGACGTTAGGCAACCGAGCAATGGGTGATATTCAAATGAACGTGCTGCGTAAAGATGCGTTACCAATGCACTTATTGCGCTGTAAGTTGGCGATCTTTGGTGCGACTAAGTTTGATCCGCGCTCGGATCGTTGGGTTCGAGTAACTTTCTTCCAAGGTGCGCCGCTGTTAGATGAAATTCACGATCCTAAACTGGCGGACACATGGATTTTCCCAAGCATGCCGGAACGAGAAGAAATTGCGCAAAGTGACAATCAAAAAATCAACGGAGGATTTGCATTATGATCGTCTCTCACAACGAATTGGTGGCCGCGGTTAATAAGGCATTTCTTGGCATGCGCCGTCACTGTGGTGAGGCGGATGTCATTGCGAGCATGGTGGCGGATTTGCAAATGGTTGGTTTGCATGGAGTTCGCCATTTTAATAACGCCAGCCTGTTTCTTGGGTTAGATTCGGACTGCGCCGTATCGGTGACCAACAGCACGCCATCGAGTATCGAGATGGATTTACACAATGGCAGTGTGGCGTGCCACTTACCCGCCGTGTTGGATTTCGCACTTGAGAAAATGATTAACAGTAAGTCGATTACTATCACGTTGAAGCAGTGCCATAACCGTTGGCTAGGTTTTAGTGAGTTGTTGAAGCTCTCTGCAAAAGGCATTGCGTGCCGTGCACAATGGGTCAATGGCTCTAGTCCCAAGCGAACGCTTTATGTGTTAAACCGTGGACGAATCGCGCCAGAAGTCTTTTTCTCGGATCAGTTTGATGGGCATGATACGGATTTGCATAGTATGGTTATCGAACTCTCTGTGAACGATTTCGATATCGAGAAAAGCGCACAAGGGTACACCATTCACATTGAAGGCGATGAGTTAAGCAACACACAACAAGCCTCTTGGCAAAATGGTATTTTTGTCGAAGACCAAGAGTGGGAAACACTGAAACAAACCGCAACTGCATTGCTAGTGGAGAACAGTGAGCGTTCCAAGCAGGGCGCTGGTGGTGTGGTTTAAGCTCTGAAGGGACGGTGATTCCAAGTTTCAAGTTATGAAGGCTGCGGTTTAGCGGCCTTTTTTGTGCGCGATGTTCGGTCACTTCTTAGGTTCTAAGACTATGATTATCGTTAAATACCAAGTAGAGCGACATAGGGAAGAAAAATGGACCTGCAAGAGAACAAAAGAAATGCCATTGCGTTTTACGAAACCGCCTATCGAGGTAATCCAAGAAAGGCGGTTGAAGACTACGTTGGCGATGAGTACATCCAGCACAATCCATTAGTTGGAAACGGCCCCGAGGCTTTTATCGAGTATTTTGAGCGGATGCAAAATGAGTATCCCGATAAAGACATTACGTTTGTGCGAGCTATTGCTGAAGGGAATCTGGTGGCACTACACACTCACCAAACATGGCCTAATGATATTGAATACGTGACGATGGATTTCTTTCGTTTTGATCATAATGGGAAAATCGTCGAACATTGGGACGCTCTGCAAGAGATTCCTAAAGAAACATTGAATGGTCACACCATGTATTAACGAATCGTTGATTAGTCTCCCATGTCGTTTATTCAAACGGTATGGGAGGTTAAATGATTTGTGGCACTTTAAGTATTAATCATCAAAGCGCTTTTTCGATTCTCACCGCTACGTCTTCAGATACCCAACCTTTCCATAAGTCAGGGTAGGTATTAAAGAAGTAAAACATCGCTTCTTCACCATCCGCGTAGTTATCTTCCATCCAGGCCAGCATTTCACTCATTTGCTCGTTGGTAAATCCGCGTTTCTGCAAGTACGCAAATGCTTGGGGTTCTTTGCTCGCAAACGCCTCAGTTGTTACTGTGCGAACTGGAGAAGGTGGGTACATTGTTACTTTGGGAGAAGTACAATCAGGCTGGGTGGTACAGTTGCGATACTCTTCCAGATCCGTTCCGCTACCAAAATCCACTTTGACCATATCATACTTGCCCAATACGGGTGTTGGTGACCAGTAGTAACCAAACCAAGGCATTTTGCGATCATAGGCTTTGGCGATGGTGCCAGCTAATGCTGCGCCAGAGCCTGGGTCAACCATCTCAAAGCCGTGCTCACTTAACCCTAATGCATTAAACAAGTGACCGGAGGTGATTTGGCATGTCCAACCAGCAGGGCAGCTATAAAAGGCGAACTTGTCATCATCCTCAGGGTGTTCAAACAGCTTGGCGTGTTTAATGACGCCTTCTATCGTCGCGAGCTCTGGATACTGTTTTACCAGATAGGCGGGAACCCAAAACCCTTCTTCACCGCCATTGACAAGCGACTCACCAGCGATGCGCAAGCGTTTATCAGCAATGCCTTTATCAAGCGCTTCTTTAATGCCGTTTGTCCATAACTCTGGCGCAACGTCAGGTTGTCCCTTTTCAATCATAGAGGTGCCCGTAGGAACGCTATCACCAGGGAGCAATTCCGCATCGCACTGGTAGCCTTCATTTAAGACAAATTGGTCGATGTGCGCCATTAAGCTGGCCGAATTCCAATTCATATCCGCGATGGTTATTTTTCCACATTCATCCGCATTTGCATGAGTTGATAATGCTGATAGCAGCAGAACAGAGAGCATTGAAGGTGTGGTCTTCATGTGACTGAATTTCCTTGTCGTTGTCATTTACTTCAGTATATACATCGGTTTATAAAGATTCAGTGAACAAGGTTTTTTCAGTGACGTTAAGCATAAAAACGGCTATTTATGAAGCGTTTAGTGAGAGTGGTTGAAAGGGAGTTAATACAGCAAGAACACCCCTTCGTAGCCGCCGATCTCAATGTGAGAAACATAATCGCCGATGTTACCGTCTTGATCTACAGGTCGCATAGGTTCTGGAAGTGCGATAGTTATCTTCGGTGAGGAGAAATAATCGATATTCTTGCCAAAGAAATCAGTCCGATACAGCACTCGGCCTTTGGTGAATTCGCGGGCTAACACCATCTCCGTAGGGCCATGCATCACTACCGTATCTTCTGAGCGATACGCAAAGTACGTATGGGTTGGTAACAAATCGATAGCGCCATTAGGCAAGTCAGGATGAGCCACTTTGCTCATAGAAGCATCTCCAATCACCGTGTAATCGGCGGAATAGGGCGTGCTGGTGGACATCATTAGCGGAGTCGCCTGATACCCATCTGGGATTTGATTGGCTGGTGTACCTAAATCAACGGCAAGCAAGGTGCTAGGTTGATAAGCAATATTCTTTGGTACGCCTGCCTTCCAGAAGTTGTCACCTGTTGTGTTATTACTTCCATATAAGTAGCCATTGTTCCACTGATTAAAGTAACTGCGCTCAGGGTGATAGTTTAAGTAGAACACCGCTAGTGCAGAGTATTGTTCCTGTTTCCAATTGTCTTCTGTGTTACCAAAGTATTGAACGCGACCATAACGCGTTGTCGCTTGATAAATCACTTTCTGGCCAGCTTTGGCGAGTGCAGAGTTATCCCAAAACTTAGCCAAGCCAGCATAGCCACTAAAGCCAGTGGAAGGGAAAAGGTAGTGCTCGCGCAAGTACAAGGAGCCAGCACCAACCAAGTGGTTTTGGCCGTTACGACCGAATAAGTTGGCCGTGCCTATGTTGAGGCCAATTAACGCATCCGCATCCAGCGTCGCCAATTTGTTTAAGAACGCCGAGAATTGCGCTTTGTATGCATCATCAGCGGCTTGGCTTCCCGCCAACAAACCAAGCTCATCCACCCCACCACCGGAATAAACGTAGAACTGATTTTCTCCGAGTAACTTATTCGTATCGTCGTTGTACGCACCGTTTAAACCTTGTTTCGCCCATTCAGCTTGATAATAGTGGCGCATTGTATTGGCAAAATCGGGATTGCCGAGATTAGTCAATGCCCAAGAAGAGGTTTGATTCCACATGCGACCAAATGGAATAACGCGTGACTCCCAACGAAATCGTGCTGTTGCATTCTTATTTGAGCGGTTCTTGAACTCTTGCCAAGAAAGATAATTATCTTGGTTTCGATCAGCTGATTCGTCAAAACCTCGAATTTGTCGCCAGCGCTGAATGGTTTGACCTTCAGGTGTCTCCGTTGGTGCTCCTAAGACATTGACGACAGGGAAGCTATCTTTGAGTTGAATGTTTTCGAGGCGTGGGCGGTTTTCTATGTTGTCGTCATGCCAAGTAATTTTCGCAACGTAAAGGCGGCCGCCGTCGCGTAAAAAAGTGGACCCAAAATACTGACCGCCACCATAGGTTTGTCCGCTACCATCGTGTGTCGTAGCGCGAACCCAATCCGAAGGAACAGACCAGTTTACCGTTTGGTTTTTAGTCATGTTCTCAGTCTTGTCTTTTTTAATTGCGAAGTTTTTCCATTCTGTTACCAGACCGAATGAATCGATGGCAGAAGGGTATTCAATTATGAAGTTGCCACCTTGAGCAAACTGGGAAAACGTAAGGGTTAAGCGGTCGAACTTCTCTGAGTGATAAACATAGAGGGCACCACCATTATTCGCCTGACCGAATACATCAGCATCCCATGGCGGTGGTTGATATAGCCAAAAACCGGCGTGGTCAGCACTAGCCGTATAACCAACAATCATCGGTTTTCGATTGAGCAGAGTATTCTCGCCATGGCTTGAGTCGACTTCAGCTAGGATAGTGTCTTCCGAAAAATGAAGAAAAAAGTCCTCATAATCGATGTTATTTATTTCTGCTTGGTTACGTATATCGTTTTCCAGCCAACCTGAGTTAAGTTCCAGCTTTTGGTTGTACATGTAACCAAGCGCTTTTACACGCTCGTTATCACTCTTATTTTCGTAAGCTCCAAACACGATATCGGCATTATCCAACTCCCATTCAAGTGCAGCGGCAGCAGAGATAGGCTTATCTTGAAGATCAATACCCTGTTCATGCAACCCAGGTAACACGATTGCTGTTCTACTCCAAACGTTGGGTACAGAAAGCAAGCTCAGAGAAGCGAGTGTAACGAGAGAAAAACAATGCGACTTCAACATGGAGTTATCCCATTAATACTTAGATGACTCAAATTAAGAGTCAGATACAAAGAGAAATTATAGTCCATTCGCGAAGTCGTAATCAGGACCCTGCCATAGAGGACTTTACAGGAAAATCAACAGGGGATGCTGTGCAAAAATGAGCGGGTGTACTTGGAATAGATCATCCTCATAGACTCAAAGCTTCCTCTACACGTCAGCACAAAAGTAACCACCATTTTAACCTTGTTTCGGTCGTCACCATGTTGTTGGATTTTTCTTCAACAAATTCAGTTAAAACTAACTCTTCAAACCAGTCAGATACTCTGTCTTGGTGGTTTCTGATCATACAAAAAATTAACAAATTAAATTTTTATACATTTTTATTGCATAAAAAGTCCAATTGAGTAATATAAATACCAAGTGACAATTAATGCGGTATGTCAGCATGACTATTCAGGTAAGCGGAATCAATAAATCCTACGGTGAGACACAAGTGCTTCACGATGTCAGCTTTAAGTGTGAAAGCGGGGAAACACTGGTTTTACTCGGTCCAAGTGGCGCAGGGAAGAGCTCTCTACTACGAGTTCTTAACCTTCTTGAAGGTGCGGATAACGGCAAGCTAAACATCGCAAATGATGTTTTTGATTTCTCTACTGAAATCAAAGAGAAACAAGGTTTAGCACTTCGTCGTAAAGTAGGCATGGTGTTCCAACAGTACAACTTATGGCCGCACATGACAGTGATGGAGAACCTGATGGAGGCTCCGGTAAAAGTATCTGGCATGGATAAAGAAGAAGCGAAGAACCAAGCAATGCAAATTCTCGCAACGCTGCATTTGGCAGATAAAGCGGACGCATGGCCGATGCAGCTTTCTGGTGGTCAGCAACAACGTGTGGCGATTGCTCGTGCACTGATGATGAAACCGGAAGTCTTGCTTTTTGATGAACCGACCGCAGCGCTTGATCCGGAAATTACTAACCAAGTCGTTAAGATTATTAAAGATTTAAGCGAAACTGGCATCACCCAAGTCGTAGTAACGCATGAGGTCGATTTTGCTAAGAAAATCGCTAGCCACGTACTGTATCTAGAAAAAGGATACATCGTCGAGCACGGCACAAATGATTCGTTTTCTAACCCGCAAACCGCCCAGTTTGCTGACTACCTAAATCACTAAATTACGTTTTTAAAGTTCAGTCTATTTAACAGATAAGCTCGGCTGTCATTGCGAGTGTCAGCCCACTAAGTACACACGGAGTATTGCAATGAAAAAGATTCTACTGGCTTCACTAATCGGCCTTTCTTCTGCAACTATGGCAGCAAACGCAGTAGCACAAGAAGAGATCAAATTCGCGATGGAAGCGACGTACGCACCGTTCGAATACATGGATGAAAACAACCAAATCCAAGGTTTTGATGTGGATCTGGCGAACGCACTATGTAAAGAAATCGAAGCAAAATGCACCTTCCACAACCAATCTTTTGACAGCCTGATCCCAGCATTAAAATTCAAGCGCTACGATGCGGCAATCTCTGCAATGGACATTACTGAGGCGCGTTTGGAGCAAGTGAATTTCACGAATGCATACTATGACAACTCAGCAGCGTTTGTTTCTATCAAAGAAAAAGTGGCTGATCAAAAAGCACTAGAAGGTAAGCGCGTTGGTGTTCAAAACGGTTCAACACACCAAAGTTACCTGATTGAGCAAATGCCGGGCGTAACCGCGGTTCCTTACTCTAGCTACCAAGACGCATTCATCGATATGAAGAACGGTCGTATTGATTCTGTATTTGGTGATACAGCAGTCGTAGCTGAATGGTTCAAGAAAGAAGACAATCTAGCATACGTGGGCGAGCACGTAACCAACCCTAAATATTTCGGTAACGGTTTCGGTATCGCAGTAAACAAAGGTAACGACGAGCTAGTGAACAAGCTGAACACGGCACTGAAAACAGTGAAAGCGAACGGCGAATACGACGTAATCTACAACAAGTACTTCGGTAAGTAATATGGCACTAACGGGTTACTCTTTATCGCTTGTTCAAGCTAGTTGGATGACTGTCCAGCTAGCCTTCACAAGCCTCTTAGTCGGTTTGATTCTGGCAGTGGTATTCGCCAGTGGTGAAATGTCTCGCCGCGTTTTCGTTAAATGGCCAATGACGGCGTTTGTGACGATTGTACGTGGCTTGCCAGAAATCCTTGTCGTGTTGTTCATCTATTTTGGTTCGACGCAGGTTCTGTTTTTAATCACCGGCGACTTTATTGAAGTTAGCCCGTTCTTGTCTGGCGTGGTGGCGTTGTCATTGATCTTCGCTTCCTACGCTTCTCAAACTCTACGTGGCGCATTAAAAGCCGTTGGAAGAGGGCAGAGAGAAGCAGCAAGTGCACTTGGCATCAGTCAGGCACACGCTTTCGTTCGCATTGTTTTACCACAAGCAGTAAGACACGCACTACCAGGTTTAACTAACCAATGGTTGGTTCTGCTGAAAGACACCGCGCTTGTATCACTGATTGGCGTAACGGATTTGTTGAAACAAGCGCAGCTAACATCTGCAGCGACGCATGAAGCGTTTACATGGTACGCAACCGCTGCGGCGATTTACTTAGGCATTACTTTGATTACGCAACGTGCCGTAAAACTGATTGATAAGAAATTCTCAATTCAAGGTATGAGCATGGGACAGGAGGCGACCGCATGAACGAACAACACGTTTGGCAAATGCTGGATGGCTTAGGCACTAGCCTCCAATTGACCGCCGCTTCCTTGGTTGTGGGCTGTCTCTTAGCTCTGATGATGACGCTGACTCTGATCCTGCGTACTCCGGGTTTGCATTGGTTAAGTCGTGGCATCATCACCTTGTTTACTGGTACACCTTTGTTGGTACAGATCTTCTTGGTTTACTACGGACCAGGTCAGTTTGATGTCATAAGAGAAAGCGTATTCTGGACATGGTTAAGCCAACCTTGGTTTTGTGCGATGTTAGCGCTAGCACTGAATACCGCTGCATACAGCACTCAGCTGTTTAAAGGCGCGTTTAACGCGATCCCTTCTGGTCAATGGCAAGCGTGTCGTGCTCTAGGGATGAACAAAACCGCAACGCTAAAAGTGCTGCTGCCATACGCTATTCGTCGTGCCGTTCCGGCTTATTCGAACGAAGTGATTTTGGTCTTCAAAGGTACTTCACTAGCAAGCACGATCACGATCATGGATCTGATGGGTTACGCGCAGCGCATTAACGCACAAACTTACGATACGTTGACGGTATTTGGTATTGCAGGCGCGTTTTATTTAACCGTAAATGGTGTGCTCACTCTTATCTTCCGTCAGGTAGAGAAGAAAGCACTAGCCTTTGAAGCCGTTTAATTATTAGTAGCTAATTTGTAAATGCCTCTGTTCAGCGTTGCCCTGAACAGAGGCATGTTTGTTTTAGTGTACTGCTACGCTGGAAAAATCATCAAGAATCACCAAACTTAAGTAAGGCAAACAATCACTGGTGATGATATGGAACGTCGACACTTCTTAGCTTTATGGTCGCTAATATTTGCGCCTTCGCTAAAATCCGCTAGCCCAATGAAGCCGACACCGCCTCAAACGGAAGGACCATTCTATCCCGTGGTTCCAGTGCCATTTCGTCAAAATTTGATTTTGCAGTCGAAAGGTCTTATTGGTGAGCCCATTTTTCTTCAGGGTAAGGTAATGGATACAGCAGGGAATCCATTGTCTGGAATGAAAATAGAAATATGGCAATGTGATGGACAAGGCATCTATGATCACCCGAATCAACCTAACAATAATAAGTTTGATCCTCACTTTGCAGGCTTTGGTGCAGTTTTAACTGGCGAAGATGGGAATTACCTTTTTCAAACGTTATTTCCGGTTCCATATAGCTCTCGACCTCCCCACATCCACGTAAAATTGTGGCGTGGAGAGAAAGAGCTGTTAACGACTCAGCTTTATTTGAAAGGGCGAACTGGTAACGAGTGGTGGGGCGGAAAAGCCCGTGATTATTTGCAGTTTGAGCCTGTCAACATTGATGGTCGAGTCGTCGGTGAGTTCAATTTTGTGCTCGCTTAGTGTGATTAAGCATTATTTTGAAAACTCACATCGTAGATTACAAAAGTAATTAGTAAACAGAAGCTTCTAATAGATTAGTCTTGTCCGGCCCTGACTCTTAGTTTGTAGAAATCACTGTACCCAGATTTACGGAGTTGAACACCGCTTACACCTTTCGCTCTGGTGATTTTTTCTTGCCCCCAGAACAATGGTAAGATTGTTGTATCATCTCTGAGCTCTGAGAGTATTCCCTCCAAACGTTTTTCAGGCGTGGGATCTGAGACTGCATCGTGTACGTGATTAACATGCTGTTCAAATTCATCAGAGTGAAGAGCAAATCGAATACCTGTACCTGTTAATAGCCACTCATAAATTCCATAGGTTAAAGGTGGCTCAACGACATCTTCGACAAAGAGCAAGTCGGCTTGTTCTTTTACAAGTTGAGGATTACTAGCGTCAGTTAGCTCCACAAATTCTACATGCAACCCAGTTTGACGGATTAAATCTACGATCCATTGGTTCGCTTTACTTAAATAATCAATCGTCCACTTTGGATGGGTTATGACCAACGTTCCCTCAAGCTGAGGAACATTCTCGTTGTGAGAGCTATCATCGAGAATGTGCATCGTTTCCAAGCCATTCGCTTTGGCAAATTCAAATCTACGACTCTCGATAAAAGAAAATAGGCGCTGCCAAGTTTGCTCGCTTAGTGAGCACTCGGCGCGACGGTTACGTGCTAGAAAAGAAAATGCCTGAATCATATAACATTCGGTATCGTCAGTTTCCTGATTATAACTGATGTATTGATCCAGCTCAGTCCCCTGATGAGAGAGCGTGATTTGCTCCAATAATGCCTTTTTTGCGAAATAGTTATGATGTTTCTTCAGTACTATTTTGTCGGTATCCCAATGCCTAAGTACAAACGGGCCAGTACCTATTGTGATACTGCGACCTTTAAAGCTCTTCTGACGTCGAGTAGTGATAGACGCATTTGCGGTTGCTAAGCAGTAAATGAATAAGTTATTAGGCTGCTTTAAGTCAATACGTATAGCTTGTTTGGCATTATCGAAGCTGATACGAGTGACTTGCTGAAGTAATTTTTGGACGGGACCATCTGTTGTAATGAGCTTATTTAAAGAGTGTACGACATCTTCTGCTTGTAATGTTAGCCCATCGTGACAGTAGATATCAGGGCGGAGCCAAATATATATACAACTGCCTTCATTTTTGTACTCACAAGCGAGGTGATTTTTTAATTGACCGTAGTGATCAACGGTAAATAGGGTGTCATACAAGCTGCGTATTACCTGCAGTTCTGAAAAACGATAAGTCAGTGAAGGGGTTAGCTCATCTACCCAAGGATACTGGCTGACGATGAGTGTATTTGAATCTTTGTTTTCTTCTGAAACTTCTGCGAGTGCTTGGCTAAGTGCGCTTACAGCGGTGCTACGGTAATGCTCAAGTAACCTCGAGATGACGTCAAAACTACCATTGTTGATTTCATTACGAATCGTAAAGTAGAGGGCTTGGTGTATTGTTACCGTCACTTTTAGTGTGCTGGCTTTCCCACGGCCACGACCTGGCTCCCAGTGGATCCAATTGTAGCTGTCAAGTATTCTCAGTATATTAGATATATTGCGTCTAGAAGTTGAAAAAACCAGTTCTAAATCGTCGAGGTTTACCTGATACGTTTGAGAGTGTTTGTAATGTTTTAATAACTGGCTCAATCTACGAAGACATGTTTCTGTCATGTTTTATTATGTTTCCTCAATAGATGATTGATTTATTAAAGCTATATAATAAATTGATTTCATATTGTGGTGAAGAAAGGTGATTGCTTAAACCCCTCAGTGTTATTGATTGGCTTATCTTCTTCCCATTTAAAAGTATTGGTGGTTTTCATTTTGACTCTAATATATTACTACTAATATAGAGTAAAGGCTCACTTTTTAATTTTTGCCATAATATTAGTGAGTTATGATTAATGTTAGTGTTTGTTTTATTAGTTGTGTCTAATTAGTTAGGCGTAATGACATGAAAATACCCCCACTCATCTATGCAAATAAGCAGGGGTATAAGTTTATTTTACTTCTGGGAAGGTAGTGAATATCGTCCACTTATCTTTAACCATCCCTTGCTGGCCGACAACAGTGGCAGTAACGCGGCGGTTTAATGCGTGGCTGACACGATCCATACCCGGCTCTGCTAGCTGTGTGTCGCCAAAAGCAATAATTGCGAGGCGGTCACCCGGGATTCCTTTTTCTATCAATAGATCGCGTACATTCTCTGCACGATGGCGAGATAGGTTTAAATTGTATTCTGCGCGTCCTACCTTACTTGCGTATCCTTGTATCTCTATAGAAGTGGTTGGATTCTTTTTAAGAAATGCAGCCAACTCATCTATCTTGTTTTTAAAAAATTGGTTAATAAGAGCAGAGTCATTATCAAACAAAATCTTAAGTTGGTATTGCTCTTCTTTATGCAAATAGGTTTCACAACCATCATTGTCCACTTCTGCCCCTATTGGAGTACCTGCGCAAAGATCACGAGCGTTTATCACACCATCTTGGTCCAAGTCGTTTAGGTCAGCAATCTGATTCGCCTTTGGTATAGGAATGTACGCCAGCTCATCTTTTGCGTATGCACTATGATGACTCATTATGACTAAAGCCAGAGTGATTAGAAGATTCTTTTTCATTGTATTTAGTACTCCACCGATTGAGTCCACTCTTCCGGTATGTCGACGCGCAATGCGTCTAAAAGCTGCCCGGTTGAAGTCAGGGTTCGATATTGTGCGTATTGCTGCGCAAATTGTGTTTCTAAGTAGTTTTTGCGTGATTCAAACAACTCGTTTTCAGTGTTCAGCAGATCAAGTAGGGTGCGCTTTCCAATACGATATTGTTTTTGGTATGCAATAACGGTGTTTGACATGGAATCAACGTGTTGTATTAAAAAAGACTTTTGTTGTTTAGTCAGCTCAAGAGCGCTCCAAGAAAGGCGGAGCTCTTGCTCCACACTTCGGTATGCTCGCTCTCTGAGGTCTTTCGCTTTATTGAGTTGGTAGGCCATACTGTCACTGTTTGCAGAGTCTCGGCCACCGTTGTAAAGGTTGTATCGGACACGGAGCATTGCTTGTGTTTCAGAGTTGAGACCATTTACTCCTCCTACATCATCGTTCCAGCTTTGTTTCGCTTCAAATGAGATGACTGGGAAATAGTTTGCATCTGCTTGTTTATATTGGAACCTGGCAGAATCGACATCTGCGAGTGCTATTTTTATGACAGGATGATTGTCAAAAGCCTGCGATTGGGCCTCGTCTAGAGAATTGGGGATAAAGTTTTGGTCTGCGTGCGGAAAAATAAGGTTAGTTGGTGCTTCACCAACTAAGCGAAAGAATGCTGTTTGAGCGTCTTTATGGTTATTTTGTGCAGCTAAAACATTACTTTGAGCTTTTGCTAAACGAGCTTTAACCTGGTTAAGGTCGGCAACTGAGCCAATTCCTGACTCTGTACGCTTTTTAATATCAGTATAAATTCGCTTATGTGTGTTTAGGTTGCTAGTGGAAAGCGCAGTCAGCTTTTGTGTTTTTACTACATCCAAATAAGCTTTGATGACTTCTAACGCAACATTTTGGGCATCTGCAAGTAACTGATAACGCACAGACTCTGCATCTGCAGAGGTACGATCAATGTCATATAGGGTTTTTGAACCATCCCAGATCAACTGGGTAAGAGTAATTGCCATATCTTTGCGGGTCATCTCGGTATCACTCTTACCAGTAGAGTCGGAAGGGTGAATGCTCTCGTAACCGATACCCGCGTCAATATCGAGACTAGGTTTATATGCTCCACGTGATTTATCGATAATATAACGACTACTCATATACTCGTTAAACGCACTTTTGATATCAGGGTTCGTTGCAAATGTTGTCGCTATTGCTTGTTCTAAAGTTTGTGCGCTAGAAACCAGTGGTATTAGCAAACCAAAACACGCGATACTAATATTACTTAGCTTCACTAAAATCTCCCCAAATAATTTAACGCCAGTTATTTTTCAAAAATAAATATTAAAGATTACTAATGTTACCCAAGGCAAACGTTTCCCTTTGCTTGCTTTTTTGGAATGTAAGCTGCTATTTCAATGAAAATTTAATGACAAGTTTAAAGAATATTAAAAATAGGTCGCATAACATATGTTTTTACGGTGCAAAATAAAACAAATTTAAAACATGAAAATTATTGATAGGATAATTGCGTGTTTTAGGTGGGTTAATTGATGCTAGCTTACGCCCAATTGTGTATATCGCTTCTTGAAAATAAGTCTTATTACTTTCTTAGTTTTATGGACTTTGAGATTTTTGTATTTACTAAATGAGGTATAAGCTCTTGGTTGGACCATCAAAATTAACCGCACAAACCTATGTTGTAATCGGCCTAGATGGTCAAATTAAAGCTTTTGCGTCTAAAGAAAACTTGTTACCGGGAGAAGTGGTCGTTGAATTAGTAGAGGGGAAGATCCAACCTCAGCATGTATATATTGCTGACACAGAAGGTGAAGCTCAAACTGATTCTACCGACAAGCTTGCGAAAATATTAGAGGCCATCGAAAAAGGACAAGACCCGAGTGAACTAGGTGATGAATATGCTACTGAAGCTGGTGAAGTTACGGGTTCAAGTTTGACGGCCTCTGGTACTGTTGAACGAACGGGGGCAGAAGTACTAGCCAGTACTTTTTTTGAAACCGCCGGCGTGACGACAGAGCAAAGTACAACGCTATTTAATATTTCTCGATTCACAACCTCAGAGCTTGGTGAAACTGAAGCGTTGATTGATGGTGAAGATAGAGGTGCCGTTCAAGAAGACGTGACGCTTGGAACTTCTGGCAACCTCAGTGTTACTGATCCAAATACAGGTGAAGCGTTATTCCAATCACAGAGTGAGGTTCAAGATAGTTATTGGGGCGTCTTCTCAATTGATGCTTTCGGTAACTGGAATTATCAGCTGAATAATGAGCACGAAGAAGTGCAGGCTTTGGATCATGACAGTGATCCAGTCATCAGAAGTATTACCGTTTTATCTGTAGATGGCACTGAGCATGAAGTTGTGATCTCTATTACGGGCACCGAAGACACGCCAGTCGTGACAGGTACGTTTACCGGTAAGGTGACTGAAGGCAATCTCGGTGATGTTGTGACCGCAACCGGCACCATTGCTATTACTGATGTTGATAATGGCGATGAGCCAGTGTTCAGCAACACTACAGCGACGGGCACTTACGGTGAACTGGTATTGTTGGATGGAAAGTGGACGTATACGTTGAACCAAAGCCAGGTTCAACAGCTGGACGAGGGCGACCAGGTGCAAGACACCATCACCCTGACGGCAACCGATGGCACCCAACAAAACATCGTGATTGATATTACGGGCACCGAAGACAAGCCAGTCGTGACGGGTACGTTCACCGGCAAGGTGATCGAAGGCA
>NZ_RBWD01000007.1:0-246495 GCF_009361695.1 Vibrio sp. VGrn 2 | reverse complement strand
ACACGCGGCATGGCTGCATCAGGCTTGCGCCCATTGTGCAATATTCCCCACTGCTGCCTCCCGTAGGAGTCTGGACCGTGTCTCAGTTCCAGTGTGGCTGATCATCCTCTCAGACCAGCTAGGGATCGTCGCCTTGGTGAGCCCTTACCTCACCAACTAGCTAATCCCACCTAGGCATATCCTGACGCGAGAGGCCCGAAGGTCCCCCTCTTTGGCCCGTAGGCATCATGCGGTATTAGCCATCGTTTCCAATGGTTATCCCCCACATCAGGGCAATTTCCTAGGCATTACTCACCCGTCCGCCGCTCGACGCCGTTAACGTTCCCCGAAGGTTCAGTTAACTCGTTTCCGCTCGACTTGCATGTGTTAGGCCTGCCGCCAGCGTTCAATCTGAGCCATGATCAAACTCTTCAATTTAAGATTTTGTCGGCTCAATGAATACTGAACATTACATAAAGTAATGTTTGAATTGACTGTGCTCTTATTGGTTTTCACTTTTGAAAAAGTGAAACAAAACAGCTCAAGGCTGCTTCCCAATTCGAATGGTCACTTCGTTTCATTGAAACCTAATTTGAAGCCGAAGCTTCTAATTGGATTATCATCAACGAGTGCCCACACAGATTGATAGGTCTATATTGTTAAAGAGCTTGCTTCGTAAGCTTTGCTATCGAAGCGGAGGCGTATTCTAAGGAATTAACTTTCAGTGTCAAACACTTTTTTAAATTAATTTTTAGAAGCTTTCTTTCGCCTTATTGCCAATTGCTTTTGCGTTTCCGCTTTGCCCTGACAACGGAGGCGCATTATAGGGAGATGATTTTTCTTGGCAACCCCTTTTTAGAAAAAAACTTAAAAAAAAGCGTCGAGTGATTAAATCTCACTCAAACGCTTATTTTTAGCACTCAGTTGTTAACTTCAAGTAGCAAATAGGCAATCAGTATGTGTCTACCCAGCTCTCTTTAAAGCTGGTGATATCAAGATCCAGTGATTGCGCCGCTTCGATTTGCTCAATTGCCTCTAATTCTTTATTTACACTACTCATCGTCAATGTGTTGTTGTCTAACTCAAACACTTGTTGTTGCGTTGTGTAATAGAACTTAAGCGTAGTGAGCGCTTTTACATCGTCATTGCTCGCGGCTGCTTTAATGCTTTTTAGTTTACGAAATATTTTGTTGTGCAGTTGCTTGAGCTTCCAAACGTACAGCACCTCTTCCAGGTATGGTCGAGTTTTAATTTGATTCAATAAAGAGAGGGAAGTTGCGACTGCGAGAACGACACCAATCAAATTCCAATGAAAGTTTCCCGTTGATTGTTCAGGTACGACTTCAGTGTTGCCAAACAAAACAATAAGCAAGGTACTAAAGGCAAGAGATGAGATAGCGAGCAACGCAACAAAACCGCCAATCACCAGGTTTACTTTCTTTTTATAAATTTCTTTATTTATCTTTTTGATTTCCATATACCGCTCCTAACAGGGTTGCCTCCTATTCTAACCAGCACACTCCGCACGACAATCGAAGCTTTGTAAGTAAGTTCACATTTACTATTAAACTCGCATCCGTTCCCTGCTTGGGTATATACTTCCGCGCATTCACTCTTCCTATATAGAGGCTAAATTCATGCGCTCTTTTGTTTTACGAGCTCGCGCGGCGCCAACCACCAGCAAAGCACTATTAGAAGGTGTTGGTAACGAGGCGCATACCGAGATCCTTGCTCATACCATGATGAACACCATGTTCGTGGCACAATCTCACCGTGAAGATGTGGTTGTCCACTTGGTATTAGAGAGCACGAAGGATTACTCGCGCACGATTACCATTCGTTCAAACGACATTACCAATATTGGTGGTTTTCACGAGTCAACGTTGATCGCTGCCGTTGCCCGTGCGTTAGACGCATCTGTTGGTATGGGTAAAGAGCAGCTTCGCGAAGTTGAACCGGGTATTACGGTTCGTACAGTAAGCTTCGAACGCTTGGTTCAAGAACTAGCCGAAGATCACCAGCTTTATATGTTGGACAAGAAAGGCAAATTTGTTCGTGACACAGAAATTGGTGAAAACCCATGTTTCTTGCTAACCGATCACATCCCGATGCCGAAGAAGTCGTTCAACAGCTTGAAGCGCCTAGGTACTGAGAAGATCAGCTTAGGTCCTAAGATGCTTTTCGCTTCTCAGTGTGTGGTATTGATCCACAACGAACTGGATATCCGCGAATTATAGTTATTCGCGTACACGTTGCTAGATGATGAAAGAGGACTCGATCGAGTCCTCTTTTTTGTTTCTGACTTTCTATGCCGCGCTTACTTACCGCCAATGCTCAATCGAGCAAAACGCACATCTGGCGCGAAGAAAGTGCGGCTATCATTAATAAGCTGCGTATCACCCACAGCTTCTACTTCTTGCAGCATCTTATAGAAGTTACCGGCTACCGTGATCCCACGAACTGGTTGAACGCGCTCTCCATCACGGCACAAGAAGCCACTCGCACCAAATGAGAAATCACCACTGACAGCATCTGCACCAGAGTGAACCCCTTGCAGTTCGACTAATTCTAGGTATTCACCTGCTTTGACTTCTGGCGCACTGCTGTTGCCTGTCGCAATCACTTTATGATTTGCCGATACGTCTAGGCTCGATTTTGCACTGCGAGATGCACTTGCCGTCGACACTGCACCCAAATAACTCGCTGTTTGGCTATTGTGCAATAGCGTATTCAGTTGGCCATTGGCGATCAACACATTGTCTTGAGTAGCAAAGCCTTCACTATCAAAACTTGCGATTGCCATACCATTTGGCATGTAAGCCGCATCGGTAAAGGTGATCAGTTCACTTGCAACGCTTTGACCAAGCTTGTCACCCAGTGGCGAGATGCCTTTCATCGCACTCACACCAGAAAACGCACTGCCGAATGCACCAAACAGGCTGCTTAAAGCATTGATGTGGAAAATGGCCGGATAGTTACCTGTCGCAACCGGAGCGCCTTCAAGAAGATCGCGAGCAAGGTTGTAACCGCCTTCTATACAATAAGCTGGATCCAACTCATCAAAACGGCGACCTAGCGACATTCTTCCCGCCATCGACTGTTTGCCGTCTTTTTCAAACAAGGTATACGCGTAACAAGTGAACGATCGCTCGAAATGTTGACATAACGTACCTTGAGTATTCGCGATGATGAGCTGAGTTTCACCGTCACTGTAACCATTGTATGGTGAGCTTGAAGCGTGAGGCAGAGCCACAACACCTTGCTCAAGCGCAAGGGACAGTTCAATTTTCTCATCGACCGATGTGGTATCGTCTTGCGCAATTTCTGCAATATCAGTGGTGATTTTACTGTTTACGCAGCTGATGGTTTGATGTTCATCTTGCTTGGAAAAGCGAGCACTTTGCAGCGCGTTTGTGAGCATCAAATCTAAACTTGGTTGCTCTAGTGATTCAGAATAACTTGTCGCGACACGAGCATCTTTCACAACACGAACACCCAGAACTTGGCTTGAGCTTACTTTGTACTCATCCAGCTTTCCTTGGTTCGCTTTCAGAGAAAAGCTGCTGTTGCGGTTTACAATGACGTCCGCTTCTGCGCCTTGACGCTTTGCTTCTGATAGGACGTAATCAACCGCATTAAGAAGTTGTTTTTCTTGGCTCATTAGTTACCGCCTCCTACCAGAATATTATCTACTTTCAGTGTTGGCTGACCGACTGTTGTTGGTACTGAACCACTTACTGAACCACACATGCCCGGCGCAAGCGCCATGTCTTTACCGACCATGCTGATTTCTTTCAACACTTTAGGGCCCGTGCTGATCAGCGTTGCTGTTTTCAGAGGTTTGGTAATTTTGCCATTTTCAATGAGATAAGCTTCACGAACAGCAAAGTTAAACTCACCTGTTCCCGGTTGAACCGAGCCACCACCCATCTTCTTCGCATAGATACCACGTTCGATACCTGCCAGCATGTCATCAAGTGAATGCTCGCCTTCTTCAATAAAGGTGTTACGCATTCGCGAGGTTGGTGCGAACTTGTAGTTCTGACGACGACCAGAACCCGTAGGCTCATAACCTGTCTTCATACCACCCATTTTATCGACCATAAAGCTGGTTAGCTTACCGTCTTTGATCAATTGAGTGCGCTGAGTCTTCATGCCTTCGTCATCAACATGAATCGAGCCCCATTCGTTGGTCATGGTGCCATCATCAACTGCATTCACTGCGGTGTGAGCAACCATTTCGCCCATCTTGTCGTGGAATACGGACGCTTTCTTCGCAACCGAAGTGGTTTCGAGTAAGTGGCCACACGCTTCATGGAAGATAACGCCGCCAAAGCCGTTACCAATCACCACTGGCATTTCACCTGATGGACAAGCATCAGCGCCAAGTTTCACTAACGCTTGCTGCGCGATAGTTTGACCCAGCTCTTTCGCATCAAGCTGTTCGCTGAACTCCCAACCAGCAAGAGCGCCAGGACCTTCCATACCAGAAGACTGCTCATTACCTTTTTGAGCAACGGTATTACCAGCAACTCGGATGTAGTGACGAGTATCGTCAACGTGTAGACCTTCTGAGTTGAAGATAGACACTTGCTGCTCGCGCTGAAGCACACTACCAATGAACTGGCTGATGTACTCACTTTCTGCACGCGCAGCTTGGTCAACTTTCAATAGAAACGCGATTTTTGAATCTAAGTTGGCATCCTGACTTAGCGGCATGCGGCAACCGTGTTGGATTGGGTAGCGGTTCAAATTCAAAGAACCTGCTGACGCGATTTGTTCACGCTTGTCTTTTGCCGCAAGCAATGACGTTACGCGTTTTAGCTCGGCTTCGTCCGTGCTATTGGTGTATCCATAAAGCACTTTGTGACCGAAGAAGAGGCGAATGCCGATACCAAAATCAATCCCCGAATTGATCTTGTCCACCTCACCAGATGCGATCTGGACGGTGTTAGTTTGATGATGTTCAACGAATAGTTCAGCGAAATCAGCCCCCAAAAAGAGTGCATGATCGATCACTGACTTCGCTGTTGCAGAATTAAGCATGAAGTCTCCTTGCTCGATGATCGTCTTAGCCTTCCTAATTAACTTCCGATAAATTCCGTAAAGTTAAATTGGCAACGCGTTAAATTTTAACAGTTTTTTAACCTTGTTTTGTGCTAATCCTTGCTTAACGAGACCACGATTATTTATTAAATATTCCAGGTTCAGCTCTTTCACCAGAGCGTTGCACTAGTAAATTCCACACGACGAACCATTTAGATGCTTACTCTATCACTCACCTCGCATAATTGAATACTCAATAATAATTACTCTCAAAAAACGTATCCCTTCTACAAGGGTCCTGCTATCATCCGAGCGAAATAGTCGGGGGGCCACGCGATAAGCGTTGGCTGAGATCGAGATTCGAGACCCGTTGAACCTGATTCAGTTAGCACTGACGTAGGGAACTATGCGCACTTTGCCTTTCGCCGCTCCTCTTCGGCGAGCGAAACGATCGAACAATCGATCTATCCACAACGGTCAAAGTCAGTTCCTATACGTCTTGTAGTAGGAGCGACCATGACGCAGCAATCACAGCCATCTTTACACCAGGCACAATCACCTATAACCACCCCAGTTGTCTTAACCATCGCAGGCTCCGACAGCGGCGGCGGCGCAGGCATCCAAGCCGATATCAAAGCGATGTCCGCCACTGGCAGCTTTGCCTGCTCAGTGATTACCGCCATCACCTCACAAAACACGCAAGGCGTTTCTGCGATTTTCTCTATTCCTCTTGATCACGTTGAAAGCCAACTCGATGCAGTGTTTACCGATCTCAATATTGTGGCGGTAAAAGTCGGCATGCTGGCGGATTCGAACATCATTAAAGTCGTTGCTAACAAGATTAAGCAATACCAACCTAAACATCTTGTGATTGATCCCGTCATGGTCGCCACCAGCGGCGATTTGCTACTTGAGCAATCAGCAATCAGCACATTAAAAGAAGAACTAATTCCACTGGCAGACATCATCACTCCTAACCTGCCAGAAGGTGCAGCATTGACGGGTAAGCCAGTGCCTCAATCAGAATCTGAAATGAACGATATGATTACCGACCTTCGTGCACTTGGTGCCAAAGCTATTCTGCTCAAAGGCGGTCATCTTGAAGAAAATGAAAACAGCAACGATCTGCTGATCATGCAAAACAGTGCGGAGTTAATCAGCGCCAAGCGTTTTCCGACCAAAAACACCCACGGTACGGGCTGTACACTGTCTTCCGCCATTGCGTCTTACCTTAGTCAAGGCAACAACCTGCACAAAGCGGTGCACCTTGGTAAGCAGTACATCAGCCAAGCTATCGCACACGCTGATGAATTGGAAGTGGGGAAAGGTCACGGCCCTGTGAATCACTTTTTTTCGGGTCATACTTATGTTCGCTAACGCGATTGGCATTCAGCTTTCCGACGCCAGTTTGCAATACAAAGACAGCCAAACACCGACTTTAGCGGGAGTGAACATGACCATTCCTGTCGGTCAATGGACGGTATTACTCGGACGAAGTGGCTGCGGGAAAACCACAATATTGCGTTACTTAGCTGGCCTACTGGATGACCAAGTTGACTGGTATGGCGAACTCATCACAACAGATGGCGCCGCACTGCATGACCGTGTCGCTTACATGGCTCAGCAGGATTTATTGCTACCGTGGCTTAACGTGCTGGATAACGTCTGCCTCAGCTCGCGCTTTTCTCACGCCAATCCAAATTCAGTGGATGAGAAGCAACGAACTCTCAACTTGTTAGAGCACGTTGGGTTGGCAGATTACGCTTACGCCAAACCCGCTCAACTCTCCGGAGGTATGCGACAGCGCGTAGCCCTTGCTCGCACTCTGATGCAAGACAAACCTTTGGTTTTGATGGATGAACCTTTCTCGGCATTGGACGCCGTGACTCGCCACAAATTGCAAACTCTCTCTGCCGAGCTACTAAAGGACAAAACCGTTGTCTTGATTACGCACGACCCACAAGAAGCGGTGCGATTGTCACACCAACTCTATGTGTTGCAAGGCACGCCTGCTCAAGCGCAGCACTTGGTTGTTCCGGACTCCAAGCCACCAAGATCTCTCGATGGAGAGTGCGCAGCGCTACAGCAGGCGATTTTGGATCAGTTGGAGAAAGACTATGAGTGATATGACTCAGTACAACTCCGTTTCGGCGCGTATTAGTAAAAAGGAACGCGTAACTCATCCGGCGTTGCGTCTGCTGATCAGCGCAGCCGTGATCTTAGGTTTGTGGCAACTCATTGTAGTGGTGTTTGACATGCCAAGCTTCATCTTGCCTTCGCCAATTGAAGTATTGGATAGATTAGTCACTCGATACGACGTGCTACTCAAACACACTTGGGTAACGGCACAAGAGATCCTACTTGGCCTCGCACTCGGCTTATCGATGGGTTTGCTATTCGCTTTGCAAATGCTGATGTTCGAGCCGCTCAAACGCTGGCTATTGCCGATTCTTATCGCTAGCCAAGCCATTCCAGTATTTGCTATCGCGCCAGTGCTCATGCTTTGGCTGGGTTACGGCATTGCATCGAAAGTAGTCATGGCGGCGATCATCATCTTTTTCCCCGTCACGACATGTTGCTACGACGGTTTGCGCAATACGCCAACAGGTTACCTCGACCTTGCCAAGACCATGGGCGCGTCTAAATGGCAGCTACTTCGTCATATTCAATTGCCAGCCGCACTACCAACTTTAGCCTCAGGTATTCGTGTTGCCGTCGTTATTGCGCCAATTGGAGCAGTGGTCGGTGAGTGGGTAGGTTCAAGCGAAGGCTTGGGTTATCTGATGCTCCAAGCCAACGCTCGCATGATCATTGATGAGATGTTTGCAGCACTGTTTATCCTCGCTGTGCTGTCTATCTCACTCTACTTCATCACCGATAAATTATTGAAAAAAGCCATCCCTTGGGAAAGCAAATAATTACAGAAAATAACCAAAGAAAATTGGGAAAGAAAAGGAAGAACCCCGTGAATAAAAACAAACTTATGAGCGCTGCTGCTCTACTCGCTTCAGTGGTATCAACCAACGTGCTTGCCGCTGAAAAAGAGATGACACTGATGTTGGATTGGTTCGTCAATCCAAACCATGGTCCTATCGTGATTGCCAAAGAGCGTGGTTACTTCAAAGAGCAAGGTTTGAAGGTCAACATTCAGGAGCCCGCAGATCCAAGTACACCACCTAAGTTGGTCGCAGCTGGCAAGGTCGACATGGCGATTTCTTACCAACCAAGCCTGACCATCGATGTCGCGGCTGGTTTGCCACTAATCCGCTCTGCGACTTTGATTGCTACGCCACTCAACACGTTGATGGTGTTGGACAACGGTAAGAATGAAAACCTTGGCGACTTGAAAGGCAAGAAGATCGGTATTGCGATCGCAGGCAACGAAGAAGCGACAATCGGCACCATGCTAGCTCAAGAGAACGTGAAGTTTTCTGACGTACAAATCATCAACGTAGGTTGGGCGCTGTCTTCGTCTCTTGCGTCTGGCAAGGTGGATGCGATTTGGGGCGGTCTACGTAACTTCGAAACCAACCAACTGGCACTAGAAGGTTATAAAGCTAAGGCCTTCTTCCCTGAAGAACACGGCGTGCCAGCGTATGACGAGCTAGTCTTCGTAGCCAATGCAAAAACCTACGACAAAGAAGCCATCAAGGCATTCAACAAAGCACTAGAGCAAGCAACCACTTACATCGTTAACCATCCAAAAGAATCTTGGAAAGAGTTTGTTGCTTATTCACCAGATACGCTCAACAACGAGCTTAACCAACGCGCTTGGAACGACACGCTAACTCGTTTCGCTCTTCGTCCATCCGCAGTAGATCTGAAACGCTACGATGATTACGCCGAGTTTATGTATTCACAAAAAATCATCAAAACACAGCCAAAAGCGAAAGATTACGTACCGAGCTTTGACTAATTCTACTGACCTTAGGATCTAAGCCTAGGGTCTTTTGATAACGAGATACCCATAATGAAATACCAAGATTTGATCGACGCTTGCCACCAAGATTGGCAAGAATACACTGAGCATGCTTTCGTGCAGCAATTGGCGCAAGGCACTCTGGCTCAACCTTGTTTTCTGCATTACTTAAAGCAAGATTTCTTATTCCTAAAACAGTACGCACGAGCTTATGCGCTGGCAATCTACAAAGCGCGTACGTTAGACGATATGCGCCGCGCACTACCAAGCGTACATGCGCTTTTAGATTCAGAGATTGCCCACCATGTTACCTACTGCGGTCAGTGGGGATTAACGGAATCTGATCTCGAAAACGAGCCGGAAGACTTTGGCACGGTGGCTTACACGCGCTACGTATTGGATGCGGGAATGACGGGCGACTTAGTTGACTTATATGCCGCGCTCGCCCCTTGCTCCATCGGCTACGCCGTCATTGGTAAAATGCTGATTGAAGATGAAAACACGGTATTCGAAGGCAATCCTTACGCAAGTTGGATTAACTTGTACGGCGGTGAGGAATTCCAATCTGGTGTCGCAAAAGGAGCAGAACACTTTAATCAGTTGCTAGCAGAAATTGATATCAACAGCCAGCGCGGTCAAAACCTGATTCAGGTATTCAAAACCGCAACGCGTATGGAAGTGGCGTTTTGGCAACAAGGTCTAAACGCACAATAAGGTTAATTGGAGAATCTCATGTTAATAGAACAAATCACTCAAACATTAACCGCAGTGCGTCAGCAAAAGCCTTTAGTCGTGAACATTACCAACTACGTGGTGATGAACAACACGGCGAACGCTTTGTTGGCTATCGGTGCTTCGCCAATCATGGCGCATTCAAAGCAAGAAATGGCAGAAATGATGTCGTTTGCTGGCGCTTTGGTGATCAACATCGGCACCCTAGACAGCGTTTGGACACCGCGCATGAGCTATGCCGTCGAGCAAGCCAACTCGAACGGTAAAATCGTTGTGCTCGACCCTGTCGGTTGCGGCGCAAGTTCACTGCGCACCGAAACCTCGCGCGAAATCGCCCGCCTTGCAAACAAGTTAATCATTCGTGGTAATGCTTCCGAAATCATTGCTCTCGCTGGTGAGCAAGCGCAAAGCAAAGGTATAGATGCACTCGACAGTAGTAATGCAGCCCTTGGGGCGGCTCACTCCTTAGTGGCAGAATACGGAGCGAGCGTGGTGATCTCCGGCGAAACTGACTACATCGTGACAAAAGAGCAAACCGTCCAGCTGAATAATGGTCACGAGATGATGCCATACGTAACGGGCATGGGTTGCACGTTAACCGCACTGACAGGCGCGTTCGCAGCAATCGGCGACGAAACAGGCCTTGCTGCGGCAGCGGTGCTTGGCGTTGTGGGTGAAATTGCGGCAGAGCAAGCGCGAGGGCCAGGTAGCTTGCAAATGCATCTTTTGGATGAGCTTTACCAACTGGATGAAGAAACACTGGCAACACGTCTTAAATTACAAGTGAGATAAATCACTTCTCAATGCTTTAAACGCCTCTCACTCCAAAGACAGTGGGAGGCAAAAGGAAACATAATGAACGCCTATCGTTTGTATTTGGTCACCGACGACCAACAAGATTTATCCACTCTCAAACACGTTGTAAGAAAGGCGGTAGAAGGTGGGGTCACCATGGTGCAGGTGCGTGAAAAACATGGTGACGTTCGTGCATTTATTGAACGAGCTCAAGCCGTAAAGACGATCCTTGAAGGCACTGGAGTCCCGTTAATCATCAATGATCGTGTTGATGTTGCCCTTGCTGTTGATGCTGATGGTGTCCACTTGGGGCAATCAGATATGTCCGCAACTATCGCTCGCGAGTTGATTGGACCAAACAAAATTCTCGGCTTATCGATTGAGACTGAAGAGCAGTTGGCAGAGGCGGGGTCTCTGCCCATTGATTACATCGGCTTGAGTGCCATCTTCGCTACACCAACCAAAACCAACACCAAAAAACACTGGGGTATTGAAGGTTTGAAGATGGCGTTAGAGACGACTTCACTACCGATTGTTGCCATTGGCGGCATTAACGAAAGTAACATTCCGCAACTTAGCGCCACTGGTGTTCATGGTTTGGCTTTGGTTTCTGCCATTTGTCATGCAGAAAACCCAACCAAAGCAGCAGAGTACTTACTTTCTCTGATGGATTAAGACCCCAACGCTTAAGGATGAGCGCCTTTACCCTCCGGATAAATGCCATCAATTCATCACTCAACCTTCATTCTCTCGTCAAATTGACAAAGCGTTGATAAGTTTTTCACGCCAGATAACGTAAGATAAGCCCCTTATTTTCACGTGGTTGAATAACCCTCAATAAAAAACAAAACGCTCTCAATGAAAACCAAAAAATATGGATTGATGATGCTCGCCTTGTTTGTTCTTGGCATCATCCCAATGTCGCTGTTTGGCTCTTATCACAATCTCACTTCACAGGTGCCTGAAAGTCTGGGTATTACTTTTACTTTGCTCACAGATTCTGCTGGCAGCAAAGGCTTTTTAATTACCTTAACGCTGCTACTACTTTCTTTATTTCGCTTTAAACCAAGTCGCACTGAGTGGATGCAAAAACTCTCAATGTTAGGGCTGTTACTTGTGATTGGCTTTGCCAGCAAAACGGGGCTAAAACTTATGACAGAAAGCCCGCGCCCATACACGGAATTGCTCGCAGCAGAACAATTGATTGAAACACCAGAAACTTTTTATCAGTTAGATACAAAACAACAAGCCAACGTAATTAACCAGGTTACTGAACAAGTCAGTGATTGGCGAACACGCCATTGGCAAGGCGAGAAAGACTATTCTTTCCCATCCGGCCATACGATTTTCGTTTCGATTTGTTTGGCTTTCTTCGGTGGGTTGTTCTTACAGAACAAGTGCTATATCTCTGCACTGTCATTGTGGATGTGGGGAATGAGCGTCGCATATAGCCGCTTATGGCTAGGCATGCATCGCCCTGAAGATTTAATAGGTTCGGTCTTGTTTGTCGCGATTGTATTTACTTTACTCCCGACATTTCAAATTAAGAAACAGATGCCATTTGTTTCTCTCGCTTCGCGCTAATGTGAACGATGACTAGATAAAAAAGAAGCCAGCGATTCGCTGGCTTCTTGCTTTCAAGCGCTACTTTTTTCTAGCCATTTTTTGGTGGTTCAAACGCCGTTAGTTCTAATTCTGGGCCAGTGTATTTTTCAATACGAACCAGTGCCGAGTTCGCCGCACAGCCGTTTGCAAGTCGAGAGGTCGGAATATCCAACGTTAACACGTTACAACCGCCGTTCTTACAAATGCCGGTTTTCGGATCCAAATCCGGCCAACCGCCTTCATGAATACATACTGAACCTTGCTTGATTCGGTCAGTCACTTCCGCGCCAACCAATACTTGGCCACGATTGTTAAACGCACGAACTAGATCGCCCGTTTTAATACCACGCGCTTTCGCATCTTCAGGGTGAATCCAAATAGGTTCACGGTTTGCAATTGCGTACTCTTCACGAATCTTCGCGTAGTTAAACTGGCTGTGTAGACGATGCGCTGCGTGCGCGGTCATTAGCTGCAACTCGCCATCTTTTGCATTGCCGGTGTACTCGGTTGGTGCCATCCACGTTGGGTGTGGAGGACAGTCTTCCAACTGGTAACCTTCAATGGTTTTCGAGAAGATTTCAATCTTACCACTTGGCGTACCTAGCGGGTTCATGATCGGGTCTTCACGGAAATCCGCGTAACGAACAAACTGTGCGTTCTTCTCGTTCCACTTCATCTCGATCAGTTGGTTATCTTCCCAGAACTTGCTGAAGTTCGGCATTGCAATGCGAGAGCCACGGCCACCTTGTTGCGCCACCTTGTAGAAGCCGTACAACCATTCCATTTCGGTTTTGCCTTCGGTGTACACATCACGGCCACCCGGTGCTAGCATCTCTGCCATGTCCGCGAATACATCGAAGTCATTACGCGCTTCACCTTGCGGCTCAACCACTTGCTTCATTGGCACCAAGTGTTGGTTACTGTAGTCACCCGTCATCGTTAAGTCGTTACGCTCGAACGAAGTGGTGATTGGCAGAACGATGTCCGCATGCTTCGCAGCCGCCGTCCAGTAAGGCTCTGAAATCACGATCAGCTCAGGCTTTTGCCACGCTTTAATCAAGCGGTTGGTGTCTTGGTGGTGAGTAAAATTCGCACCGCCAGCCCACCAAATCATCTTAATGTTCGGGAACGTCAGTTCATGACCGTTGTGATGGTAGGATTGACCTGGGTTTTCCAACGCCTCGACAATACGCGCCACAGGGAAGCTTTGCACCGCGCCAGACACTGCCCAGTCGTTACCCGCAGAAGAGCCGCCACCCAGTGATGCTGAAATCGCAGGAAGCACGCCAGCGTCACGAGCAGGGTTACCACCGTTTGAGTAGTGGTAAGAGAAACCAAAACCACCGCCCGGTAAACCGATTTGACCCAACATCGTTGCCAGTGTAACCAGCATCCAGTGACGCTGCTCACCGTATTGTTGGCGCTGCATACCCCAACCAGCCATCAACATGGTGCGGTTTTTACTGAAGATGTCCGCCAGTAGCTCAAGTTGCTTCGCAGGTACGCCACAGATTTGTGATGCCCATTCTGCTGATTTTTCTACGCCGTCTTCTTCGCCCATCAGGTACGCTTCAAACTTATCGTAGCCTGCGGTGTATTTATCGAGGAAGGCTTTATCGTGCTTACCTTGTTTCACCAAGGTGTGTGCGATACCCATCATCATTGCTACGTCGGTCATTGGGTGAGGAGCAATCCACTCCGCATTCTCACCAAAGAACTCGATGGTTTCAGAACGAATAGGGTCAATCGCAATAACCGTCTTGCCTGATTTTTTCAATTGATGGAAGAATTCAAGACCAGCACAGTCTGTTGAGCTCCACGCGATTTTTAGAGTGTTGATTGGGTTTAAGCCCCAAAGCACAACCACATCGCTGTGCTCTAGTACCACTGGGTATGTAGTTTGTTGCTCGTACACTTCGATAGAGCCCACAACGTGCGGCATGATGATCTGCGCAGCACCCGTTGAGTAGTCACCCAAGTGGCCTGAATAGCCGCCCGCCATGCTCATGTAACGTTGCAGCAAGGTTTGTGCTTTGTGCAGCACGCCACTTGAACGCCAGCCGTAAGAGCCAGCAAACACAGAAGCAGGGCCATATTCTTTACGAATGCGCATGTGCTGTTCGTGGATCAGCTTGTAAGCCTCATCCCAAGACACACGCACAAACTCATCACTACCGCGCACACCTTCTGGCGACGATGGGTTTGCCAAGTAGCCTTTACGTACCATTGGGTACTTCACACGCGCCTTGGTATGCACTTGGTCAGGCCCAGTAGTTTGTAGACTATTTGGTACAGTTTGTGGAAGAGCATTAGTAGTCGATACTAGCTTGCCATCTTTCACTTCACATAACATTGGGCCCATGCGGCCCGCTGTCAAAATGCCCTTGCCACGCTGGTTTGAAGACGCAACAGACATAGGCGAAAAAGAAGTAAATGCCATGGCGCCAGCCGCCATACCTGTGCCTTTTAGAAATCCACGACGGGTTAAATTAGTCATAATCTTATCCTTCTATTTATCGTTAGTGACCAACCACATCTTTCGCGTGGTGCTGGAAGAACTTAGTAAGAATTTCTAGGTTTTCGGCAGTGATGTCTGTTCGATCACCCATACTCTTCGCCACTGGTCCCCAAGCGTTCACTGTGAAGTGATTTGAAGGAATTTTCGCGTGACAAGTTGCACAATAAACGTTGTCTAGCTCTTCTGCGTATGACCAAACTGGGTCAAGCGTATCCACAACAGGAGAATCGATCGTGCCTGTTAGTGACACTGCGCGCCATTCGTTGCCGTAAACGTCGGCCTTAAACTCACCGCCCTCAAGAGCTTGCTGACCTTGCTCGGTTAGCGTTGCTACGATGGCACGTTGACCTTCACCCATGTACAGCACTTGCTCTGCGCCTTTCATTTGGAATGCGTCCAACTTAACAGTACGCTCATCACCTTCAGAGCTGATTACTTCTAACTTCGTCGTTGGGTTAATTTTACCCATTTCACCCATTGCGATTTCAGTCACAGGGTAAACGACTTTGGCACCAGGTGATGTTTTTGTGGTGAAGCTCATCAACGTTTCAAATGCCTTGCTGTCTAGCTCAGCTTCTGGTGCAAAGTGAGCAACGCCTTTGTGACAATCGATACACGTTTGATCGTTCGCTTTTGCGTACTCGTGCATTTTCGCTGCATCGCGAGATTGCTCAAATTCTTCCATCGCGTCAAAGTCGTGGCAAGAACGGCACGTAGCAGAGTCGTTTTCACGGAACTGCTCCCACACCATCTCCGCAAGCTCTTTGCGGTGCGCTTCGTATTTTTCTGGCGTGTCGATCTTGCCAGTCACGAACTCATGGTAGATGTCTTTCGATGCACGAATCTTCGTGATCAGGTAGTCCATCGGTTCTTGTGGGATGTGGCAATCAGAACACTCGGCACGAATGCCTTTCGCATTACTGAAGTGCACTGAGCCTTGGTACTCTTTGTAAGGGATTTCCATAGAGTGGCACGAGAGACAGAACTCAGTATCAGAGGTGTAATGCATTACCGCTGCAGTACCACCTAATGTTAACCAGCCCACACCAATGCCGGCAGCAACCAGCAGTGCAACATATCGTTTTTTTATTGACATAATTAGCAACACTTCCAAATAAAATGTAATTATAGATCGCAAAATACTACTTTATGGGTAGTTCTCTCTTGATCCACATCATTTCCGTGTTGCTCTAAGTGTCTCAAGTATGAAATTTCGTTATTTTCATCCCATAAATGAATATTCAGTAAGAATTCATTCCCCAACTAGGCATTCACCACACAAATCACTTTTGTAAATGCAACCGTTTGATTAAAGAGATAAGAGGATGAGAAACTGGCTCTCTACATAAATGCTGTAAGGACACGCATGTCAGTTTATATTGAGACTCACCGAAGCCGATTAAGACCTATCGAAGCCAGCGATTGGGAACTATTTCAGCGATTACATTCCGAACCAGAGATCATTGAGCTCTGTTTTGATCGCCCGAGCGAAAAACAAATAAAAGAAAAATTTGCTTCGCGATTATTACCATGGACACCAGACAGTCAGCACTGGCTTTGCCTCGTCATGTTCGAAAAGCAATCTGAACAACCGATTGGCGTCACTGGCCTTGCCATTGAAGAAGGTAACGCAGAGGTGGGTTACTTACTTTTGCCTGAATTTCATGGCCGACAGTTTGGAACAGAAACCCTTCAAGCGCTTCTAAATTGGGCGAGAGCAACACATGACATCGACCGCTTTTCCGCTACGGTCACTGAAGGGAATATTGCTTCAGAGCGTGTTCTCATGAAGTGCGGATTCGAGCTATCTGAAGTC
This sequence comes from Vibrio sp. VGrn 2, assembly GCF_009361695.1. NCBI lineage: Bacteria > Pseudomonadati > Pseudomonadota > Gammaproteobacteria > Vibrionales > Vibrionaceae > Vibrio > Vibrio sp. VGrn 2. Next base: position 230,085 of record NZ_RBWD01000007.1, on the reverse strand, counting down.
ATTCCTGACGCATACCAAATTGGCGACAAGCGTTACGCCGACAAAATCTACTCGCTACAAAAATAAGGATGTATTTTGAATAAAGTAGTCATCGTTACTGGCGCAAGCCGAGGCATTGGAGCCGCAACGGCGAAAAAACTGGCCGAGCAAGGCTATGCCGTGTGTGTTAATTACCGTGCGCAAAGTGAAGCAGCTCACCAAGTGGTCAGAGACATACAAGCAAATGGCGGAAAAGCGATCGCCGTTCAAGCAGATGTATCGGACGAGCAACAAGTGCTCAATCTTTTCGATGCAACAGAAAACGCACTAGGCTCAGTCACCCATTTGGTCAACAACGTTGGCATTCTATTTACTCAGTCACCGTTGGCGGAAATCAGCTTGGAACGCTTTCAGAAAGTAATGAACACTAATGTGAATAGCTGCTTTCTCTGTTGTAGAGAAGCGGCGAAGCGATTCAGTACTGGTGGCGCAATTGTGAATGTTTCTTCTGGGGCATCACGCTCAGGCGCGCCATTCGAATATGTCGATTACGCCACATCAAAAGGCGCAATGGATACCTTAACCAAAGGGTTATCGCTTGAATTGGCAGACCGAAATATTCGCGTCAATGGCGTTCGACCTGGTTTCATTTATACCGATATGCACGCCGATGGTGGAGAACCAAACCGAGTGGATAGGCTCAGCCCTCAAATTCCACTGAAACGGGGCGGTACGGTAGAAGAAGTGGCGAATGCGATCGCTTGGCTACTCAGTGATGAAGCTTCTTATGTTACAGGCTCTTTTATCGATCTTTCAGGCGGTAAGTAAAATGGAAGTCAACATTCGACAAGCAACTCCTGACGATTTGGATGCAATTTTTGAATTAAACCTACAAATCAACGCACTGCATTTTGCCAACGCGCCTGAAGCTTTTGTAGCACCTTCGGAAGACGACCGAGCGTTCCTCACTCAGGCTCTCGAGAATGATGAACGCTTGTTTTTAGTCGCAGAACATGAAAAGGAGGTAGTCGGCTTTTTAACCGCGATGATCACTCAGAATGAAACCGTCAGCTTTCTGATCAAAGATCCAATTTGTCGAGTAGGAACGATTGTCGTCAATGAAGAACAAAAGCAGCAGGGTATCGGTCGCCAACTGCTTGAGGCTTGTGAGCAATGGGCGCGCGATGCCAATGCTACACAAGTTCGATTAGAAGTGATGGAATTCAATCAACAAGCACAGCGGTTTTACGACAAGCAAGGTTTTAAAACTAACTCACGTATTATGCTGAAACATTTGTAACGATAACTACAATTAAGCGCTTTTCACGACTAAAGCCACCTAAATCGCATTTATCGATGCAATTTATCCCCTGATTTTAGAAAAGACGATATGATGTGCGGATAAAGGAGATTCGAACATGATTTATCTTTTCGATTGGGGGAACACCTTAATGGTGGATTTCCCTCACGCACAAGGAAAAATGTGCGATTGGGAACACGTAGAAACGATTCCTCTGGCCAAAGAAACACTGGCAACACTTTCCCAAAATCATGCTATTTACATTGCGACCAGTGCGTCTGATTCCAACATGGAAGAGATTCAGCGTGCATTCGTCCGCGTCGACTTAGACCAGTACTTAAATGGCTACTTTTGTTTTGCCAATCTCGGCATCGCTAAAAACCAACCTGAGTTTTATCTTACTATCGCAAAACAACTAGGGGTTAACGTGAGTGAGTTAACTATGGTTGGCGACTTGCCTCATAAAGACATTTACCCTGCAATGCAAGCTGGCGTAAATACGATTTGGTTTAATCCAACAGGAGCCAATGCGCCAACCGATCCCATTCCGAATCAAATTCGCTGTTTATCTGAACTCGTACCTTAACCATCACTAACCTGCACTAATCAAGGAAGATGAATGCAAATCAGACCCATCCAGGTAAGCGATATCGAGCGCTTTACCGAACTGTGGAACCGAGTCTATGCCGAAGGTAAATACCTGCGCAGTCCGGCTCCAGATAAAGACACCCTGACCAGTATTTTACGTCGCGTAGAACTTGAATCGATTCCTCAATTTGTTGCTTTGGAGCATCACGTTCTGATTGGTAGTGTAGAGATTTTTCCTGCCGAACTGTGCGGTTATGAAGGCGGTCAACTCACTAGCACAGGCATTTTAGGTATTCATATCGATAGAACATTCAGAGGAAAAGGGCTAGGTAAGCAGCTATTATCTGTCGCACTTAAAAGTGCCTGGGAATATGGTTACGACACCATTGTACTTAATGTTTATAAGGACAACCTTGCCGCGATAGCGTTGTACGAACGATTTGGATTTGAGCACCATGGTGAACTAGGAGAAGTCACTCTCCCCAATGGCGAAGTGTTGATGAGTCAGAAGATGATGTTAAGCGCGCCTAACAACCCTCAGTAACGTGCCCTCGGACGATAGACTCTGTGGATGCTTGATTTACATAATAGAAATAGCATGCCTCTTCTGCCAAGGTATACCCTTGCGGCCAAATGTACACCACCCGATCAAGACCTGACTGGTCGACAAATTGATAATCGGGAATAGACACAAAGTGGGTACTATTTGGGTGTTGCTGACCAATAATACAAAAGTCACTGCCTTTGCAGGGAACATCAATTTGGGACACGCCACTCTGCGGCAAATCGATTTCTAATAACGCGCCAATGCTATTGGCGCTCGCTTCTGGCATACCGCTTAAGGTTTTTACGTTCCTATCAATATAGTGGACTTGGTTTTGCTCGGCGGCATTGTCTATCGCCACTCGGGCGTTGAAAAATTTAAGCGCGGTACCCAATGACGAATTGGAACTGTGTAACATCGACGCATAGGCTTGGCGATGAATGTGGAGTAGTGTTGGCAACGCAGCCAAAGCGATGAAAGCCAAAGTGGCGAGCACTATGGTGATTTCCATCAGCGTAAATCCCTTTAATCTCACTTTTTTATCTCAGCAGAATGAATGGTCGTTTGCCTCACATCCATGTGAGACCTTGCCAATATATCGCTGATTTAAAAGGTTTAAAGCCCTAGTAGATGACAAACAAGAGTCATGGGCCAAAGTTGAGACCGCTCGCCAAGTTACTATGCAAACGCACACATTTATGTGTCAACTTTAGGACTTTATTTATCAATCACTTATTTACTGAAGTAGATTACCCGAGTAGTGGAACGTTATTACGAACAAGTCCGCGACGTACGTTAGTGCACATCTTCCCGAAACGACGGATCTCATCAAACTGCGGAATCACACCCCGCTCCATTGCCGACTCCCAATAAGTAACCTCTGAATCGACCATTTCTAATAATTTCTTTGGACAACCGATGCACTGCCCTTCCGGCCCACACACAAAAGTTTCCGGTTCGTAAATCGGTAGTTCAGCTTTTACTTGGTCGATGATATTACGCATCGCGGTCATTCGGTCTGGCTTTGCCGTCATCACTCTGCTCCACGGATTAAGATGAGGCAGAATTGTACTCACTGGCACGTGAATGTCCCTACCCAATTTAGGTATATTCTGTTTGAACCGATTTTTTTATCGTCAGCTCTGGCTTTTTAACCACTAGATAGACCGCCGTGGCCGCCAATGCAAAGCCAGAAATGCCCATCCAATCAAACGACTCTCCAAACGCGAGCCAAGCTTGAATCGCGGTTGTTGGCGGCACTAGGTAAAACACAGACGCCACACTCGAAGACGCCCCATTTCGCACCATGTACAGCAACAATAGAATCGCCACACAAGAGAGCACGACGACCAACCACAACACGGTCAAAATAAACTCCAGTTCCCACTGAACTTGCATGGTTTCAAACTGCATCGCAACAGGCAGAAACATGATGAGTGCGGCCAAATATTGCACCGTCGCACCACCAACCATATCCACCTGTTGGCAATGTTTTTTCTGATACAGCGTCCCTAACGTGATACCAACCAAAGACAGTAAACAGACTCCAATGGCTAAGAATTTATGTTGCTCAGACTGCCACTCCATGTTTCCCATCAGCACCATAGCGATGCCGACAAAGCCTAGAGCCAAACCCAGCCATTGCGAGGGTTTAAATTCCTCACGAACAAACACCACCAGCAAAGCCGCGGTTAAAATCGGCTGAATGCCCACCAACAACGAACTCAGCCCTGCAGGCATACCCAAATCAATAGCGAAATAAGTGCCGCCTAAATAGAAGCCATGGATCAACACACCCACCACACAGCTGTGCCAGAAATCGCTTCCTGTCGGCAACCTTCTACGCAATACCGCCACAAGAACCAAAAACAGTAAGACATTGAATGCCATACGGATAGAAAGTAGTGTCGCTGGCTCGGCATACTGCAAACCAAAACGCGCACCAACAAATCCAGAAGCCCAAAGGATGACAAATACAAAAGGGATGGCTCGGATTAACATGATCGCCTCACTCACGCTTGTTTTATGTTTTGAGATACTGTTAATGTAATTAGGTACAGTGTTTTCAAAAAGTGACAGATGGAAGTGTTTTTATGGGTACAGATTTATTGAAAAGCGGTGAAGGGAATAAGTACCTCGTGGTGGAAAAGCACCTTAAACAAGCCATCAATGGTGGCGTTTACCAAGTGGATGATCGACTACCCTCCATTCGCTCATTGAGCCAAGAATTAAGCGTCAGCAAAAACACCGTGATTCGTGCGTATCAAGAGTTGGAAGCGCAAAACTTGGTGTACTCGCTTCCCAAGTCGGGTTATCGAGTAAAAATCGCCTTGCCGACTTCTCGCTCAATTCCGGATCCGACTCGCGTGGATTTGCTCTCGATCTGCAAAGAAATCCTCACGTACCCTGAATACCAAGAGCGTTTACCCGCTGGCTCTGCCCACCCAAATATTGATTCCCCCGCGATCAAAAGCTTGTACGCCGAGATTGGCCGCCACAGCCGCCAGCAAACGCATGTACCGAGCCATTACCAATTACCACCCGGTGATCACCTCTTAATCAAACAACTGGCGAAAATCACGCAAGATTTGGGCACGCCAGCCAAGTTGGATGAGATCATGGTGACGCACGGCGCGCAACAAGCAATTAGCCTAGCGCTGCGCGCAACGACACAAAAAGGCGATATTGTCGCGGTGGAGTCCCCTTGCTATTTTGGCAACTTATTGATGCTCGAATCACTCGGCCTCAAAGCGGTGGAAATTCCGAGTTGCCCGCGCGACGGTATGTGTCCCGAAGCCTTAGCAAAAGCAATGGCGACATGGGACGTAAAGGCGATCATCGTAACGCCAAACTTCACCAACCCAACTGGTGCCATGATGCCGCTAGAAAAGCGCCAGCAATTGCTATTGGCGTCTGGCAATATTCCTATTATCGAAGACGATGTGTTTGGCGGGTTAGGTTATGACAAACCATTATCAAGCTTGAGCTTGCTCGATGACAAGCAACGCGTAATTTACGTGAATTCGTTATCCAAAACGCTCGATTCGCGTTTGAGAATTGGTTGGATGTTAGCGGGGCGATATCGAGATCAAATTGAGCAATATCTACTGTGTGAAAACATGGGCAGTTTGAACCTAATGCAATCAGCCGTGGCAACGTTTCTAACGTCCGGTAAGTATCGAACGCATACTGCGCGAATGGGTCGGGTTTATCAAAACAACATGCGCCGATTTATCCAGATGCTTCATCAATACTTGGATGAATACGAATCTCTAAAAAATCGATACCAGATCAACGCCGTGCAAGGTTCGTTCTTGCTTTGGTTGCGCCTGCCCAAAGAAACGGACAGCTATGCGTTGTATCAAGCGTGTAATCAACACAGAATCAGCCTACTTCCCGGTACCGTATTTGGCACTCAAGGACAATATCGACATTGCGTGCGCCTCAGCGTGGCAAACTTTGGTAGTGAAACCGATTGGAGTCACGCGATGCAAACACTGGCAAAGTTGATAGCAAAGCATGTTCGTTAACTCGCTCTTGCTAAATGAACTTATGCCCGCATACGTAGACTGGTAACAACAAAAAACTCCACGCAAAGGTGGAGTTTTCTCGTATCGTTATCGCCCTCAGTGCGACTTAATTTGCCACATTCTCGCGACGTTTTCGGCTAAATTGGCAACGTTGACGTCGGCCTCGTTCATGGCCTCAGATAAGCTCATCGCCCTTGGTACACAAGCAAACACCGCATCAATACCGCATTCATAGACCGCCTGATAGTTGTCGCCCACACAACCAGCCAATGCAACGACTGGTAAATCAAACTGCTTGGCCACCTGAGCAACTCCCATCGGCGTTTTGCCATGTGCGGTTTGATGATCGATTCGACCCTCGCCTGTGAATACAATATCCGCATCCGCAACATGCTGAGCAAGCTTGACCGTTTCAAGCACAATCTCAATTCCCGGTTGCAAACGTGCTGCCGTGTACCCGAGCAAGGCCGCTCCCATACCACCAGCAGCACCCGCCCCTTCACGAGTCAGTACGTGCTTACCCGTCGCTTGTTCCGTCAACTCGCCAAACTTGCGCAATGCGTTATCGAGCAGAGTGACGTCTGACGCCGTCGCTCCCTTTTGTGGGCCAAAGATAGCCGACGCGCCTTTGTCACCACAGAGTGGGTTATCAACATCGCACGCTACCAACACTTCGCAAGTTGCTAAACGAGGGTCAAGACCAGAAATATCGATGGACGCAAGCGCCGCTAACCCGCCTCCATTTGGGGTAATTGCATGACCAGATTCATCAAGAAACGTTACCCCCAACTCGGTCAACATGCCCACGCCACCATCATTGGTAGAGCTGCCGCCCAAACCAATGATTAAGCGTTGAATACCTCTGTCTAGCGCATGTTTGATCAGCTGTCCGGTACCAATGCTGCTGGTCAGTTTTGGGTCGCGAGCATCACTCGGCACAAGGTGCAGCCCACTGGCCTCCGCCATTTCAATAACCGCGGTTTCGCCGTCACCGAGGATGCCATAAAACGCTTCAACATCATTCCCTAATGGCGCGGTCACCGTTGTAAAGACTTGTTCGCCTTGAGTTGCATCTATCAAAGATTGAACCGTGCCTTCGCCACCGTCTGCGACCGGAACCGTAACAAACTCGGCATCATGCCATACGCGAGCAAGACCCGTTTTGATCGCCTCACTCACTTGTTTGGCGGTTAAGCTTTCTTTAAATGAATCAGGTGCAATTACCACTTTCATACGTATTTCCAGAGACTTATAAGAGAACGAGACTCAAAATGTACACCAATGCCATTGCCGTGACACCTTGAACGAGCGTAGCCATGGTTTGCGCGCGGTAGGCTAAGCCCACCGACATGCGGCTAAACTGCGAAACTACCCAGAAGAAACTGTCGTTTGCATGAGAAACCGTCATCGCACCTGCACCGATCGCCATCACCGTTAATACGCGGCCCATTTCTGAATCGAGCCCCAATTGCGTAAGCATAGGCGCAACCAAAGCCGATGTGGTCACCAATGCAACCGTTGATGACCCTTGCGCCGACTTTAGCGCAGCCGCAACGATAAATGGCATGAAAATACCCACGCCCAGCGCCGATAGCGTCGTACCTAAGTATTCACCTAGCGGCGTGGCTTTTAATACCGCGCCAAATGCGCCACCCGCACCAGTAATCAAAAGAATAGGCGCGGCAGCCGTAATACCTTGGCTGATTCGCTCGCCAAATTCTTCAATCTTGTTGTCTGATTTTAGTAGGCGAACAGAAAGGAACAGGCCAATCACCAATGCCGTTAGTGGCTGTCCTAAGAAAGTCAGAACATCAAACACAAAACCTTCGCCCAACGGTAAGCTTGGGAATTTCGCGATAGAGCCAAAACAGATCAATAAGATAGGAACAAAAATAGGAGCGAATGCTTGGCTCGCCGTTGGCAATTTGCCGTAAGACGCTTTGAGTGCTTGCCAGTCTTGCTGAATTTCTTCTACGGCTTCAATGCCATCTGGTTCAACATGTTGGAATCGGTTCGCCCACAGCATACCCGCTAACGCCGCAACCGCTGCAACAAACACACCCACACCAATCACTAAACCAAGGTTAGATTCCAGGCCTAAGTTACCCGCAGCGGCAATCGGGCCAGGAGTTGGCGGCACAAACGTGTGCGTCGCGTATAGGCCAGTAGCCAACGCTACACTCATCGCAACGCTTGAGGTTTTTAAACGCTTCGCGAGTGATTCTTTGAGCGAGTTCAGAATGACAAAGCCTGAATCACAAAATACCGGAACAGAAACGATGTAACCGATGATGCTCATGGTCAATGTTGGGAAACGCTCACCCAACACTTTAATAACCGTATCGGCCATGGTGATCGCTGCACCACTTTTCTCCAAAATAACACCGATGATGGTACCTAAAACGATAACCAAGCCAATGTAACCAAGGATGCCGCCAAAGCCAGAAGCAATGGTTTTGGCAATGCTATCTGCCGGTAAGCCGTAAGCAAATGCCGCAAGGAACGCAGCGATGATCAGCGCTAAAAAGGGATGTAATTTGAATTTGGTGGTCGTGAGCACAATAAATGCGATCACCCCGAGCAGGATTAATATAAGGTTCATGATAACTCCATTTATTCTTATTTTGCTGAGCGAGTCCGTGTTGGCTCACTCAACATGTAGGGACGCATGAATTATTAATCGTTTGCTTTCGAATTCCTTTAGGCGGAGTGACAAATGATGTGGTCAAAAAATGACGCGTATTGTGCAAATGCACAATATCACGCCATTTTTGAGAGACGAGTCGCAATATAAAGCTCCGCTAACCCCACAAAATTGGTGGTTGGCAGCCCTGTTATCTCGGTGATTTTTTCTAACCGATAACGCAGAGTGTTCCGGTGAATAAACAGCATTTTAGAGCATTCCGTCACATTGCCATTGCATTCAAACAACGCATCTAGGGTTTTCAGTAATTGCCCAGATTTGTCTTTCTCTTTCAACCGTTTCACGCCATCAATAATTTGTTCACCTTGCCAAATATCCGCCAACGGCGCTAACAGCACAGGCAAACGAAGTTCATCGAACAGGTACTTACGTTTCTCTGGGTAGAACTGCTTGCCAATGGCTAATACCTGCTTTGCGCTTTGGTATGACAAAGCAACATCTTTAGGCTCATTAAACAGCTGCCCTAGCGCAATGTGAAACGTATGCGAATCGTGATCGCTTAAACGCGACATCAACTTATCAATGCGCTCACTTTCAATTTGGCTATCCCACTGCTTGGCGGAATGACACGGTTTCAGCACCACAATTTCATTCACTGAGACAATCGCAACTAGGTTGTTACGCTCTGGGTATTCAAGCAGCTCAACAATATTGCGCACACTCTTCATGCTTTTTGAGGCGGACGGCGTCGAGACTTCAATCACCGTTGCCACCCGTGGTTGAGTAATATCGATAGAAAGACGCATCGCCCAATCTTTCAGCTCTTCATCGGTCAATTTGCCATTGATCCAAGCCAGAATAAACTCTTCGCGATGACGTCTGTCCCACTGAAATTTTTCCACCAGCGCGGCTTGCTCGATTGTCAATTCAGCGGTCATTTTGACCAGTTTGGCGAAATCTCGAATTTTCTCGGGCTCGCCTGTCACACCAACAATACCGACCACGTCTCCATGCAATTTCAACAGCATATTGATTCCGGGTTTGACACCCTGCAACGTCAAACATTGCTGCTCATTCAGCTCTAGCGAATCGCCGTGATTCAACGCCAATACCGCGCCATCATGCACTTGCCCAACGCGTTTGGGATCGCCACTGCCAATGATGATGCCTGCTGAGTTCATCACATTTACGTTGTGACCAATGATGGACATGGTTCGATCGACAATTTGCTGTGCTAGGGAGTGGTCGAGAATAACCATTTCGATTTTCCAGATTGACAATTTAATCATTCAATAAATCACAAATAGCCAACTGTCGCGATGATGCAGTTAAAAATAACTGAAGCAGCTCAAAGCATTACTCAATTAACCACACGATAAAAATGGATTAAACCCTCATTTTGAGCTGAGAGTTATATACTTAGAACAAAGGTCACCGATGCATTCGTCACTGTGCATCGATACCGCTCGTCTACCTACAGAGGAGGAAACAACATGGAATTACGTAATAAATCGGGTGAAGTCGCAAAAATTGCAGATAATCTCACTTTAAAGGAAATCACAGAAATGGGCTACACCGTAGATTTATGCGATGAAGCATTTGACCCCGGTGAGCATTGGAAAGCGGAAGGTAAAACGCAAGGTATGGGCGAGTACCCAGAGGAGTAAACGTCCTGACGGGCCAGCGCACAAAGCGTTCCATAAACAGAAAAACCGAGCGACTTAACGCTCGGTTTTTTACTTTTGAACTTCTTGAATAAACAAGCCCATCTCTTCAAGATAATTGCCGTTTGAGCATCCCCAATCGGTGACTTCAATCAGCTCGGTAACTAACTGTCCAGATTCATCATTTTGTACTCGCTGCACAAACGCTTCAAAGCGTTCTAACTGCGCCTGAGTTTTAATGCCATGCACAGCATATTCTACAAGCAAGCCGTTGTATGTCTGCCAGCGCTGTTCACCTGAAACATCACTGCTTAAAATTACGGAGCACTTTTGTTGAATGTTCTCAACCGCATCATTTCTTGGCGGCGTGACTGAAGAGCATCCAACCAAAATCGTACCTAGCGCCAATAGCGTAACTTTTGTCTTATTTATCATATCGTTTCCATATGTACTGCCGCGATATAGAAATATTATTACACATGACAAAGATCATCGAGCGCGCCTCGCAGATTAATTACCTGATGAACTGTAAACCCCGTGCCAATCTTAACACTGCGCACTCCGAACTCGTAACAACTCTTGCTAACTCATTAAAATGTAAACAAATAGTAAAATCACGTTTACGCAGTACACTACCAGCAAATTAATTTGTCCCTCCTTTATTATCAACAAGCGTGCAATAATTAGGGGTCTACTCCCAACCATTTGAAGGATCAAAATGACCGCAACGGATTATCTCAACGACCTCAATCAACGTTACCTCGCGATTCACCGCACCAAAGAAGATTTCTTTTGGGAAACTTACATGGGGATCAGCGATGACCATGATGGCTCGACGCAAGCACAAACCGCATGGACAAGCTTTTTAAGCAACGCCGAGCAAATTACTGCCATCAAACAACAGCTTGAAGCCGCGGACTCAATTACCGACCCAAAAGAGAAACAGCAAACCATTACGGGTCTTTCTGGTTGGCTGGCGATGTTTGAATCTCACGCAATCGAGGGCGAAAAGGCACAAGCGTTGAAAAATCAGCTCATTGCCTTTGAAGCTGAGCTGTTCGAGAAAAAACAGAACCACGTACAAACGTTTACCGATGAAAACGGCGAGCAAGTGGAAGGTTCACTGCCAGTATTGAGCTCAACCATTCGCACCAACAATCATGAAGAAGTTCGCCAATCGGCTCATCAAGCGTTGCTGAACCTTGAACAATGGCTACTGCAAAACGGCTTTATAGAACTGATCAAACTGCGCAACCAGTTCGCTCGCTCACTTGGTTATGCGACCTTCTTTGATTACTCCGTGCAAAAAACGGAAAAGATGAGCTCTGAGCAGCTGTTTGAGATTTTGGAAGATTTCGAACAACGCACGCGAGATGCGCACCTAAACAGCTTAGAAAACTTGGCGAAAGAGAAAGGCGCAAGCGCACTAACGGGCTTCAACTTTGTTTACTCGTTCGCGGGTGACGTCATGCGTGACCTTGACCCATACGTGCCGTTCTCAAAATCTCTGAGACGCTGGGTAGAGTCGTTTGGTCGTCTGAATATTGATTACTCTGGCGCGACGCTAACGCTTGATTTGTTAGACCGCAAAGGTAAGTACCCGAACGGGTTCTGCCACGGCCCTATCCCTTCTTTCTACAATCAAGGCGAATGGGTCGCAGCACAGGTGAACTTCACCAGCAATGCCAAACCAGACCAAGTGGGCAGCGGCTACGATGGCATTAACACGCTGTTCCACGAAGGTGGCCACGCAGCACACTTTGCGAACGTAAAAATGAACGCGCCTTGTTTCTCGCAGGAGTTTGCGCCGACTTCAATGGCTTATGCAGAAACTCAGTCGATGTTCTGTGACAGCCTGTTAACCGATGCCGATTGGCTAAAACAATACGCACTGGATGATGAAGGGAATCCGGTTCCTAATGAGATCATTCAAGCGATGATCAACAGTCGTCAGCCATTCAAAGCTTATGAAGAACGTAGCATATTGGTTGTGCCGTATTTTGAACGCGCGTTATATCAACTTAGCGATGACGAGTTAACGCCAGAGCGCATCACTAAGCTGGCTCGCGATTGTGAAAAACAGATCCTTGGTTTGGAATGCAGCCCTCGCCCACTGATGGCGATTCCACATTTGCTATCCGACGAAGCGGCTTGTGCGTATCAAGGTTACCTACTCGCGCACATGGCGGTGTACCAGACCCGTGCATACTTCCTTGAGAAGTTTGGCTATCTGACGGATAACCCAGAAATTGGCCCACTGCTGGCAAAACACTACTGGCACGCAGGCAATCATTTGTCACACAACGAAACTATTTTCAGCCTAACTGGCGAAGGCTTCAATGCCAAGTACCTAGCGGACGTGTGTAATCTATCCCCAGAGCAAGCGTGGGAAGTACAGCAGAAAAAAATCGACTCACTTGCAACACGAGAACGAGCACCAGTTGCTTCACTGAACGCGATGATTAAAGTCGTCGACGGCAGTAAAGAACTGGCAAGCAACGTCATCTCTGACAAACAAATGTGTGACGATTTTGAACGTTACATCGTAGAGACTTACGGTCGATAACACACCAAGAGCCAGAAGCCACGCTTCTGGCTTTTTACTATTAAGGCACAACAAAAGGAAGCGCCATGCATCAACAAATCATCAAGTTCTGGTTCGAAGAGCTAACGCCTCAAAACTGGTTTGAAAACAACCCAGAACTGGACAAACATATTGCGTCACGATTTGCCTCGATACTAGAACAAGCCGCTCGTTGTGAACTGTTTAATTGGCGCGACAGCGCACAAGGACGATTGGCCGAAATCATCGTCCTCGACCAGTTTTCGCGTAATGTGTATCGCAACACCCCAAAAGCGTTTGCGCAAGACCCGCTCGCATTAGCATTGGCTCAAGAAGCAATTCGGTTAGGACACGATCAAGAATTAGCGCCTGAGCAGCTAAGCTTTTTGTACATGCCTTTTATGCACAGCGAATCTCGCCTCATTCATGTCGAAGCAGAGAAATTGTTTCGCGCATCAGGGCTTGAAAATAACTACGATTTTGAGCTAAAACACAAAGCCATCATCGACCAATTTGGACGTTACCCACATCGCAACGCCATCTTGGGAAGAGAAAGCACACCTGAAGAGTTAGCATTTTTGCAGCAACCCGGTTCCAGCTTTTAACCATCAATAACAACGAGAACGTTGAATGAAATTAGACGCCATATTGTGGGATTACGATGGGACACTCGTAAACTCTGTACCGAAAAACATCGACATCACCAAAGCGATCTTAGCCATCGTTGCCCCGCATTTAACTGGCGATAATTTACCGAAATATCTCCATTCAGAAGCCAACTATCACTACGCAAACCACGCGGCGAAAAACTGGCAAGAGCTCTACGTGGATTACTACGGCATGTCCCATGATGAAATGCTAAAAGCTGGTGGTTTATGGGCAGAGCATCAAGAGAAAAACCAAACACCAGTAACCATGTTTGAAGGCATTGATGGCGTTATTAAAGAGTTTGCGCAGCTGCCTCACGGCATTTGCTCTCAAAACTCACAAAACAATATTCGTCGAGTGCTGTCCGACAACGGCATCAGCGCGCCGTTTAAATCCATCGTCGGGTATGATGACGTCTCGAACGGGCACCAAAAGCCCGATGCGTACAGTGGCATCAAATGCGTTGAGTCGATTTTTGGTTGCGCAGAAAACAGACAGTTGATGTACATCGGTGACCATGAAGCCGACACGCAATTCGCACGCAACATCGAACAGCAGTTGGGTGGCCAAAGTAAAGTGATTGCCGTTGCAGCAGCGTACAGCGGCGCGATGCCAGAGCATTGGAGCGTGCAACCAGATTACGTGGCAAGAACGGTTGACGAGCTGTTTTCGATTATTGCTCAACACACATAACTTTTGACTGCGGTTTAAGGCCAACACTTTGAAAGCCAGCGCTCACCTTGCCCTTTCAAACATTGAAACAATTTTAGCCACTACACTGGAGGCCCCATGGTTACATGGCCATGTTTATTGAAACTCGATGGCGACGATGAACTTATCTATTTGCGTTCTCATGCCGATCTTGATTCCGAATGCGAAGCGCTCATTTGGGGGCCAGATGATTACGTAATTGACTCAAATGGCAACACGTTCGGGTTGCAATATAACGATTCGAACACCACCGTTTTACAACCGGAAGAACGCACTCTGTCCGTCGAGGAAGTTACGTCACTCATCCAATCGCATGAGTTTAGTCTCGCACAAAGGTGCATCATCAAAATTCACTTCACCTCGGTACAGCAAGCTGTTGAGGCATTAGCCAATTAGCTCGAACCCCGCTCATGTTGATTACACAAAATTATTATTTTTATAATTTATAATAATTTAATGTAATTAAAACCGCACCATATACTCTCCCACATCGAAACAAAACAACGTTTAAGCACACATGTTGGGAGCAAACAAATGAAAATGAATCATGTCGGTATTATGGTCGGAGATATGGATAAAGCGGTTGAGTTTTACACGCAAGCGCTTGGTCTAAAAGTCGTTATGGGCAACACGAAAGTGATTGAAGAACGCGAAACCGCAATTGGCAGAATGTGTATTGCGGTCTTTGGTGAGGGCTTTAAAGGCTTCAACATTGCGCATCTAGTGACAAACGATGGCATCGGACTTGAGTTATTTGAAATGAAAGAGCGTCAAGCGCGCCATGAAGTGGATTTTTCTCGCATCGGTATCTTCCATTTCTGTTTGCAGACGGACGACTTTGAAGGTGCAATCAAGCGCACTGAAGCGTTGGGTGGCAAAGTTCGTATGAACATCATGCGTTACCACCCAGAAGACGATAACAAGCCTGCTAAAATGGTCTATCTAGAAGACCCATTCGGCAACCTGTTCGAGCTTTACTCGCACACTTATGAAGAAACTTACGCTTCTGAATACGAGTAATTACTTCATGCAACACAACCGGGATCAGTGCGTTACCGAACCCGGTTGTTCAAACCGTTTCACCAACCATTGTTACGACTCAATGCCTAACGACTTCATCAACGATTCAACGGTATTGTTAACCCACAATATCAACGGATCATTACGGCGCTTTACGCTGTAAACGTAACCGAAGTTACCCTCTAATTTCGGCAGCGCGTCATCAAATTCGATAAAAGAAAAACGCTTATCTAACTGATTGATCAAGTGACGCGAACAAGGAAACAGCACATCGCTATCCGCAACCAAATTCAAAATGGTGTTGATGTGCGTGGTACGCAGTTGAATTCTTGGGACAACTGAAAAAGGCTGTAATAAGCGCGAGATGTGATCTTCTTTTTCATTCCAATGTTGGATGATGTGAACCGCGTACGCGTACTCTGAAATGTCATCCAAGTACATGCGTTTACCACCATGCGGATGCGTCGCACGGCAGGCCAGCGCAAAGTCGTCCCGCCCGCCTTTTTTCTGAACCAGATGTTTCGGCAATTCCATAGGAAAATAGTTGATGCCAAAAGCGATTTCACCCGCATCGATTTTGTCTGGCGTGGTTTCCGTCCAGTCTTCGATCACCAAGTTCATAAACGGCGCTTCTTTAGCTAGCAGCTGAGTAAACGCGGCAGAAAACCATTGCGCAATGGACGAGTTGATCGCAACACGCAGAACACTGCTTTCGGTCGCGGGATCAAAACTATGAGAAACATTCACCAGCTTGTCGATGTCGTTGATGATCCCAGAAAGCTGCGCTTTGATCTCTTCGGCTTTCGGCGTGAGCTCCATATTGGTGCCCTTGCGCACTAAAATGTCGTCGTTAAACAAATCCCGAATTTTACGCAAGCTTCGGCTCACAGCAGGCTGGCTGGTGCACAAACGCTCCGCAGCCGTTGTGGTGTTGCGTGTTTCAAGAATCACTGCAAGCACCTTGAGCAAATTGTAATCAAAGTTCATCAACGTTATCTCTTTAGCTTTTCTCAAACCATATCACTTTTGATATAGACTAAATACCCACAGTTCATTTCTGTAATAAACGGGTTAACGACTAAGCTTAGCTGGAAATATATCCTCACAACCAAATGGATGAAACCAGCCATGAAACAAAAATTACTCGTTACTCTATTGGGATTATCAGCGCTAGGAGCCAGCCCTGTATTTGCGGCTAACACCAATGTTGATCTTGCAGAAGATGCTTATATCTACGGCTACTCTATTGATGAAGCGTACAAGTTTTTCTATCACACGGCGGTAGAAAACAACTATCCGCTCAACCGCTTTCAGAATATTCGTGCTCTAGCTGATGACTCTTACACCGCTCACCCAACCATTAATAACGATACGCTTCACCTTATGGGCTGGTTAGATGTTGCTGCAGAACCTGTCATTGTGAGCGTACCTGATATGGATGAAGGCCGTTACTGGATCTTGCACACGATGGACATGGGCCACTACACCAACGCAGCGTTCAGTTCTCGTACTCGCGGCACAAAAGGCGGCCAGTTCATGTTTGCAGCACAAGATTGGCAAGGTGAAGTGCCAGCTTCTGTCGACGAAGTGGTTCGCGTAGACAGCAACCTTGTGAAGCTGATGGGTCGCATCATGGCAGTGAATGACGAAGATGCAAAAGTAGCGCTTAACTACATGGACCAATGGAACATTCGTACCCTATCGGAATATTTAGGTAAGAACGGGCCAAAACCAGTACAAAGAACGTATCCAGATCCAAAAAATTCAACATGGCTTGAACGCGTGAACTTCGTGCTATGTGATGGCTCGATGGGCAATGCAGACAAACAGTGGTTGGACAAATACCAATCTATCGGTGTTGAACCATGCAAAACTGACTTCACACCTGAGCAGCTAAAACTGGCAAAAGTTGGTGAGAAGAAAGGCATGGAACACCTCGTCGAACTTGCACCTAAAGTGACAGATGCTCGTACGTTGCTTGGTACACGCGATACCTTGGGTGATGCGCCACGCGATATTTTTGCAGAAGGTACTTACCTTGGTCAGTGGGGTTTACCACCTATCGAAGCGTCTTACCGTAAATCAGATTTCGACAGCACTGGTCAAAAACTGGATGGTTCGAAGCATGATTACGTGATGCGCTTTAAAGCGCCGAACGTCAGCGAATTCTGGTCTGTTACTATTTACGGCAACGACAACCGTTTGATGGCGAAAAACGACCTAAACCGTCACAGCCGTGGCGACCGAACCATGAAAGCAGACAAAGACGGTTACTACACCATTTACATGAGTGCGAACGAGAAAGGCCGAGCAGTCGATCCAAACTTCTTGCCAGTACCTGAAAAACCGTTCTACGCCATCATGCGTTTCTACGGCGCAGACGATGCAATCCAAAGTGGTGAGTATCAAATGCCTGAGATCAAAGTAGTTAAATAATTCGTTTTAACGAACCACTGCTCTGTCGCCTCCTTAGCTCGTAAGTACGTTAAGGAGGCTTATTTCAAGGTGGGTGTCTAGGGCGAACATCAAGCCCAAAAATCAAAGAGACGCCCACTGAATCTAGTGATTATTTTTATTTAGGTATCGTATGGATTTTAATCTAATCCAAACCTTTTTAATTGTTGCTGAATATCAATCTTACTCTCGCGCCGCAGAGCACCTAGGGCTAACTCAGCCAGCGATTAGCGCATCCATGAAGCGTTTGGAAAAAGAAACCAACAAATCGTTATTTGTGAAGGATGGGCGACAAATCAAACTCACTTCTGTAGCGCATCAGTTGCTACCTAAATTTCATCAGGCGTTTGCGATGATCAATGATGCCATTTCCGATCAAAGCACTTTCCGCCTGAGCTGTAATGAAGCGCTGATCCACCGCATCACACCAACCAACACGATCAGCATTTGCGCCGATACGGATTTACCTTCGTTATTGAACGATCTACGACTTAAACAGATCGATTTGATTATTAGCCCAACGACCATTCATAACCCATCGTTTATCAGTGAATCAGTTTTTGAAGAGCCAATGGTGGTGATTTGTCGTCAAGATCACCCACGTATCGCAGGAAAAATCGAACAAGAACAGTTTTATTCTGAAAAGCACTGTCGGTTTGTCGGAGACGAAGACTTCCCAGTTAGCGACACCGAAGTTCACCAGCCAGGGCTGCAAGAGCGTGATGTGGAAATGATGACAACATCGCTCTCTGGCATGATGCTTTATGTGGCGAAACACGATTGCTTAGGCGTGCTTCCCCTGTCTTTGGCGCAGAAATGGCAATCGGCTTTGAATCTGCAAGTCATTCAAACTCCAATGTTTTCCGAGCCAGTCAGCTATAAACTGATTTTCCATAAACGAGATGAATCCAGCACTTCCCATCAATGTTTGCGAGCTTGGGCGCGTGACCAGGCCTAAACGCCTGACTCGGTCGCACATCAAGGCGTTTCGCCAAAAACTCTTTCTCTCTTCTTAAACGCACTCTTTATGACTAAATGCGCATATGTTAAAAATGGCTTAACGATCAATATGGACGTGCAGGTCGTATACTTTTCCATAACCGCACAAAAGGAGTGAAGCATGCCCACCAACAACCCAATCGCAATCCAAGCCCTTGATCATGTCGTGTTAAGAACGTGCAACCTCGACGCCATGTTGCATTTCTATCGAGATATTTTGGGCTGCCCTGTCGAGCGCGAAGTAATGGAGCTTGGTTTAACCCAGCTCAGGGCTGGTAACGCATTGATTGATGTGGTGACGGTGGACAGCGAGTTAGGGCAACTTGGCGGAAAGCCACCAGTTCAAAATGGTCGTAATATTGACCATTTTTGCCTGCAACTAGCGCCTTTTTCCGAAAATGAAATACTTGAATATCTGCGTTCGAACGGCATTGAAACCGAAGAGTTTGCGAAGCGGTATGGCGCACAAGGGTTCGGTAGATCACTCTATATACATGATCCGGAAGGAAATGTCGTCGAGTTAAAACCTCAAGTGATTGATGAGTAAGCTACACTTAACTGTGTTCCTGACCATTTGTTTCTCATCATTGTAGAAGGCTCAAAAAATGAACGCGATCTCGTTAGTCCAAGGCGACATCACCACCGCACATGTCGATGCCATCGTGAATGCAGCAAACCCGAGAATGCTCGGCGGAGGTGGCGTCGATGGTGCCATTCATCGCGCAGCAGGGCCTGCGCTTATCAATGCGTGTTATGCCGTTGATGATGTCGACGGTATTCGATGCCCGTTTGGTGACGCACGCATTACTGAGGCTGGCAATTTAAACGCGCGTTACGTCATTCATGCCGTTGGCCCGATTTACGATAAATTCGCCGATCCAAAAGCGGTGTTGGAATCTGCATATCAACGTTCGCTGGATCTCGCGCTCGACAAGCATTGCCAAAGTGTGGCACTGCCTGCGATTTCTTGCGGAGTGTATGGTTACCCGCCCCAAGAAGCAGCAGAAGTCGCGATGGCCGTTTGCCAAAGACCGGAATACGCGGCACTCGACATGCGCTTTTACTTGTTTAGTGAAGAGATGCTTTCGATTTGGCAACGCGCCCTGACCCAGCACTAAAATCTGTGTGACAAGAGACATAAAAAAACCGGACTGCCAATACAGTCCGGTTTGTCTTATTTATCACTGAATTATCGTTCGTTAAGCGCTACGAATGCTAGGGGGGTCATCCAAAGCGCCTAATGTGTGCGATCTAGTTTTTGAAGAATCCGTTGTACATCATGTACAAATGCGCCGCAGACCAAGAGAAGTTCGACGCACCTTGTACCGCGCCGGTCTCAGGGTTGTAGTTTTCACGGATTGGCATGTCACCCGTCATACCTTCTGCGTTGTTAAACAGCTCATTCGCCATTGCAATCGCTTCTTCTTTGTAGCCGTAGTTTTCCATCGCACGGAAGCCAAAGTACACTTGGTCTAGCCACACACGACCACGCCAGTACACATCTTTACCGTAAGCAGGGTTGGTTTGCGATGCGGTCGGCAAAGGCACACCCGTTCCTTGGAATTTATCTGGCGTGTTGAACTCGTCTTGATCACGCATCACCGCGATCACTTTATCGGCATGCTCTTGCGTTGCTGCACCATTAAACAGCGGCGACCAACCTTCAGGGCCTTTTCCACGCTCTACAATCGGCAAACCCGCACAACCATTTGCAAGAGGCGCAGGAGTAGTGCCATCTTCAGCCACATTTAAGTGAATGTCGTAGAAGAATCCTGTGCTTTCATCAAACATACATTGGTTAATGTAAGTCTTGATTTTTTCTGCGCCGTTAAGGAATTCTTGCGCACGATCTTTACCTTCTACGCCATCGGACACCAACTTCGCCATTTCCGCTAAGTATTTGTTGTCTGAGTACATGTAAGAGGCTTGATCCACCGATTCTTGCAGCATAGAGAAGCCAAGCAGCTCGCCGTCCGCAGCGTTATTGTTGGTGCGATTTTCTGCAAAACGAACTTCCCAATCTTTCTTCGCAAGATCGAGTTTCGCTAAGTTTTCCGCTGACGTATTACTGTACACCCACTCTTCGCCTTCCAGCTTGATGCTGTTATCAAAGCCGTACGCACTTGCCGCGTAGCGACCAAGTTGATCCACATTTCTGTCTGGATTGCTGATGTCTTCAGCTTGCGAATTCATATTGTGGATGTTGTAGATAAAGCCAAAACGAGCCGCGTTATCCATGCCCGATTCCCAGCCCGCCGCTTCTTGTGCGCCAACGTGAATCGTCATGTAATCCACTTTATCGAGAATCTTATTGTAAGACGCCATGCCTTTTACTTTATAAGAATTGCCGTTTTGCTCGATGATGTCTTCTGCAGGAATAATGGTCGTGAAGTTAGGATCGCGCGTTTCTACCCAAACGTACATCACGCCTTCTTCCGTGTTGTGTGCTGGGTCCACTGCCGCGCCGTATTCAGGCACACCATTTTGGTTGTGGTCGCGGTTTGATAGCCACCAATCGTGGTATGCCACCAACTTCGGATACATTTCATCAATGAATTTTTGCGCGTCTTCTGGGCGATCAAACTGGTTCACGAGAGCGTGATACACCTCCATCACAGACCATGCCGCCAACGATGGTTTCGTATTGCGTTCGTTCCAGTTTTCAGAGCCAGCACCACCACGACTAACAGGTTTGGTGTACGTCAATACATCCAGCAAGTAGCCTTTGTCTTGCGGACGAATCTTGTCATCAGCTTGAACTTGCTCTTGGAATACCGTGCGAATGTTGTCCATCGCAACATCTGGGTTGAAATGCGCCATCGCGTACGCTTGTTTCCACGAATCCCACGGCCATGTTAAGTTACCAGAGAACCAACGCGCAGTGACCGATGGCGTGACTGTCGCTTGTTCAATGTCGCCCGCCGCAGAGCGCCAGTTACCGTTTAGGGTCTCCATCGCTTTTACCGCTACGCGAGCTTGGTCTGCTGTCGCTTCTTTGTTGATAAGACCATTCGCTAAATAGCCGTCCCAACGCGCTTTCGACGCTTCCATGTATTGAGTTGGATTCGCCAATACATCTTGCAATTTCAACGATTCTGACTGCACTTCTTTCGCATTATGCAGGTTAGAATACGCCGTATAAACCGCCGATGTTTGCTCAGCTGGTAGGCTCATCTCCGCGGTAGAACTGAATGAGGTTTCGTTGGTGAACGTCTTCGTCGGTAGAGAACGAGTAATGCGGAACTCGGCATCGCGATCATTACGGATCGCCCAGTTGTCTTTCATCTCGCTAAAGTTAATTTTAATGCCGTTCTCGATGGTCGAAATCTGGCGCTTGTAATCTGGGTAGTACTGCGCAACGGTTTGGTCTTTGCGCGTCGACAGCGCGTATTTCACCAACTCGCCGTCCCACTCCAACGCCAAGTTCATATCACGATCAGTTTTGTTAGTGATGAGCGTTTCCACCAGCGAAGAGCGATCAGTTACGAAGCGCAGCACCATTTGCACGTGAATATCCTCCAAGTCCAACACCTGCACTAACGCACCTGGAATGGAATAGACTTTCGCTTCTGCGTTCGATAAGTCGTAAGTTTGGCCACTAACTTTGTCGGTCAACGTGAGCTTGTCGAACGTTTGGCCAGACATAAAATGCGCGTACTCTTGCGTCACTTGCATAATACCGCCGAAAGCGCCATAACCCGCCGCATCTTCAGGTAGCAAATGGCCATGCCACGCGCCGTTATCCGTCAACGCGTTGTACTTCAGGTTCGAATAACTGTCGTAATCACGCAGGTAAGTTGGATTACCAGTACGATCAATCACGTTAGTAAATTCCGAAGTTGGCGCCTGTGGTAAACGGATTTCAGTTTTATCATTGGAACCACATCCAACAAGCGAAATAGTAGCCCCGATCAGAATGGCAAGTGTGCTCTTTTTAAACATACTTTTTCCCTATTATTTACGTTATTTTTATATTCTCATTTATATAAATGAGTGTTTTTAGTGTGCAGAAGCCCGGCTCGCACTAAATAAGCACAAGCTTCTGATAATTATTCTTTTATTTTTCTTTAGCGACAGTGATGGCTTTTAATAAATCGCCATTAATATTCGGAATTGTGTCAGCCAAAAATATCTGATTACCAGGCGTAAAAGTGAGTAAAACGTTTTTTAGGCGTTGACTGTTTTCACTGGTTTTATTTTGAACATCAAACTCAATTAATTTGTTGTACACTTCATTTGCCAGTTTTTCTTCTTGTTCTTCGGTAATCGCAATGCGTCCAACACAAATTGGAGGTCGAATATCGTGGCTAAACACTTCTTCACGAAAGCGCTGTGCAAATAGCGTGTCTAAATTTGAACCTTCTTCAAAAATAAAGCGGCCTGTATCTTTAAATTGATAGTTTTTATCCCCTTTCAGTTCAATGTAATCCATCATTTCTAGTGCACGTAAATAGAGCGCAACGGAAGTATCACTCAGCTGGTATCTCCGAGCGATCTCTTCTAAAGACCACTCAGGTCGACGCAAAAGATAAAGAAAATCAAATAAGTGAGGATATTGATGAAAAATCTCACTGTTGGTGTCGGTGATAAACTGTTCACTCTCTTGCTGCAGCTGCTTACCTCGCATGGATAACTCAACCAAATCCGTATCAAGGTGCGTGGCGTACAACAAGATTTTATCTAAACCAAGAGACGTATTGTGAAGCTGCCTTTTTATAGTAGAAAGCGGGATTCCAAGTCCAATAGAAAGCTCGGAATATCCAATGCCTTTTTCTTTTATTTTTTCTCGTAAAGCAGCAAGTAAATACGTTGCAGAATTATTCATCTAACAATGCCTGTATTTTATTTATTCAGCATCCATGATGATAAATTCAAGAGAGTCCTACTCTTGTGATTTTGGTCTCAATATTCTATCTTGTTGGCGTAAAACATATCTTATCCATTAAAATTTTTTACTTTTCTTTAACTGGACGCATTTTACCCACCCTGAACAAGTTATGGCCATTGCCCTATGGGCTTATCAAGATAATAGTCAGTATAATTGTTTTGAAGAGTAAAATTAAGATGGCAAAGATTTTTACTAAAACTTTTCTGATAAGAGCGCAAATTTTCAGATGAAAAGTATCAAAAAATGACACCAATCGATTTATAAAAGCGTGAGATCACAATTGGAAAGTGAACCTATGGAAATTTTGAATTTCAATGACCAGTAAAAACCTTGTTATATTCTGAAAATAACAAGGTTAATTTATAAAATAATTATTGAAGTAAGATCATGTTATTAAGTCAAAATTATATCTGGCTCACATATTTCTTTTTCTCGCCACCATTGTTTATTTATATGTTCTTGATGAACGTAAAAACTCTCCCCCGGCATTGGCGTCAGCAGCGTTATATGTTCTTTTTGACAATGGGCAAGCAAATCTAAAATCGGTTCGTCCCAGCGGTGAGTAAACAGCTCGTATGTAGCCCAATGTACTGGCAACAGTTTTTTCGCATTTAAATCGCGAAACGCTTGCACGGTATGATGAGCCTGCATGTGCCCCCAGTTTTCGACCGGATAACCTTGGCCTTTCACATCGGCAGCCACTTCCAAACAGGCAATGTCGATCGGTCCACATCGCTGTGCTATCTCGGAAAAGTGCGAATCGTAAGCTGAATCGCCACTAAAATAGAGCGTCTCTTCTTTGCCTTTGATGACCCAAGAAGCCCACAAGGTCGAGTTTTTATCGAAATAAGTACGACCCGAATTATGGTTAGCGGGCGTACAAATCAGTTCGATTCCGGCATAGTGCACGCTATCCCACCAATCGAATTCCACGATGTTGTCTGCGCAAACGCCCCACTTTATCAGATGCTTGCCAACCCCTAAGGGTACATAAAACGTCACGGGTTTATCGGCGTAGAAACGTATGGTCGATGCTTCTAAATGGTCGTAATGATCGTGCGAAATCACGATAATTTCAGGAATCGGCAAACAATCTCTGGCATGGGTATTGGGAATATTGCGTTCAAACCACGCTTTTGCGATGAACGGAGAAGCGTAATCAAATACCGGATCGGTCAGAATTCGAATACCATCGACCTCCACCAGCATACTAGAGTGGCCCAGCCAAGTAAGGCGCATCGATTCACTTCGCTGCGCAAACTGCGTGGGTTGAATTGGGGAATGTGGCAGATGTTCGTTAGGACTCAACGGCGTTCTACCACCAAGATAACTCCAACACACCTGCCAGAATGATTGCGGACTAGGGACGTTTGGCATCTCGTTTTTAACGCGGCCGTTTTCAAATTGAGGCGAGTGGTGAACACGGTGCGCCAACTGCGCATGGTAGGTTTGAGGCGGAATCAGTGAACTTGGCTTTTGTGTCTTTTGTTCACTCGTTAGGTATGTGCGCTTAAGTATCGTCTCAGACATATCGTAGTTTTGTCTCGCTTGCGAACGCTCAACAGTAGGTTTATTAAAACGTGCGTGTATGTCTATTTCGTGACCAAAATGAGGTGTAAGATGAAGATTCAGTTTCAATCAAACGTCTTCTATTTAAGGAAACGGTTCTCAAACCTTCTGAATACTGCGTCGGTTTGAAAGGAGAAAACTATGGTGACTTGCAGCCAATACGATTTTATTGAAATCGCCTGTATGTTTAAGCTCCCTATCGAGATCACACTAAAAAATGGTGAAACTCATCAGGGCAACGCGTTCGACACAGGCTACGACATGCAGCGACAAGAGTGCTTGTTTTTAGATATGGATGGTGAGCACACCGCCTTCCCGACTGAACAATTAGTCGCAATGCGCGCGCTCAAAGCCAATCCGCATTTTGATGAAGTGACGTTTGAGTAAACGTCCTTCTTTCACTGATACCGTCCAATAAAAAACGCCTCTCAAGCTGACACAACTTGAGAGGCGTTCTCTTACACGGTTCACCTGAACTTGTTGTTATTCACGCGACCGGATGAAAACCAGCATCGGCATCATGATCACGAACATCACTCCCACAAGCTGGAAGGTGTGCACAAACGCGACCATTTGCGATTGCTGCTGCAACATCTGTTGGTATTGGTCTAACGCAACCGGGTCAGTAATGGAAAGCCCCTGATTGGCCGCCCAGTCATGCAAGTTGGGGTTATAAGGATTAATACCCTCTCCCAGCGCATGCCATTGCTGCTCACTATCTCGATATTGGAACGTGGTGGCGATAGAAATACCAAACGAACTACCAATGGTACGGAACAGATTGTAAATGCTCGCCGCCGCGACAGATTGCTCTTTCGGAATCGTTAAATACGCCAAGGTGGACAGCGTCGAGAAGGTTAAACCAAGCCCCATGCCCTGAATCATACTCGGCATCACAATCCAAAATGTATCGATCTGCAGTGAGTATTGCGTCATCAAATAACTACCAATCCCGATGCAGCTCAAGCCAAAGACTATTTTGATTCTGGGATCGAATTGCGGATTGAGTTTAATCACCAAAATCAACATCGCCGCTGACGCCAATCCACGCGGTGCCATTAACAAGCCAGTGGTTGAGACCGGATAATTCAGCAAGCTTTCCAACAACATCGGTTGTTGAGTCGTCAGACCAAACATCGCCATCGACACCACAGCAATCATCAGCGACGAGACCATAAGATTTCGGTCTTTAAGCAGCCATAATGGCGCTATTGGGCTTTTGGTTTTCCAACTGCGATGGATCCACATAACCAATCCCATGACCGCGAGCAATATCGCCGTCTGAATCATGCGTGAGTTGAGCCAGTCTTCTTCGTTCCCTTTATCCAACACAAACTGCAACGCGCCCACACCTAACGCCATGTAACCGATGATCCACCAGTCAAAGTTAGGTTTGGATTTGTTGTCGATGTGGATATAGCGATAAATCAAAGAGGTACAGATCAAACCGAATGGCAAGTTGATGTAAAAAATCCAGCGCCAGTTGATGTTGTCGGTGATCACGCCACCCACGACTGGGCCCAAAATAGGACCAAGCAAAATGCCGATGGAGAAAATCGCCATCGCTTTGCCTTTTTGCTCGTACGGATAAATCTGCACTAACGTCGACTGCGCCAATGGAATCACCGACGCGCCGAAAGCGCCTTGGATAATGCGAAATAGCACCATCTCTTCAAGCGACTGTGCTTGCCCACAAAGCGCACTGGCAATCACAAAACCGATCACGGCAACCAGCATGACTTTGCGTTCACCAAAGCGAGACACCCAGAAACTGGTCATCGGAATGAAGATCGCTTCCGCCATGCTGTAACCCGTCAGCACCCAAGTAATTTGGTCTGCTGTTGCGCCCAACGCGCCCATCATGTGCGATAGCGACACGTTCGCAACGGTCATATCGATTAACACCATGATGGCAGAAAGCATCACGGCGACGGTGGCAATACCCCGTTTGTCTGCCGTAATTTGATGGCTCATTGCACGCTACTTTGCAAATCAATGGTGACTTCTGAGCTCGCACCCACGCGAAGTTGCGGCGCATCGACTGGTACTTCTAATGCCAAACGTACAGGGAAACGCTGTTTGATTTTGACCCAGTTACCCGTTGCGTTTTCTGGTGGCATCAAGGAGAACGATGTACCACTCGCAGGCGACAGTTGTGCTACCGTTGCTTTCCACACCACGTCTGGGTACATATCAATCACCACATCCGCATGCATGCCAGGTTTGATATGCGTAAGATCGGTTTCTTTAAAGTTCGCGCGTACCCAATAGCTGTCTTTTAAAATCACAGGGAACAGCGTTTGACCCACGCTAACGACCGAGCCCACGTGCGTATTGATTTCTCCGGCAATGCCATCCACTGGTGACGTAATGTCGGTGTAACTCAAGTTCAGCTCCGCTTGCGCTAACTGCGCTGCCGCTTGTTGAACAACCGCAGCCTCTACGCCTTCTTCACCACGGTTCGCAATGGCTTTTTCTACCGTCGCACGCGCTTGCTCTAGGCTCGCTTGGGCATTAGCAAGTTTGTTTTTCGCCGTATCTAAATCTTGGTCCGACGCCAGTTTGCGTTTCACTAGAGAATCCGTACGTTTGTACTCCACTTGCGCTTCTGTCAGGTTAGAGCGCGCCGCATCTAAGCCCGCCACAGCTTCAGTTACCTGCTTATCGGCAACGTCATGTTGCTGGACCGCCAATTGGTATGCTGCTTTTGCTTGCTTCACTGCCAACAGATATGGGCGTGAATCTATCTTCAGCAGTAGGTCACCTTTGTTAACAGATTGGAAGTCTTTGACATCTACAGAAACCACTTGGCCTTTTACTTGAGGCGCTACCGACAAAATTTTTGCCCTAACGTAGGCATCTTCCGTGCTTGGATGACTGTCTGAATACTGCCAAGACCAATACATCGCACCAAATGCGATAACACAGAGAGTAAAGAAAAGAGTTTTTACCAGCTTAGATCTGGAGGAAGAATGCTTCGCGATGTCGCCGCTCATTTATATTGTCCACTTGTTCAATTATGTGATCAGTGTAGGACTTTTCGATCTTCCGACAATAAAATGATCTGCAAGGTAAAGATCCAATTTTGCATGTTGCTAAGTGGAGTAAATGATGTGCAATCAAAACGAGGATAAAAAAGAGGGGCAGTCCCCGTAACCGCCCCCAAAGTCATGCCAATAATAGTAATGTGCGTGTAACTACTGGTTTTTCTTAGAACTTGTAACCGCCGCTGATCATAAATACCCAAGGGTTAATTTTGACGTCGGTTTTTTGCTTCGCTCCACCTGCTTTGTAAGTTGCTTCTGTTTCAATGTTTGCGTACCACGCAGCAGCGTTGAGGAACCATTGATCGTTGATCATGTAGTCCACACCAATATTCGCTGCTAGACCGAATGAGTCATCCAACTTAAGATCTGAAAGACCAGCGCCTTTACCCGTGCTATTGAAACCCTCATCAAAGAACATGGTGTAGTTGAGACCTGCACCAACATATGGACGGAACTTACTTTGTGGCTCGCCAAAGTAGTACTGAACCATAAGCGTTGGTGGAAGATGTTTGGTGTCCGCGATATCACCAAGACCTAACAAATCTGTTGAGATATCGTGGCTGAATGGTGTTGCTGCTAGAAGCTCTAGGCTGATGTTATCTGTGAACATGTAGCCAAACGTCAAACCAAGCTGCGTATTTGAATCCACTTTCAATTCTTCTTGAGAACCAAGAATCTTATCGCTGCTGTCATTTGGAACGACAGACGCCGCACCAACACGAAGGACGAAGTCACCTTGTTTATGAGCGAAAACACTTGGTGACACGAGTGCAGCAACCACTGCTAGACTGCAGATTGTTTTTTTCATTTTTTATTTCCTTTTATAGGGCTTCGTTATGTCGTACCCAAAGGTGTGCCTGCTGACTGGCCTTAGATTTCAAGTAAACTCAGCGCCTTGAAGCACACGGGCATCTATATTTTTTTGAGCTGCGCGCAATCTAGCACATAGAAACCCTACTATTTTGATGGAAATCAATTTGTGAAAAATATAGGTTTTTTGTATAGAGAAACGCCATACCGATCAACAAATTATGCAAATCGGATACAATTCTGTAATGCAAACTGTGCGTGTGAGAAGCTATGCATGCTCAAAAACACGAATCCTCTCGCTAAGGTCCGTAGCCAGCAAAAACTTTTTTCTTCCTCTACGTCTTCTATTTTCAAAAAATAACCCACTTAAAACGCTCGTTTGCCCCCTTAAAATCGCGATTTGAGGGGTTTGTAAAACACTGAAATACAAGAAGTTATTTTTCTGGAAAATCAGTCACTTGGAGTGCTAGTCTGCTCGCAGCTAAGGAGAAGACATGTTAAAAACCGATCTCATTTTTGAGCGAGAAAACTTTTCTCACCACGATTTTCAGAATGCCACCTTTAAAAACTGCCACTTTTATATGTGCAGTTTCGACCATGCCGATCTGCGCGATGCTAAGTTCATCGACTGTCGCTTTATCGAATCCAAAGCGCTAGAAGGGTGTAGTTTTCGCTTCGCGAACTTAAAAGATGCCAGCTTCACGAACTGTATGTTGGCGATGAGCCTGTTTAACGGCGCAAATTGTATGGGCTTGGAGCTGCGTAAGTGCGATCTCAAAGGGGCAAACTTCCAAGGTGCGAACTTTGCTAATCGCGTCAGTAACACCATGTTTTTCTGTTCTGCTTTTATTACTGGCTGCAACCTCACCTACTGTAACTTCGAGCGAGTGTTACTAGAAAAATGTGACCTCTTTGAAAACCGTTGGAACGGAGCGAACCTCGCGGGGGCAACTCTTAAAGGCTCGGATTTATCTCGCTGCGAATTCTCGTCAGAACAATGGGGAACCTTTAACGTTGAGCAATGTGATCTGACTCATGTCGAACTAGACGGGCTGGATGTTCGCCGCGTTTCTCTGTTTGGTGTTAAAATTTGTGATTGGCAACAAGAGCAATTGCTTGCGCCTTTTGGACTGATCATTATCTAAGGAAAGGCCATGAACCTGTTTAAAGACTTACCGAATAACCTCGACGAGGAAGTGTTCGAAGACCTGCTGACCCACAAAAACCTGCGTATAGAACGCATTGTCTCAACAGGGCAAACCTCGCCCAAAAGTGGCTGGTACGATCAAGAAGAACATGAATGGGTATTGGTTCTTAAAGGAGCTGGAGAGCTGACTTTTGAATCAGGTGTAGTGCAACGACTTGAGGCAGGCGATCACGTGACAATTCCGGCTCATACCAAACACAAAGTGAGCTGGACTGACCCAACGCAAGAAACCATCTGGTTGGCAGTATTTTATCAATAAACACAAAACGATCTTAAATCGAAAAATAGGCGCTGAATTTGCTCGATACTACCAAGCCGTCACTGGCACTGTTTGATTTTGATGGCACCATCACCCGAGAGGATATGTTTAGCCTTTTCCTCCACTATTCTGCTTATGGCCTGCGCAAACGAGTAGGAAAGGTCGCTATCATGCCATTTTATGCGCTGTACAAACTCGGAGTGTTACCCGCTCGTGTTATGCGTCCACTCAGCAGTTTTATTGCATTTTCAGGGAAAGAAACGCAGCAAATTGAAGCGATTGGCGCTCAGTTTGCCCATGAAGTGATCCCGCTGTACATACGGCCAGAAGCGATGGAAAGGTTGGCGTGGCATCAACACAGAGGCGATACCATTGTGGTGGTGTCGGCATCACTCAATGCGTATCTCAAGCCTTGGTGTGAAGCGAACGGTTACCGCTTGCTGTGCAGTGAACTGATCTCAGAACAGCCAAAACTGAGTGGCTTTTACCAGCAAGGTGATTGCAGTTTAGAAAGAAAAGTCTCGCGCGTTAAGGCGGCGTTTTCGCTCGACGAGTTTGAGTCTATTTATGCCTACGGTGATACACACGAAGACATTCCGATGCTCAAACTGGCAGACTACGCGATGCTCAACTGGATCGAGTGGAGAGCAAGCGAATAACGATATGTGCTCTGATTTTCAAGACAACCACTCCGCCAAAGTGGTCGTTTTAGACTGAAAAAACAAACCCTTCTCACATGAGAAGGGTTTTATTGATCAGGACCCGAATAACTGGCTTAACGCCATACCCCCCATTGACCCGTTGTGCCTGGTTCCTCACCAGACGTCCACCACTGGGCAGTCCATTCTTTACCGTTGTGCGTCACCACATCACCTTGGTCGTAAACGGCCGTCTTGTCCCACAAGTTGGTTGGTTCAACTGGTGGCGGTACATCCGCTTTGATCAGTGACAACGCATAACTGAAGTCTGCGCTTGGCGCTAATACTTGGTTCGCATTCACGTTCTTACTATCGAACATGTAGTGGTTCATCTCTTGATGCCAAATGCCTACATACCAATCGCCCGTTTGCTGCGCGTTAAATTGATCCGCAATTTCTGCCGCCCAAGTCGTCGTATTGTTTGCGCTGATTGGCAGTGAAATATCAACAATTTCATTGCCTGTCGCATTAAACGTACGGAAACGGATGGTGTCACCCGCTTCTACTGGTCCAAAACCTTGCTGAACAAAGTAGCCCAGAGATGTCAGATTGTTGCCCGGTTCGGTTGGATCAACAGGGTCAGTCGGTGGCGTCGTGCCCGTTCCGTTTAACGTAATGTCACTACAGTTGTAGAAACCTTCACCAGCGACATCAATGCGCTGCCAACGAGTATAAAGCACCGCATCGCCCGAGCGCTCAGCAGGGAAAGTCACCTGAATACGGTAGCGTTTTTCCGCATCAACATACACATCACCTGCGGTGTCGATCAGCTCTAAATCATTCCAAGTAAGCGGTTTTGAATCATCATAGGTCGGCTTGGTGAGATAGAATTCCCAGTATGATGGGTTGTGCGGCGCCTTGCCGTAAAACACCAATTCAATCTGGTTATTTGCATCTGGCGTAACATTGGTGCGCTGCCAGTTTGGAGAAGGAATGTTCAAGCCTTTCTTAGCGGCATCGCCGGCAGAACACAGTTCGCCGTCACGGACTACGGCTTTAACATGCTCCATATCTCGGTAATTTGGTACGTTTGCTGCAATTTCACTGCGTTGCACAAACGGGTAAGCACCAGATTCTTCAAAAGCCGCTTTACACGCTTGGTTGGGGATCTCATTGGTCCAAAAACCACCGTCTAAATAACACGTATTCTGACGAGCACTTGGAAATTCTACCCAGCCGTGGGCGTTGACGTTAAATGAGCTCAATGCGGCAACAGCGCTTAAGCTCAAAAGAGGAAGTGTTACATGTGATTTCATCGTTCATCCTTAAATTTGCTGACTCGCCGCTCATGAACACAAGCGGTTTAAGCAAAACTAGCAGGATGAGATTATTTCGAAGGTGAGAATAAAGGTGGAAATTGTAAGAGTGCCATCTGCTTTCCAGCATTTGTTGTGTACTTATCTCATACTCGACTGACTCTTTCGAGTCACTTCAAATTCATGTGCCACAAAACCATGCCACTCTTGACCGACTAACGTTCGTCTTTCGGTGTGTCCATTACCACCATGGTTGTGATCGACTTGACGTGCTCACACTCACCCAGTACATCGGCATGGAACGCTTTATATGCGGCCAAATTTTGCGTTTCTACGCGTATTAAATATTCATTGGCTCCCGTAATATTGTGACATTCCACCACTTCATCTACAAAGCGCAAGTGTTCTTCAAAACCAAGCTGTGCTTGTTTAGAGTGCGAGGCCAAACCAATAGACACGTAAGCGACAAAACCCACACCAAGTTGCTGATTATCCAGCACCGCTCGGTAGCCTTTGATCACGCCTTTACGCTCTAAATCTTGCACTCGGCGTAAGGTTGCAGACGGAGATAAACCAACGCGTTCCGACAGCTCTACATTGGAGATTCTTCCGTCTCGTTTGAGCAATTGCAATATTCTTTCGTCAAATCTATCCATGATGATGTTTCATTGCTTATTTAGTTTCTAATCATCAAATAAAAGCACAATATTGACCTCAGTTCTACTTATAGTTGTTCTCAACTTATCGAGAACTGATTCAAGGAACAATCTATGGAATATCATCAACTGGGCGCTTTGGCGTTGTTCGCTTTTGTCTCCACTTTTACGCCGGGTCCCAATAACATTATGTTGATGACCTCAGGGGCAAATGTCGGCTTTAAACGCACTATCCCACACATGTTGGGCATTACCTTCGGCTTTGGTGCCATGTTAATTTTGGTGGGCATTGGTTTGATGAGCCTCTTCAACGCTTACCCGATTACTCACTCCATTTTGAAAGTATTGAGCTTGAGTTATTTGCTGTACTTGACGTACAAAATCGCCACGAGCGGAAAAACCGAAGCAAAACACGATTTTCGCCCAATGTCTTTTTTAGGGGCGGTGGCATTCCAATGGGTGAACCCGAAGGGTTGGTCGATGGCGTTAACGGCTATTACCGTGTACAGCAGCGGTGGCTCATGGCTAGAGCTGACTTTTATCGCGGGTATCTTCTGCTTAGCTAACTTGCCATCGGTAACATTTTGGACCGCGGCAGGCATGCAACTTCAACGCTGGTTGACCACATCTAGGCGTGTAAAAGGGTTTAACTATGGGATGGCAGCGCTTTTACTGCTGTCGACTATCCCAATGATATAGAAGACAAAATAGCCGTAAAACCGTGATCTAATACAAAGTTCAGGTAGATACTGAATCAATAATCACAATCTAACGCCACTTTTGGACAATGCCAGGGTCATAGTAGCGAAGCAATGCGCTATTTATTAAAAGCACACTAATCATAAGCCACAGCTATTTTTAATGTTCGTTGCTTGCTCGCAGTAACTGCGATGAATCTATCACCCTGGCCAAAAGCTCATGAGCTTAAGGTCTTTTACACAAGGAGCGTTACACAATGCACACTCGCAAGCTTATTCTTGCTGCCACTTTTGGATTATTATTGGCGGGTTGCAGTCAAACATCCACCACAACCAATGCTGAAATGATTCCACCCGAGTATCCAGTGGATTATTTCTTTAAAAACAGCGAAGTTTCTAGCTATCAAATCTCTCCTGCTGGTGACTACATCTCAATGATGAAGCCATGGCAAGACCGTAAGAACGTCTTTGTTTATCCCACAGATAACCCCGATCAGATAAAACGCGTCACATCCGTAACAGGGCGCGACATTGCATACTACTACTGGGTTGGCGAAGACACCGTAATTTACTCTCGTGATACGGGAGGAGATGAAAACTTTTATCTCGTGACGGTTAATGTCAAAACAGGCGAAGAGAAAACCATCACACCGACATCCGGCGTTGTGGCATACGTCATCGACACACTAGACAATCAACCCGATGACATTTTGATTTCGAGTAACGAGCGTAACCCGCAAGTCTTTGATGTCTATCGACATAATCTAAAAACAGGCGAAAATACTCTCGTCGCGCAAAACCCGGGCAATGTGCGCTCATGGGGTACCGATCACGATGGCAACATTCGTGTCATCACCACATCAGATGGTGTTAATACCTCCGTTTTATATCGCGATACGGTTGAAGATGAATTTAAGCCGCTAAAGAATCTCACTTTCAAAGAGAGCTTTAGCCCCATTTCATTCACGCCGGACAACAAAAACTTATATGTGGCATCACGAATTACGCGTGATAAATCAGCCATCGTTGAATACGATGTAAAAGCCAATAAAGAAATACGAGAAATCTTCTCTCACCCGGAAGTTGACGTGAATAGCGCTCACTACTCTGAAGCGCTTAATAAGCTGGTTTCAGTCTCTTACGTGACAGATAAAAACCACTATCACTTCTTAGATGATTCCTACCAACAAACCTTCGAACGCCTCTCAGAGAAACTGCCAAATGTAGAAATTTCTGTAACCAGTGCGACGCGAGATGAAAGTAAAATGATTGTCGTCACCTACAGCGATGTCGATCGACCAAATTACTACTTCTACGATCGTAAAGCAGATAAATTGGAGAAATTGGCAGAAAACGCTCCATGGCATAAGCCAGAACATATGGCGAAGATGACGCCTATCCAATACACCGCTCGCGATGGAGAAACCATTCATGGGTACCTAACGCTGCCGAAGGGTCGAGAAGCCAAAGATCTGCCTTTGCTTGTGCTCCCACACGGTGGTCCATGGGCTCGTGATCACTGGGGATTTCAGCCTGAGGTACAATTATTCGCTAATCGTGGTATCGCCGTGCTGCAAATGAACTTCAGGGGCTCAACTGGTTATGGTCGCGAGTTTTGGGAGAAGTCGTTCAAGCAATGGGGACAATCCATGCAGGATGACATTACCGACGGTGTCAAATGGGCTACCGAACAAGGTTACGCACAAGATGGCAACGTATGTATTTATGGTGCCTCTTATGGCGGCTACGCAACTCTGGCGGGGGTGACATTCACTCCGGATTTATATAAGTGCGGAATCGACTACGTTGGCGTATCTAACTTATTTACCTTTATGGACTCCATTCCACCTTATTGGGCACCATTCCTTGCAATGTTACACGAGCAAGTAGGCAATCCGAATGATCCTGAAGACGCGAAAATGATGAAAGCCTACTCACCAGTGTTCCATGTCGACCAAATTAAGGCACCCTTATTGGTTCTACAGGGAGCACAAGATCCACGCGTGGTGAAGAGCGAGTCAGACCAAATCGTTAATGCACTGCGTGAACGAGGCGTCGAGGTCGAATACATCGTGAAGGAAAATGAGGGGCACGGATTCCGCTCTTTAGAGAACCGTCTTGATGGTTACCAAGCGATGGATAGATTCCTAAAAACACATTTACTTGAGCAGACTCAGTAAGCCTTTACATCGTTAAGTTCGAGAGGGCATGTTGGCGTGCCCTTTCTTATTTTTTCTACGTATTTTGCTCGCCCCAGTCCCCAGTACTACTGCAATACTCCAATAATCCAGCTCAATTCACAGTGTAAATTTATATAAAGACACTACCCTCTTATGAGAGATCTTGATAACCTTAAATGAGAAAGAGAATAATTATCGAGTAGAGTCAAAGATGAAGAAGAAGCCTCAACCTAAAACGATTGTTGTCACAGATACAGAGACAATTACCCCAAATATGCAGCGTATTACTTTGCAAGGTGAAGCGCTAAGCCAGTTTCCACGCGACTGCGAAGGTAGCTACATCAAGCTATTGTTCAATGAGATGGGCGGTACCGATTTGAGCACGCTAAGCGACGATGACCGACCATTAATGCGAACCTATACTATTCGTCGTTTCCATCCGGAAACACACACCATCGAAGTCGATTTTGTCCGCCACACCACACAAGATTTACAGTGTGGCTTTGCCGCGCGTTGGGCGATGGCCGCACAAAAAGGCGATACGATTAATATCGTAGGTCCAGGCAGTATCTCTAATTTGAATACCGAGGCTGACTGGTTCTTTATGGCCGCCGATATGACAGCACTTCCTGCTCTTTCAGCGAAAATTCGTACGCTACCAGAAGAGGCAAAAGGCTATGCCGTGATCAGTGTGATGTCTGCGGCAGACATCCAGCCTCTGCACGCACCAGGTGGTATGGAGCTAATTTGGCTTACAGAAGGTCAAACCCTAGCAGAAGCGGTACGCGAACAAAAATGGCTAGATGGGGACGCCGCAGTATGGTGTGCCTGTGAGTTCGATTCAATGCGCGCGCTACGCCAATACTTCCGCAACGAGAAAGAAGTTGATCGTGAAAATATCTACATCAGCAGCTATTGGAAACAAGGCGTGTCGGAAGACGGGCACAAAGTGATTAAACGTGAAGACGCGGAATCCAATCAATAGTGGTTCATGTCTTTTCGATTCCAGCTCTCATCCCAATAAAAACGCCCGGCATTACCGGGCGTTTTAGCAACATACCTTGTAATGAGACACTTTAAACCGCTAATCAACAAGCTCTTGTGCCAAAAAGTCGATCAATAACCGCACTTTTGGCGACAAATTGCGACTTTGCGGATACAGCGCCCAAATGCCTTCGCGATCGTCGCGGTAATCGGTCAGCACTTCGACTAACTCACCACTGTCTAACGCTTCTTGCACGTAGTAGTCCGGCAGCTGCACTAAACCCAGACCACGTTTCGCTGCGTCCACCAAAGCAAAACCGCTGTTGCATTTAATCCGTCCCGACACGCGTAAAGATTTATCGCGTTTATTTTCTTTAAAGTGCCAATAGTCGACAGAGCCAACCAAGCACTGATGCCGTCCCAATTCCGACAACGTATGTGGCTCACCAAAACGCTCCAAATACATCGGACTGGCACACACATAGTTTTGGCGCGACGAAAGACGTTTAGCAATCATGCTGGAATCTTGCAAGCGGCCAAGACGAATCGCCACGTCCACACCTTGCTCAATCAAATCCAGCTTTTGGTTGGTCAGCACTAAATCGAGATCCACACGCGGGTACTTTTCCAAAAACTGATGCAAAAGCGGCGCGAGGTTCATTTCCCCATACGTCACAGGAGCCGTCACGCGCAGTAAACCGCGCGGTTCGGTCTGCATTTGCGTTACGGCAAGCTCGGCCAGTTCTAACCCTTCCACCAAATGTTTACACTGCTGGTAATAGAGTTGTCCGGCTTCAGACAGGGAGACTTTTCGCGTCGTGCGATGCAGCAATTTCACCGCAAGTCGTTCTTCAAGTGCTGATACCCGACGACTGATTTGTGCCACCGATGTTTTCAGCTTAGCTGCTGCTCCGGTAAAACTGTTGGTTTCTGCCACAGCAACAAATTCGCTGACCCCTTCCCAATTCGCCATGCTGTATTCCTGTCGACCTCTTTTAGACAAATAGTGATGAAAATGTTCTCGTCGCGCTACGCTTTGAAAACGGGAGAATTTTACGCATCAGGCAACGGACGAAGATCGCCGTACTGCGCATCAAGCTCAATGCCGAAGTATTCTTTCAATGCATCCAAATAGGCTTGGCCCGGCTCTAACTCCAATTCTGTCTGCTCACCTTGGCTGGTGTATTTGAGTGTGTAGTTAAGCAATGTCACCAACCCACTTTCTGTTGCTTTCGCCGCGACTCTTGCACTGGTAAAACGCGAGTGAGGAGAAGTGGAGGTAAAAAAGTTGCCACACGCGATGTCACCCGCAAACACAAACTCTAAATCGAAGCTATAAAGGTTGTTCCATGTGTCCGTTCCGTCCGTTGACAACACTTGAAGGAAGTAACCAAACTGGGCATCTTCAACAAAGCGGAAGGTTTGTAAATCCGTCTGAATCACTTGGTTGAGGATAAACGGCAATGGCGCGCGCGGCGTATTGGAGCCAAAGCCTACATCGACAATCCATGCTTGTTCATCCAGCGTCACCAACGTGATTTGATGGCTGCGGCCCGTTGGTGTGCCCGACACATGCACACGTCCTAGTAAACTGCGTGCTTCAAATCCGAGAGTATTGAGTACCTCAAGCATTAAGCCATTCAATTCAAAGCAGTAACCACCGCGAGAGTGATACACCGTTTTTTGAATGATGTCTTCAATCTCAACAGAGATGCCGCGCTGCAACGCAATATCAAAGTTTTCAAACGGCAGGCTGCGGTGCTGCGCCACGTGTACTTTATGTAATGTTTCTAAATCGGCAGGTAGCTCTCTTGGCAAACCGAGCTTGGTTAAATAGGCATTCAGATCCGTCTTGTTCATAATCACTCTTACTTCGCTGATGGGTTGATTGCGTTCTACTCTAGCCCCTCTACCTAACTTCAGGTCAACTGCCTTTTCCGCTTTCCCTTCCGCTTTGAGGAGACGTCACACTCTTATAATCTGCTTACCTTACCATTATTACGTATATGTAAAAATCATTTTCAAAATGGACGGATTATCATTTTTATTGAAACACCTAGAATAGATATCAACAAAACGACTCAGCGCAGTAAGCAAACCTTAACTACGCTTATTACGTCACTCCATATACTGAGAATATAAAGGAAAATCCAATGACTGTTGAAATCAAACCTGGTCAAACTCACATCAAATCCAAGGCAATGGTTGCATGGGCCGCTGGCGAACCACTGAAAATGGAAGAAGTGGATGTACAGCTTCCTAAAGCGGGTGAAGTGCTAGTGCGCATCGTCGCGACAGGTGTTTGTCATACTGATGCGTTCACTCTGTCAGGCGACGATCCAGAAGGCATCTTCCCTTCGATTCTTGGTCACGAAGGTGGCGGTATTGTTGAAATGGTTGGCGAAGGCGTTACCAGCGTTGAGGTTGGCGACCACGTAATTCCACTGTACACCGCAGAATGTGGCGAGTGTAAGTTCTGTAAATCGGGCAAAACCAACCTTTGTCAGGCAGTGCGTGAAACACAAGGTAAAGGTCTGATGCCAGATGGCACAAGCCGTTTTTCTATCAACGGTGAAACCATTTTCCACTACATGGGTTGTTCTACTTTCTCTGAGTACACGGTACTCCCTGAAATCTCGCTAGCGAAAGTAAACAAAGATGCACCACTTGAAGAAGTGTGTCTGTTAGGTTGTGGCGTAACAACTGGTATGGGCGCAGTTATGAATACGGCAAAAGTTGAAAAAGGCGATACGGTTGCGATATTCGGTCTGGGTGGTATCGGTCTTTCAGCGATCATCGGTGCACGCATGGTGGGTGCAAGCCGCATCATCGGTATCGATATCAACGAAAGCAAATTCGATCTTGCAAAACAGCTAGGCGCAACCGATGTGATTAACCCACAGAAATTCGACAAGCCTATCCAAGAAGTGATTGTTGAGATGACTGACGGTGGTGTTGACTACTCATTCGAATGTATCGGTAACGTAAACGTGATGCGTCAAGCACTTGAATGTTGTCACAAAGGTTGGGGGGAATCGGTGATCATCGGTGTTGCGGGTGCAGGTCAAGAGATCTCAACTCGTCCATTCCAGCTCGTAACTGGTCGTGTATGGCGTGGCTCGGCTTTCGGTGGTGTTAAAGGCCGCTCTGAGCTTCCAGAAATCGTAAACCGTTACATGGCTGGTGAGTTTGGCTTGCAAGAGTTCATTACTCATACAATGGGATTGGCTGACGTAAACAAAGCGTTTGATCTGATGCACGAAGGTAAGAGCATCCGTACTGTTATTCATATGGATCAATAATGCTGCCTCAGGCTCTCCTTTTGGGGAGCCTGAATTCATTCTGTTGTTAGAGAGTTTATTCATGACCATTGAAAATGTAAGCCAGGCCAAAGTGTTTGGCGGTTGGCACAAACAATATACACACGAATCCAAAGCCCTAAACTGCACGATGCGCTTTGCGATTTTCTTACCACCGAATGCCACTAAATCGAACCCCGTACCCGCTTTGTACTGGTTGTCGGGCTTAACCTGCACCGATGAAAACTTTATGCAAAAAGCGGGCGCATTTCGTATGGCGGCCGAGCTTGGCATTGCGATCATTGCTCCGGACACGAGTCCAAGAGGCGAAGGTATCGCTGACGATGAAAACTATGACCTGGGTAAAGGAGCTGGCTTTTACCTTAATGCGACTCAAGCACCTTGGTCACTGCATTACTTCATGTACGATTACGTGACTAAAGAGTTACCAGAGATCATTGAAAGCAATTTCCCTGTCTCAGAAGTAAAATCGATTTCTGGGCACAGCATGGGAGGTCACGGAGCATTAACCATTGGTCTGAAAAACGCAGAACAATATAGCTCAATATCGGCGTTTAGCCCTATCTGTAACCCAGTCCAATGCCCTTGGGGACAAAAAGCCTTTACTGCTTACTTAGGCAAAGATATTGAAAGCTGGAAGCAATACGATGCAAGTGAGCTTCTCAAGCAAAAACAATCACCACTTCCTATTTTGGTTGATCAAGGTGATGCGGATGGCTTCCTTAACGAGCAACTTAGGCCAGAAGCGCTGGTTGCTGCAGCAAAATTGCATGATTCAAACCTGAACTTAAGAATGCAATCTGGTTATGACCATAGCTATTATTTCATCTCAAGCTTTATTGACGATCATCTCAACTTCCATGCGAAGTATTTGTTTGCCTAATTCATAGAAGTAACTTGATGAATTAAAAAATAAAGTCACCTACCTAGGTGGCTTTATTTTTGGTGCGTATTAACATACCAATCTTAAATAACATTGGAATAAAGATAGAGAACAATGTAAGGATGAAATCGGATTTGCTTGTACCTCAATCATTAACCCTTCTAATTCTCATTCACAATACAATTCATCGGTTGAAAATAGGATTAATTTCCATTAAAAATCTGCGAACTGACGCGAATTCGTTATAGAGCGAAATAATAACGCATATTTCTGACCTTTTAATTAAGAAGTCACTTAATAACCTTGACGTACAGTAAACCGACAGTTACTTTTCAAACATAACATATTATAAAATCTCATCCGGTTGGCTCTATTATTACAATTACAAATAAACTACCGCTAGCACCTTTGTCCTAGCTCAGCAAAAAGAATAAAACTCAAAGGGCATATGATGAAAAAGATAGTCGCGCTAGGTCTGTTTTTTGTTGCGCCATTCTTATCTGCAAGTACGATCGTATTTAGCAGTAGCCAACAACCTAGTGTCACATTAAAACTGGAAGAGATTCAATCTTTACCAACCACCAGCTACACAACCACGCTGCCTTGGATCCCTGCTTCTTCTGAATTTCTTGGGGTCAAACTTAGTACGCTCCTCACCCACGTCTATGGCAAAGTGCCAGAACAAGTTGATGTCAGTAGCTTGAATGACTATCACTCGACACTGTCTCGACAAGACATTCTTAGATACCAACCAATACTGGCTTACCAACAAGATCAACACTATATAAAAGTCAGGAATAAGGGGCCATTTTGGGTAATATACTCTCTTAGTCTCTATCCTGAGCTCAACTACAATAAATATCACGCGCAAATGGTCTGGCAAGTAAATGAGATGAAAGCAAAATAATAAGAATGAAGTTATCAGAACCCACCCCTCAAAAGCAGAGAGCACCACAATACTCGACAACCAGTAAAATGTTGCTTGTGGTGTTTGCCACTTCTTTGCTTCTCGCAAATGTATTGCTTCTGCAGCAGACACGCGCACTGTCACAAAACTTTAATAATGAGCAAAAACAAGCAACCTGGTTTTTATTCCAACTCTCTAAAGAGCTTTCGGAACTTGTCGGAGAAGCGAGACGAGTCGATGAAAATGTATTAAATATCGAAGGTGCAGAGCTGCAATATGAATTGGCCTGGAGTAGATTCGATTTATTAATTAGTAGTAATGAAGCCTACACTTTTTTCTCTCGAAATAATATGCATCAGTATTTCATTGATCTTTTTGAGGAATTTCAGGGTCTGGAAGCGCAATTAGTTGAAGCAAGAACTGGCGATAGCCAAGCTGCGGCTCAATTTTATCGATCCACTCAAACACTGTACTTAAGCTTGGTCGATTTCGTTAATCAGAACTTTCGCCTAAGCAGCAAAGTCTATGAGGCACAGAAAGGAGAAACGCAACGGTTAATGCAAGCGCAGTATATGCTGTTTGCTACATTCGTTTTGTCGATCCTGTCTCTGACTTATTTCTTTTATCGTGAATCCCATTTCCATAGAAAACTGGCGCTCAGCGACCCACTGACTCATCTTGGAAATCGCAATGCACTATTTATCAACCTGCATGAGCTCACTCAAGAGAAAAGGCCTTTTTCTCTGTGGATTTTAGATTTAAATGGTTTTAAAAGTGTCAACGATACACACGGTCACCAAGTGGGAGACACCGTACTGCGTGAAGTTGCTAGACGGCTTAAATCTATGGCGTTGAATGATTTTACCGTCTATCGCATGGGAGGCGATGAGTTCGCCGTCATCCTCGAAGGGGAGCATGTTGATGAAGAAGGCGTTCGTGAGCATATCAATGCGGTATTTGATGCGCCAATACTAAACTCCGACAACGTCGCAACACTATCAACCAGCATGGGCTTAGCCCAATACCCAAAAGACAGTAACAATGTTGACTTTCTTATCAGCATAGCGGATAAGTGCATGTACAAAATGAAATTTCAACGTTAAACGGTATTTATGATGAGAAAGTTCATGCAAATGCTGCTTCTACTGGCAGTCATTGCGGCAGGTGTGTTGGCTTGGGTATTTATTCCATCGCACGAAACCATCGGGCAAAAAACGCTTGAGCAGGCACTCAACGACGACTACAGCCTCGTTGGGCATCGAATCTACTCAACCGATCCGGATGCTGGCAACCGATTCGGCTACTTCGTATTGGCAACGGGACAGAGCATTGAAGAACAAGAGCCGTTTTTGGTCACTTCGGATCAGTTTATTCGCATGGAACAAACGGGTGATAACACCTTGTCTGTGACCGTCAATGGCCGTATCTACCAATACCACAACGACTTGTGGGTACCAAAATCGGATGGAAAGTTGCAGCACTTTTTAGTCAGCGCAACCGCTAAGTACGTGCGCTAAAAAACGGGAACATTACTAACCAAAAACAAAGCCCCGCATACACTGCGGGGCTTTTTACGTTAACAAGAAAAGAACATCGAAAGGATGAGCGTTACTTCGCTAACACTTTCTCTTTAATCACTTTGAGTACCCCAGCCTCTTGGTTGCTTGGCGCAGAACAACGAGCGATTTTCTTAATCTCTTCATGCGCGTTAGCAACCGCGTACGAATGCTCACTGACTTGCAGCATTTCGAGGTCATTGAGGTAATCACCAAACGTCATGGTTTCTGCCGGAGTAAAATTCATCGACTCTTGAAGATGCTGAATAGCCGCGCCTTTAGACGCTTCGGCATTCATCACATCCAGCCAAATTTTTGCGCTCACCACGACTTTATGCGTTGCGCCAAACTTCGCGTTCATGGTCGGGAACAGGAGCTCTTCCGAACCGTCAAAGTGACAAATTGCCACCTTAATAAACTCGTCTTCGACCTCAAGCAAATCCGGCACGTATTCACAGCGGTGGTAGTACTTTTGAAACTCTTCCAGTGATTGCTGATCATGCGTTTCGATGTACGCCGAGCGCTTGCCACACAATACGATGTTCGCCCCGTCAATTTCACGAGCCGCTTTCACAATCTCCGCCACTTCCGCTTTAGGAATGGTGCAACTGTAGAGCTCTTTGTCTTGGTACATCACCAAGGTGCCGTTTTCGGCCACATACAACACTCGCTCTTTGATTGGCGCGAACGTGTCTCGCAGGCTGTAATACTGACGACCAGACGCAGCGGAGAACAAAATGCCTTGCTCTTCCAGTTGCAAAAACAGATCGAAAAACTCTGGATCCAAACGACCGTATTGGTCAAGCAAAGTGCCGTCCATATCGGAAGCAATAAATTTGATGCGAACTTGTGACATTAACTAAAACTCTAAATGACGCTGCGAAAA
The DNA here is from genome assembly GCF_009361695.1 of Vibrio sp. VGrn 2. NCBI lineage: Bacteria > Pseudomonadati > Pseudomonadota > Gammaproteobacteria > Vibrionales > Vibrionaceae > Vibrio > Vibrio sp. VGrn 2. Next base: position 185,637 of record NZ_RBWD01000007.1, on the reverse strand, counting down.
ATATATCCATGTAAGGTACAGGATCTTGTATGAATCTCAAGTCGGGATGACGACGCCTTTCGCGATTACCAAGGGTGCAGTTTAAAGTAATCTTCACTGTGATCGATGAAGGCTCTCACCGCAGGAGACAAGTGTTTACGCGATGAATACAGCGCGTAAATGTTGAGATCATTTGGCTTCCAATTCGGCAACACCGACTCAAGCTGACCCGATTGCAGATAGATATTGCTCAAATAGGTTGGCAGCATCGAAATACCCATGCCTTGTAACGCGCCATGCAATAACGCCGTGGCCTCATTGCTGGTTAAACGACACTCAATTCCCACCGATTCGAACTGGTCGCCCTGAGACAAATGCCACACGTGACGCTCAAAGTTTTTGTAACCCAAACAGTCGTGTGAAGATAAATCTCGCGGATGCGCGATCGCGCGATGAGTTTGCAAGTATTGCGGCGATGCCACCAACACCGATTCACACACCGCAATCGGCTTACCAATCAAAGAAGGATCGGGATCTGACGCAATTCGGATTGCCAGATCGATGCGTTGCTCAGTTAGATCACTCACTGAATCTTGCAGATCTATGTCGATATGCACTTTGGGGTGCTTTTGCATAAAACTGTTTACTGCTGGGATCAACTGTGAGAATCCAAATGAAGTGCTAGACGCGAGACGGATTTTTCCGGACAGCTCACCATCAACGGCAATGTTCGACGTCAACGTATCGGCCTGTTTTAACCAGCGCTCAATCTGAGGCAAGCTGCGTTCCCCTGCGGTGGTGAGTGACACCTTGCGCGTGGTGCGGTGCAACAAACGAGTTTGTAGCCAGTTCTCCATCGCCTCTACATAACGAGTCACCATTGGCCGAGACATGTCTAACCGCTCAGCGGTCGCGGTAAAACTGCCAGAATACACCACATCCACAAATACTTTTGCTGCCGTTACTCTGTCCATATATTTGCTCGAAATAAGAAATAGTGATGCACATTATTGTGTATTTTTCCGAGCGTATCAATTTTCTAATATAGCTCCCGTTCCCAAGCCATCGTCGCTTGGCCCCAAATTCTTTAGGAGCTTATTATGAAAAAATTCACTTTGATTGCTACATCCATTTTAATGGCAAGCCCTGTCCTAGCGGCAAACCACTCTCCCCTTACTCTTGAGGTTTACAACGCCGACGGTAACAGCTTCCACGTAAACTCAACCTTGGTATACGGTGAGACTGACGCCATGGTTATCGACACTGGCTTCACCAAAGCTGACGCGATGCGCATTGCCGCTAAAGTGCTGGACTCAGGCAAAACACTTAAAACCATTTTTATCAGCCAAGCGGACCCAGATTACTACTTTGGCGCAGAGGCCTTACACCAACAGTTCCCTGATGCGCAGATCATCGCAACGCCTGCGGTTCAAAAAATTATTAAAGAGAAATTGGCTGGAAAGCTGGCGTACTGGGGACCAAAGCTGGGCGCAAACGCACCGGTAAAACCAGTGATCCCTGTCGCGTACGATAAAGCATCATTAGAGCTAGAAGGTCATAAGATTGAAATTCGTGGTAACCATGGCACATCAGCACACCGCCCTTACCTATGGATTCCAGATAACAAAGCGATTCTAGGTAACGTAGCCGTGTACTCAAACGTACATTTGTGGATGGCCGATGCCGCTGACCAAACCGCTATCAATGCTTGGGAGCAACAGCTTAGCGAGATGCTTGCGCTTAAACCTCAAGTGGTCATCCCTGGTCACATGAAAGCAGGCACAAAGCTGAACGCAGACACCATTCGCTACTCGCAACAATACTTGCAGGATTTTCAGCAAGCGAAAAAACACAGCAATAACAGCGTTCAACTCATTGACACCATGTCAGCGAAATACCCAGAAGCTCAATTGCCAATCGCGCTAGAAATCGGTGCGAAAGTGCATACTGGTGAAATGTCATGGTAACCTTGCATTACTTCTTCGATCCCATGTGTGGTTGGTGCTACGGGGCATCACCACTCATCGAAGCCTTGATGGACACCTCTCAATTTAAGGTAGAGCTTCATCCCGGCGGTATGATTGAGAAACGCGCGATTGAATCTGAATTTCGTCAGCACATCATCAACAGTGACGCTCGTATCGCAACCGAAACCGGAGCAACGTTTGGTGAAGCATATCTGCAACGCGTGAAAAGCGAAGATGCGTTTGTTCTTGATTCTTATCTACCAACACAAGCGATCTTGAGTGCGGAGAAAATGGGGCTGAATCCATGGCACATGCTAAAGGCCATCCAATCCGCGCATTATCAGCTCGGGTTAAAAGTGAATGAAGCATCGACGCTCAAAGCAATTGCAGAATCGCTAGGCTTAGCAAACGATGTGTGGGAGCAAAACATGACGTTAAGCGAAGCCGATCTAGATGAGAAAATTCGCTCTAGCCGACAGTTGATGCGCCAGTTACACGTTGGTGGTTATCCAACCCTGATTGCAGAAGTAAATGGCGAGTACCTGACCTTGCCGCACTCGACCTACTACGACAAACCGGCACAGTGGAAGCTTGCATTACAAAAACTGCAATAAGCTCTTCCCCACTCGCTCTTGTTCTTAATCCAAGAGCGAGTGCCAACACCGACATGGCAATCCTGACTCAAACAGGTACAATCCTCGCTCGATTTTTTACTCGCGCGGATACCCACCATGCACTCGCCTGAACATTGTTTTACTCGTTTTACTGCTGATACTTCTGGTTATGAATTACCAACGCAGTTTACGTTTCCGTTCTACTACACGCCGCATCCTCTTTGCGTTATAGCCGCAAAGCAATTGCAACAGCACTTATTAGCGCAAACCGACTTCGAACACAATTTTGGTTTGGTTAATGAAGAAACGGGGCGAGGCAAAATGTTTGGCGTATTGCTGGTAAAAAGCCCTCAAGGCGAGCTCGGCTTTTTAAGTGCATTTTCTGGCAAAATTGCTGACCAAAACTTGATTCCAGGATTTGTCCCTCCTGTGTACGACATGCTGACCGATGAAGGCTTCTTCCGCGCAGAAACGGATGCCATCAACGCCGCCAATGCGGAGTACAAAACCTGTGCTGCGAATCCGGAATTGGCAGATCTTAAAGCGCAAATCCAAGCCGACCGAGCCGCTTATCAGCAAGAAGAGCAAACACAGCGCCAAGTGATGATAGACGGCCGCGCCGCACGCAAACGACAGCGCCAACAGGGAGAGCAAACGCTCAATGCCGATGACCTCAAAATCTTGTTGGATGAATTGGGTAAGCAAAGTGTCGCCGAGAAAAATGTTCTCAAATACTTAAAGCAATCGTGGGATGAAAAGCTTGCAACCAAAGAAGCACGATTGGCCGAGTTAGAGCAGCAACTTGCTCACCTGAAAGAGCAGCGCAAGACGCTCTCCAACGCTTTACAGCACAAACTGCATAAACAATACCGCTTCCTAAACAGCCATGGCGAAGCACGCGACTTGGTGGACATTTTTGCGGACACCACAAACCCAATCCCACCAGCAGGTGCGGGGGAATGTGCTGCGCCAAAACTGCTCCAATACGCATTTAAACACAGATTCAAACCGCTGGCGCTGGCAGAATTTTGGTGGGGTGTTTCGCCAAAGTCTGAGGTTCGCCAACACAAAAAATTCTACCCATCGTGCAACAGCAAATGTCAGCCGATTTTAGGCCATATGATGCAAGGGCTGGATGTCGAACCCAACCCATTGGCGGAGAATTGGGCAGAAGACAAAGAGCTAGAGATAATCTACCAAGACGACGCTATGGTCGTCGTCAACAAGCCCTCGGGCTTACTTTCAGTGCCGGGTAAAACCATCAAAGACTCTGCTTATACGCGCCTACAAGCGATGTTCCCTGATGTGGAAGGGCCGTTTGTGATTCATCGCCTCGACATGGCGACCTCTGGCATTTTGGTGTTTGCCTTAACTAAACGCGCGAACAAAAGTCTGCAAAAACAGTTTATGGCTCGCGGCGTACAAAAACGTTATATGGCACTACTCGAAGGCGTATTAAACGAGCCTGAAGGGGAAATTTCACTGCCAATGCGTGGCGACCCAGACGACCGCCCACGTCAACTGGTGTGTTTTGAACACGGGAAACATGCAGAAACCTACTGGCAACTGATTGACGTCAAAGATGGACGCAGCAAGGTATACATGTATCCGAAAACCGGGCGAACTCACCAACTACGTGTACACAGTGCTCATCACATGGGGTTAAACATGCCGATGGTTGGTGATGGTTTATACGGCGAAAAAGCGAATCGCTTACACCTGCATGCTGAGATGCTAGAGCTGGATCATCCATACAGCAAAGAGCGCATGGTGTTCAGAGCTGAGTGCGAATTCTAACGTCTTCCAGATTTAAAATAACAAAAGGCACTGACTAACAGTGCTTTTTTTGATTTCTAACAACAGAATAAGCGTGATGCGTGATGCGTGATGCGTGATACAGCAAACCGTTAGCTCACCTTAAACTTGGTCCACACCTGAGAGCGCCAACGCCTTGCCATGATGATACCACGTACCCATTCATCGAGTGCGATTGCCATCCAAGCCCCTAAAACGCCATAACCCAAGTGGATGCCAAAGATGTAAGAGAAAAGCACGCCTAGTCCCCACATACTCAAAATCCCCATTTGCACTGGGAACTTGATGTCACCCGCGCCTTTGAGCCCCGCGATAAAAATCAGGTTAAACACACGTCCGGCCTCGAGCAAAATTGAGCCCATGACTAACGAGCCTGCCAATGCGAGTATTTCTGGTTGATCGGTAAATACGCGCAGAATCTCTTCTCTAAACAGGTAAATCAGTGTGGTTGCCGCCGTTGATGCCACAAATCCCACTAAGAAGTAGATTTGTACACGTTTTAAAATGCTGCTCACCCAACCTTTACCGATGTAGTAACCAGTCTGAATTTGCGCTGCCTGACCTATTGCCAACGCGAAAGCAAACGAGAAACGGGCAATGTTTTGCGCATAAGTGAAAGCTGCCAACGATGCCGTCCCCATTTGCACCACAAAGTACACAATGCAGATTTGCGCCACGTTGTAAGACAGCACTTCACCCGCGTTCATACCGCCGATTTTTAAGATCTTTTTGTAAATCTCTGCGGGCACTTGTTTCATGGTCGACATCGGTAGTTCAATGCTGCTGCGAGCGAGAATAAACCATAACATTAACGTACCGATGACTTGGCTGACGACGGTTGCTATTGCTACACCTTGCACACCATACACAGGTAAACCGAATGGCTGGTAAAGCGCAATATAGTTACCAATGATGTTGAACACACCCGAGATCAAGTTCACCACCATTGGAGAGCGCGAATAGCCATGGCTACGCAGAATAGTTGTAAAAACAACGCCAATCGTAACGTTAAACGTCATCGCACCGCTTATCAGCAGATATTCATGAGCGTACTGCTCGACTTGCGCTTCCAAGCCGTAATACGGGAGTAGATATATCGCGCCAAGCACGGCAATCACACTCAAGAACGCACCGACAATCACAGACAGCGCAATACTTGCAACGCCGACGTTCACAGACTCTTGCTCGCGCCCTGCGCCATTGTATTGGGCAATCAAAATCCCCGTTCCGCTGCTGACAAACGTCGAAACGATGATTAAGAAAAAGGTAATCTGCGTGATCACACCAACAGCGGATACGGCTTTGTCCGAGTAGCCACTCAGCATGAACACGTCACTGGTTCCTAAAGCCGTCCGTAGCAAAATTTCGACAAGAATCGGCCAAGCTAACGCCACAATGGACATTCGCTGGTTGATGTTCTGGCTTTTAGGCATGTTTGTAACCTTTCCTACAACTAAAAACTGCCTCACAAAATGTGTGAGGCAGTTTGGAAAAAGAGTAACTAGAACGAAGCTCGAGATGAGGTCGTGATTTAGCGCGGATTCTAGTCGCATATTGGTCACAACGACAACAATATTTCGCTCTGTTTCGGAAAAATATTTCTAATGCTTTTTCACAACGAAAAACTCATTGACGGAACTTAGAGATCATCGATTGACGAACAATGAGCTCAATAGGTAGAAGGCGCAGTTCATGCTAGTCCCAACAGAGTTGAGTCAGGATAGATCCTGCAAATACGGCGGTGGAAATGCATTACTTTGAATTATTAATCGAACCATCTGAAGCCATAAAGATCCGCCACGGAAAACTTTCTAAGCCTTTGTTGCGCTTTGAGCACTCTCACCAAACCACACTTCTAGGCCCATACTAAAAATGACTGACATCACATTTGGAAACTTTGTTGTTCTATTCATCGCTAAAATACCGCCTAGAATAAGCGTACACGTTAATTAAGCAAGGATACGTAATGTCGACATTGGCTGGAGCACGCTTAGAGGAAATGGCGGATATCCGCTCAACAAGAAAAAAGAAAATTGTCTTTTTATGCTCCAGTATCGCCGCGGCATGTTTGACTTATGGCTCCATTGCTCAATTGTTTGAGGATAATTGGGGATTAAGCTTTTTCCATGCTCTGTGTGCCTTAGCCTGTTTAGGTATCAGTTATGTAATAAAGGTCCAACGACATCATCAATATGCCGACCTATGGCTGAGTGCAGTCTTGATGTTCGAAGGGTTATTGCTACTTCTGTATAACGATGCCCCCTCAGGCAAACTGCTATGGCTATACCCCATTGTCGCCACTCTGGTGCTGATCAATGAGTTTAAAGTCGGTCTGCTGTTTAGTGGCACCTATATCTTACTGATCTTTTTTGGCGTCGTTTTTTTAGATCGGCTACCAACAGCCAGTGACATCATAGAACGACGATTTATGCTGACCTTGATAGCGACTGCATTTGTATGTCACACATTCTCGTACTACTACACAAAAGTCCTCAACTACATTCAAACACTTTATCGTGAAGGGATTGAAGAGTTGGCGTATTTTGACCAACTCACAGGGCTTGCCAACCGCTGGAGCTTTGAAACTTGGGCTCGTGCAAAGCTCGATGAGATCAACCATTCATCTGATGACAGTATCACTGCTCTGGTCTTCCTAGATATTGATAACTTCAAACACATTAACGATACCTACGGGCACGATATTGGTGACCAAGTGCTTCAAGCTTTTGCAACTCGATTAAAAAACAATGTTCGCCATAAAGACAGAAAAACAGACAAACACGACTACTCCATCGCTCGATTTGCGGGCGACGAGTTTGTGCTCATGCTGTACGACATAAACAGTAAAGATGACCTAGACAGCATTTTGAAGCGTATTGTGAATCTATTCCCAAAAGGCTACCGAAGCTACGATATGATTAACGAGTTAACGATGAGTGTGGGCGCTGCTATCTACAAACAAGATGCGAAGGATTTATCTGAATTGACTCGGTGCGCAGATAAAGCAATGTATGCGGCTAAACACACAGGGAAAAACCAATACGCGTATTACGAACACTGCAATACCGAAGAGAAGTCAGCCTCTGAAACGCCGGCTGTGTCAGAAGCTTGCTAACGGTTAAGCGAATACATGCATCACCCATAGCCCCAGCACCAGAAATACGATTAGCCACACAGCTTGCAGCACTCTGCTCGGCTTATCTTGCTGGCGACCGAATTTGCCTTTAAACGCACGGTCCTTCACTTTGCCCATTAAGCCTTTTCCTAGAGCACGTCGATAGAATTCACGTCTCTTATGGGCTGCATTGGCGACCTCGGTAAAACGATGTCTTTGCTCATTGGTGAGATCTTTGTCCTCATAACGAGGAGGGAGATCAGAATGCTTGCGTTGTACTGCCATCACTTCCTCCCTGGTCGATGGGTACATTTTTATTAAGTATATACCCAAATAACCAAAAGATGCGTTATAAGTGAAGGACATAGACGAAAAAACCACCCGAAGGTGGCTTTGTTACAGGCAAAAAGGACGCTTTAGAAGTACTCACATAAATACGCAGTCGCGTCTTTCACTTGAAGCTCAAATGAGGAGTTCCCTTCCACTTCAAAAAACTCACCACTTTGGTAAGTCGTCCAATCACTCTCGCCGACACGCTTGACCACAAGTGCACCTTTTACAACCGTCATACGCTCAGGCGCTTGAGTGCCGAACGTGTATTCACCAGGAAGCATTACACCAACGCTAACGTCCTGATCATTCTGGTTAAAGCCTAGTGATTTTACACTACCTGCAAAATAGCTGTTTTCCTTAATACTCATTATTGGTTTCCTTATCAAAAGTCCGCTCTTTTTTACCTTGTTTCTTCCTGTTACTCAAGCTCTGAAAGTCATTAAGCTCAACGTTATAAAGCACATCCTTTGCTACTGAGCGAGGCCACCTTTTTCTAGGCTTAACCAGACGACGTAATTAGTGAGATAAAGTCGGTGAATTAGTCAACGCTAGCAAACAATAAAACCATCAATAAGAGTGTATCCGAATGTAAAAGTGGACATTAGATCATAATTTCTTAGTCTTAATGGCGGGATTGTTTGTTTTTGAGAAGGAAGGTTTCCACCATATTAAAAAAGGGAAGAAAAGTAGACCAATGACGGACTCAGCTCGCCGAAGGCGGAAAACAAGACAGGAACCAAAACTTTCATTTTGGGCTCGCCACCAATCCAAAGTCCTCAAAAGCACATTTGCCGTTTTTGGGGTGGGTCTTTTGACGTTTTTCAGCTATCAAATCCACCTATCCTATCAAGACCATATTGACCCGGAAAAAGTCTACGGCGAGTGGATTGAGATCGGCGCGCCACCCTACCAAACAGAACGTCTGACTTTCACGGAGGATGGGGTATATCGAAACCATCGACTCATCACGACAGAATTTGAATTCGATGGAAAGGTCATCACGTTGAACACTGGATTAGGAAAAACCGCGTACCAGATCTCGGGCTCTCACCTTTCACCTCAGATTCGCCGTATTGAGCCTCTTATTCCAGACCAACGATTCATCCGTAAGGGATTTGAGCATACCGTTCAAGGCTCAGAAACCGGAGCGGCTTCAAAACGTCGCGCTGCATTAAGTGAACATTTCAGCCGTGACTAGCACGTCTTCACGGCTATTTCTCCTTTCAATTATCTTTCCACTTCGATGAAACAAAACCTTAATAAACAATGAAATAAGGTATTCATCGCATTTATCCCACCTGATACTGAGTAAACAATAATTTTAGTTTCTGCTGAGATTTTATAAATTATTGACTCAGTCTGACACTTTCTGTGTAACAGAGTGCGAGTTTTAGTTAAGTTCTCTCAAGTGCCTCGAAAACCGTCTTAATTTTTTTTGACGAAAAAAAACTCTCTGAAATGCTGAGTGTGATGCTTTTGCACATGGAGTAAATCCAATCATCTTATCTGGTGCAAGAGCAGCCTATGTTCTAGGTAGAACATGAATCCAAGGATTGAGAGAGAAGTTATGATTCGATTTAACCTATGTGCAGCTGGCGTTGCTTTAGCACTATCAGGTGCTGCAGTTGCGGCTCCAACCGCACCAAGTATCGATATGTACGGTTCCAACAACCTTCAGTTTTCTAAAATTGAACTCGCGATGGAAACCACGTCAGGCTACTACGACATGGTGAAATACCATGAGCAAGCGAAGATCACTGTTAAGTTTAACCAGTGGAGTGGCACGCCAGGTGATACTTACAACGTCTATTTTGATGGTGCAAAAGTAGCAACCGGCCCAATCACTGGTAGCCAAACAACAGCGACATTTGAATATGGTCAGGGCGGCCTATACCAAATGGAAATCGAGGCGTGTGATGCGACAGGTTGTGCGAAAAGCGCACCAGCTGAAATCACAATTGCAGATACCGATGGTTCTCACTTGAAGCCACTGACGATGAATGTTGATCCAAACAACAAAACGTACAATACCGATCCAAGCGTCGTGATGGGTACGTATTTTGTTGAGTGGGGCATCTATGGTCGTGACTACACGGTCGATAACATGCCAGTCGACAACTTGACTCACATCCTTTACGGTTTTATCCCAATTTGTGGCCCAAATGAGTCTGTGAAGTCTGTTGGCGGCAACAGTTTCAATGCACTACAAACCGCTTGTACAGGCGTGCCTGACTACGAAGTCGTGATCCACGACCCTTGGGCCGCTTATCAGAAGAGCTTCCCACAAGCTGGTCATGAATACAGCACACCTATCAAGGGTAACTACGCAATGCTAATGGCATTGAAACAACGTAACCCTGATCTAAAAATCATCCCATCTATCGGTGGCTGGACGCTGTCTGACCCATTCTTCGATTTCGTGGACAAGAAAAACCGAGACACATTCGTCGCATCGGTTAAGAAGTTCCTGAAAACTTGGAAATTCTACGACGGTGTTGATATCGACTGGGAATTCCCTGGTGGTGGCGGTGCAGCCGCGGATAAGGGCGACCCTGTAAACGATGGCCCAGCTTACATCGCACTGATGCGCGAATTGCGCGTAATGCTTGATGAATTAGAAGCTGAGACAGGCCGTACTTACGAGCTAACGTCAGCTATCGGTGTCGGTTACGACAAGATTGAAGACGTAGACTATGCAGATGCGGTTCAATACATGGACTACATCTTCGCGATGACTTACGACTTCTATGGCGGTTGGAACAACGTTCCTGGTCACCAAACTGCGCTTTACTGTGGTTCATTCATGCGCCCTGGTCAGTGTGACGGTAGTGGCGTAGATGAGAACGGCGAACCGTACAAAGGTCCTGCTTACACAGCAGATAACGGCATCCAGCTTCTTCTTGCTCAAGGCGTTCCTGCGAACAAGCTAGTACTTGGTACAGCAATGTACGGTCGTGGCTGGGAAGGCGTAACTCCAGATACGCTAACCGATCCAAATGACCCAATGACAGGTACTGCTACAGGTAAACTGAAGGGCAGTACAGCGCAAGGTGTTTGGGAAGATGGCGTAATTGACTACAAAGGCATTAAGTCATTCATGCTAGGTGCAAACAACACTGGCATTAACGGCTTCGAGTACGGCTACGATGCCCAAGCAGAAGCACCATGGGTATGGAACCGCACTACGGGCGAGTTGATCACATTTGATGACCACCGCTCAGTGCTAGCAAAAGGTAGCTACGCTAAGTCTCTAGGTCTTGCGGGTCTATTCTCTTGGGAAATCGACGCGGATAATGGTGACATTCTCAACGCAATGCACGAAGGTATGGCTGGCGGTGTAGTTCCTCAACCAAACCGTAAACCAACCGCAGCTGCTGGCGCAGATCAATCTGTAACTGGCCCTGCAAGTGTGGTTCTAGATGGCAGCCTATCGAAAGACTCTGACGGCACTATCGCAAGCTACGCTTGGGAGCAAGTCTCTGGCACTGCAGTGGTACTAGCAGGCGCCAACACTGCGAAAGCAAGCTTTGATGCAGCAGAAGTTACCGTTGAGGAGCAATTAACTTTCAAGCTAACGGTGACTGACAACGAAGGTGCAACGGCATCTGACCTTGTTGTAGTAACTGTGAAGCCAGCAGGTGTGGTTGACCCAGCGAACAATGCGCCAGTAGCGCAAGTTGTTGCTCCAGCAACAGCAAACGCTGGTGACGTTGTGGTTGTAGATGCGTCAGCCTCTAGCGATGCAGACAACGATACTCTTACTTTCAACTGGACGCTTCCTCAAGGTTTGAACGCAACGGTTGAAGGTTCTAAAGTAACTTTCACTGCTGCTGAATACCCGCAAGACACTAGCCTAAGCTTTACCGTAAGTGTGAGCGACGGCAAAGCGTCTTCAACGGCAAGCGCAACTGTTGTTGTTGCACAGCATACCACCGATCCAAACCCAGGCACCTGTGACAACGCATGGGATGCAAGCGCAGTGTACACAGGCGGCAACCAAGTCACTCATGCAGGTAAAACTTGGGAAGCGAAATGGTGGACTCAGGGTGACGATCCTAGCCAATCTGGCGAATGGGGCGTTTGGAAAGAAGTTGGCGTAGCTAACTGTAACTAAGCCCAACCTTGCAGACTTTCTGTAAAGTTAACGATCAAAGGACAGCTTCGGCTGTCCTTTTTTGTTTTTATCTCATAATGAGAAAAGCGATACCATAGACGAAAAACAATCCGAGGTATTACTTTTAAATCGAATTAGCCCAAAACGGCTCGAGCCGATTAGTAAGAATGAATATTACCAAGCACGATCGAGTAAACGGTCAAAACTACTGAAGACTTGTGCACACTTCATCACTCGGCCATGGCCTTGACCTTGCGTTGTCACTAATTCAACATTTTCAATCTCTTCAGCGGCTTGTGCAGAAATACTGTACTTAGTGAACTTATCCTGCTCATCATGAACAATGATGGCTGGAGACGAGCGCTCTGCCAAACGCTTCAGCGGATCAATTGACTGTAATGGGTAACCAAATTGATCTTCAACTTCAGAAACTACGGCATTAAAAAGCTTCATCGAATAACCTGAACGCGCAATGCTACCGAATAGGTTCTCTACGTAATTCAATACCGGTGCAATAAGCAGTAAAGGCTTGTTTTCTAATTTGCTATGTCTGCACTCAAGAGCAGAAGCGGTGCCCATGCTGTGCCCAACTAGACCAACAATATCGTCTACCGTATCTAACACATCTTCTAACCCTTTGACAAAACCCGGAATGTGCCCATACTGCCCTTCACTCTCACCATGTGCTGGATGATCGTATGCCAAAGCGGTGAACCCTTTCGACGCAATATGTTCCATCAACGGATAAAACTGACTTGCGGTGCCAGACCAACCATGAGTTAACACCCAAATAGGTCCAGAGCCCAAAGTGTAGGTTTTGATAATGCCTGCATGCCCTTTAATTTCACCCTTGGCAAGTCCTTGAGGTTCGGTGTTTTTAGGTGCTGTGCGAGCAGGTGTCAGGAGCAACTTACGCGCGGTATTCTTTGCATGGGAAGGGGCCAGCGTATGGTGTAAACGCGTACTGATGTTCACCAAACTGCGCTTAATACTGAAACGTTGCGATGTATTAAAGTAAATTTTTTCACTCATGATTATGTCCTTAACTATCAGCTTCGCACAAAAAATAGAACGGTCGTGCTTTTTATACTGATAAGAAAGAGCGAACTCAGCCGCTCTTTATGATTTTATGTCTACAAATCTGGAAAGCGAATAACTGGTATCAGCCTTTCCAGCGAGAAAATAAGTTGTCGATCCCTTGCCAAAACAGGCGCAAGCTTTCTTCCTCACCTTTAATTGAGTAAAAAACATGCGCACTCAAATAAAGACCGTATAAATCAAACGTTGCTTGGCGTGTATCTAAGTCTGCTGCAAATTCTTGCTTCTCTTTGCCTTTCGTTATTTGGATCTCCAAATAGCTCAGCCAAGTGTCTATGGATTTACGCAGTCCGGCCTGAAGTGGGCAATCTTTATCTGCCGTGTCATTCCAAGCGTCTAGAAACATACAACTTCCTTGAAATGCGTGGTTCCAAGTCATCCAAGAGTCGAGCAACCCTCGAATTTTACGTTCGATATTGCCATCCCCTGCTTCACGAACAGGCTCAATAACTCGGGCGGCGAACACTTTATTGGCGTGCTCCAATACCGATAGTTGTAAATTCAACTTCGAATTGAAGTGGGCAAACAGACCACTTTTCGACATACCGCATTGCTTGGCTAACTCACCAATCGTAAGACTTTCTAATCCGTCTTCGCTGGCGATCTCAAAAGCCCGTTGCAGAATAAACTCTTTTGTCACTTTTCCTTTTTGCATAATCTTATTTTTAGCACGATCGTTCTTTTTTGCAATCTAGAGTTAACTGGTCTAACCATACATTAGTGTCATTTTCGACTCGCTAATCACGTATTGAGTTGGTTAATGGGTTAATAATTAAGAAGTTTGAAGTAAGTCTTAAATTTAAACACAGCTTCAGTGTAAGCGCGAGTCTGTTGACTTTTTCACGCATTAATTCAGCCACAACCTGCTACTTTCACCTAAGTTTTTTTATTTAGGTAAGTAATGTAATGGCAAAGAAACAAAAAATAGCCAGCTTAGAGTTTGCGCGTATTATTGCGATGTTTGCAATTATAGGATTGCACTGCCAGATGGCCCTGACATACTGGCAATGGGATGGAATACCGTGGGTTGGCTATATGCTCAACCAATTGGCTCGTTTTGCTGTGCCACTGTTTTTTCTCATTTCTGGTTATCTTATCCAGCCCAAGTTAAGCCGCGCACCTATCGAAACACTAAAAAACTACGCCAAACCACTGATGAAGGTTTGGCTCATTTGGAGCGTGATCAGTTTATTGATGCCATTCCAGTGGCAAACTGTCGCTGAGGCGGGGTATCTCGCCGAAAGGCAGGGCTACTGGGGCTACTTAATGTCGACCCCGTTCAATTCACTCGTCGAAGGCGGGCTCGTTCACCTGTGGTTTATTCCAGCTCTGGTCATTGCCGTTGCCTTAATTGCCTTCCTCGTGCATATCAATATGGCTCAATTGGTACTGCCAACCGCCGTATTGCTATACATATACGGCGTGTTTGCTGGCAGTTATTTGACCATTACCGATCTGCCAGCGCCTTTCTTTACTCGTAATGGGCCGTTTTTCAGTACGTTGCTGGTAACACTGGGTTATCTAGCACGAGAAGAGCAGTGGCGATGGTCGCGAAACAATACGATTCGATGCATTCTTCTTGGTACGGCGCTGCATTTTGGTGAGGCTTATTGGCTAATGCAACACGAGGTCGCTTTTAATTCTCACGACTTCCTGTTTGGTACTGTTATCTGGGCCGTGGGTGTCTTCATGTGGCTCTTAGTCCACCCACATTTTGGCGATATGCCTTGGGTATTCAAACTATCTCCTAGCGTGTTAGGCATTTATGTTAGCCATCTGCTTGTGATAATTATTATGATGAATGTTGCTGGATTTATCGGGTTGCAACACCTCGCGAAAGACGCATTTATTTATCCTGCAACGATTGTCGCAACCACAATACTTGTGAAAGCAATTGAGGCTTCGCCGTTGAGAAAATGGCTGCTGCGCTAAATCCATTCAGCGCTCGATATAGCTAGCTCTAGCTCAAAAGGGTTAGAGCTAGCCAGTTAAAAATGAGATTTCTCTCTCACTGACCAATTTTTGACTTTCTAATCCTTCAGAATTTGCCGTCACTCACAAAAAACATTGTTCATTTCCTTTAAATTGGCTCGACTATTACAACATTGCTCATTAAACGGAGGCTGTATGTGGGCAGGTCAAGGACTCGTTCCTTTTTTAGAGATTAGCCATTGGTTAACTTACGGTTTGTATGCCGCTGTGGTTTTATTTGGCGCAGCAAGCATTGCGTCACTCAGAAAATAGTGGCGCACACTATCATTTCCTAACTCCTACTGTTAATTCGAGCTCTCTCACAACTAACTCATTAATTTGTGGCTAATATTTCTCCAACCAGACAAAGGAGAAATGTCTATGCCAATCTATCCAATTGTGGCTTTCTGCTGTTTGTTATTCTCTAGCGCCACCTTTGCTGCCCCCACCAATGAACTGAACCTTGTTAATTCTGGTGTCGGCTACGCGGCTCTCATTATCTTTTCGATTGCTTACATACTGGTTATGTTGGAAGAGTATCTGAAAATGAGAAAATCCAAGCCTGTGCTGCTCGCTGCAGGGTTAATTTGGATTCTGATTGGCTACACCTTTGCTCAACACAACCAGCCAGAAATCGCCAAATCCGCACTAGAGCACAACTTGTTGGAATACGCGGAACTGCTGCTGTTTTTGTTAGTAGCGATGACTTACATCAATGCAATGGAAGAGCGCAAACTCTTCGATGCCTTACAGGCGTGGATGGTCGGCAAAGGCTTTGGCTTCAAAAAGCTGTTTTGGCTGACGGGGTTTCTCGCCTTTATTATTTCACCGATTGCCGATAACTTAACCACAGCCCTCTTGATGTGCGCTGTGGTGATGAAAGTCTCTGGTGATAATCCTAGATTCGTGAATCTTGCCTGTATCAACATTGTTATCGCTGCCAACGCTGGCGGTGCATTCAGCCCATTTGGTGACATTACGACCCTGATGGTGTGGCAAGCCGGGCATGTCAGCTTTGCTGAATTCATCCCGTTATTCGTCCCGTCACTGGTGAACTACTTGGTTCCTGCATTTTTGATGTCACTCTTTGTTCCAAACACCAAACCGAATACGATTCACCAACACGTAGAACTGAAACGCGGCGCGAGACGTATTGTCGCACTATTCATTCTGACGATTGCCACCGCAGTCTCTTTCCACGCTTTGCTGCACTTCCCACCCGTTATGGGCATGATGATGGGCTTGGCCTACTTACAATTTTTCGGCTACTTCTTACGCCAAACACTCAAACATTCCTTGGCAAAAAAAGCGGCCATGGCAATTGCCAATGGCGACGATCACGCATTAAAACGCTTAGGTTCAGTCGTTCCGTTTGACGTGTTCCACCGTGTATCTCGCGCAGAATGGGATACCTTGCTGTTCTTCTACGGCGTAGTGATGTGTGTCGGCGGTTTGAGCTTACTTGGCTATCTCGAACTGGTTTCAAACGTCATGTACAACCAATGGAACCCTGTCTGGGCCAACGTGATGGTTGGTGTTCTGTCTGCCATCGTCGATAATATTCCGGTTATGTTTGCTGTACTGACCATGGAACCAAGCATGTCGATGGGAAACTGGTTACTTGTCACATTGACTGCGGGTGTGGGGGGCAGCTTGCTTTCAATTGGCTCTGCTGCTGGTGTCGCATTAATGGGAGCCGCGCGTGGTCAATATACCTTCTTTGGCCACCTAAAATGGGCTCCCGTCATCGCCTTGGGTTATGCCGCCAGTATTGCGGTACACTTGTGGATGAATAGCGGTTTATTTACTTAAAAGCACCTAGAATTAGTCACTTAACTTGCAATGCAACCTAACGGTCGGATGGATGGTTAACGCCATCCATCACTTCGATAGTTCCCAATTCATATGGGTTGACGCCCTCTAAACAGCCGACATTATAGCCGTACTCACTCGGGTCAGAGCGACGCTGATGGTGCGTATAAATACCACATTCGCCACAGAAAAAGTGTTTCGCTGTGCGAGTGTTAAATTGATACTGCTTCAAAACGTCTTCGCCTTGCACGATACGAATACCATTCAGAGGCACAGATGCCACAATCGCGCCGCGACGTCGACACATGGAGCAATCACATCGTCTCGGCTTCTCAATACCATTAGGTAATGCAAGTTCCAGCTCAACTTTTCCGCAGTGACAACTCAGTCGATGTAATGCGTTGATTTGGGTAGTGCCGACTTTCTTAATCATAACTTTTCCTTGTTGTTTTTCTACCTGTGTACATTATGTTAAACAGGCTAGCATCAGCACAATCTTGTCCAAAAACTCGACATTCATCACTTTTCGCGACATTTTATTGGCCGATTTGTTAGTTGCTATTTTGGCAACTGTTTATCTCGCTGGATGGACGTGTTGTCTCCGGCGCGGTTTTTAAACCAAGGAAAAAATTTTATGGATAAAGATCATAGCCTAAGAGAGAACCTCTTGGCTCTGACGCTCGGCAGTGCGTTAGTGTCGCTTGGGGTAATATTTTTCAGCAAAGTAGGATTGCTCACTGGCGGTACGGCTGGTTTGGCGATCTTCCTTACCAAAGTGAGTGACTTCAGCTTTGGTCAGATATTTTTCGCTCTCAACCTCCCTTTTTATATTTTGTCTGTAATGCGCATGGGATGGCGCTTCACCATTAATACCTTCATTGCGGTCTCGATTGTTTCTTTTGCGGTCGATCATCTGCACCATGTGATTGAAATTTCACGAATCGAACCTTTCTATGCAGCACTTCTAGGTGGTGGGTTAATTGGAATAGGTATGTTGGTGATTTTCCGCCACAAGATGAGTTTAGGCGGTTTTAACATTTTAGCGTTGTACCTTCAGGAACGTTTTGGGATTCGAGCTGGTAAAGTTCAGATGGCACTCGATTGTGCCATCGTAGTGATGTCGCTGTTCATTGTGGATGTGCACCTTATCGCTCTATCCGTCCTAGGTGCCGTGGCGACAAACTTGATTTTGGCGATGAACCATAAACCAGGACGATACCAGGCAAAAGCGCAAATAGCATAAGCAACATCGTGTAATGAGTGAACTTACAAAATATGAGCCCTGAGCCATTCGCTCGGGGCTTTTTATTCAACGTTGAGATCATGTCAACGAACTCGTTGTGCAGTATTGCTGCATCCCCACATCCACTTTAGCTTTATATTTCTGGCTAAGATGGAAGTGCACTTGCATCAGCAAATCATGCGCATGGAACAGCTCAAACGCGTCACCACCATTTTGCTGACAAATGGCTTCGCAGCGCTCGGCATGCTGCTTGGCTTGTCCGGCTTCACCCGCTTTGAGTAAACTCATCGCTAAGCGATACTCTGCACGTTCTTCTTTCATCCAACCACCCGCCACTTTCCAGTAATCCAACGCGAGCTTGGCCGCTTCTAGCATCCTCGATTTTTCCATATCCGTGCGCTCAGCCAGCGCTTCATACTGACACGCGAAGTTGTTTGCCGTGATTGCGATAGAGCGCGCTAGCGGCCCTTCAGCATCTTGTGGTGTCATACCTAGCGCGGCTTTCTCCAGCCATTGGCTCGCCAGTTCAAGCTGAGCAAGCGCAGAAAGTTCATTCGAAATCAAAGCGTAAACTCGGCGTTGGTCTTGCTCTTCCAATAATTCCATATTGTCAGTGCCATCTACGAAGTAGCGCGCAACGGCAATACTGCGTTGCAATGCCGAACTCTCGGCAACCTTGCGTTCATCAAAGCGCTCTAAACAAGCAAGAAACGGTTCTGGACGCTGGAGGTGCCCAATCGCGGTGTGCAGCATCAATGCGAATATTCGCTCGATGTGGCTAACGTTTTCCACCTCACTCAGAGCCGTTTCCAATTGAGCATAAGTTTGTTCGGGCAGTGCTTCGTGATGCTGCCAACACTCACTCATGAATGCATCAAAATCCGTTTTGAAAGGCATGTCCTTATTATCCTTTTTCTATTCGTATAACGAATATGAAACTCTACACTATCGTTTCCCCTGTGTAGCACGCTTAATCACAATATGAGAATCGCCTCACTTAAAGTGGTGTACCTTGCTCCAACGCAAGTAAACGTTGCTTGCGCTCTACTCCACCAGCATACCCTGTCAATTTACCGCTTTTGCCAATAACGCGATGACAAGGCACCACGATAGAAATAGGATTTTTGCCGTTTGCCAACCCAACAGCGCGCACAGCTTTAGGGTTGCCAATCGCGTTGGCGAGATCTTGATAGCTCCACGTTTCGCCGTATGGAATGGTCGTTAGTGCCTGCCAAACTCGATTTTGAAAATCCGTGCCTGTAGCCGCCAAAGGCAGCTCAAATTCATTACGTAGGCCAGAAAAATATTCATTCAACTGGGTAACAGCTTGGCGCAAAATCGGGTGTTGATCGTCTCGCGCTCCCAGTTCACTCGGCTTAGTGGTGCATGTTTCAAACCAAATGCCAAGCAAGCCCTCAGTGTTAGATTGGATGGTCACCGTTCCTAATGGGCTCGGCATTTCGGTATAAAATGTTTTCATGATTGATTCCATAAGTGAAACGTCGCGTAGCTTCCCCAAGGGGCCGCAGTGTGCGTATTCAGTGATGGGTAACGCTGCATCGCCTTTTTCACCACTAAGTCTTTATCTAAAAAGCAATCGGGTTGAGATTGCCCTCGCAGTTGAGCATAACTGACTGTCCAAGGTCCAATGCCTTTCAAAGCTAGCCACTGCTGGGGGTCGGCTTCTGAGTTGTCCTGCATGAACTGGGCGAAGCGCACTAGCGTCTCTTTACGGCTTTGCGGCATGCGCAAAAAGCTCACGTCGGTATTAGCTATCGCATCTGGTGTCGGGAAAAAGCGTTTTTCTGACTCTCCACTAAGAGTGGTCACCAATAAGTTAAGTTGACCAATCGCCGCTTTAACCGACACTTGTTGGCCTAAAATCGCTCGAACTCCAGCCTCCCATGCATTCCATACACCAGGAATCCGAATACCTTTACTCGACACAAGCCCCGGTGCAACATAATCCAAATGCTGCTCAACAGTACAAATATCGGCGTCAAGATCGAACATACGACGAATGTCAGACACCAAGTTTTGCAGCTTCGTTACGTCTTCAATTTCAAACGCTAGCTCTAGGTACCCTTCACCTTTGGTTGCTTTAAACCACGCTTTACTGGTATCCAGACAAACGTTGCGCTGATAACTCTCATCACTCACCAGCTCAACCCCCTCAATCGCTCGTAAACGGTAGAAGTCCAACATGTGCTGCCAATTCAATTCACCTCGATAAGGCAAGGCAATTCGATTGCTACCCATACCGTCAAACTCTTTGCGACGGACTTGAGAAGGCGTCAGTTTGAGAAACTTTTGGAAAGCATCGTTAAAGCGGCGTGTACTATTAAAACCGGCGGCGAAGCCTACTTCCGTGACCGACATAGAACTGGAATGAAGTAACTGTTTGGCGAACATTAATTGTTGATATTGCGCATACTGCTTGGGTGACATGCCTAGATACTGCTCAAACAACATACGTAAGTAGCGATCCGAAATCCCAACACGCTCTGCTAGCTCAGACACCGAGTGATGATGCAGTTCCCCTCGATCAATTAACGAAATTGCTCGTTGAAAGGTCGTTTCTACGCCTTTCCATGCCCAAGAACCCGGCGCGCTATCAGGTCGACAACGCAAACAAGGACGGTACCCCGCTTGGAGAGCTTGCGCTTTATCGGTGAAGTACTCTACATTTTCTTCTTTAGGTAAATTAGCCGGACAAATTGGGCGACAAAAGATCCCCGTTGTTTTCACTGCCACATAAAATCGCCCATCAAAACGGCTGTCTCGCGCGACTCGCGCCTTATGACACTGCTCGAAAGTCAGTGAGGTATGGGGGTGAATAAACATAGTGCTTTCCTTGCTCATGCCTTTTGTCATTTATTGTTCATAGGCATCGTTCAATATAATGTTATTGTAGCTTGCTTAAGCGCCTACAATTAGTCATTTTCGGAACTCAATATTGAGATTTATTGGCATTAGCGCTTTTGTACACTAGAGTTAGATTCAGAACATCACAACAACGTCGGCTAAAGGGAATTGGCATGGACTTACACACTTGCGTAATTGTACTAAGAAACCAAAAGGTTATTACCAGTAAATCCGTAGATCATTCAATTGGAATTATCGAACGAGACTCAGATAACGAGATCTCGGAAATTCAAATTAATGCCACGGATGGACGTAATATTCGAACCTATCACTACAACAATGTAGAGGAGTCACTAGAGAGCTTAATGAACCTCTGACAGTTTTCTTTAACACACCTTTCTCCCTTGTTAATAGCGAAAGCAATAGAGCACAGCAACCTGTGCTCTTTTTTTGTTTAACAGCAAAAATGTTTATCGAAAATAATGATGGAACCTGATTTAAAACACGACAAAACTGGCATAAAAAAACTCATAAAAAACACTCAAGAAACTGATTAAAAATAACAAAAACTGTTATTCAATTTTTTAGAACGAGTTTATCAAAATACTCCCGTTATTTTTATTCTCACCGCCACCTAAACTGTTCTCAACAGCACGGGAGCACACGCTTCCCACTCATTGAAAAGAGTCAGAGGACAGAATCATGAAAGCACTATTACAGAAAATTACCACATCAAACGCAGGTTACAGCGCACTATCACTTCGCGTTCCAATCGGCATTATCTTTATGGCGCACGGCGCACAAAAGCTGTTTGGCTGGTTTGGTGGCTACGGGCTAGAAGGCACAGGTCAGTGGATGGCATCTATCGGTTTAGGTCCTGGCGTGCTAATGGCATTCCTTGCTGGCAGCGCAGAGTTCTTTGGCGGCTTGTTCATTTTACTTGGTCTGCTAACTCGCCCAGCAGCCGTTGCTTTAGCGTTCACGATGGTGGTAGCGATATTCTCTGTCCACTTTGAAAATGGCCTGTTCATGGCAAACAACGGTTACGAGTTTGGCTTAGCTTTACTGGCAGCAAGTGTTTCACTGGCGTTTTCTGGCGCAGGTAAGGTCGCGCTAGATAACTTCTTGCACAAAAAACTCTCTTAGGGAGGCCTTATGATTACGGTAAGACTTGCAGCAGACCGAGGTCGAGCAAACTTTGGCTGGCTTGATAGCAAACATACGTTTTCTTTCGGTAGCTATTACGATCCACAATATATGGGCTTTTCTGAGCTGAGAGTCATTAATGACGATGTAGTCCAACCTGGCGCAGGTTTTGATACACATGGCCATCGTGATATGGAGATCATCAGCTATGTGCTGGAAGGTGTTATCGCGCACAAAGACAGCGAAGGTAACGTGAAAACATTACCTGCCGGGGAATTCCAACTCATGTCGGCAGGGAAAGGGATTTACCACAGTGAGTACAATGCGTCGAACCGTGACACGCTGCGCTTCCTACAAATTTGGATTCAGCCAAATACATTTGGAACCAAACCAGATTATCAGCAAAAAGACTTTGGTCGCACTCCTGGATTAACAACTATCGCGACTCCAACAGGAGAAAACGGTACGCTACTTATTAAGCAAGATGCCACATTACATCAGTTAATTCTTGAACCAAATAGCGAACTTAACTTTGAGATAGAATCGGGTAGAAACTTATTCGTTCACCAAGTAACGGGAAGCCTTAGCATCGACAATACCAACTTGACGGCGGGCGACGGCGCGAAGGTCGAACAGCAAAGTAAGGTTGTTTTACGCAATACATCGAACGAGAGCACAACCGCCCTGCTATTTGACTTGCCATAACTATCGATTCATCGAGATAAAAAGAAAGCCGCCTGGATTTTCCAAGGCGGCTTTTTAATTTCTCTGACTTTTCACTCAAAGCTATTCGTCGGAAGTGCCGGAACCAATTTGCTGAAAACTGTAAGCCGTCAGTGGATCAATCTCTTTGACAATTTCTTCCACTTGCTTAATCGCGTCTACCGACGAGCTAGCTTTACGATAGCTCAAATAGATAGGGCGATACCAATCTTCTACGCCAGACACCTTGTGAAGCTGCCCATTGGCGATAAAGGGCTCTACCAGAGAGATGGGTAAGTAAGCGGCACCGCCCTTCTCCAAAATAAAGTCCAATGCAATGCGCGCCGTTGACGTGCGCAGATACGGAGCCGGGATCTTAGGGTGACGTTCAGAATGTTCTGATGAGAAGCGCGTTCCCCAATCCACATACACGTATTTGTTTTCAAAAACGGTGTCTAAAGAGTCTTTCTCAGTCGATACCAGAACGAGAACAACATCAGCCACTTTTTTGCAGTTAAGCTCATCAGCTTTGATTTGGTCGAACGCAAATGCCATATCTAACGTGCGCTCTAGCAAGCTGCGACTGAGCATTTCCCGCCCCATCACTTCTGCCATAAAACCATAACCACCAAATGAATCTGTGACGACACTTAAACAGTTCTGCAAGTAAGCGTCCCAAATATTTGGCGTACCGCCTAACGTTAATTGCAGCGCTTTGCCATCTTCAAGCGATAACTCTAGCTTCGCTTGTTGCAATGTGGTGACCATCACCTCTGCATAACTGATTAAGCGCTCACCTGCAGAGGTCAACTTTATGTTATTTCGATCACGAATAAACAATTGCGTATCGAAGTAACTTTCCAATTGTTTGATACGTGCGCTCACTGCAGCTTGGGTAATATAAAGATTCTCAGCGGCGCGTCCGAAGTGACGAACCCTTGCCAGCTCTAAAAATGTTCGAAAGACTTTTACATCCATAAACCATCTCCTGGTTAATATAAAACCAGATTAACAACTAATTAAAATCATGACGACAAAAAAGTTTTGTTTTTCTTTTGTTAGCTTTACGCCTAATTTTCGCCGTAGTTCACTACATTCATCAATAACGGTTACAGAGGCTGTTGACATGTCTGACACTGAATTCCGTCATGGCAAAAAACGTTTTTACGACAACGTAAAATTCCCACGCGGCTTTGCAAAGTCTGGCGATTTTACTCTCTCGGAAGAGGAAATCCTAACAATTTATGGGGATACTATGCTTGGCTTAGAGTCAGGCGAATTAACACCTGAAAATAGCGAAGAGAAACACTTCATCAAGGTGCTAGAAAACCCAGGCAAAGCAAAAACAAAACTTGAGCGTACGTGGCTAAAGTACACCCAACTTGCTCGTGGTCGCAAGCGCTTCCACACGCTAAATGGTCGTAATAAGCCTGACGCGACAGAAGATTACATTGAAGAGAGTTTGGTCGAAGACGATTAATAACCAAATAAACTAATTCTCGCCTTTTTCTAGCAGTAGGCAGTAGGCGAAAGCTCGTTTGGTTTGACTGAGCGAGCAAAACAAGCTCATTTCTTCTCCTAAAGCCCAAGGGCGCGTTCTCCCAAGGGCTTTTTTAGTATTTAGTGCTGCTAGTCCTACTTTGCAAGCATCGCGATCTTTTTCAAAAAGCTCTCTTTCAAGTGCTCTTGGTCGTACTCCAATTGATAGGTATTGTGGAAGCCAACCTTTAGCTCAACACCATTCCCTCGTAAGAAAACGTTGTACCCGTCGTAATCGGAAAACGCTTCTACACCTTCATACATTTTGCCAAATTCGGTTGGTGTACCGTTGTTCATCACACATTCGTAAGCCTGTAGTACTTTGCTCGGATCTAACTCATTTTTCATACCGAATTCCTCACTGGTTTACACATTTCAATTATGGTTAAGGAATGAGCGTCGTGCCATGTCCATCCCATAATATTTGAAGTTCGTGTGCGGTTTCACACTCTGTAGGTTGTTAAAAAACAAGGTTAAGTGCGAAGACAGAACTTAATTTAGATCATAAATTTTATCTATCAATTCGTCAGTTTCATAATGCAATTTCTTTGTAAAAAATCGGCTTATAAAAGCATTTAGATATAAAAACAGTCGATAAAATCAACACTGGTTAAAGAAAAAGCAAAATTTTGACCTAAAACAATAGCAGTTCGTCATTACTTATTTTATAATGCGAATTAATGTTTCGGTACATCGTAAATTCCAATAACTAGGGGCACAAAATGAGACTTATCCCGTTAACTCGAGCAGCACAAGTAGGTAAGTGGGCAGCTGCGCATATCGCTAAGCGTATCAACGACTTTAAACCTACTGCTGAGCGTCCATTCGTTCTGGGTCTACCAACTGGTGGCACTCCTCTAGCAACCTACAAAGCCCTAATCGAGCTTTACCAAGCCGGCGAAGTGAGCTTCAAAAACGTCGTGACTTTCAACATGGATGAGTACATTGGCATCCCTGCAGATCACCCAGAGTCTTACCGCTCGTTCATGTACAACAACTTCTTTAATCACATTGATATCCAAGAAGAAAACATCAACCTACTGAACGGTAACACTGACGATCACGACGCAGAATGTAAGCGTTACGAAGATAAAATTAAGTCTTACGGCAAGATCAACCTGTTCATGGGCGGCGTGGGTAACGACGGTCACATCGCGTTCAACGAGCCAGCGTCATCTCTGTCTTCTCGTACTCGCATCAAGACACTGACTGAAGACACTCGCATTGCGAACTCTCGCTTCTTTGACGGCGATATCAACCAAGTGCCTAAATACGCACTGACTATCGGAGTGGGTACGCTGCTAGACGCAGAAGAAGTGATGATTCTGGTAACAGGTCATAACAAAGCTCAAGCACTTGAAGCAGCAGTAGAAGGTTGTGTAAACCACCTATGGACGGTTTCTGCACTTCAACTTCATCCTAAAGCAGTGATCGTATGTGACGAGCCAGCTCAACAAGAACTGAAAGTGAAGACAGTGAAGTACTTCTCGGAGCTAGAAGCGGAAAACATCAAAGGTTTTTAATCCATAGGATGACAGCCTAGATGCACGCTAAAAATACGAAACCCGTGATTGATCACGGGTTTTTTCTTATCTGAACAGCGGGCTTAAGTCGTTAATAAGCTTTAATACCAAACTGACGAAGACGCTTAGGCAGCACTTCATCTAACTTGTCTAGTTCACTCGGTTTGACTTCGATAAGGTTGAAATGATGCTGCTCATAAACAGTACGAATGGTCTCACGGTCAGCCTCAGCCATCTCCCCAGTATCACTTCCCCAAAACTGTAAATAGACTTTACCGCCTGGCAAATAAAAATCACTGGTGACATCTTGGTCAATCGGCAGTTGACGCTCATAAGCGTGCACCACACCAGCCAAGTACAGCCAGTTGTCGATGAGCAACTCCCCCTTAGAGCGCACGTAATGCCCATCTAATGTTCGGTGTTTGGCTTCAAACTTTTGGCGAAAGCTTGAGTACGATTTATCCGTGGAGTGTGACTCCGCATCTTGCCCTAAAAATTCAATGACAGACTGCTTAAGATGCTTATTACGCAGCACCACATCGTGCCATACGACAAAGGTATTTTGTGTCTCTTTATCGGTTCTTTGCTGGCCACCAGCGCGTATACCAGCTTCAGTGACACTCCAACCTTCTTCAGATTTGGCGATCCACCCCAACTCACTCAACAGTTGGTTCATGCGCTTCGCATTCAGTTTCAGCTTTTCACCCAGCTGCGTGGCGCTTAATGTTTTCCCTGAGCTGGAAGTCAGCTCAATATGTAAATTGGTCGGCCAGACGATGAACTGGCCAAATTTAGGGTGATCCACATACTCGCCGCCAAACTTGGCGCCTTCTTCCGTCAGAATCCATTTTTCGTCTTGGCGAACAATGTAGCCAGCACGTTTGAGATCGGCAAACAACAGCTTGGCTTCAACCTTGCGCATTTTCGCTAATGCCGACGTCGATATTTTTTCAGACATGTGGGTACCTCATGCTGCTGTAAAACTGAACACTATGTCATCATAGTAACGTATTGATTTCACGGCTTGAAGTCAGAGAAACAAGATTTCGTGTTACAAATAACAAAGCCAATCTCAAGGGACTGGCTTTGTTATGTTAAGCTGAAAGAAGCGGGGGCTATTTAATAAAAGCAATGCAGCCTTGCAAAATCACTAAGTTCACAATGTCGATGAAGAATGCACCGACAATTGGTACTACCATAAATGCTTGTGGTGATGGACCATAACGACTCACGATAGAGCCCATATTCATGACCGCAGTCGGTGTGGCACCTAAACCAAAACCACAATGTCCACTGGCGATCACCGCGGCATCGTAATTACTGCCCATCATGCGGAATGTTACGTAATAAGTGAACACCGCGAGTACGGCAGACTGAATAGCAAGAATAATAAGGAATGGGATCGCAAGATCAAAGATATTCCACAATTTCAAGCTCATCAGAGCCATGGCAAGGAACAGCGATAGCGAAACCGTACCAAGAATATCAACGGTTTCTAAATCAACCTTGCGCACCTTGGTCACTTCCATGATGTTGGTGATGACAACACCAATAAACAGCGCATAAACAAAATCTGGGATCATCAACCACTTGATGCCAAAACTGCTCACCCAACTCTCCAGATAGCTCGCGCCTGTCACGCAAAGCAAAATAATGGATAAGCTTTCTACAACTCTTTTCGCCGTGACACGATCTTCTTCATGTTCGTTATAGGTCACCAATTCAGGGAAACTCTGATGGCTTTGGTTGGTGCGTCCGTATTCCGATTCTAAGTTGTGCTTGTTGAGTAACTTTTGCGCGACAGGGCTGCCAATAATCCCGCCCATGACCAAGCCAAACGTAGCAGAAGCCATCGCCACTTCTAGGACATTGTGCAAACCATACATTTCTTGAAAAGTTTGCGACCACGCCGCACCAGTTCCATGTCCGCCAGAAAGCGTAATAGAGCCGGCGATCAACCCCATGAGTGGATCTAACCCCAATGCGGTTGCTAAGGATACGCCGACCGCATTTTGGATAAGAATGTAGACCGATGCCACAACAAGGAAGATGAAAACCTTCGCACCGCCTTTAATCAGTTGGGTGTAATTCGCAGCTAAGCCAACCGTCGCAAAAAACATCAGCATAAAGGTGTTTTGCAGTGGTAAATCAAATGATACATCCACACCATTTAAGTGCATCGTCGTGATCACGCAAGCCACAACTAGACCACCAACAATTGGCTCTGGGATATTGAATTTCTTTAAGGTTGGTAATTTGGTGTTAATGAACTGCCCTAAAAATAACACGCAAATTGCGACGAGAAACGACTCTTGTGGGCCGATAGATATTACCTGATTCATGAGACCTCTTTACTCTCCTCTTTCTCATTCATTGAGCAAGCGCTCAACGTGAGATAGGTGCCTAAGTCAATCAGATTGCCTCTCGAACCTTTTGTTTTCTAGGGTGTATTTGCCACAAATTCTCATCAAGTAAGAAATGGATGCACCCAAAATCCCACTGATTATCATTATATGAGAATACCAATACCAAGCTGGTGGTAAATACCTTGATTGGATTAGAAAAATAACACTTCTCAACTTATGAGAAGTGTCTAATTTATGTTCACAATAAAGTCTTCAAAATAGCTATCACATAGGTAGATATTTAGGGAAAGCGAAGGCTGGAACATACGCTTAATTTTAAATTATTACTTTCTCTCCGGCACACTAAGTGTTATACCTATATATAACACCATTTCAGCCAAGAGATTCACTCATGACCAATTGGCATGATCGCCAACCGATTTTTCGACAGTTGGCTGACCAGATCACTCAACAAATACTGCAAGGTATCTGGCAAGAAGGCGATGCTCTGCCCTCCGTTCGTAGCATCTCTGCGGATATGAAAATTAACCACCTCACCGTCATGAAAGGCTATCAATTGCTTGTTGATGAGGGGTTAGTGGAGAAAAAACGCGGTCAAGGTATGTTTGTCGCTTCAGGGGCAAAACTCAAATTGCTTGCAGACGAGAAGGCACGTTTTCTTCAACAACAAATTCCGCAGATAGCCGACACAATACAGCGTCTGGATATGTCACTCGACGAATTCATTCAACAACTAAAACCACACTTGAAAGGTGACCAATGAGCGCATTAGTCAGTGTAAACAACGTCTCCAAGCAATATCAGCAACAAGGAGAAGCACTGCATGAAGTGAGTTTCGACCTACATGCAGGACAAGTACTTGGCTTACTCGGCCATAATGGCGCAGGTAAATCAACGCTTATTAATACCCTACTCGGCGCACATGAATATCAAGGCACTGTTCGTATCAACGGATTTGAACCCATTATGCAACGCGACAAAATAATGCGGAGCTTATCCTACATCTCGGATGTGAACGTTCTGCCAGATTGGATGACTGTCGCTCAACTGCTTAACTATACCGAAGGCGTGCATCCAGGGTTCAATCGCGCTCAAGCAGATACGCTGCTTCGTCAAACGGACATCAAACCTCGTGCGCGCATCAAATCTTTATCCAAAGGGATGAAGGTGCAATTGCACCTCGCGATTGTAATCGCGACTAACACCCAAATCCTCATATTGGATGAGCCGACACTCGGGTTAGATCTCGTGTATCGTGATACGTTTTATCGTCACTTATTGGAATGGTTTCACGACGGCGAGCGCGTGTTGATCATCGCCAGTCATGAAGTATCAGAGATTGAGCACTTACTGACTGATGTGCTGATTCTCAAGCATGGCCGCCCTGTACTACAAACCTCGATGGACAGTATCAGTGAAGACTACTTCATCCTTGAGGCCAGCGACGAATACCGCACACAAATTGAAGCGATGAACCCACTGTCGTCACAAAAAGGGCTCGGTTCAACGAAATGGTTACTCACTGCCCAGTATGCCCAACAAGCAGAAACAATGGGGGCCATCCATGGGGTGAAGTTAGCGGATCTATTTTTAGCATTGCAGAAGGAGGCAGCGTAATGCGTTCAGTTGTCGCGATGTTGCAAAAAGAGTGGTTAGAAAACCCTCTTGTTTTACGTATTCCACTGTTTGTGTTGGCGTGTGGAGTTATTCTCTTTGTCAGTTTAATGAGTAACGACACTCTACAACACAATATGTTTTTCCAAATGAGCTTTGGTGGCGATGTCAGTGACATTCATAAAGAGCTTGGTGATGACGTCAATATGTTGATTACCGGAGGAGCAGGACTGCTGTCTATCTTGTTAGCCGTTCAATACTTCCCAAGAACGCTACGCAAAGAGCGTGCGGAGGGCAGTATTATGTTTTGGCGTAGTATGCCGGTCAGCGATATAAAAACTCACTTAGTGAAGCTAGGGTTTGGCTTATTGGTGATTCCGCTCGTTTGCTCGGCGCTTGTGCTCGCAGCAGATTTGATGCTGTGGTTGCTGAACATCTCTACCGATCACCAATTGGCTTTATTGTACCGCCAAGCCTCGTTAGGTTACGTGCTGCTGCATTGGGGAGAGTTTTTAATCAGAATGTTGTTCGCCGGTATTCTACTGTTACCGTTGGCATTAACCGCAATGGCTATTTCTCAGAAAGTGAATTCACCACTGGTCATTTTGTTTATCGCCATTTATGCGCTGCGCTGGATGCCAATCGCACTATTTGGCTATTACGGCCTAGATCAGTTCTTCTCCGAAGTGCTTTACCTTCCACTGCACGCCATTGTTGCACCAAGCCCATTTAATGCAATTCCTCAAGCGGGTTGGTTAAACGTTGGCATTTACGCTTTCATCGGCGTTCTTGGTTGGACAGCTAGTATCAAGTTCAGCCGAACCATTCAATAATCCGTCGTTCGATAAACGGCCAAAATCGAGCCATAAAAAAACGGTCACAACCTGTGTTGTGACCGTTTTTATTTCGACCTTAGGAGATCATGAACTTAAATTTAACCAAGGAATGAAATGTAACCTTGTAAAATGATTAAGTTAACGATGTCGATAAAGAAAGCCCCCACAATTGGCACCACCATAAATGCCTGCGGCGACGGGCCAAATCGGTTAACGATAGAGCCCATGTTCATCACAGCTGTTGGGGTTGCCCCCAAGCCAAAACCACAGTGACCACCCGCAATAACCGCAGCGTCATAGTTGCGTCCCATCACTTTGAACGTGACGTAGTAAGTGAAGATAGCTAAGACCACAGACTGCACAGCCAAAATGACCAAGAATGGAATCGCTAAGTCAAAGATATTCCATAACTTCAAGCTCATTAATGCCATCGCCAAGAACAATGACAAAGAAACGGTACCGAGCATATCGACGGTTTCTGCGTCTAACTTACGAAGCTTGGTCACCTCTAAGAAGTTCGTGATGATCACACCAATGAACAGCGCATATACAAAGTCTGGAATCATCAACCATGAGATTTCATACGTGCTAACCCATTGCTCAACATACTTCGCCCCCGTAACACAGATCAGTAGGAAGAAGAGTTTCTCCACCACTTTTTTCGCCGTTACTTTATCTTCTTCGTATTCGTTGTAGGTCACCAACTCAGGGAATTTTTCGTGAGTTTTGGCATCCCGACCACCACGACCATACTCCGATTCAATGCTGTTTTTTTCTACGAGGCGCTGTGCCACTGGGCTACCAATGATACCGCCGATGATCAAACCAAAAGTGGCTGATGCCATCGCAATTTCCAAAACGTTATCCAATCCATACACGTCTTGGAAGGTTTGTGACCACGCAGCACCTGTACCATGGCCACCAGACAGAGTAATCGAGCCAGCAATTAACCCCATCAAAGGATCTAAACCGAGCGCCGCCGCGAGTGAAACGCCAACGCCGTTTTGTATGATGATGTAAAACGATGCGACAGCTAAGAAGATAAAAACCTTCGCACCTCCTTTCATCAACTGAGTGTAATTTGCGGCCAAACCAACCGTCGCAAAAAACATTAACATAAACGTATTTTGTAACGGCAAATCGAACTCCAAGTCGATGCCGTTGAAATGAAGAGCAGTAATCATGCAGGCCACAATAAGGCCACCTACAATCGGCTCAGGTATGTTGAACTTCTTTAAAATCGGTAGCTTAGCATTAATAAAATGCCCCAGGAAAAGCACACTGATTGCGACCAAGAAGGACTCCAGTGCACCTACAGATATTAAATGATTCATATCGCCTCTTATTATTGTTCTCTTCATCCTCCGTAATGATCGAGTGTTAATTTAACCTTCATTCAATAGCAAATGTTCTCGCTTTACTGTTTCGAAAATACTCAAAAGTTGGTGTAGATGCGCCTTAGGCTAGTTTAAGGGACGCTCCTTTAGCGATGTGTCAGTTTTCCGCTGTTAGCAAGCCCTTAAATGTGAAAGGAGCCGATATAGCTCCTTCAAATGCCCCCTCGCAATACCTGTGCGTGACTGCTTGGGGTATAGTGTTGTGAGTAAATTCTGGGTGACACTTTCTGAACCACATTGGGCTCCCTTACTTAAACAGAATGTGTCAATTACTATCAAACAAAGTTCCTTCCCGTTGTAACCTCTAAACGCCGAGATCGCGTTCAAAACAATTGGGTTTGCTTGTTCCTGTCGTAGTTTTTTAACTCTGGCTCATGGTGTGTAAACGAGCCGAATCCAAGGAAACTCTCAAGCTGCAACAAACGTTTTCTTCACAACGGAGCCGGATTATAACATATTGCTGATAATTTTCTTCAATTCAGTGACATTCACCAATCCCATGGTTTCATTCCATAATGATTAACTGCTGAATAGCATTTTTACAGACAAAAGAGCAAAGCCAATTCAACTTGGCCTCACCAAAAAATAAACCTTAAAAGCCAATCACTTATCTATCATCTCCTGAATAAAACGTGTTTTGATAGGCTTTCTGGAGGGCCCAGCAACCAAAATGTACGGTGTTGTCATGGTAGTCTTTCGAGGCTAACTACCCGATTCTGGGTGATAAAAACAATCCCAATTATGCATCACACAAAAACATGTATAATTTTTATGTAAGTTATTCAAATAACAAGAGCCCTACATGAAAATTCATTCGCTTTTCCCTGTGCTATTACTCTGTGCCATCTCATCTGCCACTGCAGCGGAAAATATCCGTATTGAATATTCTTCCGTGGAAACAACCCATGAAAAAATCGCCCTGCAATCTATCCAAAACAGCAATGTAAACCCAATTTTTCTTGAGCTATCTCAGATCCACTTTCCATTTCGCAAACCACTCACACTGGTTTACGGCGGAGAAGATGGCCCAATGTACGATCCCGATACGCACACGATACACATTCCCTACACTTTTTATTTGGAATCATTCAATTACTTCTCCAATAACCAGTATGAAGAACGCCTTGGAAAATCCCCAAAAACAGGGGCGTTAGATACGTTATTACACACCTTGCTGCATGAAGCCGGGCATGCTTACATCGAAGATCAAAACATCCCTGTTCTCGGAAAAGAAGATGCCGTCGATAATTTTGCCACGATCTTAATGATTGACTTCCTAGAAGATGGCGCAGAGATGGCCATTAGCGCCGCCGACATGTTCGCATTTGAGTCCGATGACAGACCGGACTACTACGACTTCGGTGAGTACATTGATGAGCACAGTTTTGATTTGCAACGCTACTTCTCTACCTTATGTTTGGTGTACGGCAGTGATCCGGAACAGTACAAGTCGCTTCTCGATGAAGTTGAAAAAGACTACCTACGAGATCGCAAAGACTTTTGCCAATACAACTACGAGAACATACGCGCGAATTGGAACCACTACCTGCAACATAATGAACCAAAAGAAAAATCGCCACGTAGAACTCAGTAAGACAAATCAAATAACAAGACGATCGCAATGACAAAACTCACCATATTTTATGACGGAACTTGCCCACTGTGCGCCAAAGAAATGCACGCACTTAAGCAACGAGATGTAAAACAAGCGATAAAAATCGTCGATATATACAGCGATGACTTTTCTGATTACCCACAGATAGACGCGCAAAAAGCCAACACGATTTTGCATGCGCTGAATGACAACAATGAACTGATACTTGGTCTTGATGTGACTCACCGAGCATGGCAGTTGGTCGGTCGAGGTTGGCTATATGCACCACTACGTTGGCCATTACTCAAACCAATTGCCGACTGGCTTTACCTACGCTTTGCCAACAATAGGTATCGTGTCTCATACTGGCTTACTGGTAGCTCCCGCTGCAACTCGGGCCAATGCTCTCGCTAATTGTGATCCTGCTTAAAAATGTGAGTCTCTCTCGTCCACGATCACCAACTTCCTGTACTTCTCACCCGCCAACTCGGTTAATCTGCAATCAGTACAAAAATAATTATTAACACTTTTATTTGGTAAAGCTATTGAAGTTTACCAATTTGTAACGCTGCGCCGAGACGTAAGGAAGTACCTATGAATCTAACGATAAGAAAGCGACTTTATATTCTTTCCATCATTCCCGTGTTAACGATTGCTTTGGGTATGATGTGGTTTACCTACCTCCAAACCAGTACCTACAACCAACAACAAATCAATCATACGCACACGACGATGATGGCGATGAAGAAAGCGGAACTGAAAAACTATGTGCAGATGGCTCATTCCGCACTCAAACCGTTATTGGATCGTAATGCCTCATTGCAAGAAGCCATTCCAGTGCTCAAAGAGCTAGAGTTCGGCCAATCAGGTTATATTTTTGCGTACGACTCAAAAGGCGTGCGTGTTGTTGTCGGAAAAAACAATAAAGGGGTTGGAGAAAACTTCTATAACCTGCAAGACAAAAAAGGCAACTACCTGATCCAAGACCTGTTGAAAAACGCCAAAACGGGTGACTTCACAACCTACTACTTCCCTAAGTTAGGGCAAACCGAAGCATTACCTAAACTCAGCTACTCCATGTTCATTCCCAAGTGGGATATTATGATTGGCACAGGTTTTTATACTGATGATATCGATGCGATCATTACAGAGATGGAAAACACAGCAAACGATGAGCTAAACAATACCTTAGCCGCTATTGCTATGTTTTGTGTCTCTATTGCCGTTGTCGTGGCCATTTTTGCCGTACTCGTCAACCGTAGCATTATGCGCCCTATCGAACAGTTTGACAGCTCAATCCAATCTTTCGCGCAAGGTGACGCCGACTTAACCGCGCGTATGGAAGAATCTAGCGTGCCAGAATTTAAGCAGCTCGCGCATAACTTCAATATCTTCGTTGAAAGCTTGCAAGGAATTATTAAGAGCGTCAGCCATGTCGGACAAGAGGTAGTATCAGAAACTAACAACATGTCTCAACGCGCCTCACAAGTGGATGAATTGGCTTCTGGTCAACGTGAGGAAACGGAACAAGTCGCGACTGCAATGACAGAAATGACGGCCACCGCTCACGAGATCTCTGGCAACGCAAACCAAGCCGCCGATTCCGCTAAAAACGCCGATGACAACGCACAACAAGCGAAGCACATCGTAGACTCCGCCGCTAACTCCGTTGAAGCGCTAGCGAATGAGGTCTCTGAAGCAAGCACTGTAATTTCACGTCTAGAGAGTGACGTGCAGAACATCTCATCCTCACTTGAAGTCATCCAAGATATTGCTGAACAAACCAACTTGCTTGCGCTAAATGCTGCCATTGAAGCAGCACGAGCGGGCGACCAAGGACGCGGATTCGCAGTTGTCGCGGATGAAGTGCGTAAGCTTGCAAGCCGCACTCAGGACAGCACAGGTGACATTCACAAGATGATCGATCAACTTAAAGCAGGATCGGATGCCGCGGTAAAAGCGATGGAATCTAGCCAAGCACGTGGCGAAGCGACAGTAGAAGAAGCACGTGCTGCATCGGTTGCGCTGCAAGATATTCAAGCAGCGATTGCGAATATCATGGACATGAACACGCTGATCGCTACCGCGACCGAAGAGCAAAGCCAAGTTGGACAAGAGATTTCACAACGCATCGAAGTCATTTCTCAGCAAAGTAGTCAATCGGCGCACCTTGCCAATCAAAATCGCTCGGGCAGCCAAAACCTCAATCACAAAGCCAACGAGCTTTACGACTTGGTGGGACGCTTCACGGTTTAACTTCCTTAACCATACTTAATAGTAGAAACAGCGACGCCTTAACGTCGCTGTTTTTATTTCTGCTATCCTCAAGCAACTTAGCTATAATGCCGCCAACTAAGCACCCACAAGGGCAAAACCAGATGATTACCATGACCACCAATTTCGGTGACATCGAAATTGAACTGAATCTAGAACGAGCGCCAGTTAGCTCAAAGAACTTCAAAAAATACTGTGAAGATGGCTTTTACGACGGCACCATTTTCCACCGCGTTATCGACGGCTTTATGATCCAAGGTGGCGGTCACACCGAAGACATGGCAGAAAAGCCAACGCGCGCCCAAATCGCAAACGAAGCAAACCGTGGTCTAAAGAACCTTGTTGGCACTATCGCAATGGCGCGTACCGATGCACCGCACTCTGCAACGGCACAGTTCTTCATTAACTTGGAAGACAACGATTTCCTAGACCATACCGCAACCACCAACCTAGGCTGGGGCTACGCGGTGTTTGGCAAAGTGACTGCGGGTATGGATGTCGTAAATCGCATCGCGAAAGTGAAAACGACCTCTAAGCTTGGTCACGATGATGTACCATGCGATCCAATCATTATTGAGAAAGTGACAATCAGCGAATAAGCCCATTTGCCTCTTGGTAGAAATCGTCGCTACAAAACGAAAAAAGCGCCTAATGTCTTATGACTTAAGCGCTTTTTGTTTTTATGACTCAGCCTATTAGTTTAGCTTGTGCCGGAGTTATTGATAGAAAAGCTCGGCTTTTGCTCCGGCTAAATCAAGCTCAGAGCCTTGAAAATCAGCCAGATATTCAGCAACAAGGTTGTACCCAACCCAATACCCCATGTATTTCGGCCAGCGGCTTTCATCGCTACCAAGAAAGTAAGCGTCGAAGTTGTAATCTAAGCTGGTCAACTTGTCTTTCATCTCAGCATAGAAAGGGCGCCAATCTTGATCTTTGATTTTCTCAAACAAGCTCGGAGTGACGCCACCATTTACCTTGCGTTCGAAATGACAAGCTAACCCTTCCATAATCAGTACATCACCAAGCGCAGCGCCATTCTCTCCCGCTCGCATACGGAACAGGTGATGCAACTCATGCGCTAACACCGCAGCCAGTTCTTTCTCAATAACGTTTTTAATATCAGCACGTTGAGTATCAAGCAGAATCTCTACACGATAGGCGCTTAAGCAATAGCCACCAATCCCCGTCTGCGGTACGTCATTGCGATCAAACGGGCTAACGGTCAGGTCGATGTTACTGAGATCAAAGTAACTAGAAAGTTGTGAGCTCAGATCATCAAGTTTCTGATGCAAATACTCAGAGATTGGAGACAACTCTCCCGTCGCATTTAACAGGGTTACGCGATAACTCATTTATCTTCCTTGATAATGTGGGTTAAGAGTATCGAGTTTACAGTGTAAAGAGTGAGCAGTTCTAGCGATTACATCCCTTTGAACAAACTTTGAGATGCACGGCTCACCGGGAGCTTGTTCTCTCCAACGTGCACAAACATTCTTCCGGCAAAGTCTTTGTTTACTTTGCTAATTTTGCACACTTGCACCACGCTTGAACGGTGCACTTGCCAGAACTGTTCTGGGTTAAGCTGCCCTATCAACTCTTTCAACGAGGTGCGAATCAAATACTCCTGCACTTTGCCTTGTCCTTGTTGGGCATACACAGAAACGTATTTTTCTTCCGCTTTGAAATACAACACATCAGACGTGGCGATCAGATGAATATCTTCCCCTTGCGTCGCTTTAATCCACTGTAAATACTGCGGCGTTTGTGGCGCGGATAATTGCTGCAACTGCTCTAACAGGCTGCTCATCTGCACATTACTGCTGCTTTCTTGCTCTCGCTTAGCAAGGCGTGCTTTCACTCTTTCACACGTCGTCAGGAGGCGCTCATCCGAGATAGGCTTAAGCAAATAATCGGCAGCATTTTGCTCAAAAGCTTTGATGGCGTAATCATCGTACGCGGTGACAAACACAATCAAAGGTGGATTGGCGAGTTGATTGAGCTTTTGTGCTAATGTCATGCCATCCAAAACTGGCATACGAATATCAAGAAACGCAATGTCAGGTTGGTTTTGCTCAATGGCTTGCAACGCTTGTTCACCATCTGCGACTTTGGCTATCACCTCTAGCTCTGGCCACACTTCAGCTAGGCTTTTATCAAGATGACGCCTCAATAGCGGTTCATCATCAGCAATAATGGCAGTAAACCCTGTATTCATTCCACTATTCCTTGCTTGTCATTGGCCAACTCAAACGGACACTCACGCCACCTTCAACTGGTTCACTGATCGACACTTGTCCTTCGCCTGCAAACAACGCATCGACGCGTTGTTTCAGGTTACTCAGCCCTACCCCTGAACCACAATGCTTGCTGACATGATTCAAGCCAACACCTGAGTCTCTGACTTCAATCTGCAAGTTCTGTTGTTCGCGCTTAATGAGTAAGCTGACTTCGCCGCCCTCTCGCTTCGGCTCAATACCATGGATGATGGCGTTTTCGATTAAGGGTTGAAGCATCATCGGCGGTAACTCGGTTCTACCTAGCCCCTCTTCTACCTCAATCTTGTAACTGAGTCGGTCACCTAAACGGGTTTGCTGGATGCCTAAGTAAGCCTCAAGTAACGCCGTTTCATTGTCTATGGTGGTGTGCTCTTCACGTGAGCTTTTGAGCGTTGCACGCAGCAGCGCGGTTAACTGTTCTAGCATCAGCTTGGCTTTATCAACATCTTGCGACATGAGCGCACTGATATTTGCCAAGGTATTGAATAAGAAATGCGGCTCAATCTGGCTTTGCATCTGCTTAAGCTGACTCAGCAACAGCGCACGATCTTGCTCTGCTTTCTCGCGTTTGATGGCTTCCAACTCTCGTTGAGCGATTGCATGTTGCTCGCGTGAGTAGAAATAGAAAAAGCACATGGCACTGAATAACAACCCCATGAGTCCAACCGATAGCATACCTGAGATGCCGAAATATTCTCCGAGCCAAAACTGGGCGTTTACCACACCGAACAATAAGCAAGCCGTCAGCGAGATAGCCACTTCCGCCAAACGAGGAATGGTAGGAAACAGGCGGTCGACAAGCCATGAGAAGAAGATAGCCGAATAGCCAAATCCAAAGCTCACCATAACATGAACGTAGAATGAGCCCCCCCAAACAGAAAGCGTCATTGCTGCGATAAAGAGACAAAATGCCGTGGTCACTAATAAGCTACGCGACCATCCACTTTTCACCACTGATTTTGCTGAACACATTTAGAATTTCCCTTTGATGTTAAAAACAATCATATGCTTATCATTGATTTGTGCGTAAGCAGATTGGTCGTCTCCGGTTAAAAAGCGTGCGGCAACTTCCACTTCTACACTTTGATCGCCAGTATCAATCCATTGGTAGTTAAGCCACTGCGTGACAATCACACCGCCATCTTGCGGCGCCAACATCACATCCAACGTAGGGGTTACATCACTTAGCCAGCCCATATCCGCTTTACCGTTCCATGCAGCCCACGCTTCCACATCCCAACTCCAGTGCAGCATTACGTTATGCTGAACGATATTGGCATGCTGAAACCCTTGGGCGTAGCTTGTCGCAAGTAGAGCGCTGCTAGCCAACAGAGAGTTGTTAGGTTCAGGGATCTGAGAGAGTAATTCGCCACGCTCTATTGCTTGCTGCCATTCGCTTTTCGACCATGCTCGGCTGTCGTACCAATATTCAGCAATCACGTTGTGTCCGGCTTGGTTTGCCCAGTTCACCCCAACTAAAGCTTGGAATGCGCTTCCCTGCTCCTCAGCTGAAACGGGTTGGTAAAGATCATCCTGCTGAAACTGATAGCCGACACTTTGCTTTTGCCACAGCATGGAACCGTGCATGGCGATGGATTCATCCCACACGGCAATGGCACTGGCGCCAAGCAAACCTCGGCGCACATCATCGTAATAACCAATAAGTTGATACTCGGTGTCACCCACCAGCGCATAACGACGAATACCAATACCTTGTTGCTCTGCGGCTTGATCAAGTGCACTTTGGTCTTGTTGCCCCCAGCTTGAATCCGTCGCAATGACGGTCCACTCGCCTGCCATATCATAGTGTGAAAGTGAAAACACACCCGCGCCCTCTTCTGCGACTAAGCCAACCGGATTTTGTCGATAAGGCTTAAACAGATCCAAAGGTCGGTAGCCATAACCCACGCCCCAATCCACGCGCAACTTACCCAAACTCACATCAAGAGTGGTGTCACCGACTTGCCACTCTCCTAGCCAAGCCAGCTCTCGAATCAGCAGTTGGTTATCAGCTTCACTCCACCAGTCACTCTCTCCTTGTTGATTGAGGTACAAACCTTGGCTGTACAGAGCGAACAAGCCACTGAAGTTTTGATAGTTCACTTGCACATCCAACAGTGCATTAAGTGAATCACGAGAACTGCCCTGCGCCTGCATAAATGCGCTGTCACGCTGCTTGGCAGTTTCGTAACTGACAGCCCAATCCCACTCAAAACTCAGTTCGTCATTGGCAAAAGCAGGGGCTGACGCGCCCACACACAATGAGGCAGCAATCAACAAACTGGTGCTTTTGTTAAGGTTAGACTGGTGCGATTTCATGTAACTTCCTTGCTCGTTTTCATGGTTCTATTTACGGAGTTCAGGCTAAAGCTGAGTCGTATTGGCTTTCGGCAAATAGCTTGGGTTGTAGAACTTGTTGTCCAGCTGCCAAGGCACGATTTCTTGATACTCGATAACGGTCTTTTTGTTCGGCTGAATGCTATCAAGCAAAGTCATCTCACTGACGTAGTCTTCACCGTTGTCGCTTGCACGTCCGTATTGCGCTTGCTTGGCGAGTTTGCCAGAGCGCAAGTAGAGATCAGCTTTAATTGGAAACGCATCTTGCTCAGACAACCACAAATCGATCTTCTGATAGCTCGCCCCTTTGGTCTTCGCGGTTAGAGCAAGATGATAAGCCGCGACACTTTCTCCGTTCACCGAAACGGTTTCTGTCGCTTTCCATTCACCTTGATAATCTTGGCTCCACGTCAGGGTTGAGATGTCGCCGATAGACGCTTCCCCAAGCAGCTTTTGCATCGGCGTAATGCGAATCGGACGGCGGCTCTTAGGCATTTGCAGCCAGTAGTTGTCGCCCATCATCAGCATCTTTTGCCCAGCTTCGACTGCTGATTTGAACACCACCAGCGATTCACGATTTGGACGCGTGTACACGTGGTAAAGGCGGGTTTTATCTAACTCTTGGTCTTGATATAAGCGCACCAGTGACACCACTTTGGAGGAATCATCTTGCAAGCGGTAGCTGTCCGCTTTTTCAATCAATTGCGCAACTTGCTGTGCATCTAGTGCTGTTTCATTCGCACTGACATTCATGCTTGCAATGTCAGTTACCGTCAGCAATGCAATTGGTAATAGTGATTTGAAATTAAACATAAATCAGTGCCTCCGTAATTGGCTTGTTCACCCCTTTGCGTGCCGAGAAAAACGCCGCAACCAAACAAATCATCAATACCGCGAATCCTGCGACAGCCACCAGCTCCCAAGAGAAGTAAATCGTCAATGGGTAACCTTCTGTGCGTCCTGGCGGTGGCGGCATTTGCACATCCACGACCATCAGTAAGACGGTGACTAACGCAGTAAACAAAGCGCCGATTAAGCTGCCAATCACCGCAAGTAACCCTGCTTCGCGTAAGAACCCAGCAATGATTTCGCGAGGGTAGCTACCAAGCGCTGACAAGGTGCCAATTTCACGGGTACGCTCGGTGACCGACATGGTCATGGTGTTGAACAGGGCGACAAAGACTACCAACGCCATTACTGCGCCCATGATGCCGAAGATGCGGTCGTACAAATCTTTCACTTTGAGATAGAAGAACGCACGTTCTTGCCAAGGCGTAATCTCAATATCTTGATCGCCAAAGTTCTGCTTTTGCTTACTCAGAACCGAAGCCACTTGTTGCTCGACTTGGCTCGTTAAACTGGTGTCGAACAAGAAGACAGATAACGCACTGACTTTGTCTGAACCGAGCAGCGATTGCGCGCTGTTGATGTGCACGTACAACTGGCGTTTATCAAGCTCTGGTACGCCTGTTGAATAGATGCCACGAACTTTGAAGTCATACGCGTTCAATGCGCCGTCAGTTGTGGTCGCCAGCAAAGTAATCCAATCGCCAACGTGCACGCTTAGGTTGTTCGCCAAATCAACACCGAGCATCACTTCTGGCTCTGCTGGGTCATAACGCGATGCATGAATGTTCGAAAGTGTTTGCCCTTCACGCACATCCAAAAACGGTCCTTTCATATCGAATTCGCGTTCGTTAACACCAATGCCGATAAAGATCGATGACTTGTTGCCGTTGGAAATCAAACCGCTGAACTCAACTCGTGGCTGCACACCTCGCACTTCATTCAACCCAATCAATTGCTTGGTAATGTCGTCTGCATGAGTTAACCCGTTACTCAGCGGCATCTCTTCTTCTTTAGCGAAGTAACCTGGCGTGGTTAACGTCAGATGCCCCGTGTCACGCGCTGTCGATTCTTTCAAACTGTCATAGGTGTACAGACCAAAACCGCCCGCACTGGTTAAGGCAAACACGGCAATGGCGATGATCAGCATCGACAACAAACTGCGGCGGCGATTGCGTTGCAGGTTCAACCAAGCAAGGCGAACCGAAACAGGAATTAGCTTGCCCATGAAACCTCCTCCACACTTGCGTGCGTTTGGGTGATTTTGCCGTCCACCAATTCAATGGTGCGATCGCAGCGGGATGCCATGCGAGGGTCGTGAGTGGCGACGATAAAAGTGGTGCCAAGCTCGTGTCCGAGCCCTTTCATAATGTCGATGACCTTGTTGGCAGTTTGGCTATCAAGGCTTGCGGTTGGCTCATCAGCAATCACCAATGCTGGTTTGTGTACTAACGCACGAGCAATTGCCACTCGTTGTTGCTGACCGCCTGATAGGTTATCGGGCATATGATTAATAAACTCGCCCAAGCCAACATGCTCTAGCATTTGTGTGGCGAGCTCGGTTTGTTCTGCTTTTGAAAAGCCGTTGAGATGCAGCGGATACGCCACGTTCTCTAGCGCCGTCATCACGGGGACAAGGTTGAATTTTTGGAACACAAAACCAAGCTTTTCACGGCGCATTTTCGCAGCCTGCATTTGTCCGGTTGGGTATGGGCTGCCTGCAAATGCCACCTGACCTTGGTATTGAGTATCCAGCATGCCAAGCACGTTAAGTAAGGTGCTTTTGCCTGAGCCAGACGGTCCGCATAATGCCACCATTTCGCCCGCAAACACTTCACCAGACACGTCTCGCAATGCACGTACGGTTTGGCTGCCAAGGGCGTAATCGCGACTGAGTTGATTAAAAACGATCATGACGCCTCCCTAATACTTGGCTAGCAGCGCTTTCGCGGTTTGCGTTTCTAGATTGCTGTCACCCAACTGCTCCATTTGCGCTAACCATGTTTTGGCTTGTTGAACATCTTCAGCTCGTAGTGCTGCTTCAATGGCGTAGCGATAAATCCAAGACGTTGCGGCGAAAGGTTGTTGGCTAAAACTCGGTTCATCGAGCAGAGAAAGGTACAGCTCGTAGCCACGCTCAAAGTGATTGAACATGTCTGGCAGAGAGGTAAACGTAGTCGCTGCCATGGCGGTAGCTAGCTGGTATTCCGGCAAGCCTTGTAAGCGTTGTTGCTCTTGCAGTGGTACTGGCTGATTCGCCATTAAATCCAAGCCTTTTTGGATTGTGGCAAGACCGCGCTCGGTGAACTTCATCTTGTTCCAAGGCATAAACGCCTCACGGCCTTGCAATGTCTCAGCACTGCCCAAGTAAACCAACGTCACCGGCGTTGCGCCCTGCTCTTCGAGTTGTTTGGATAATTCGCCGTAAACGGTATCAACTAAACCAGAGTCACCCTGCGCCGCTTGGTTGAATTGACTGAGTGTGAGCTCGCTTGGGTTAGCCAGAGCCAGATTGCTGCTGAGTGCAAATGCGGCGATAAACGTACTTGCCAGTTTAAGAGCTTTGATTGAGCGAGATTGAGAAACCATCATGTACTGTCCTTGTTGAACGTGATTTGATGGTTTCAGATTAAGGGAGAAGATCGCACGCTGCTTTTGCATGCGACCAATGGCAGTTATGCGGAGTGAATGGTTGTTTGCTGCGATGAATGACATTCCATCCTTAAAGAGAACATTTATCCCAGCTTGTTTGTAAGCGTCTGTCTTTCACCACAATAGGAATAAAAATACTGGCTTAAAACCTGCGTCTAGTGTATTTATCCATTCCACAGCTTTCCAAGCGGCTTACCCATAACAGACGACATCGACGCTCCTCTCATACACACCTTTGCATGGTGTCTGTTATTTCCAAATAGGATTCTTAGCATCGGAATAGTTCGAACTCTCGAGTTCTGGTTGTTTTCGCGCTCGAACTGGGTGCGTTATTAGGTCGTAGAAAATGAATAAGCGTTTTTTCCCCAGGGTCGATTTGCCACTGCTGATGGCGATCATTCCGATCATGCTATTGAGTACACTAACACTTTGGAGTGCCAGTGGCTTTAATGAGGCCATGCTCTTCAAGCATTTAGCACGCTGCGGACTGACCTTGGTTTGTATATTGGTCATGTCATCGATTCCCGCCGCTAGCTATCAACGCTCAGCTCCATATCTCTACATTATTGCGGTTGCGCTGCTACTTGCTGTCGCTTTGTTTGGCGATAGCACTAATGGCTCTCAACGTTGGCTCGATATTGGCTTTTTTCGCTTTCAACCCTCGGAGCTAATCAAACTCTCGATTCCAATCATGATCGCGTGGATGCTACATATTGAAGGTGGCAGACCAGATAGTAGAAAAATCGCATTCTGCTTACTCATCACAATGATTCCTGCTGGGTTAATCGCGCTACAACCGGATTTAGACGGTGCAGTTTTTACCGTCA
This sequence comes from Vibrio sp. VGrn 2, assembly GCF_009361695.1. NCBI lineage: Bacteria > Pseudomonadati > Pseudomonadota > Gammaproteobacteria > Vibrionales > Vibrionaceae > Vibrio > Vibrio sp. VGrn 2. Next base: position 140,782 of record NZ_RBWD01000007.1, on the reverse strand, counting down.
TTTACGCCTTATTCGTTTTATTTTTAGCTGGCATGAGCTGGAAAATAATCGGTGGCTTTGTCGCGAGTATATTAACGTTGGCGCCTATTTTGTGGTTCTTCGTCATGGAAACGTATCAAAAAAGCCGCGTTACTCAGTTCTTGCACCCAGAGTCGGATCCGTTAGGTTCGGGCTACCAAATTATCCAATCTTTGATTGCGATAGGCTCCGGCGGAATGAAAGGCAAAGGTTGGATGAATGCTACGCAAGGAACACTTGGCTTTATTCCAGAAAGTCATACGGACTTTATTTTTTCGACTTATGCCGAGGAGTGGGGTTTTGTTGGTAGTTTAGTCTTGCTCGCACTGTACTTGTTTATTACCGCGCGCGTCATGTTGCTTGCATGTCAGTCTGACCACTTTTTTAGTCGGCTTGTGAGTGGCGCATTAGCGATGAGCTTTTTCCTGTATGCTTTTATCAATACAGGCATGGTGAGCGGCTTGTTGCCTGTAATGGGAAGCCCTTTGCCGTTCTTTAGTTACGGCGGCACGGCCATGCTGACGCAAGGCATCTGTTTTGGTGTGATCATGTCACTGTGTTATTCCAAATATCGCAACGCATAATGCTGCTAGCAAAAAGTACGATCAAAAAAGGCTTCCCTCGGGAAGCCTTTTTACAACGGTGGAAGCTAAGAAATTATAGCTCTGCGTTGTGGTAAACCTGCTGAACGTCGTCACAGTCATCTAGAAGATCTAGGAATTTCTGGAACTTCTCAGCATCTTCACCCGCTACTGGAGTGTGAGTTTGAGGAACGAAAGTGATTTCTTCCACATCGATCGTTAGATCTGGGAACGCACCATTTAGTGCTGTTTTCGTCTTGAAGAACTCTGTATGAGGAGCGAATACAGTGATCACACCGTCTTCTAGCTCAACGTCAGTTACGTCTACATCTTCCATCATTAGCGTTTCTAGGATGATCTCATCATTGTCGCCTTTGAACTGGAATACCGCTTGGTGATCGAACATGTGAGAAACTGAGCCCTCAACACCAATTTTCGCACCCACTTTAACAAAGCATTGGCGTACATCTTGGAATGTACGGTTACCGTTGTCTGTTAGACAGTCTACGATCACGCTTGTGCCGCCAGGGCCGAAGCCTTCGTAGCGCGCTGGTTGGTAATCTTCACCACCGCCGCCACTCGCTTTGTCTAGTGCTTTGTCGATAACGTGCGCTGGTACCTGATCTTTTTTCGCTTTCGCGATCAGGTGGCGAAGAGACAAGTTCATGTCTGGGTCACTACCGCCGTTTTTCGCGCACATGTAAATTTCTTTACCGTATTTGGAATAAACTTTAATTTTCGCGCCTGCAGTTTTCGCCATAGAGGCTTTGCGCACTTCAAAACTTCTTCCCATCGGGATGTCTCTCTAAATTCAAATTTAATGCGAAGGATTTTAGCAAAAAGCGAAACCTTTTCAATTTCGCTTAGCAAAGGAATGGGGAGGTTACCTCATTCGCCACATAGTTTTATACCGTTGTCACGATTCGCGTTAAGCGACACCCATTACTCGTTTGTACTTTTCGACCGATTGCTGAAAAAACGCTTTTTCATCAGCATCGTTAATCTTGGACAACTGTTCTTCTATTGCTTCAGGACCAGATTTGGCCTCTCTGAGCTTCCAAACCAAAAACGACGCTTGTTTATCCAGTTCGATTTTGTTTTTTTCATCAGGCGGCAATAGGGATAGATTGAACGACATTTACAGCCTCAAGGTACTTTAAATACTAGCCGCGCACTATAGCATACAGAGTTACAATTGCAGAATAGAAACGCACTTAACTTGATCAATTTCAAGTTAACTATTTGGGACCCGTACTGATTTTCAGCGCTTTTGGTAAAAACTGCTCGAATATTTGATGCAACCGATCTTTGGTCACAGGTTTGGCGACAAACTCATTCATACCGACGTCAAAGCAATGTTGTTGATCTTCTTTAATAACATTGGCACTCAACGCAATAATGGGAACGTGTTTCCCCCACTCTCCCATTTGTCGAATACGCTCAGTAGTAATGAAGCCATCCATCACTGGCATTTGGCAATCCATAAACACCAAGTCAAAAGCTTGCTTCTCACATAGCTGAAGCGCTTCTTCACCATGATTTGCGACGCTCACTCGAACGCCGAGCTTTTCCAACATAATACGGACGACTTTCTGGTTTACGATGGTATCTTCAACAATCAATACCCAAGGTTGATTGCCATGCTGGAGGCTGGTTTCATTATCTTCAACTTTTGGAAACGTCAAAACATTAGGTCGTTCCGTGTAGGTAGACCGTGCTTTTACTACAACTGGAATCGAAAACTCAAAACAACTACCGAGCCCTAACTCACTTGTCAGTTGGATTTCTCCTCCCATTAAGTTCACCAACTGAGCACCAATCGCCAAACCAAGGCCGGTACCACCGTACTTTCTGGTTGTACTGCCATCGGCTTGTTGGAAACGTTCGAAGATCGCTTGTTGGTTCTCTTTCGCAATACCAATGCCAGAATCAACGACGCGAAATCGAATCATGGCGACATCATGCTCTTGACGTGTTAACTCAACAAGAAGTTTCACATGACCACGATCAGTAAATTTGATCGCGTTGCTCAACAAATTGTTCAATACCTGTTTTAAGCGTGCAGCATCACCTTGTACTTCCGCTGGCAAGTGAGGATCAATATCGCTAAGCAATTGCAGATTCTTCTGCTTGGCTTTGACGGTATGTAAGCTGATCACATCATCCAAAATACGGCGCAGATCATAACTCGCATTTTCTAATTCGACTTTACCTGCTTCGACTTTAGAAAAGTCGAGAATATCGTCGATGATCGTCATTAAAGAGTGAGAAGAGCTATCGATGATCTCTACAAACTCTTTTTGCTGAGGATCGAGTTTGGTGTCACCCAGTAATGAAGCGACACCAATAATGCCATTCATCGGTGTTCGAATTTCATGGCTCATGGTGGCAAGAAATTCACTTTTTTTGCGGTTGGCGACTTCCGCTCTATCTCTTTCTTCTTCAAGCTCAGTCTGATGCTCACGGACTTTCTCAACGCTTCGGTTGTATTTCTCCGCCAACACGCTCACTTCATCAAAACACCAACGCTTTGGGAGCGTAACTTTGCTTGGGACCTTCCCGCCACTAAAATCGCTCACGGCGCCGGAAAGCAGTTGGAGAGGATTGACCAAGAGGCGGAAGGCGACCCAAAGCACGCCAATTATGAGCAATAGGATCTTGATCGCTTCTGTCGTGAGCAAGAAAAAAAATTGTTGCCAAAGATCTTCATAAATCGAGCTCAGATCCGCCTGAACAGTCAATGTCGCCAGATCATAGGTTTTATCACCAACACGATATTGCATCGGCCAACTTCTTTCTACGACATCCTCAGAAAGTGCGGTGCCCTGTTCGACGATAACTTCATCTTCATTAGCGATACGTAAATAATCCACAGAGGGCATGCGCATTGCGCCCTCTGCTTGAGTGAGTAACAGCTCCCTATCCTCCACCCATAAGCTGGCAGAAAAGCTCGATAAGTAACTGGATTCGACCTGCTTTAGCTCGACGTGCAAATGGGCTAAATCTTCGTTAAAAACTCGATATAAACTCACAGCGGAAATGATGACAGTAAAGATTAAACTCAACGTTAGCACCGCCAGCATAAGTTGGTTGCCGATACTAAATCGACGTTGAGATCGCTCTTTTTCATCCATATGAAATCGCTCCGATAAACTTGCGCTACTCTAAATATAGCCACGCGCAAATAATAATCGAGGATACGATGAAAAGACTTCTACTTAGATTGGCTTTTAGTTTTATTGCGATAGGAACTTATGCTACTGCCGCTGAAGTGAACTATTACGTTATCGCCGACCAAGCAAGGCCATTTCAAATAGAACAACAGGGGCAAATGCATTCCGGGATTGTGACTGACATCGTCAGTGCCATTTTCGCTGAATCGGATTATCAGGTGAATTATCATACTTATCCGTTTAAACGAATGATCTCCATATTAGAAGAAGGTGGCGAACCAAACTGGCTAACTTACGGCAGCCCAAATTGGGGCAAGGTGCAATCAGAAAACTTGTCTGAAGAGCCCATTTACACTGTAAAACATGTATTGGTCTCTAGTAGTGAGAAACCGTTAGAGTTCAAGAATATGGACACCATGCATGGCCGATCTATCGTATTACTACTCGGTTTTGATTATCCGAATTTAATCCCATTCTTTGAGGATGGTAGTGTGAATGAAATACGCGTTAAAGATTATGATGCCGCATATCGAGTGATAACCCGAACACCAGGAGATACAGCCTTCGTTGAAATGGAATCGCGCGTTATGTACAACTTAAAACGCCTCAATTTGCCACTTGAGGATTTTCAGATCCAACCTTTCAGTTCAGTTATCCCTGACTACTCGATCTATTTGGCCTTTTCTCCCCAAATGCAGCCAGAAACTCAGGACTACATCAATACACGTTTGGCTGAGTTAAAAACATCGGGCGAAATTGATGAGATCATTCAAAGGTATAAATAAATGACCTAACGAATGAAAACGCCAACGATAGTATCGTTGGCGTTTTCATCTATTGAGACATAGATGATGCTTTACTTGGTGTGATTGACAAACTTAGGATCAAACATGTGCCCTAATTTACTCGCCTTTGTTTGCAAGTAGTGTTGATTGCTCGGATTATTACCTTCTTGCAAGGGCACACGCTCAATGACGTTGATATCAACCGCTTTTAACGCAGCCAGCTTACGTGGGTTGTTCGTCATTAGTCGCACCGCATCAATGCCCAAATGCTCTAACATCCCTTTACAGAACGCGTAATCACGCATATCGGCAGCAAAGCCCAAACGTTCATTGGCTTCTACAGTATCGGCGCCATCGTCCTGGAGGTGATAAGCTCGAATTTTATTAATCAAGCCAATACCACGTCCTTCTTGACGTAAATAAAGCAGTACACCACATCCCTCTTCGACAATATTTTGTAGCGCCCTATTGAGCTGAAAACCACAGTCGCAACGCGTACTAAACAAGGCATCGCCAGTAAGGCACTCCGAATGCAACCGAATAAGCGGTGCTGCGCTGTTTGCAGGCTCTCCATACACGAGGGCAAGATGCTCTTTGTTCGTGGCAGTTTCAACGAAGCCATACATCATAAATGTGCCCCATTGGGTTGGCAATTTGGCTTTATCGATGAACTTCACGAGATTGTAGGGCTCGACATGTCTCAGCTCAGCCCGAACGTTCATCAGAATTTCTCCTAAATGATTTTCTCCTTTACCGTCTCCCCCATCCCCCCAAAAGGCATCTTTGTGAGAATGCTCTGTAAGACAAGCGTTACCCGTTCTCATTAACTGCTGCGCTAAAGGTGGATTTTGCAGAAACTTTTCTCTAACGATGAAAGCCATAACGGCCAGCTTCATATCCTCCCAGTCACTTCTGACGAAATGTTCGTATTTTCGGCTTAAGGCAAATGCTTCATCGGGAGTGCTCGCGTGTTGAATTTTGCTTTGTAACTGCGCATCGAGGAACTTTTGGGCTTGATAATAATGTTCGCTGGTGAGCCAAGTTTGGGAGGATATATTGACTGGGGCATGGCAAAAATTGGAAAGAAAACCGTGGGGCTCATCGGGCTCATAAAAAAGGATTTGGTCAACCATACTCGCGCTCCTTGCTTTGTGGTCGCGATAATCAACAAAAAGCATATCGCTATTGATATATCTTTTAGTAACGCTAGGTAAGATTGTCAAACTTCTACACAGATGAAAATGAGTTTGGATCTAGAACTTTTTAGGTGAAAGAGAGGTGAATTAGAACGTTTGGATAAGAAAAATAAAGAGATGTGAGATGTTGTGGTGAGACGCAATGGCTAAAATGGAGCGAAAAATAAAAAGGGCAGCCCGACGACTACCCTATGGATTGCTATACCAAACTAGAGCAATCAGTGTATCAAGCCAAGCTCCCTTGCTTCTTCAATGGTCAATCCACTTTCACGGATTTCACGTAGCGCTTCAATGCGTCTTCTGGCTTCTGCTGATTTCACTGTTTTCTCAGGCTTCACAACGGCTTCTTCATCAGGTAATTCCCATTTGTGAGCGATGTTGGTCATCTCGTCATGGTCGATAGAATTAATGGACATATTTCCTCCGAACACACCATGTTTTCGATGCGTAATCTATAGCAAAACAGGAACGAGGTGGTAAGAAAAACTGTAGGGAAATGTGACCCCTCCCGCCCTTTCGTTAACTCCTTAATAGATCCATCATTTAAGTTTTGCCAAGGGGCAAATTTACGATTAGATTTGAGTAATTCCCCCCAAGAAAAGTGTGCTGATCCAGCTCTCAATTCTCGTCTTTCTTGACTTCATTAACAACGCCAGATACCACTTTTTATTTCGCCTAACTTTCGAGTCACTTCACTGATTCACCGCTTGCCACTTTCTAAAAACCAACATACCTGATAATGATAATAATTATCTTTTACATTAGTAAGGTGTTTATATGGATGGTATTAACTTAAATCATGCATACCACAATAATCCGGTCATCCAGATCCGAGATTTATGCGTCGATTACATCACCGATAATGGTGATTTCAATGCGGTAAAATCCGTCAGCTTCGATATCGGCAAAGGGGAAGTATTTGGGCTTGCTGGTGAATCGGGATGTGGCAAAAGCACGATCGCATTCTCGATCAATCGTCTCCATAAGCCGCCAGCGTTCATTTCTGGCGGTAAAATATTATTTGATGGCAAAGACATTCTTAGCCTCTCAGATTCTGATCTAACCGCTCTGAGGTGGAGTGAAATCGCCATGGTGTTTCAAAGCGCGATGAACTCACTCAACCCTGTCTTAACGATCCAAGAGCAATTCGCAGATGTATTGCGTCATCACCAAGGACTCACCAACGCTCAAGCGAAAGATCGAGCAGAAAAACTATTGGACTTGGTCAATATTCCACGAGAACGGTTAACGGAATACCCTCACCAATTTTCAGGTGGAATGCGTCAGCGCTTAGTGATTGCTATTGCTTTGTCTTTGAACCCTAAGCTGATCATTATGGATGAGCCCACAACCGCTTTAGATGTGGTGGTACAAAGGGAGATTTTACAGCAAATCTATCAGCTTAGAGATGAATTTGGCTTCTCAGTACTCTTTATTACGCACGACTTGGCGCTGATGAGCCAATTGTGTGATCGCATTGCCATCATGCGGCATGGAGAAATCGTCGAAGTCAATCAGGCATACGAAATTCGCAATAATCCTCAACATCCCTACACACAAAAGCTATGGGCTTCTTTTCCAAACATCCACGACGTCCACAAACAACCAGAACGACCAGGAGCGCAATCATGAATCAGCCTATCATCCAAATGAAAAACGTGATTAAAGAATTCAGAGTAGGCGGTGGTTTAGCGAAAGAGGAAACCTTCCGTGCGCTCCAAGGCGTGAGCTTTGATCTGTATGCAGGAAAAACGCTGGCTTTGGTTGGAGAATCAGGCTGTGGTAAAAGTACGTGTGCTCGCTTGATCACTAAAGTCTATCCGGCAACAGAAGGCGAGATCCTTTTCAATGGCACTAATATCAATGAGATTACGTCACGCTCAGCGCTCCAAGAGTATCGCAGTAAAGTACAAATGGTGTTTCAAGATCCGTTTGGTTCACTCAATCCAACTCATACCATTCGCCATCACCTCACACGCCCTTTAAAGATTCATAAGCAAATCAAAAGCGAGCGTGACATTCCTGCCCGTTTGGAAGCGCTTTTAAATTTGGTGGAACTACCTGAAGAGACATTAAATAAGTTTCCTCACGAGCTTAGTGGTGGACAACGTCAGCGAGTAAACTTAGCACGTGCTCTCGCCGTCGGTTCGCAAATCATTCTTGCGGATGAGCCAACATCGATGCTGGATGTCTCCATTCGCCTCGGGGTACTGAATCTAATGCAGCGCATGAAGCAAGAGCTAGGAATCGGCTTTTTGTACATTACTCATGATTTGGCGACCGCACACTACATCGCGGAAGAAACAGCTGTGATGTACAAAGGGCAAATCGTTGAATGGGGTGATACACACTCAATACTGAAGAATCCGCAGCACCCGTACACCAAACTATTGATTTCAGCCGTTCCCGATCCAGATCTTCCTTTTGGTAACTTAGTGAAAAGTGAGCCAAACTATTCGATAGATGCCGATGAAATTCGTAGTCGTAGCAGCATCATTGTCGACGAATTTGATCAAATAGGACCCAATCACTATGTAAAACAATGGACTGAGGCTGCGTAATGGAATTGAGGACTTGGCAAGATCAGATCGCCATGTGGTATGAACATCGGAAGCATGATCAAGTTGAAAACCTGGAAGCGATCTTATATCAAGCGCCCGACGGCGTGTTTGGCCCAGAACTGAACGAAGTTCAAAGCAAAGCGATTGCTTGCTGGCTAGACGGTTGTTTACGTGTGTTTCAACATGCTAGGTACCGAGATCCTCAAAAAGCGTATCAAACCTTGCTTTACACGAGCGCAAAGCTCGAGCAAGCGGCATGTCAGGTATCGACCGATATTCTGATCAAAGATTGGTGTTTAAAGCGACTTCAGCACCTTACCGTTTTAGCGTTAGAGTTTTGTAATCAGCAATGCGATCAAAATGAGTGGCAACAACAAGCACATAACTTGATCGAGTCGCATGTTGCTTTGATGCGTTCTTTACACTGGAATGAAGCCAAGAAGCATGATCAAGGTTTATCTCATTAATCTGGAAAAATGATCAAGGCTTACTTTGAGGAATTTGAGGTAAAAAAAAGCGAGTTTCCTGAGGAGAAACTCGCGAAGTCTATTCAGAATGAATGTAACAATATGAGCCAATCTATTAATCATCAGAAAGGACAAAAGGTTGTCTATTCGTGATAAATAGTAGTCTCAGGCTTGGCTCCTAATGTCAGTGATTTGTTAGAGTTAAGTCTGTTTTTTATCATCGAAAGACACTGTTACATTTCAAATCAATACGCCACGCCTATTGCTTGATACACATCAAGCAACGCTTTTAAATCGCCATTTCATCCAGAGCGCGGAATACCATTTCATCCATGTGGCCATCGAAGATTTGACGGCACACCTTCCGACGTACCGCTAATCCAGCAATCAAGCGCTCAATGGTAAGATGCTTAATATCATTTTGAGTGTTAAACAGCTCGACGGTTTTGCTTAATGTCTCATAAGGAATTGGCTCATCCCCTACCCTTAGCCAATCAAGCTTCTCTATGTAATCAGAGCACTCTTCTTTGATTGAGGCATACGAGTGCCCTGTCATCGCAGATAAAGCCGTTATACTGCGTTCTAGAGCCTCTGGTGAGGTATATTTAGATAAAGTAATGGTGATCTCGTCTGCATTGATCTCTACCAGGTGTTTTCTTTGCTTCACGCGGCGGCCTAAATTCCCTCTTGGAGATGGCGCTTTGCGTTGGATAGGCTCAAATTCGCCGTCTATGATGCCTGAGAGCTCTTCAAGCTGTTGTCGGGTAACCATCTCATTACGAAGTGGGTTTGGCAGCGTAGGCGCCATGTTACGCTTTCCTGCGTTGGTTGTTCGCGCACGTGAATAACGTAAGACTTCTTCCACATCGCATTTAATATCGATCTGGTAGTCCATCACTTTGTCATTCTCGATCATAGTTTCGATCGTCAGGTGATAACCCCACAAATTCACGACAAACAGCTCATCCGTTCCCTTACCATCCGATAAACGCTTCAGCTCTCGGATCAAATCCATCGAGAATCGTCGCCATTCGATGTTACGTGCCAGCTTCTGGTTTAATTCACTCAGCAGCATGCAGTCAGTATGTCGACGAACCATGCGGCTACGGAAGAAAGAATACAGTTGGAATACCAAAGTATGCTGCTTCAAGATCTCTGGTGGGAACAAGAAGAAATAATCACGCGTTAATAGTTCTTCATAAAACGAAGGCTCCCAAACCAAAATGTACAAGTTTGGTTTGATACGAATTTCACCATCGCTTCCCTCTACAGGCGCTTCTTCAGATGCAGTGATGGTTCGAGCAAGAAAACGAAAACGGTCACTTTTGAATCCTTCTGGCATGTTTTCACTTAGCCAACGACCAGTAAGTTCATGCAGCTGGAAATCGGTAAACTCAATACGATCAATGCTGTCACGAATAGAATCACGTGCTGGACCACTGTCTTTTTTGCCTCGAAGCGACAAAATATCAGTAATGTATAACGGCGTCTTGTTCGGCACGTGTGCTGCGTCGAGTTGATACTGATCTTTGTGATGATCATGGTATTGCACGGTCAATGTGAACAGAGCAAACAAGGTCATCAGATCATCCACAGTCATGATATTTTTGGATGATCGCGTTTCAATAACCGCTTTGGTACCAGAGATCGACACCATGGATTTCTGATAACTTTTTCGAGTTCTTGGTGGTGCAAGTGCTTGGTCGATGATCCCAGCCCAATTCGTTGGAGACACGACAAATTGATCGGCTTCATCTTTCATCGTTGGAGGGGTATTCAACCCATGTTCATTCAACAAACGCTTGTTTACTTGGGTTTGAGCCAATGCTTTTGAACGTTTTTGCTTTTCGTTTTGGCGTACTTTGTCTGTAACAAGACTTGTTGCACCCAACACTGAAATAAGCTGATTAGGATTAACAAACTTATGTAACATCGTCTTACCAGCAAGTCCTTCTTCAAACCGCACTGGAGTTTGAGTAAACAAACCAATGTTTACTGCTGCACGTAAGCGTTGTTGCAGAGCTGCACGAGTGAGTTGTCCGTCCGTTGCTTCCACAATCTCTGTGGTTGAAACCAATCCATCTTTGCTGCTGAAACCTCGCAATGAGATCAGATTAAGCAATTCTAAGATGCTTTTGGTCACCCCTTTGAAATGTTGGTACTGCTCTACCCAATCTGCAGAGGATTCATGTACCTCAAAAAGATGGCCATCCTTATGGCTTCTAGGTGCTTTAATCAGAATTTTTTCATCAGCCGTCATTTTAGATCCAGATCACACTAGCCGTAGTTGTGCTATGGTTCCGAAGAATAAAGAAAAACAGATCATAAATAAAGAAAAAAGATTGTTTTTTAAATAACTGATCTTTTTGATTAATCTGATCTTAATTGATTATATGATCTAATGATCTGGCTATCGTTTTGCTGCTAAGTGCCTGTTCTGTAAAGTGATTATTTTTATGCGTATCGGAACTATGATCATGCTAATTCTGAAACTATGATCAATAATAACCTGAAAGCATGATCATATTTACTCGTAAGCATGATCATTAAGTTTATGAAAAGATGATCAAAAGAGTCTTGAAACGATGATCATGATGTTTTTACAGGTTATCCACAGATGCTATGTTTAATAATGTCTTAATGAGGATTTTATTGAGCATTGTCGATGTTATTGATACTCGGATCGATGATCAAGAGCTGAGATAGCTATCGTTCTGGAGACAATATTGATGATAAATTACTCATGTGATGAAAATGCATCCAAGTAGCTCTTATTCCGCAGTAAAACCTAATTTCGGGCTATTCTTAGGAAGCATGATCATGAGAGTAAGATTTATCATAGTAACTTGAACAATTTCATTGTTCCGGCTTCTCTATCCACTAATTTCTTCTCCATCCCCCATTCTGACTGCATTCAACCGTAAATTAGAGACAAAAACTCATGCTTCCGAGAGATTCTATAGCTTGATCATATTTCCGATTGATGGATCTTATTTAATCCGCGTGTTTACACCCTCGTCTACTCTATTTTTCCATGATCATGCTTTCGTATTTGTGTTTTATCATGGAAGCATGATCATAAGCATACCTTGATCATACTTCCATAGGAGCATCACTTGAACAGCCCTTTTTGGCTCGGATACATGATCAAGGTTGTTATTAGCGTTCATGTTGAAAGATTGCTTTCTATTTTTTGTTTAAATTAGGTTGGCCTAACATAATCCGTAATTTAGCTTAAGAATATAATCGTTCCGGTAGAAAATTGATTTACATTGTAAATGAGTGACGCTGTAACACTTTTATTTTTAAGTTTAAGGTGTCCATTTATTCGAAGATTATTTAATTAAAAATAGTTATGTTTTTTACCATAAATCATAAAAGCGTCGATTTGAGTGTTTTTTTATGTGATGGTTATTCAAAATGTTTGTGCACCTTTTTGTTGTATTTGGTCTTTACTGCTGTACAATTGCAATTATAAATCCTTCCAACGGAATTTGGCATGAAAAGAGAAAAAACGATTGAAAACCTTCTTGAGTTAGCGGAGCTGACTCAGCAGGTTCAAGCTGACCGTATTGAAATTGTTTTAGAAGAGCGAAGCGATAACTACTTCCCACCAATGTCGAAAGCGATGATGGAAACCCGTTCTGGTCTAACTCGCCGTAAGCTCGACGACGCGATTGGTAAAATGGAAGCCGCTGGGCATCAATTTACCAAAAACAACGCGAATCATTATTCAATTACGTTAGAAGAAGCACACATGCTCATGGATGCGGCTGAAGTGCCTAAATTTCATGAGCGTAAAAAGAATTCAGGTAACAAACCTTGGATTATTAATGTGCAGAACCAAAAGGGCGGTACAGGTAAATCAATGACCGCGGTTCATTTAGCGGCATGTTTAGCGCTAAATTTGGATAAACGATACCGTATTTGTTTAATCGACTTAGACCCACAAGGCTCGTTACGTTTATTCCTCAACCCGCAAATCAGCATGGCAGAGCATGACAATATCTATTCTGCTGTAGACATTATGTTGGGTAACGTGCCTGATGGTGTAGAAATTGACAGTGAATTTTTGCGTAAAAACGTATTACTGCCAACGCAATACCCGAACTTAAAGTCGATTTCAGCGTTTCCAGAAGACGCGATGTTTAATGCTGAAGCATGGCAAACGCTATCTGAAGATCCATCACTCGATATCGTTCGTCTGCTAAAAGAGCAACTGATTGATAAAATTGCTGATGACTTCGATATCATCATGATTGATACCGGCCCACACGTTGACCCACTAGTATGGAATGCGATGTATGCATCAAATGCGTTGTTAATCCCTTGTGCGGCTAAGCGTCTGGACTGGGCTTCAACAGTAAACTTCTTCCAGCATTTGCCTACGGTATATGAAATGTTTCCGGAAGACTGGAATGGTCTTGAGTTTGTTCGCTTGATGCCAACCATGTTTGAGGACGACAATAAGAAGCAAGTTTCTGTTTTAACTGAAATGAACTATCTTCTAGGTGACCAAGTTATGATGGCTACTATCCCTCGTAGCCGTGCGTTTGAAACCTGTGCCGATACCTACAGCACAGTATTTGATCTGACAGTAAGCGATTTTGAAGGCGGTAAGAAGACGCTAGCCACCGCACAAGATGCTGTTCATAAAAGCGCACTGGAATTAGAGCGTGTGCTGCATTCTAATTGGCCGTCATTGAATCAGGGGTAATAAGTAAATGGCTTTGAAAACGTCTGAATTAAACGCGAAATTATTTGGCAAAACGAATAAACGTCGTGTTGTGACTCCACAAGAGGCGCAAACCGCGGCAAAAGAAAAAGCTCAAACGATTGAACTAGCTGTCGCAGGTGAAAACATTGTTCAGTTTGAACTTGTTCGTATTCCTGCAGAGAAAGTCGCGACAGAAACAACGGTGTTTGTTGATAACGCTCGTGAGCAATCGTTCTTAAACGAACATGCTTTATCTGATGTTTTAGTCACACTCAAAGAGCGTGGCCAACAATATCCAGCGGTGGGTCGTAGAACTAAAGATGGCAAGATTGAAGTTTTAGATGGTAGCCGTCGTCGCATGTCTTGTATCCTCGCGGAGCAAGATTTTTTGGTTTATGTTGCTGACAACATCAATACTGACCATGCAAAGTTTTTGTCTGATGTGGCAAATGCTCACAAGCCGCTCTCTTTGTACGAAAAAGGTAAAGAGATGCAGGCTAAACTAGATAGTGGTGAAGCTGAAGATCAGAAAGCATTGGCGAAAATGTTCCAGTGCAGTGAAGCGTTGGTAAGTGGCGCTTTAAAAGCGGCGGCATTACCGTTAGAACTGCTTCAAGCGTATCCCAATGTCGGCGATCTTGGTCGTCCAACTATCGTGAAACTGCACAAACAGTTTTCAACGTTGACGCCAGAGCAGCAGCAAGAGCTGTTAGATAAGTGTCGCTCTAGCGAAGGCTTTTTATGGCAGCGAAGCACAGCTCAAGGCGTTGCTCGTCTGACAAAAGAAGTCACGGAAAGCATCGAAAACTGGATTGCTGAGCTTGCACCAGCAAAACCTGGCAAGAAGACCGAAAAAGTCGACTTAGTAAAAGGTCGAGCAAGCTACAGCCGAAAAGGTAGCAGTCTGGCGTTGAACTTGAAGAAAGTTGACGACAGCTTGATGGAAGAGATTCTTGCCTTTGTGCAAAACAAGCTGCAATAACAAAAGATGATTGAATCAACCGCCTCCGGGCGGTTTTTTTATATCTGAGAAGCGTCAAATTAAAGATGTGATACCATTGCGTCAGTTCAACGTTGGATAGACAAAATGCAGACACAATCTGATTTCCTTTCATCACTTCAACAACAAGCTCACCAATCTTTCCAAAGATTCGGCATCGTTATTCAAGGCGAGTCTTCTTGGCAAGATGCATTGGTGTCAGAGTTCCATAAAACACAGATGTATCAACGTTGGTTTTGTGTCGGCGATTTTGGTTTGGAAAACGCATACAGTGTTTCGCCTAAACAAGGGCACATGTTGTTAGGCAGAGAGTGTGACGTTCTATTGTTTGATGCTCGAAATGGTTTTGACGCAAATAGCTTTACCGCCGCGCTTGGCTCATTGGTTGGCGGTGGCCTTCTTATTATCATTACTGAGCCGCGACAGCCTACGAACTTTGCTCAGCAATGGATGCACAAACAATGGGAGAAGCTCGTTGTTATTGAGCAAGACAAACCATTGCCAACGGCTCCAGACATCAAGCAAGCAGAAAAAGAAAGCCACTACACGGAACAAGAACATGCCATTTCTCTAATTGAAAAGGTGGTGACAGGACATCGAAAGCGACCATTAATTTTGACCGCTGATCGTGGGCGGGGGAAAACAAGTGCCCTCGGCATTGCGTGTGCGAACTTATTACAGCAGAAGCCACTTAGAATCTTAATTACGGCACCATCTATAAAAGCCGTTGAGCCTGTTTACCAACATGCTTTACGTTTACTCCCTAACGCACAGCGTATTAAGAAGGACAGATTAGAATTAGGGCAGGGAGCCATTCAATTTATTGCTCCTGACGAACTTCTATCGAGCCGACCTGAATGTGATTTGTTACTTGTCGATGAAGCGGCTGCAATTCCAGTTCCTATGCTCAAAAGCATTACCGAACATTATCATCGACTCGTTTTTTCTACGACTATTCACGGTTATGAAGGTTGTGGCCGGGGCTTTACGATTAAATTTGTTGATTGGCTTCAGAAACAGCGTTCGGGAATGAAAACGTGGCACATGACACAGCCCATCCGCTGGAGCATGAATGATGCGCTCGAATCATGGCTCTATGACGCGTTTTTGTTGGATGCGGAGTTAACGCACCATCAACTTAACCAGGTCGACTCAATTTCCCTTTCTAAAGCCGATAAGGACGATTTGATATCGCAGCCTAGTTTGCTGCGCGAGTGCTTCGCTCTTTTGGTTAATGCTCATTATCAGACCTCGCCGAATGATTTGATTCACCTTTTGCAAGACGACAACAGTCAGCTCTATTTTGCTAAGCAAGATAATGCGGTTGTGGGGGTAATATTAGCGGTCGAAGAGGGGGGGCTTGACGCTGAATTGGTTGAAGAAATTCAGCTTGGTAAGCGTCGTCCTAAAGGACACTTAGCCCCAGTTACGATTGCAAACCACCTTGGATTCCCCAATGTTGCGAAGCTATCGACGCTGCGAGTCATGAGAATTGCTGTTCATCCAGCATTGCAAGGAAAAGGCATTGGTCAAAAAATGCTGCAGAAACTTGAGCAAATGGCTGCTAAACACATTGCTTACTTATCCACGAGTTTCGGTGCGACTGAAGAATTGGTCCATTTTTGGCGACAATCGAACTTCCGTGCAATTCGCTTAGGATCAATGCGCGATGCTGCTAGCGGTTGTTATTCAGTCTTGATGGTCAAAGCTTGTGATTCCAAACAGACGGCTTGGGTCGATGAATCTCAGGCGCTATTTGAAGAAATGTTGTCTAACAATGTGGCTGACGTCTATCCAAAATTAGAAGCCTCAATTTTTCGAGCTCTATTACCGCAACCTTTGGGAATGAGTCCACTTCATCCCGCTAAGTTATTACTAATTGAATGCTATGCTGATGGTGGTAACAGTTATGAGTCCGTGTCTGCTTGGCTTCAGCAGTGGTTACTTAACTTAGGTTTGAACTCCGCTTCCGACTTGATGATCAGTAAGCTTTTTCTTAACCGTAGTTGGACTGAATGTGCTCAGCAATTTGGGCTACCTGGAAGAAAGCAAGTTGAGCAGCAGCTAAGGGACGAAGTAAAGCACATTTGGAACGATTTACACTGTAAACAATAAGGTGAGATTTACACTGTAAATGAAATTATTAGGAGCTGATTTTACACTGTAAATCCAGCTCCTTTTTATTTCAGTGTGTATTTTGATTGAGCTTTAGGTTAAATCGAAATGCTCTCTTAATATCTGTTTAACCGTTATTGATGGATTACTTTCTTTAGTGACGTGAGCCCTATAATAAGAAATGCGAGGTTTGTTCAGAAAACGGATTTGGTTAGACTGAAAGTGTTGATGGGAAGCAAAGTGGTAAGGGTATGTGGAAGTTGTGTCTTGAGTTGTCTGAAGATAAGACCAAGGTGATAGCCCGTCTTCCGGGGGAAGCGGATCTCGGTGGTGAGCTAAATCAAAATGAATTAAACGAGCAGCTCGTCGCAATGAACGCAGAAAAGCTGTTTGTTGTAGAGGGGGAAGTCGTTAGATTCATTAACTGCGCCAAAGAACGTAAAGCCGAAGCTTACGAAGGCATCGTCATTGCAGAAAAACGCAACGCACAAGTTGAGGTCGAATTGTCGAATAATGACATGCTCGCCAGTATGAACGTTGTCGGTGCGTACGGAGGCCGAGGTTTACGTGGCCCCGAGATTGTTCAAGCTCTTGCTCAAGCGCGAGTTTCGAAAGGCATCAACAAACTGGCTTTGAAGAAAGTGTTGGTTGTCAGCACTCAGCTCAAACCTGGCGAAACTTTTTCTCAACCTGTAGCGGTTGGTAAGCAACCTATCAAAGGCAAAGACGCTCTTTTTACTCCTCTCGTTAAAGACATCACCAAACGCATCCTCAAACCCAAAGACGGCCAATCTGCTAGCGACAAAATTGATTTACGTAACCTCGGTGAAACTATCGCGGTTGACGTAGGCGATGAGGTGATGCGTCGCACGCCTGCGACCAAAGGTACGCCAGGTTTTACTGTTCAAGGGCGAGTGATTCCTCCACAAGCTGGAAAAGACAGCCCAATGAAGCCAGGCAAGGGCACCGAGATAAGCAAGCACGACCCAAACCTATTGATTGCATCGGTATCCGGTACGCCTCTAATTAAAGACAAAACCATCGAAGTTGATAACGCACTCTGCCTCAATAGCGTTGGCGTGAATACAGGCCACGTGAAATTCAAAGGGAATGTGATTATCGGTGGCAACATTGAATCTGGCATGATTGTTAAAGCGACGGGCTCTATTACTGTAGGCGGCTTCATTGAATCGGCTGACGTACAAGCGCAAGACGACATCCAAGTTGGTAAAGGGATCATTGGCCACACCGTGAGTGATGGCCAGCCAAAGAGTTGTCACGTCAAAGCCAAAGGTTCGATTCGTGCCAGCTACGCCCAATATTGTGATTTGCAAGCCGGCGAAGATATTGAGTTGGCGGTGCACAGCATGAATAACGATATTGTTTGTGGGCGCAATCTGACGGTGCTAGATGCGAACGGTAGGAACGGCACGCTCAGCGGCGGAGATGTAAAAGTCGGTGGCAAAGTGGTGTGCTTACAATTGGGCGTAGAAGGCGACACCGCCACTAAGGTAGAAGCGTTCGCACGCTATTCTGCATTTAAGGAGCGATTAGCAGAGCTCAAAGATCAATACAAACACGCTCAAGAAGGAACGATGGATGTGATTCGTAAAGAGCTCGAATTTAAGAAACGTCCTAAAGCCGAACGTACCGACGAAGAACAAGCTCAGATTGATGTGATGAAAACACAAAACAACGAGCAGCTTGAAGCGATAAAGCAAAAGCTAGAACAAACGGAACACGACTTTGAAGTCGCGTTAGAAGAAAATATTGTCGAAGCCAAAGAGCGTGTCTTCACTCGCGTGACGGTGCAGTTTGGCGACGAACAAGTAACGACAAAGCGCACTCATGGCGGTTGTTCGTTCCGTTTCAATCAATACGAAATTAAAGTCTCGGCGAACTTGGAAGAAGAGGACGTCGCTGCGGTTTAAGCTTTCTTACTCACTGAGCCCACACGTCGCAACAAGATGTGTGGGCTTTTTTTATCTACAAATCGACAATGTGCTCTTGATAGTAGTCCGCAAGCGCACCGACTTGGCTGCTACACATTACTTTCATTGCTTGTTTAATATGTTCTATTGGCCAGTTCCACCATTGGATATTGAGTAGAGTTTCAATCTCTTTATCGCTAAATCGTTGACGTACGACTTGGTTGTTTCCAACCACCACAGAATAAGGTTGCACGTCTTTCGTCACTATGGCGCGTGCTCCGATGACGGCTCCATCGCCGATGTTTACTCCGGGCATGATCATCGCCTCACTGCCAATCCAAACATCATTCCCCACCACTGTATCTCCGGCACGCTCGAAACCGTCTTGTACGCCTTCTCCAAATTCTTCAGGAGAGAAGGGGAAGGTCGAAATCCAGTCAATGCGATGACCTTGGTTTCCTGCCATCATGAAGGTGGCTCCAGAAGTGATGGAACAAAACTTGCCAATGATTAATTTGTCGATGCTATCGGGTTCTCTACTTTGCCATTCTTGAAGTGTGACGGGGTCACCCAACAAGTAGCGTACCGCTTGCTCTTCGAAGCTTTTTTGATGATAGAAGCCCGAGTAATAGCTGTAATCGCCAACGATGATATTGGGATTAGTGATGTGATCTTTAATGACTTGACCTTTTAACCACGTGTCGAAAACACTCATAACTCATCCTTTCAAATTTAGGTTGTACAGAGTTTAGAGGCTTTCTATTATTTCCAGTAGTTTGATTTTAGAGATTCAGAATTACTGTATGGAAATAAAATGGCTCAGCTACGTACCACTTTACGTCGCTTTGTGTGAGGAACGAAGTATTGCTGGCGCAGCAAAGCGCCTGAATTGTTCGAATGCGCATGTAAGTCGGCAACTTAAACAGCTTGAAGACATATTGTCGGTGCAGCTTATTCAGCGAACTACGCGCCAGTTTAATTTGACCTACGATGGTTTGCGGTTTTATCAGCAGGTAAAGCAACTGCTCGAAGGCGCTGAGCAGATCAATGAGCAAGTCATGGCAAACGAGATCGTATCGGGAAAATTGAGAATAGCGGCGTCTGCTTCTTTCGGAGCCGCGTTACTCAGCCAAACATTGATCGAGTTTCGATTGCAACATCCACAAGTGAGCGTCGAAGTGATCTTCACAGAGACACCTCTCGACTTGATTGAAGCTGGGTTTGATATCGCATTCTACTTTACCGATACTCCTCCTGAGGGATACGTCGGCCATCAGTTACGCGCTTTACACTGTAAACCGATCGCTCACCGCTCGTATTTAGCTGATAAACCAAATGTAAGTACGCCAGAGGAGCTTGGTGACTTAGAGCACATCCTTTATAAAAGTCGCGACTTGGTGTTAGATAAGTGGACGTTTACGCATAAGCAAACTCAACAGCAGTGCAGCATTGAGTTAGAAAGTATGCTGAGTTTTAATCTTGTCCAGTCCATGTTGGATGCTACTTTGGCGGGTTGTGGTGTAGCCATGCTAGATGAATTTGCACTGGCTAAACTCGACCCTGCACAAAAAGAACAACTCGTGAGTTTGCTGCCAGAATGGCAAACGGATGCGATTTTGCCGCTTTATCTGCTTTACCCAAAACGTGAGCACTTACCAAGACGAACGCGAGCGTTCATTGATCACTTTAGGAACATATATTCTGTCGGCGAATAGCGACAACAAACTTAGCAACAATTGAGGAAGCAAAGGAATGCGAAAACACTGTCACCAGTTTTCCTGATGCAGGCGTGTTGGTCAAAACAGGTAACGAAGAAAACATATTACGAGGGTGAGCTTCTTCAAATCAGCATTAAAGGCAATAACTACTGACCGGACACAGAAGAAGCTCATGGATTCAGCTAACTTACATTAAGTATCGTGCTTACAGCTCGTAACGCAGACCTAAGTGGTAGTAGCTTTCGTCTGCGTGCGCACCGCCAAACGAGACTTCTTGTCCATTGCTGTAGCCACGCGAGCCGTTACGATCAACGTAGTTTGTGTAGATAGAAGAACGAGGCGTCAGTTTGTATTGCACTTCTAGCGTTGTATCTTTCAGCTCTAGCTCGTCACCATCACTGTTTTCTAAAGAACGATAACCAGCACGCAGTGTCCATTTGTCATTTACACTGTAAACCGCCGTCAGTTCCATCACTTTGTCGGTACTAGTTTGTGAGTAATAACCCTCTAGTTCATCTTCCGAGTACAACGCACCCAACATCAAATCTCCTAGGTAGTAACGTGTACCTGCGCCCCAGAATGTGTAAGCGGTGTCGTTGCTTTCACGTGCATCACCTTTATTTTTCTGCATCGCCACCACTGGTGCCAAGGTACCCAAATTCCCCATGTCTAGCGTATAACGCAGTGCAGCGTTGTAACCGTACTCAAGCTCAGAAGTGTTGTTTCCTAAAATGTACGCGACAGAAAAGTCGAAATTACCTAGGCTGTTTTGGTATTGCAGCGTGCCATCTTGACGGAAAACTTGCGTCGCGGTTTTGTCGACTTTATTCGCTTGGCGCGCCATAGAAACATCGGAAGAGGCGAACACATCACCAATGTCGGTAAACATAATCAATCCAGATGCCACGCGACCACCAGTAATGCGACCATAATCTTTCGCATCAATCCCCGCCCATACATAACGTGCGGTCAGAGACGGTTTGTCGTTTACTTGGTTTGCGTATTCAGCGGCACCCACTTGGTATTGCGCTTGGCCGATGATCGACGCGTACTCGTTGATGGTTTGTGAACCGTTTAAACCAATACGGCCATCAAACTCGCCATTTGTATCGCCGTGCTCATCATTTTTACTGGTGACATTGAAACCAAGACGAGAGTAAATATTTAAAACTGACCCATCTTCCGCTTGATACAGCTGTGCTGCCATTGCGTTTGATGCCATCAATGTTGGGAGAAGTAGAGTCAAAATGTGCTTTTTCATGATTAACGACCTTTCATTTCTATTGTTTTAGGTACGACAAAGCCCCTTCCGAGTAACGGAATAAGAAAAATTGTCGTGAAGTAGAGAGAGGGTGCGCCCTTGTTTGCCAAGGGCGCGAGCTAGTCCATTCCTATAGGGGAAGAATGATTTAGCTTAAATCGACGTCTTTGCAGCCAAAGAAGTAAGTCGCGAGGAAGCCGACGATGTAAGAGATAAGCAGGCCAGCAACAAACACCATCATGCCCGGGAAGATGCCATTTTCAGATGTCATGAGAGGAATCGCCACGATACCGGACGGGCCAAACACCGTATTAAGACCAACTGGCAAGCCAAGGTAAGAAACTAAACCGATAAAGAAGCCGCCTGCAGCACCACCAATACAAGCGGTAACGAATGGTTTTACGCGTGGTAATGTCACGCCGTAAATCAATGGTTCGCCAATGCCTAGAAGACCCGGAATAATAGCGCCTTTAACTTGAGTGCGTAGTAGAGCGTCTTTTTTGGCTTTGAAATACAGCGCCATTGACGCGCCAACCTGACCGCCACCAGCCATCGCCAAGATAGGAAACAGCGAGTTAAAACCCTGTGCTTCCATCAATGCAAAATACACTGGAACAAAACCCTGGTGGATGCCAAATACCACAGAAATTAAGAACAAACCTGCCAAGATTGCAGCGCCTAATGGGTTATCGTTCAAGTTGAGGAACAACCAAGACATCCCTTTAAACAGCTCGCCGCCGATCGGCATGATGATCAAGAAGGTTACCGCACCCATGATCAATAGAGTAATAACGGACGTTAAGATCATGTCCAGATCATCAGGCATGTATTGACGAACCTTACGCTCGACTTGCGCACCGATGATCGCCGCCAAAAGTACGCCGATAATGTTGCCGCGCGGATCAATCGCAAAGCCGAAAAACTCGTTCATGCCAGAATAAATGCCGGATGTCGCCTCTGGGTTGTAACCCAGCACGAACAAAGAGGCGAGAATGACACCATTAACACCAGAGCCGCCAAACGCTTGCTGCGCGTTGTAACCAATCAGAATACTTAGGAAAGCAAACAGACCCTTACCAAAGACTTTCATGTAGGCGATCAAATCCAACATAAACTGGCTTGGTGTCTGGTCGAGAACAAACATCTGTTCCAATAACGTCGCAAAACCTAGCAACAAACCAGCGGCAATAAAGCCTGGGATCAACGGCGTAAAGATGGTGGCAAACTTGCTTAAAAAACGCTGAACCGCACTGGTTTGCTTACTCTTCATCTGTTTTTTCTGCTCGGCTGCGACGGCAGAAAGATCTTGTTGCGGCATATCTGGTTCTTCACTGTCACCAGAGGTTAAGCTGTCGATCAGTTGATTCATCATCTCAGCCGCTTGTTGAGCTTTTCCAGGACCGAGAATGATCTGAAACTGCTCATCGCTTTCCACCACACCCATTACGCCGGGAATTTGCTTGATAACTGACTGATCAGCCAAGCCATTGTTGGCGAGCGATAAACGCAAACGCGTCATACAGTTACCGCACTTACTTACGTTGTTACTGCCACCCACTGCGGCGAGCAATTGCGATACTGTGTTAGAGGTAATTTTGGCCATAGGGACTATCCTTCAGGACTCGGGCTATTTAGTTATTATTTAGTGCTGCACGAATAAAACCGTTGTGCTCGGTGAGGCGAGACTTGGCTTGCTCAGCATCCAAATCGGCCAAAATCATTAAGATGGCAGTTTTGCAGTGGCGATCGCAGGCATTTAATGCTCGCTCTGCTTCTTCTTTTGATGCGCCAGTTGCTTCTATAACAATGTTGGTTTGGCGTTGGATGAGCTTGGCGTTGGTGGCCTCTACATCCACCATTAAGTTACCAAATACCTTACCGCTACGAATCATTGCGCCTGTCGTGAGCATGTTTAACACCAGTTTTTGTGCGGTGCCGGCTTTCATGCGAGAAGATCCAGTAACGACCTCTGCGCCAACAATCGGCAGAATCGCGATGTCGGCCGCTTTTGCCATGGCACATTCTGGATTACAGGCGATAGATGCGGTCGTAGCTCCGATGGATTTAGCGTACTCCAAACCACCTAGTACATAAGGTGTACGGCCACTCGCTGCAATGCCTACAACCACGTCATGGCTGGTGAGGTGAAGCGCTTTTAAGTCGTCTTGACCCATTTGCGCGTCGTCTTCGGCGTTTTCTACCGCTTTCAAAATCGCTTGGTGTCCACCAGCAATTAAGCCAATCACCATGTCTGGATGCGTGCCGTAGGTAGGAGGACACTCGCTCGCATCAAGGATTCCTAAGCGGCCTGATGTGCCAGCTCCCATGTAAACCAAACGGCCACCATTGGCGAACGCTTGAGTAATTGCATCAACCGTCTTTGCAATTTGTGGTAGCACTGCTTTGACCGCGAGCGCGACTTTTTGATCCTCTTCATTAATGACTTGTAGCATCTCGATGGTCGAAAGCGTATCAATCTCTGCACTGGCTGGATTACGGCTTTCTGTCATCAATCGGCTTAAATCAATTTTCATGTTTTACACTCTTCGTAATGTTCAATCTGAGGGCAATTCTATGGAATAAAATATTCTGTTTTGGTGATAAAAATCACACTTGAGGTTATTCTTTGTGCAGGAGAAATTTGGAATAATGAGAGAAAATATACGTCCATTACATCCGATATAAACTGGCTTGGTTAGAATGATCATGGAGTTAAATCAAACTCCAATTATTTTTGTTTTGGAATAATTTATTTAAATTTTTTGAGGTTTTTGTTGTGTTAGTTATCAATAAGATAGTCGCGAGGCGTACTCAGCTTTCGCAAAGTGGTCGTTTGGTCGGCGATTGGATTGTTGAAAACGCAGAAAAGGCGGCGCTGCTCACTAGCCAAGAACTTGCGGCGCAAGTAAAAGTGAGTCAATCGAGCATTGTGAAATTTACTCAGCGTATTGGCTTTAAAGGCTACAGCGAGTTTAAGTTAGCTCTAAATGAAGAGATTGGCCGTAAGCATGCGATGCAGTCGACACCGTTGCACAGTGATATTTTGGCAGATGATCCTATCGCGGTTATTTCACAGAAACTGGTGAAAGCAAAAACAGATGCTATGTTTCAAACCACCAATGCGCTGTCTTATGAAGCTTGTCACCAAGCGGTGAAATGGTTGAGTGAGGCGCGTCGAGTGCAAGTGGTCGGGATTGGGGGCTCAGCCCTGACCGCGAAGGATTTAAGCTTTAAACTGCTTAAACTCGGTATTACGGCGCTTTCCGAACAAGACAGCCACGTGCAGATTGCTGTTGCTCGTACCCTCTCTTCAGAAGATGTGCAGATTGCGATTTCGTATTCGGGCGAACGCAAAGAAATTCTCGTCGCGGCAGAAGCGGCAAAAGAGCAGGGCGCGAAGGTGATTGCGTTATCTGCTCCTGGGAGAAGTCGCTTGCGCGGTATTGCCGATATTACGTTTGATACGATTGCAAATGAAACGGAACATCGCAGCTCATCCATTGCTTCACGCACCGCGCAAAACGTGATCACCGATTTGCTGTTTATCATCTTGGTTCAGCAAAGAGACGAAAGTGCACGTCAGTTGATCAGCGATATCAGTACCGACATCAAACAGATCCTCACATGATCACTTAACCAACAGCGGACTAAAGATCCGGATCGTGCATCAGCAAAGCAATAAAGGCGGGGAGATGCTTTTCAATGGTGAGATCGGCAGAAATTGCCGGTAACTCCAACGTGATGCAAGGTAAATCACGTTCACTACACCAAGTGCCGAATGAGCCGGGTGTTTCGTAGTCGACATCGTCCACGATTGGCAGCTGAAACTGCTCGCCGAGCCATTTGGCAAGGTTGGAATGTTTGGGATCATCTACAAACGCAAGCGGTTCGTGAAACGACACTACAAACTTTGGCCTGCGCAGTTCAATCAAGTTAATTAATGCGCCAACTTCTGGCTCTAGCTGGTTTTTAGAGCCTGTTTTCACCTTTACGTCTCGAACGGGTGTTTGAGAGCTCCATCGATATACGGTGCCATGCTCAGTCCAATTTTGGGTTGGAAACGCGCGATTGAGATCCACTTGGTTTGCATTTGCGCGTGTGCCTAGCTGGTTGCCGTCTGGATTCAGTGACAGAATCACATCATGTCGTAAGCTTTCAGCTGGCAAGCTTCTTAGCGCGCAGGACAAACCTGCAATCGAGGCCGTCTCATCCCCGTGAGTGCCTGCCAAAATCAAACCTCGCGAAGCACTTTCGACTTGTGCCGGAAAATACAGTAATGGCGCACCAAGTACGGATTGACCGTATGTTGTTGGCCGAATTAAAAATGCCGCTCTTTCCGTTCTTGGAATTAGACTCACCGTAATCTCCTGATTGATGAAGTAATATCAATATCTAAGCTAATTAAACCTAGCTAAACCGAACCGTTTAAACTCGTCAACGGTTGAAATGTTAATTGTGGCGCTTGCTTCACAAGACGTGTTAGGAGAACGAAAAACGATATGGATTTTAAAAAACATTCAACGGCGTTGCTGATTTCCTCTTTATTCACCCCTTTTCTTTCTACATCTGTCGTTGCAGATACCTTACCTAACGGCGTTCAACTCGCCGCAGAGCAACATTTGGTACGTGCGAATGACGCAGAGGCGGCAACGCTTGATCCGGCAAAAGCCGAAGGTCTGCCAGAAATGCACGTGATTCGTGACTTATTTGAAGGGCTGGTGATTCAAGATCGTGACGGAAACATCATTCCCGGTGTGGCGGAGTCGTGGGAAACCAAGGACAACCTAACCTTTGTTTTTCACCTACGCAAAGATGCGAAATGGTCGAATGGCGAGCCTGTGACGGCGGATGATTTTGTCTATTCACTGCGCCGAGCGGTGGATCCGAAGACCGCTTCTCCAAATGTTTGGTATCTCAAACTCACCAAGATCAAAAACATCGCCGATGTGGCAGAGGGTAAAAAGCCTTTGGACGAGCTCGGTATCAAGGCGGTGGATAAATACACCCTACGTTTTGAGTTGGACAGTCAAGTGCCGTACTTTGTTGCCATGACTGGGCACACGTCCATGATGCCAGTGCATCAAGCGACAGTGGAAAACCGCGACAAGCCGTGGAGCGATCCAGACCAATTTGTTGGCAATGGTGCATTCACATTGGATAAGTGGGTCGTGAATGAGCGCATTGAACTGGTTAAGAGTCCAAATTACTGGGACAGCGCAGATACGCATTTAAACAAAGTGACTTACATTCCGTTTGAAAACCAAAACGCGTCAATCAATCGTTATGCGGCAGGAGAGCTGGATATCACGTCAGATGTGCCGACTCATATGGCGCAGAAGCTTAAACAAGATTACAAGCAGGCTTACACGGTGGTGCCATTACTGTGCACGTATTACTACGCGTTCAATACCACTCGTCCGCCATTTGATGATGCGCGAGTGCGTCAAGCGGTGTCGTACTCCATCATGCGTGATGTGATTACAAATGGTGTCACGCAAGTGGGCAACCTTCCTGCGTATACCTTTGCGCATCAGTACACTGCCGGTTTTGATGCGACGCCCCCTGAGTATAGTAAGTGGAGTCAGCAACAACGTGACGAGAAAGCGCGTCAGTTGTTAAAAGAAGCGGGTTACAGCAAAGACAAGCCGCTCGATTTTAAATTGCTGTACAACACCAGTGAGGCAAACAAATCGATCGCGGTTGCGATAGCGTCGATGCTACAAAAAAATCTCGGTGCAAACGTGGAGTTAGAAAACCAAGAGTGGAAGTCGTACTTAGTGGCGCGTAAACAAGGCAATTTCGATGTGATGCGTGCTTCCTGGTGCGGTGATTACAATGAAGCGTCTACTTTCCTGAGCTTACTTCGCTCAGGTTCTTCGGGTAACTTTGCACGTTACAGCAATGCAGCGTACGACAACGCGATGAACAGTGCATTGGCTGCAACCGATGAGAAAGCGCGCCAAGGATTTTACGACCAAGCTGAATGGTTGCTGGCGGCAGATATGCCCATTGCGCCAATCTATTATTACATGCAAGCGCGTCTGGTTCGTCCAACCGTGGGTGGCTTTGCAAAGAACAACGTAGAAGGGCGCATCTACTCGAAAGATCTCTACATCAAGAAGTAACGCTCAAAACAAGCGATAAATACGAAGCCCCGAAGATGTGTCTTACGGGGCTTCTTTTTATTGTTAGCGAGCGGAGAGCTTGTCCACTAGCATTGCGATTCGTTTGCCAAGATACTCCGCCGTTGCGACATCAGAGGCATGCAACTGACCACCTTCACCACCTTGTGCAACAATACCACCTTGTACACCATAACGATTCAGGTTTTGCTCCCCAGAATTGCTGATCTTATCCAACCCGACCCACATCATGCCGTGTTGGTTAGCGAGCGTTTGTAGATATTGTAATGTGCAAGATTGGTCGCCATTCATTGCTCCACCACTGGTAAAGCCAGCCGCGATTTTGCCCGCCCATTTTTGGTAATACCAAGATTCACTGCTTGCATCTGCAAATGCTTTAAACTGCGCTGCTACACCGCCCATATAGGTCGGTGAGCCAAAGATAATCGCATCGCACTCAGCAAGTTCATCCATTAGGTTAGGGTTCACAAAACGTCCCTCAATAATCTCACTGCCTTCAATTCGGTGAGAGAGGATTTCACATTCACCTTGCTGCTTAATGCCTTGTTGTTCAACGCCTGCGGCAATCGCGCGAGCAAGCTGACCAGTAACGTCGGTTTTAGAGAAATAAATAATCGCAATTTTGGACACAATGGTTCCTTTTTTCATTGTTGATTTTTAATCGTGCGACTAAGGCTAAAACCTCAAGCTAAGTTGAGGTCAAGAAGAGATTTGAGATAGATAAAGTACGAATTGGTATCTAAAGAGCTTTCTTATAGGGTAAGTCGACGGCATAACTACAGTGAATGCAACGACGATGAATGTCGTGTATAAAAGCGTTAAAGGAAGATCTTAAAGATGTAGAAAACTCTCTTGGAAACAATGATAAAGGTACCGATGCTAGTGATGATTAATAGGCGGAAAAATAGATTAAAATATGTAAACTCAGACCTGATCCAAGGCGGGAAAAGTACATTTCATCGTTTCTTAAGGCGAGGGATTATTATCATTATGGTAGGAGGCCTTTCTACAGCCTTTTCCACGGTATTTGCACACTTTATAGGGGGGGTGTTTGATGTGGATATGAATGCTCATCCAGAGAGCTTAGAAGAAAAAGTGCATGCACTACTTTTTGTTTCGGTCAGTCTTGTTTTTTACCTCTTTTCTGCCCTTATCTCGCTAAATATTAGTGGGTGGCTCATAATGAAGCTAAAAATATAAGCTTAACTAAAACCATGTCCTTGTATTTTAAGGAAGATGGAACTAGTGACGATTTTTTCTTTGCTTGCACCATCTCTATTTTTTGTATTTATTTAAGGTTCGTAAAGAAGAAGCTTACTTTGGTTAAAGTGGCGCTTTTGGTTTCGGCGATGTGTCATGTGTTTATCATGAAAGAATACAGCGGTGACCTTCAGCTTATACGTTTTGTCTCTTCACTGTTGTTCTCCATTAACTTTGGGTTATTTGTGACTACCAAGTGATATTAAAAAGCCGATGTATCTACATCGGCTTTTTAGTGGGTTATTTCTTTCTGCGAGTATAAATCCGAGATTTTGCTTTACTTGGCTCTGGCTTGTTTTTCGCCAGCTTTAGCACTGCTTTTTGCAAAATCTGGTTGTTTGGGTAAGTGATCAAGTTACCGTTATCGTGCTTAATTAACACGTGAAACATACTGATTTCTTGAATCTCGCCGCTGATGTCTTCGTCTTTGTCTACGACTTTAATGCGATCGCCCACTCGGTATGGGAAGACAAAAAAGATCAAAAAGCTGGCAGTGATGTTGCTCAGAATTGACCATTGCGCAATAAACGCCACACCCAATACGGCGAAAATGGACGATAGGAACAATGACACATCGCCATAGCCAATCCCGGTGATAATGGCAAAAACAGAAGCGGTTAAAAATAAAAGCACGACGTTAAAACAACGCTGAATAAAACTCAGGCGGGCCTTTTTTACACCTTTTGAGGTCGCTAAGTTTAAAATGGCTCGATTGACGATTCTCTTCAGAATGCGATAAGCAATCAGGACAATAATGCCCATTAAGACTTTGTACCCGAGAGAGCCAGCGGTGAAATACTGGCTCACTTGATCTAGATGGATCCAATCATTCATTTCTTCAACTCGACGATATTAAGAAAACCGCTGTTATAGCTGATTTTCTGATGTAAGTAATCACAAATTTTTTCTCTCCATTTTCGTCTCTCTACCTAGGAACTTCGCCCTAGAGCCTACGGAGAGTTGTAGAGTTTTATCAATAGTGTGCAGAGCTTTGCTTCTGTTTGCGCTCACCGCATATATTCAACCAAAGTTGATGCGGTTTTAAAGTGTTTAATGTTTGAGCTGTATCTCATATCCGGTATTGTATGAGGCTAGGAGCGTATAAACGTGCTGAATATGATTTTTGTCCTGATAACCTAAGACGTGTTGAGTGAAATGGCTTGCTAGGATATCTATCAAATGGAAGAAGATGAAAAGGCGATTATGATGTTGGTCGTGATTGTGGGGCTAGTGCTCGTTTGGATAGCGCTTGAAGAGCTTAACTATCTTGGATTCTCAATAAAATAAGCCCCGTTAAACATGAGTCAAACGGGGCCTTTCTCTTTTGTAAATGCTAATTTCGGTTAGCTAACCGCACGTACTTTGCCTTGCTTCAGGTCATTCAGCACTTGCGCTTTAGGACCATCAGCAATGATGCTGCCTTTCTCCATCACAATTACTCGATCAACGATGTCGAGCATCGACGTTTTATGCGTAATCAGTATCAATGTTTCGCTCGGTTTGAGCTGAGATAGCTGGTGTTTAATATGCATTTCAGAGCGGTTATCCATCGCGCTGGTCGGTTCATCCATAAGTAGGACGGGAGGACGGCCCAAAAATGCACGAGCTATCGTGACCGCTTGACGTTGACCACCAGAAAGCATCGCACCACCTTCACCTACTTGACGTTCTAAACCAGCTGGATCCGATTGTGTAAATGCGGTCACGCCTGCACGGTTTGCTGCATCAAGCACGTCTCGGTCATCCGTTAGTGGACGACCCAAGGTAATATTGTCGCGAATCGAACCGAAGAATAGATTCGAATCTTGAGGCACACAGCCGATGTTACGTCGAACATCAACGTGGTGAAGCTGTGCAATATCAGTATCATCTATACGTACGTGTCCCTCTGTTGGCTTATACAAGCCCATGATCAAGCGCTCTAACGTTGTCTTACCCGAACCAATTCGACCGATTATCGCGACTTTTTCTCCAGGATTTATCGTGAGAGAAATGTTACGTATAGACGCGACAGGAGAGTCTGGGTAATGAAACGTTACGCGATCAATTTCAATTTTACCTTGGATGATTGGGCGATGGATGTAGCGTTTCCCTTCTTCTTGCTCATCCGGCATTTCCATGACTTGATTGATAATCGTCATAGAAGACTTCGCCTGGTTGTAGCGCGTTGAGAGCAAA
The DNA here is from genome assembly GCF_009361695.1 of Vibrio sp. VGrn 2. Classification (NCBI taxonomy): domain Bacteria; kingdom Pseudomonadati; phylum Pseudomonadota; class Gammaproteobacteria; order Vibrionales; family Vibrionaceae; genus Vibrio; species Vibrio sp. VGrn 2. The sequence goes on along the minus strand of NZ_RBWD01000007.1, from coordinate 109,678 downwards.
GACAACTGAACCAAAGGCCCTATGGCGCGACCACTCAACATGGTTGCGGCAATTAAGCCACCCATGGTGAGTTCGCCTTCTGCAATCAGATAAACACCGAGAATGATCATCCCAACGTTACTACTTTGCTGTACGAAGCCAGCCGCGTTCTGGATGCTGTCGGTAATGCGGCGGCTTTTGATGTTCCAGTTCGCCATGTGCGCCACCGCTTCTTCCCAACGGTATTGGAATTGGCTTTGCGCGCTGAGCATTTTTACGGTTTCTAGCCCCGCTAGACTCTCAATTAAGTTGGCGTATTTTTGCGATGCTAAGCGTGACCCCTCCTCTATAGAGCGACGTAGCGGTCCTTGAATCAGTAGTGAATGAACAATCAAAATGACCACGCCGACCATTGGAACATACACAAGATCGCCAGCCATTAGCCATATAATCACCAAGAACAGAATGGCAAAAGGCAGGTCAATTAGGGCACTGACGGTTGCAGACGTGAAGAATTCTCGAATAGATTCAAACTCTTGAAGATGGCGAGCGAATGCGCCGACTGAAGGCGGCTTGGACTCCATTCGGATGCCCATCACTTTGCTGAACAGCTTGGAGGAAATCAGAATGTCAGACTTCTTTCCTGCGACATCAATAAAGTAGTTTCTCAACGATTTGAGTATGAAATCGAATAGAAATACAACAAAGATGCCGCTTGCCAATACCCATAAGGTTTCAAACGCGAGATTCGGTACCACTTTGTCGTACACCAAACGAGTGAACAGCGGGGCGGCAACGGCAAAGAGGTTGATGAGAAGTGAGGCGATTAAAACATCGCGGTAGATACGTTTTGACTGCCACAAGGTTGACCAAAACCAGTGACCTTCGTTGGTTTTGAGCACTTCGGGAGAGCGCTCATCGAAACGGAATTGCTTTTTAACTAAAAAGTAGCGACCAGTGTACTGCTCAAGTAGGTCTTCTAATGGAATGGAGATTGGCACCATTCCACTTTCTAAGGTGGTGACTTCGGCTTCGCGTGTCTCCGCGTTAATGCTGTTGAGAACGCATGAGTCACCGCCTTTAAGAACTAAGATTGCCGGCAGAATCAGGCTGGAGATGTTCTCCAGCTCTGCGCGGTTTTCCTTGGCAACCAATCCGGCCCTTTCCGCTGCTCTTGGTAGCAAAAATGGAGTTAGCTTGCCGTCTGAAAGCGGAAGGCCATTGACCAGCGCTTCTGGCGAGTTAGCTAACCCATAGTAACGGCTAACGTAGATGAGCGAATTCAGTAAAGGGTCTTTCATCTGTGGTAAACCTTTTTATTCCTTGTCGACGATGAATCCTTGGAATACCTCAACAAAATGCTCGGTGAGAAAGTCCAACTGGATTTGAGTTTCAATACGCGACGCGATAGTCGTAATGCCTAGGTTATGAGCAGTACGAGAAATCGACGTTAGCGTGAATTTCTGTTTTTCGTCGTGTAAGTTGTGTGTGAATAGGTAATCGAGCTTCACATAGTTAGGGCGGAACTCTTGGATGTACTCCAATGATTGGAAGTTACGTCCATAGTTATCTACGCCAAACTCAGCCCCGGATTGGCGAATGGCATTACATAACAGCGCCGTGTGGTGAGGCTGATCAATAAAACACTCCTCTGGAATTTCAAAGTGTAGCTTAGAGGCCACTTTTGCGTGTTTTTCTAACATGCTGGTGGTCCAGCGAATGAACGATGGCTGAGACAAGCTGCTTTGCGCAATATTGATCGCGACAGGATCGGTTAGCTCGCCACTTTCCAGCATCTTAATCATCGACTCAATAACGTATTGGTCGAAAATATTGGTGGCGTCTAGCTGCTCTAGTGCGAATAAATATTGGTTGGCACGGAACGTTTCGCCCTCTTTTTCGATGCTTGAGAACACTTCGTTATGGAACACTTTACCCCAAGTGTTCTTCGCTGCTTGGAAGCGGAATTTTACCCAATCGCTATGAATCGCTTCTTCAACCAGCGCTTTCCACTGCTGTTTACCCATTAAGTTAGAAGGTGTGTCACTGCCGATAAAGCCGTAAGCTTTGTCTGGTTGAGCTTTGGCTTTCGAGAGCGCATTATCCACCATAGATAAGACTTCAGAGCGCGTTTTTTGGTCTTTACTATGCGCAACACCTAAGGCTGCTTTTGGTTTGGCTAGACCGGTTGGATCAGTGTTCAACCCGTTAACGCAGTTCACGATGCTGTCCGCCAAAATGCGTAGTTCGCTTTCATCCATGTGTGGGAAAAGCAGGCCAAACTCATCACTAGATAGGCGTGCAATGGTAGCTCCCGGCACATCAATGGTGTTTTTCAGACGTTGAGACAGCTCTTTTACGTGGGCATCGGCGCGTTGGTAGTCTTTGGTCTCGTAAATGTCACCAATGTATTCTGCATGGAGTAGCGCGATACCCCCTTGCGTTTGCTCTGCAAGCCATTGGTCTATTTGGTTGATGTAGAACGAGCGATTACCCAGTTTGGAGATAGGGTCGAGGTAAGCTTGAGCACGCAGTCGTTGTGCCTCTTTCGCTTGCTCTTTGAATGACAGCTCAATTTGAGCAGACATCATGTTAATGCCATCTACGACCGCGATCAGATCTTTAGTTCTTGGACGAGCAAGTGGTTCACCAAATTGGTTATTAGCGATTTCATGCATTTTTTTCACGATGGCCGCTAATGGTTTTAGTGAGCGACGGAGGATGTACGAAATCGCAATTAAACCAGCCAGGAAAATGACACTGAATGCAGATAACAAACCAATAAAGCCTTGCCAGAGCTGCTCGTAAGCTGCTCCTGGGTGGCTAATGATTTCCACTTCAGCAAGTTGCATCCAACCACTGGTTACTACGCGCTTATCGTGAATGGCTTTGAATAGATTCATGTCGATAAACCATTGTGGCACCGTACTTGGTTTAACCGGGTAAGTGCGCACGATTTGGTAGTCAGAATCTAAAGCGGTAAGGCGAACAACCGAATAGGTGCTGCCGTCAAACAGAGCATTAATCACGGATTCTACCGCGACTTTATCTTTGTCTTTAAGGTAAGGAGCCAATGCCAAACCTACGGTGTTAATGGTGTTGTTGACCTCTGAACGTTGCTGTTGTTCCAAGCTGTCTCGAGTCGTGTTGAATTGGATTACGAATACTGATGCCAACAAGAGTATAAAGACCGTAACCATTCCCACTACAAGCTTCTTATATAGGGTCATGTTTCTCACTCGTCATAGTTAATTTTAGGTTTATTTAACTGCAACTTACGTTCGCGCGAGCGTAAGTCATTCCAAAGGCTCAACCGTGATGCTTTCCCTGCCAGCTCTCCAGTGCTAGCAGAAGACTTCATCAACCACAGGTTTGTACCATTAAAACTGTATATCGGTAGCAAGTCGCTACGTTTAGAGGCTCGGACAATATCAGGGTTGATATTGTCGAGAATGAGCGGCTCAGAGCTTGGGGTTGGGTAGTAAGCTAATACCATGTGAAACTGATTCAGTTCGATGGCTTTTACGTAGATCAAACGCATCTTAGAATCTGGTATTCCTAGCTCGAGTAACGAGAAGTACTTGGCGATGGTGAAATCCTCACAATCCCCTGCATTACTCCCTAAAAATTCGAGTGGCGTAGCCCAATAATCTGTCTTTCCCCACAGTTTTATGTCGTCAACAAAATACAGCTGGTTAAAAAAGTCGTTGACGCCAGCGAGCTGTTCATGTGTCTCTAATTGTTTAAATAAGTCGAGGTTTTTTCGCCATGTATTTACGCGCAATCCCGCACGTTCGCCGTACACCGCTGTGACCGTATTGACCCATTGTTGTTCTTTACTGCTTAACGCACCAATTTGGAACGAAAAACAACTTAAACTGATTAATAATGTAACTTTACGCTTCAAATTGGATCGCATATTCGACTCATATCACAAGTATACTCTTCTAAAGGGTTCGTCAGTGAGAAACAAGTGCTTTTTATTTAATCACTTATCGCTCAATACTCGCCGTTGTGAGTACCTTGGTGTGATTTACTCCTTCAAGGCGTTCGTTTTGGCACTTAAAATCGGTTTAAGTAGATATTCCAAAACGGTTCGCTTCCCTGTGATGATATCGACCGATGCCGTCATTCCTGGAATGATTGGTAAATCTGCATCTTGACCAAAATTCGTTTTATCGGTGCGGACACGAACGATGTAAAAGCTATTTCCTTCTTCATCTTGGGTTGTATCTGCGCTGATGTGCTCCAATTCACCCTCTAAGCCGCCGTACTTAGTGAAGTCGTAAGCCGTAAACTTCACGATGGCGTGTAGGTCCGGGCGCAAAAATGCAATGTCTTTGGGCGCAATTTTCGCTTCTACTAATAACGTATCTTCAGTTGGTACAATTTCGACGATATCCATGCCTGGCTGGATAACACCCCCAACGGTGTTGATGTTCAGCGTTTTGATTTTGCCTGTTACTGGCGAGTTCACAACGGTTCGATTAACTCTATCTTCTAAACCCACTGCTGATTCAACCAAGGCAGATAACTGGTCTTGGGCGCTATTGAGTTTCTCTTGCTGTTCAGAGCGGAATTTGAGCGCAACATCAATGCGATTAAGCATGGATTCTCGAATTGCTGACTTTAGTACCGGGATTTTGAGCTCACTGGAAGTCATTTCGCGGCGGGTGTCGTTGACTTGGCGTTGTAATTTGAGTAATTCAATACGAGGTACAACACCTTCATCAGCCAACGGTTTGGTGATGTCTAATTCTTTCTTTGCATATTGATAGCTTTGACGTAAGTTCCTTACTCGCGCTTCAATCTCTACTAAGTCCTGCTGCTTTTGCTGAACTTGTTGGTCAATCACCGAAAGTTGGTTGCGTAAATTGTCTAAATCTTCGCGGTACTCTGCTTTCTGGCGCTGAGTGAGTTTCGGCTGAGTTTCTTCTAAAGTTGGCGGAAAGGTCAGTTTGCCATAATCGAGTACTACGCTTTGGCGCCAGTTTTCCGTTTCAAAATCACGCTTCACAGCAACACTGTTGATTGAAGCTGAGAGTTGCAGAACAGACGCAGTTAGGTTGGCAACTTGTTGTTCACGCTCACGAAAATCAGAGCGAAAGCGAGTGTCATCGATCAGAAGTAACTGCTGACCTTTTTCAACCAACTGACCTTCTTTGACTAAAATTTCTTTGACTAAGCCACCTTCTAAGTTTTGGACAACTTGAATCTGTGAAGAAGGAATGACTTTTCCCTGACCAACAGTGACTTGGTCGATTTCAGCCCAAGATGCCCAGCCTATTGCAGCAATAAAAAACAACACCATCACCCAGAGCATCAAACGTGCGCTGTTGGGGGTGTTGAGGAGCAATGCTGCAGTTTTGTCGTCAACAAAATCCAACTCTTCATTGTTGAGTTTGTTGTAGTTATCTCGGCTCATCACAGTCCCTGCTTATATAAATGCTGATTATCTTTTTGATCTTATTATTATTAACCGATCATGTCAGTATGCTCGGCGAATAAAAATATGAGACGAAGACCATTCTCTCTCCGAATGAGCGTTTTCAATGCTTCTCTAGCAAAAGAAAAGTGGAGATACCGTCAGAGTATGGCTATTGCGCCTTGAACTTGGTTTTATCCAACTGATGTTTTTTTAGTTTGTCGTACAAGGTTTTGCGTGATACCTGTAATTCTAGTTGAACCTCTTTGAGTCTGCCTCGGTGTCTTTGTAGTGCATCGAATAATAAGCAATATTCAAAGTATTCTGTGCGCTGAGTCATACTCTGAATTTCGATACTTTTTTCACTGTTCCAATCTTCCATTCGGAAGGTATCTGGCTTGAGTGCGCGAAGTTCTGCAAATTGGCGCAGCTGCTTAATATTTTCTGGCCATTCTAAATCGGTCAGATGTTTGACTTCTTCTAAGCTAATGTGTGGCGGTTGAAGCTGATAACGGCTCGCTGCGTGGCGTACAAAGTGCTTATATAAAGGCCCTATATCTTCCTTTCTTTCATCGAGTGTCGGTAAGTGAATTAGAGTAGCCAGGGCTTTGATAGACGGATCAACTTGGGTTGTCGCACCAAAAACACGCTCAAGTTTCGGGTGGTTAAACAAGCATTGCCATTGTTCATATGAGACATGCTCAGCACTATGTAAGTACAAGCTGCAATGGCTTTTTCCTTCAATCAAGCGATGTATGGCTTTATCGAGGGCTTCTAATGAAAGCTCATAGAGATCCTCACCAGAAGCGGCGATTAACTCGCTGTCTGGCGTTGCATGTATGTCGTGGGCAAATTGTGCGGCGAGCCGGCGACCTGTGCCATCTTGACCAACAAAAATGAGCGGCTGGTTCGTTGGTGCGCTGATCAAAGCGCGACGAATGCTTACCATGGCTTTACTGTGACCAATCATTTTCGGACCAACATGAGTTTGCATGTCGAGCTCTTTCTTAAGCCAGATGTTTTCCTGCAATAGATTCAACTTATCGCCAGCATTATTGAGCGACTTCATAAGTTGTTCCGTTGAAAAAGGCTTTTCGAGAAAGTCGTACGCGCCGCTTTTCATCGCATCTACCGCGGTTTTCACATCTCCATGTCCGGTAAGTACGATAAATTGAAAGTGATCGTTTTTACTTCGCAACGTTCGCATGAACTCCAATCCATCCATCACGGGCATATGGATATCGGTGATGATGATCGCTGGCGTATTTGGGTCGATAACGCGTAAGGCTTCCACGGCGTTTGGTAAGCAGGTGACGTCTATCCCTTCAATAAGCAGTGCTTGAGCGACGGCATCACGAATATGTGGTTCATCATCAACAAAGAAAACGGGATTATTCATGGTTGTTTTCCACTTCTGGGTTGCGTTGGTTTTGGATAGCGATTGGCAGTGTCACGATAAAGGTCATGCCTCCTGCTTGTTGTTCCGTGTTCTGATGTTTATAAGCACTGAGTGAACCGTGATAGCTTTCTAAAATGCGTTTGGAGATGGTCAAACCTAATCCTAAGCCCTCTGGCTTAGTCGTAAAAAATGGGTCAAAGACTTTTGCTAGGGCTTCGTCCGACATGCCGGGCCCGTTGTCGGAAACAAGAATGTCACAGCTGTCATCATGACACTGAACGGCAATAGATATTTGCGGATCAATGCAGTAGTTTTCCATCGCTTGTGCAGCGTTGTGGAAGAGATTGATCAGAACTTGCTCTAACTCAACGCTGTGAATTGCTAGCTTCACATTATAATCGATGGCTGGGACTTTTAATGTCACCCCTTGTTTAATGAGTTTGTTGCTCAAAATGCTGGTGGCAGTATGTACTGCGTCGTGCAGTACCGCGATTTCATTGTGTGAATCGTGCGTGGCTTTCCGAGTAAAGACTTTTAAGCGAGCGATCACTTCCGAAATGGTGTCATTGAGTGTCAGCATTTTGCCCAAGTTGTCGGCGACCATTGGGTATTTTTCCATTGCCAACAAACGCTGCGAGTTTTCGGTATAGGTTCTTAGTGCGGAAAGTGGCTGATTTATCTCATGATTAATACTGGCAGAAAGTTCTCCCAACAATGCCAATTTCGCGGCTTGAGTCAGTTCTTGTTGTGTTTGTTTAAGCTCTTGTTGGCTTTGCTCATATTGGCGGATGGTCTGTTGTAGCTTTTGGTTGGCCTCACTCAACACTAAGGTTCGTTGCACCACTTTTTCTTCTAGGCTCACATTAAGGTCGGCTAGGCGTGCCTTGTTCACGAGTGTTTGGAACCACGCCAACGCAATCAGCGCAATGAGCGCATATAGAATCAGGAAGACGATATCAGCCTGTAAAACGGCGGCAAGGACAGTGTTGTGGTTTATCAAGGCAACGACGCGAAATCCTTTATCCAATAAATGTGTCGCGTATGCGAGGTAATTAGGTGAGAGGAGCAATTGATTATCAGCAAACTCGGTGACGCCACTTTGCGCGGTAAGCTCACCAAAATACTCTGGTAAGGTATCGCCATACTGACGCGTTTCGGTAAGCTCGTTTATTGCACTCGGTGACAGCGGGAAGAGTGCACGATAGCGCCAGTTAGGCAAATTGCTCATAAACACGACATTGTGTTTATCCGTGATGAGTACGTCCGTCGTGGTTTGCGAAAGACGCTGTTCCAACTGCTCCAAATTCACTTTTACCGTGATCACGCCAACGACCTCATCATTTACCCAAAGCGGAGATGAGAAGAAGTACCCACGTTTATTTGAACGAACGCCTAACCCGACATATTGAGCAGGTTCACCGCGTCGCGCATTTTTAAAATAGGGACGATAGCTAAAGCTGGAACCAACAAACGTATCTTCTTGCTGAAAGTTACTTGAGGCAATGACCAACCCTGTGCGGTCATGAACGTAAATCGTATCGGCCAAACTTTGTTTCAACCAATCTGCTAACAATAGGTTGAGCTCGTGAGAGGGCGCTCCGCGTTCTACTGCTTTGAGTAATCTCGGATCGTGACTTAATAGGTTTGGTATCTGTTCAAACTTTGCCAGCTCGTAGTCGACTTCTTGCGACACTTGCGCTGCTTGTCTCTCTAGCTTTTGTTGCCACTGATCATGTTGGTATTGAGTTGCGTAATGATGAGTAAGCGCAAGCCCTGAAATGCCAACGGCACACAGTAGCAATAGAAAATGGCGTAGGGCTTTAGGGTTGAGTAAGTTCACGATCAGCTCACTGGTTTTTTGTGTCATGGTATCAAATGACACACTGTGATGCTGTGAGCGGCAACGATAACAAGCACAATGATGTCCTTGTATTTCCTCAGTATCGGGAGCACAATCGACAAAAACGAGTGAAGGAGTAGAGATGGAACTTGCTGATATTCGTCGTGAGTACACCAAAGGTGGGCTACGTCGTAAAGATTTGAAAGCTGATCCTATTGATCAATTTAATCTGTGGCTAGAGCAAGCAGTTGAAGCGGGCTTAACGGATCCGACTGCGATGACAGTTGCAACGGTTGATGAAAATGGCATGCCGTTTCAACGCATTGTTCTATTAAAAAACGTCGACAAAAATGGCTTTGTATTTTACACCAACCTAGGCAGTCGCAAGGCCCAGCAGCTTGAGCATAACAGCAATATTAGTTTGCACTTCCCTTGGCATCCGTTAGAGCGCCAGGTTCATATTACTGGTGTGGCGGAAAAGCTCACCGCCGTAGAAAATATGAAATACTTTACTTCTCGTCCAAAAGAGAGCCAATTAGCCGCAATCGCGAGCAAGCAAAGTAGCCGTATTTCTGCTCGAGGCGTATTAGAAGGTAAGTTTTTAGAGCTAAAACAGAAATTTGCTAAGGGTGAAATACCGGTTCCAACCTTCTGGGGTGGCTTTCGCGTAAAACCACAGAGCATCGAGTTTTGGCAGGGTGGTGAACACCGTCTTCATGACCGCTTTCTTTTCTCCCAACATGACGGAAGTTGGGACATTGACCGTCTAGCGCCATAAACTCTCGTGCCTCATGAATAAACAAACACCGCCCACTTGGGCGGTGTTTTTGTAGGTAGAAAGTGGCGCGAATTATCGCTCTCCATTCAACACTACCGATAATTGATGCTTAAGCAGCGTTTTGGGTACAACAGAGCCGTAGCCAGCTTCCATTGCTTTATCTATTAGTTCGTTCTTGCTGTTCGCTGCAAACTTATTACGTAAGCGTGCGACGTGTCCTTCAACGGTTTTTGTTGATATGCCCATGACCTGAGAGATGAATTGTGGCTTCTTGCCGTAGAGCAGGAGGAAAAGCGTTTCTTGCTCGCGACATGTGAGTTTCTCTGGTTTTGGTTGTAAATCAGAGAAACGAAAGATGGATTGCTGATTAGGGTTGGTGCTGATTGCACGACAAACCCAATACCCCACTTCAATCACGGCGGTGTCGGTGAGTTCTCTTCCGTAGAAAATGGTCCCTACGATGTTACCATTGTCATCTCGCCACGGTGTTTTAGTAAAGATATGCGCTCGCCAGCGGCCATCTGGATAAGGATGTATATCAAGAATTTTGAGTGACTCACCAGTTTCGATGACGTGTTTATCTTGGCGTTGAAATTCTTGTGCACATTCAGTGGTTGGGCTTGCCATCTCAAAATCAGTTTTACCGACGCACTCCTCGGGCGACGTGTGTCCCAACAGTTCTGCGTATTCCTGATTTACGTAGCGGAATACCGAATCTTTATCTTTGCATCCCCAACAACCAGGTAGCTGTTTAAGGAGGGATTGTTCTATGGTATCGACTGAAATATTCACAAAAGGACTCACTACATACTGCTTTTACCAATACAGAGACGTCCGTGTTGCGTTGTTAATATTGACATTGCCAAGTAGGCAGTCACGTTGCTAGAACACGTTCGTTGATTGGCGCTCAATCCAATTAAGTTCATGGTGTTCGATATTTTCGTCACACAGCGACAAACAACAACGAAATTGAACGAAGAATTTAATTGGGAAAATGGTCTGTTTCATTACAGATATGTGCGCTCACGGATGTCCGCCTGATGTTCGGCTTACAACTCGTATCGTCCTTGATCATGCTTCCTACAACTCAGTTGTAATTTAGTTAGCGTTCATATCACTCATCGAGAGGGAGAACGGTGCCTAAGTCATATGAGAGGGACAGTGAGACGAAAGCTATAATATCAGCTTATGCTATTGTTTTCATTGTTGAGAAGCGAAAAAAAAGCCAGCCTGAAGACGGGCTGGCAACACAAGATATAATCTTGTCGACGTGTAGAAGAGGTTCTAAATTACCTAGCGAGGGTCTGCTAAGTAAGTTAGAGGTATCAATGAGATACCGAGAGCTTTAGATCGTATGCATCTTAAAGCTCGAGGACTAATGTATTGAATCAGAAGCATATTAGTAAGGGGGGAAATCCCTCTATGTTGATTTCAAGAGGTGGCTTTGATCTGTTTATGAGGCGATTTATCTATTTTGAACCGCAGTGTTCTACCAAATAACGGATTGTTCGGTAACAAGGATCTTTATATCTATTGGTTATGTATACGTAAGGTGCTTCTATCTATCCGTTTTTGTTAATAAAATTGGTTGCTCATTGACCGTAAGTTAACCTCGCATGATCATCGTTCCGGAACTATGATCATGTAAACGAACTTGATCATGCTGTTTTGATCTTGTGCGATTGAGTTGGGGAAAAGTTGCAACCCAACAAGGAAGGTATATGATGCCAAGACGTAAGCTGACCGTGTAAAGACGACTGTTTAAAATGAGTGATTCAGATAACCCCAAAGCCCCGCCATATCAAGAGATTATGCTGCCTAAGCCAGCAGAACTGATCACACTTCCGTCTTATATGGACTGCCATGATCATTCTTACACACAGATCGTGATTGGTTTAAAAGGACAAGCCGAATTTGAAGTGCGTGGACGAGGTAATCTTGTCGGTCCTGGCCAAGGTTGTGTGGTAACCGCATGCTCTGATCATGCTTTCGGTGGCGTCATTAATCAATCGGATATTTTGGTGCTGAATATGCCAAAACCGACAAATGATGATCCTGAAATGCTGCAGAAAATCAATAATCTAGAAAGAGACCATGTCTACTTTCAGTTAGACGGTCAAATTCAGAAGCTGATACAGATGTTGGTTCAGGAAATGCGAAACCATCCGGATGATCTGCTGTTAAGTCGTGCGTGCAACGACACTGTGATTGCACTGATGCAGCGCCATATCTCGGCATTTGAGACTAGCCGAAAAGAGTCACGCTTTGATTTGGAGGCGATTGATCGCTACATCGAGCAGCACCTTAGCCATAAGATCAGTGTGGCTCAGTTAGCGGGACGAGTGTTTCTTGGGGAAAGTCAGTTCCATTGCTTGTTTAAGGAGCAGATGGGGATTACACCTCATCAATATGTTCTCGGAAAGCGTATCGACATGGCTCGTGAATTAATCGAGCAAGGCCACCTTTCTTTAGGGCAAATTGCCGAATTCACTGGTTTCTCAAGCCAGAGTACGTTTACTCATACTTTTACTCGCTTACAGGGAATATCGCCATCCCGCTATAAAAAACAAGTTGGATAACAACGCGTATTTTTAGGTCAAATTAGCAGCAATTAGAATAAAGCCATGCAATATGCATGGTTTTTTTGTGTTTTATTCACGTGACCTATCTCTCGTTTTGTTAAATTCTCTGTCCTTTGGTATGACTGATATGCCACTTGATCCTACATTTTCTCTTAGAACGGACGCTTCACAAAAATCTTATTGATATTCCTGACATTTTGTTGTGAATGCAATGAAAAAATTAAAATTTACAACACAAAATATTACCTATTTGAATGTGACTATGTGGATGTTTTGTTATAAAAGCGAGTTTTTGGCAAAAATGTCGTAGTTTTTGACAAGTATTCTTATCGGCCTCAAAATACACTGCCAGCCATTGATAATCCTCGAAGCGGTTTTCGAGGAGTGAGATTGAGGAACACACATGTTTACAGCTACGAACGTGTTGACACCGGAATTTATCGGGCAGCCGCTTGATAAGTTGTGGTCACTGATCTCGCCATTGTATATGGTGGACGAGTCTCAATGGCTAGAGCAACTATTGCCACTAGCGACGCCGACAGAGGATGAAAAATCGGCGGTCACTACCCAAACGACCCAACTTATCGAAGCCATTCGTGCCGATAAGAAGTCAATCCAGATGATTGATGCTCTATTGTTGGAATACAGCTTAGATACTCAAGAAGGTATCTTGCTGATGTGTCTTGCAGAAGCATTAATGCGCATCCCAGATGCCGCGACAGCAGATTCTTTGATTAAAGATAAGTTGAGCGTCGCAGACTGGAAATCTCACCTGAAAAACTCTGACTCTGTGTTTGTTAACGCATCAACATGGGGCCTCATGCTAACAGGTAAAGTGGTTGGTCTTGGTGAGCAAGGCACCCAGAGCCCAGGTCAGGCTGTAAACCGTTTGGTAAATAAATTCTCTGAGCCTGTGATTCGTAAAGCCATGTATCAGGCAATGAAGATTATGGGTCACCAGTTTGTTCGTGGCCGTACGATCGAAGAAGCGCAAAAGAACGGTCGCCCAATGCGCGACAAAGGTTTCACCTACTCATTCGATATGTTAGGTGAGGCTGCGTTAACCACAGCGGACGCGAACAAGTACTTCAAAGATTACCTAATGGCGATCGAAGCGGTAGGTCGAGAGACTTACGGCAATGACACCAGTCCTGCGCCTTCGATTTCCATCAAGCTTTCTGCATTACACCCGCGCTACGAAGTCACAAATGAAGAACGTGTAATGACAGAGTTGTATGACTCACTAATGCAGCTATTGAAACGTGCAATTGAAGTCGACGTTGCAATCACAATCGATGCAGAAGAAGCGGATCGCCTTGAGCTTTCTCTGAAGCTATTTGAGAAAGTGTACCGTAGCGATCTTGTGAAAGGTTGGGGCAAGTTTGGTTTGGTTATTCAAGCCTACTCAAAACGTGCTCTACCAGTCTTGGTGTGGCTAAATGCACTGGCAAAAGAGCAGGGTGACCTTATTCCGCTGCGTTTGGTTAAAGGCGCGTACTGGGACAGCGAAATCAAGTGGTCTCAACAAGCGGGTTACGCTAATTACCCGGTATACACTCGCAAAGAAGCGACGGACGTTGCGTACCTAGCTTGTGCTCGTTTCCTACTTAGCGAAGGTGTTCGCGGTAATATCTACCCGCAATTTGCAAGCCACAATGCCCACACGGTGACGGCAATCGCCGTTATGGCTGAGCACAAAGAGTACGAGTTCCAGCGTCTACATGGTATGGGTGATTCACTGTATAACCATGTTATGGAAATGTATGGTCAGCCAGTACGTATTTACGCTCCTGTCGGTAGCCATGCTGATCTTCTTCCGTACTTGGTTCGTCGCCTGCTTGAAAATGGCGCGAACAGCTCGTTTGTACATCGATTGGTTGATGCGCGTTGTCCGATTTACGAGTTGACTCATCACCCTGTTGATGTGTTGACGGGTTTTGACACGCTACACAACGACAAGATCCCATTACCTGCCGATATCTTCCCTGAGCGTAAGAACTCATACGGCGTCAACATTGATATCGACAGTGAGGCGAAGCCATTTGAAGCGCAAGTAGAAAGCTTCATGGACAATCAGTGGGTTGCAGGCCCGATGATCAATGGTGAGCGTTTTGCCGAAAGCATGATCAAGGAAAATGCGGCTGAGATCATCACCGCACCGTACGATCGCCGAATTGAAGTCGGCAAGGTGGCATTTGCAACACTTGATCATGTTTCCGCTGCAATTGATGCGGCGCAAACCGCTTTCTCTGATTGGAAAGGCGTTCCTGTTGAGCAAAAAGCGGCTTGTTTAGAAAAGCTTGCTGACTTAATGGAAGAAAACCTGGCTGAGCTGGTGGCGATTTGTCACAAAGAAGCGGGCAAGACGATTCACGATAGTATTGATGAAGTTCGTGAAGCAGTGGATTTCTGTCGTTATTACGCGAAACAAGCGCAAAACCTACAGCCATTTGAGCTAGAAGGTTTTGACGGTGTGAAACGCATTTCTAGCCGTGAAGGTCTTGGTGTGTTTGTATGTATTAGCCCTTGGAACTTCCCTCTGGCTATTTTCCTTGGTCAGGTAACGGCAGCACTGATTGCGGGTAACACAGTGGTTGCCAAACCTGCTGAGCAAACAAGCTTAATTGCCGCTCGCGCTATTGAATTAATGCTTGATGCGGGTTTCCCTGCTGGTGTGATTCAGTTACTTACTGGTCGCGGCGCTGAGATTGGTCATGCACTGACTTCTCATGATGCTATTGCTGGTGTGGCATTCACTGGTTCAACGGCAACTGCGCAACGCATTAACGTCACGCTCGCGGAGCGCAGCGCGAAACCGGTTCCGTTTATTGCGGAAACAGGTGGTCAAAACGCGATGATCGTGGACAGTACTGCATTGCCAGAGCAGGTGGTGCGTGATGTGATTCGTTCGGCGTTTGCATCTGCCGGTCAGCGTTGTTCTGCCCTTCGTGTTCTATTTGTACAAGAAGATGTAGCAGACCGTATGATCAACCTGATTCAAGGTGCGATGAATGAGCTGCATGTTGGTTTACCTTACCTACA
Organism: Vibrio sp. VGrn 2; assembly: GCF_009361695.1. Classification (NCBI taxonomy): domain Bacteria; kingdom Pseudomonadati; phylum Pseudomonadota; class Gammaproteobacteria; order Vibrionales; family Vibrionaceae; genus Vibrio; species Vibrio sp. VGrn 2. The sequence goes on along the minus strand of NZ_RBWD01000007.1, from coordinate 94,633 downwards.
CAAAACGGATGTTGGTCCGGTTATCGACAGCAATGCAAAACAAAAACTCCTTGCTCACCTTGAGCAAATGAGCAAAACACAGACTAAAGTCGCTCAGCTACAGCTGGATGAATCGTGCCAGCATGGTGACTTTGTCTCACCAAGTGCGTTTGAAATCTCGGGCATCGATGTGCTGAAAGAAGAACAATTTGGTCCAATCTTGCACATTGTTCGCTTTAAAGCGTCTGAATTACCGAACGTGGTTGCGCAGATCAACAAGACGGGTTTTGGCTTGACGATGGGTATCCATAGCCGTAACGAAACCACGTACCGTTGGATTGAGAAACACGCTCGAGTGGGTAACTGCTACATCAACCGAGACCAAGTTGGTGCTGTGGTTGGCGTACAGCCGTTTGGTGGTCAAGGCTTGTCGGGTACTGGCCCGAAAGCTGGTGGTCCACACTACCTATTCCGCTTTACTCAACATCTTCTTGCTCAAGCAGAAAACGCATAAGGAGTCGCATTATGGTTCATCAGATCACCTATTTTAAAGATGCATTCTCTGCGTGGGAGCAGTGGAATCTGACTGATTTTGATTACAAATGCGAGCATGTTCTGGCATTTAAATCTGCATTAGAAGGGCAGCAGTCTACCGTTGCCAAAGTGGTTTCTTACCAATTGCAACAAGCATCAACTCTTCTTGCAGAAACTCACCAGTTAGTTGGCCCTACAGGGGAAACTAACGAACTGTATGCCGCAGGACGCGGTGTGGCTTTGGTGATTTGTGAAAACAACATCGAGCCTGCTGATAATGCGTTATACAGTGCTTTTGCGATGATCACCTGTGCCTTAATTGCAGGCAACAGTGTGGTCGTTTGCAGTGACAATGCAGAGCTAAACCAACTGGTTAAGCAAGCTGTAGCGTTGGCAAACTTCCCATCTAACTTAGTCCAGGTTGTTGCGTACGATGCGTCTGCCCCGTTGCTTGAGAGCGATGTACGTAGTGTGGGTTATGTTGGGCGTTCACAGGTTGAGCATGCGCTCAATCTTCAACTAGCTAAGCGTGACGGTGCAATCGTCGGCTTAGTTTCTGAAACGGATTTAGAGTCACCGAAATTGGCTCATGATCCTCATCTCTCGTTGCGCTTCATTACCGAGCGCACTCGAACGATAAATATTACCGCGGTGGGTGGTAACGCGACTCTACTCGAGTTGGGGAACGAAACTCACTAACCTGACTTGTGATACCAATCTGGAGTAACTGGACTGAGAGCCGGTCCAGATTGGTTTCTTATACTCTGATGTATTGCTGAGACGGTAAAATATCAGGGCAGGCAAGGAAGGAAATAATTATAACGAGGACTATCTAATGATAGAAAATAGCTTTGCTATCACGTCCACTTTTGTGGCGTATTTACTGATTATGGTTGCTATTGGCGTTTACGCGTATAAGAGGACTTCCAATTCATCTGATTACTTCCTAGGTGGCCGTAGCCTAGGTCCGTGGCCTGCTGCATTATCTGCAGGTGCTTCAGATATGAGTGGCTGGTTGCTGCTAGGCTTGCCTGGCTATGCGTACGCTGCGGGTATCGAGGCCTTCTGGTTAGCCGGCGGTCTACTTCTTGGTACATGGGCAAACTGGCTCATCAGTGCAAAACGCCTACGTACCTACAGTATCCAAACTGACGCGTTAACGTTGCCAGAGTTCCTGTCACGTCGCTTCAACGATAAGTCGAAACTGATCCAGACAATCTCTGCGTTTTTCATTCTTCTATTTTTCCTTTTCTACACCAGCTCAGGTTTGGTCGCAGGGGGCAAACTGTTTGAGACGGTATTCGGTCTAGATTACACTTACGCTGTTATCATCGGTACGGTGTGTGTGGTTTCTTACACACTATTCGGTGGTTTCCTTGCGGTATCTTGGACTGACTTAGTGCAAGGTCTGCTAATGGCCGCTGCGCTAATGATTGTTCCTGTTGCTGTTATGGACGGTGGTCTAGGTCAGCTAACTTCTGATCTGCATGACATCAACCCAGAACTTGCAACGCTATGGAATGACGCCAAAGGCGAACCACTGTCTGCGATTGCTATCATCTCTTTAGCGGCATGGGGTCTTGGTTACTTTGGTCAGCCACACATCCTAGCGCGTTTTAAAGCGTCTCGTTCAAACAAAGATCTAACGACTGCACGTCGTATCGCTGTGATTTGGACTGCACTATCTATGGTTGGTGCAATGCTTGTTGGTCTTGTCGGTCTGGTTTGGGTTACGGGTCATCCGGGCACTCAACTAGAAGATGGCGAGAAGATCTTCATGCTATTGGTTAACGCAGTATTCCACCCTGTCGTTGCAGGTATGTTGTTAGCAGCAATCCTAGCGGCGGTAATGAGTACAGCAGACTCACAGCTCCTTGTTTCATCTTCAGCGCTTGCAGAAGATTTCTACAAGCAAGTATTCAAGCCAGAAGCCTCTTCTGAAGAAATCGTAATGATTGGCCGTATCGGCGTTATCGTGATTTCGCTTGTTGCGCTATTCCTAGCAATGACACCAGATAGTTCAGTACTTGGTCTTGTTTCTTACGCTTGGGCTGGCTTCGGTGCTGCATTTGGTCCTGCGGTTGTACTTAGCCTTTACTGGAGCGGTATGAACCGTAACGGCGCACTAGCAGGTATCCTTGTTGGTGGTATCACTATCGTAGTTTGGAAGCAGCTAACTGGCGGTTGGTTTGATGTCTACGAAATCGTACCGGGCATCATCTTCTCTACGCTTGCTATCGTTGTTATCAGCAAAGCGACAGGCGGTGCAGCGCAAGACGTATTAGACCAACATCAATCGTACGAGAAGAAACTAGTTGAACTAGACTAATTACTTCCTTTTACGAACACAAAGCCCGCTGTATAAGCGGGCTTTGTTTTATCTGAACTTAATAAACGTTAATGGTGATTGCTTGAGGCCAGATTTTCACGTCGCTTTATTCTTTGTGAGTGTGTTAGTCACGACGAACTTTGGCGTAAATGACGGTGTTACTCAGCTCGCCAGAAGACGCACGCCGAGCATTGCGTAGCTCACCTTCAAACTCATACCCACAGCGCTCAGCAACCGCACGACTTTTGTGGTTATTCGCATCGGCTAAAATCGCGATTCTTTTCGCGTCCAACGCTTCGAATGCATAGTTTTCAATCGCCGCTACCGCCTCAGAGATATAACCGTAGCCTACCGCGCGATCATCAAGCCAATAGCCAATCTCAAATGCCGGTATCTCTTGATCATGGATCATTAACCCAATGGCACCGAGTAAACGATCGCTTTCCTTGTCGATTAGGTAGTAGCGCAACTCTTCTTCGAAGTTTTCAAAGTTTGCGATGGCTTTCTCTGTCCCTGCAATCATCGCTTCTAAAGTGAGGACGTGAGGTACCCATGGCAGGTAAACTTCAAGCGTTTTTTGGCTACGAACAACGGCCTGATGTGCTTCTTCTGCACGTTCCAAGCAAGCTGGGATGAGCTTTAAACGTTTGGTTTCCATGTCGAATCTCCTAGGCTTTTATACTCCAATCGTCTCGTAATGCAGGATTCAGAGCGTTATCACTAAAAATCATTTAAACAGAAACACTTAGAGACATCTAGCCTTCGCAAGAACATTATTCACTTGGTTTGTAAGGGAGAAGCTGAGAGAATTGAGGCGTTATAAACATAAAATGGTTTAATATGAAACTTCTAGTAAGAAACTTAGCTCGTGAGACGACAGAGCAAGACATCCGTACTCTGTTCTCAAACTACGGCAAAGTTGAGCTTTGCACCGTCGTGCTTGATCAAGAAACGGGTTTATCAAAAGGGTTTGGTTTTGTGATCATGCCGGATGAAGCCGAAGCCGTTGCGGCGTTGGAGGCACTAAACCTGTCTTCAGTACACAAGAGCAAGATTCGTGTGAAAGTCGCACAAGACTAGTATTTATGCCTTTCAAGGTGAAAGATAAAACCAGCTGAGAGGCTGGTTTTTTAGTGCCTTAATTTTGAGAGGTCGCTACGGTTACTTGAGGCGAAAATATTTGCTGGTATACACAGACTTCTCGTTCTTTTCCCTGCATTTTGATGATGTGATTGTCGATATACGTCATGCCCAACTTTTGAATGACTGATTGGGATTGTCTGTTTTCGACCAAGTGCATCGCTTTTAGGCCCGATAACTCAAAATGTGTTCTGGCAAATTGAATTAAAGCCATTGACGCTTCTTGAGCCAACCCATTCCCCCAATAATCGACGCCAAGCCAATACCCTAATGTGCCGACTCCCTCGGAGATGTTTAGCAGACTAACAGCACCAATTAACGCATCGTCTTGACGTTGAGTAATGGCATATATGACCCCACTACGTTGGTGATATAGGCCAACATGGCTCTTAATCCAAACTTGTGCCATCGGCTCTTCATAGGGATGAGGAATATTTGCCGTCATATCTGCAATGCTCTTGTCTCCTGCGAGTCGTGCGACTGTTGCGCTGTCTGTCGGATGAAATGGGCGAAGAATAAGCCTTTGTGTCGTGAGCGTTGGTTGAAGCGTCATCGTGCGTCCTTGAGATGTGTCAGTATCGTGGAAATTGCAGATTCACACTGTAAATCAGGCATGTTTAAACAACCAAGTAATGCCTGAATCGAAAATGTGAGTGAAAGCCATATTTAAAACGCCATAAAATTGATCATTGCAGATTGAAATAGCGAGTAGCAACAATTGCTTATGTGTGATGTATCGTATTATTACACACATAAGCGCGTTCGTTCATAATAATGGTACAAAAGTTGAGGTCTGACCAATGTCTCAATTTTTTGATACTTTCGTCCAATTTTTTGAAGATAGGACACAAAAAATTAAAGGGGCTTTTTTATTGTGGAATTATTTTGAACAAAATATGTCAATTGTCAGTAGTACTGAAAAACAGGGAGAAGAGAAATGCCGGATATATATTGCGCAGCTTGTAGAAAATCAACGCAACATAAAGTGATCATGAAGCGTTGCGAGCCACAGCCCGTTGATTCGTTGACAGGTAAAGTGGTGAGTTTTACACAGCTGATGGCGAAATTTGTATCAGGTGAACACTACTACGAGATGGAACCACAATACTACTGCCGATGCTGTAATCATCGTGCAATTGGAGAAGTGATTCCTCATCCTACCAGGCATACGTCGGCAGCTCTCTAATTCAGAGCGATAGCTATGATTAATAGCTAAACAGGGCGGCTTGCTTGCCCCGCACGCCAGATCTATAAAGGCGTATCACACGCTTTCAAATTTGCGACTCTACGGGAGCCGCTAGATTACTTTTGTTCTTCATACTCGGTTATGGAGAGAGCGGCAGTAATCGCAGCCCTTTCCTCCCTTAGTTATTTTCTAATTATTCTCTGCTGAATTTCACATGCTGTGCATTTGATGGTTTGCAATTGTTTAAGCAACGATTAATGTGATGCTTCCTGAGTGGTTACAAGGATGTGGTTAATGAGTTACCAATTGGACCGGATTGATTTACACATTTTGAGAGTGCTTCATTCAAGAGGCAGAATTCCAGTTGTTGAACTCGCAAAGCAGATCAACTTAACGACCTCGCCATGTTCTGACCGTGTGAAGCGGCTAGAAAAAGAGGGGTATATCAATGGCTACCATGCGGAGCTGAATGCGGAAAAATTAGGGTTGGATGTGCAAGTATTCATCCATATTCGCTTAGACCAAACCAGTTTTTCCATTTTTGAAAAGTTTGCGAAAGCCGTCGAATTGATGCCGGAAATTGAAGAGTGTTATTCGCTCTCTGGGGACTTCGATACCATGATAAAGGTTCGTGTTAAGAGTATGAAAGCGTATCAGGAGTTTATGTCGAGTAAGTTAGGCACGCTTCCGGGCGTAATCCAGACTCGCAGTGAAGTGGTAATTGAAGAACATAAAACAGGATTTGGCGTAAACCCGGAGCTTCTTGGTTAGAGGCTGATATTCTATGACTGCAGCGCTTATGCGTTGAGCATATTATTTAGCGTGGCTTGGCATATTACTTTTTCAAGATCAAAAAAGGAGCCGAAGCTCCTTTTTGATAAATCGGTGAGCGACTATGCGCCGATAAAGGTGCTGATAACACCAATCAAACCACCAAATACGCCACCCCAAACGACTAGCCAGCCAAGGTGTTCTTTAATCATTTTTTGCACCATTTCTTTGACCAGTGCGGGTGTTAATTCGCTCAAGCGCTGATCAATGATGCCTTCAATGTTCTGCTTTATCTCATCCATCATAGCAGGAGACTCGAACTGCTCTTTCAGTGCTTCTTTGATGTTATCGCTCTTGCTCAACTCAATAATGGATTCTTGCATCTTTTCGACGAAAGGCTGCCGCATAGGTTGTAATGCCTCCGCGCCGCCAAACATCGCTAGCATGCCGCCAAATTGAGAGCCTTCGATCACTTCTACCAAAGAGTCAAACGCTGGGTTTAAATCCACTTTCTCAATCACAGGTTGAAGATCGATGTTTACACCGCCCGCCATTTCTTTGTTCAAGAATCGATCGATGTTCGCTTCGGTAAAGAACTGCTCCATCATCAAGTTTTTGATAGCCAGTTTAAACTCTTCAAATCGCGCGGGGATCACGCCAGAACCGTATAATCCAGGCACTTTTTCAAACAGCATGTGGATGGCAAGCCAGTTAGTGATGGCGCCTGAGAACGCAAACAGCCCCGCATACCAAAGGTAGTCGTTTTGTAATTGATGACCTCCAGCCATCAAAGCGATAGCGAGGACATTCGTTAGCAAACTTTTGTTCATAGTGACCAGTTATATGTGAATATCGGAATAAATAAGTGGGCCTGATTCTATACCTAAGTCACATTGAGATGCTAGGTTTTGCCGTGATGAGTGACCGTGTTGCGAAGGGATAAAAATGGATGTGCAGAAAAACAAAACCCGACAATTACTGTCGGGCCACTGCTTTTTCTTATAAAAAACTAAGATTCTATTTTTAATTTTAGATGCGGTAGATCTTACAACAAAGTTGGCATTTCCATCTTTCTGAGTAGCCGAATAGCTTGTCAGCCCAACTTGGTTTGAGTTGTACGATCTGCATTGAACCACATTTACACATAAGCTAATTACCTTATTGTTAATCTAATAACTAAGCCATCTATTGAGTATAGCTGTTTCTCAAAAAGTGAAATGACAAATGAAGACGGCTCAAAACTCTGTATTGTGTTCATTGCAATGGATACGCAACGAGGCGGTATATTAGCAGAAAAAATGTGAGCTTTATCATGGAGAATGTTTCATATATGAGAAACTATAATGGCTATATGAGTATAGGTTTATTAATAAAAATGAAAAACGGCGCTTCATGCGCCGTTTTTATTGGGTTTCTCGCTAATTAAGAAACGTGTTGATTTTCTAACTCTTCAGCGATAAATCCGCCAGTTTGATGGGCCCAAAGCTGGGCATAAATACCGTTGTTCGCGATGAGCTCTTGGTGAGAACCTTGTTCAACAATACTGCCTTGATCAAGTACGATGAGGCGATCCATTTGTGCGATGGTCGACAATCGGTGCGCAATCGCAATAACGGTTTTTCCTTGCATTAACTCATTCAAGCTTTCCTGGATGGCTGCTTCGACTTCTGAATCCAGAGCCGATGTTGCTTCATCCAGTACCAACAATGGTGCATCTTTGAGTAGCACACGAGATATTGCGATACGCTGACGTTGGCCGCCAGACAGTTTCACACCACGTTCACCAACTTGCGCATCGTATCCGACATTACCAAATGGGTCGGTCAGTGTTTCGATAAACTCATGGGCATGCGCTTGCTTGGTGGCTTTCAACAAATCTTCTTCTGTCGCATCTGGGTTGCCATACAAAATATTGTCTCGAATCGAACGGTGTAGCAGAGAAGTATCTTGGGTCACCATACCGATCTTTGAACGCAAAGAGTCTTGTGTGACTTCTGAGATGTTCTGTCCATCGATCTTAATGCTGCCGTCTTCGACATCGTGGAAACGAAGTAACAAGTTCACCAAAGTTGATTTTCCGGCGCCGGAGCGCCCAACCAAGCCGACTTTCTCTCCTGGTTTGATGTTGAGATCGAGGTGGCTAATCACGCCTTTGTTCTCACCGTAATGGAAGCTGACGTTATCAAAGTGAATGCCACCTTCAGTGACTACTAAGTCTTTTGCGCCTGGTTTATCTTTAATATCAATAGGCTTAGAGAGCGTTTTCATTCCATCGACTACGGTTCCCATATTTTCAAAGAGGGCGCCAACTTCCCACATGATCCACATCGACATACCATTTACGCGTAATGCAAGGCTAACAGCAATCGCAATCGCGCCAACGCTGATGGCACTATCCAACCACAGGTAAATCGATAAAGCAGCAACGGAAAACACCAAAATATAGTTTGAGATCTCTACAGCAACGTCGAAGCCGGTCACTAGGCGCATTTGACGATAGACCGTATTCAAAAATCCCTTCATGCCTTGCTCAGCATATTGGGTTTCGCGCTGGCTATGAGAAAACAGTTTGACCGTTTGAATATTGGTATAGCTGTCGACGATGCGTCCGGTCATTGTCGAACGTGCATCGGCTTGCGCTGAAGCGACATCTTTGAGCTTAGGGACAAAATAGATTTGGATAGCGATGTAAGCGAGCAGCCAGACGATCATTGGGATCATCAAACGCCAGTCTGCCGTCGCTAACATAATGATCATGCTGGTGAAGTAAACCGTAACATAAACAAACACATCCATAGCTTTCATGACGGTTTCGCGCACAGCTAGTGACGTTTGCATGACTTTAGTAGCAACTCGGCCTGCAAAATCATCTTGATAGAAGTTTAAGCTTTGATTGAGCAAATACCGGTGTGCAAGCCAGCGGATAGACATTGGATAGTTGCCCAATAATGTTTGGTGAACGAGCAACGAATACACGATCACCAAAATGGGCATGACAACCAACAATAAGGTTCCGTAGAAAATTAAATCTGCTTTATTGTCTTGCAAGAACGTTTCTGGATTGCTGGTGGACAACCAATCAACCAATTGTCCCATCGCGCCAAACAACATAACTTCAACGACAGCAACAATCGTGGCCATCAAAGACATGATGATCAAAGGCTTTTCGTAGCCGCGGGTGTAATAACGTAAAAAAGCGAGCATCCCTGAAGGAGGCTGATCTGGTGTGGATTTGGGGAACGGCTCTGTAAAGCCTTCAAATCGTTTAAACATAACTCATCCTAAAGTTAAAACAGTGCCATTTGGGGTGGCTAAATCCATCGATTCACGCAGCTTTGGACGAAGCCGCGTGTATAAGGGTTTTTGGCTGCTCCTCGAGAAAGCAGACGGATTGACGAGAGGGGCGAAAAAATAGTCTAACCGATTGTGTTTTAAATGTAACTAGTTTGTTATGGGTGTGGTTGTCTATGGTTCTGATTCTTATGATGAATTCTTAGCATGTTCATCGTGATGCCATAAAACCTTAAACCTGCATAGTGACAATAAAATTTCGGGAGAAATAAGCTAAGTGCAGTGAAAATTACTTCTAGATAATTAAATTAATTGTGAAAACAGCAAAACTGAAGTTAACAATAAATTTACAATCTCCTCATTCTAGTGATAAGGAATGTATTGGATGCTATTACACGAATCAGTGACCCAATTTGCTAATGGGAAAGAAGAAAGCACGCAAAGTGCTCAGCGCCAAACCGCAAACTGCGTAGTGATGGTGCCACCGAAAGAGTTTCGTTTTAATGAAGAAACCGCACAAGATAATGAGTTCCAACATAAAGTGTCACTCAGCCAAGAAGAAGTCTCGCGTAGAGTGATGGCCGAGTTCGCGAGTATGGTAGCTACGCTGCGTCAAGAGGGCGTTCAAGTTGTTGAGTTTGATTATCCAGCTTCAGATGTTGCGACGCCAGACGCGGTATTTCCAAACAACTGGTTTAGCACTACGCCAGATGGCACGTTGTACACCTTTCCAATGGCCTGTGAAAACCGTCAAAAAGAAGTGCGTCCCGATGCGCTTGTGGCGGCACTAGCGCAAGCTGGGCGAGAAGTTCATCGACGTAGCAGCCTAACTGAATATCTTGATGAGCAAGCGTATTTAGAAAGCACGGGTGTGATGGTCTTTGACCACTTAAATAAAACGGTCTATGCCGCACTCTCACAACGTTGTGATCGTCTGGTTTTAGAAGATTACGCCGATCGTATTGGCTATGAACGAGTGATCTCTTTCCAAACTCGTTTGCCATCTGGTGCGCCTATTTACCATACCAACGTGATGATGGCTGTGGGTGAGCAGTTCTGCGTGATTTGTGACGAAGTGATCCCAGAATTTGAGCGTCGTTTTGTTCTGAAATCACTCGCTAAAGATAAACAAGTGATCTCTATTTCGATTGAGCAAATGAACCACTTCTGTGGCAACATTCTTCAGTTGGAAACCATCAATGGAGATAAAGTCATTGCGATGTCGCAATCGGCATACGATGCTTTCTCTCCTGCACAAAGAAATCAACTTGCGACGCACGGTAAATTGCTGCCATTCGATGTTTCTACCATAGAATCTATTGGTGGTGGCTCGGTTCGCTGTATGTTGGGTGAGGTATTTTTGCCTAGTCGACAAGCGGTGTTATAAACAATATTGCGCAGTTTTGTTTGCAAATGCAGGTTACGTTCATTCTCTCCCAAATAATAAAACCGTTAGCCTCGAGGCAGTACGAGGCTGACGGTTTCACTTTCTAGCTTCTTCCTAGGATATTCCGAGCTTAACCCATACTCTCGCGCAAAGACTTGATGTCTTTGGATGGTGGCGCACCAAATAAACGGCTGTATTCACGGCTAAATTGAGAAGGGCTTTCGTAACCCACTTTAAACGTAGTCGCCATGGCATCGAGGTTTTCTGTCAGCATTAAACGCCGAGCTTCGCTGAGTCTTAATTTCTTTTGAAATTGCAGTGGCGTCATAGATGTCATAGAGCGAAAGTGGGTATAAAACGCCGATTTACTCATGCCGCTGTAGGCGGCTAACTCACTGACACTTAAAGGCTTTACGAAATTATTCTTCAACCAATCAATGGCCTTCGCGATTTGATGGCTGTGACTTCCTGCAGTTACGATTTGATTAAGACGAGCGCCCTGTTCGGTGATTAACAGTCGATAAAAAATCTCTCGTTTAATGATCGGCGCTAAAATTTTGATGCTTTGTCCTTCATCCAGCAGCTCTATTAAACGCAGAAAGGCGTCAAGTAATGGCTCCGACAACTCTCCAACCGCTATGCCTTTTTGTGCTTCTTTGCTTTGATTAAACGTCAGCTCACTATCGACAATAAGTTGAGATATTTCAGTCAGATCCAGCTCCATAATCACCCCTAAATAAGGTTTATCTTCACTGGCTTCAATGATATTGGCGATAATCGGCAAGTCGACAGAGGAGATCAAAAAGTGGTTCGCATCGTAAACAAAGCTATCTTCACCCAACAACACGCGCTTTCTCCCTTGAGCAATTAAGCAAATACTTGGGTTGTGGGTGTAGCTTGTCGGTGGTGTTGGGGTTGCCCAGCGACTGAACCTTAATCCTGGAATTTCTGTGTCATATTGGTTCGCGCCATTTGCCCATTTCTCAATGTGCTTGGCAAGTTTTTCTATTGCACTGGCCAGGGTTGACGAAGTGTTTGACGGTACCTCTTGCATAAGTCAGTGCTCTCCTCTGGTTGGCCTCAGGTTCTGGGTTAACGGCATGCGATTTCTGCCTTTGTAGTTAACGCCTCTTCGGAGTCAATTAAGCGACTTCATTAAGCATAGTTATAACAGTTCATTTCTTTAAGTAAAGAATATTGGGCAAGTGTCTATTTCGAGGTTAAGCGATCAGAGAGTGATCTTTCTGGTTGGTTTTTGAGCGGGTTAATTGTCTGTCATGAATTTTATTATTTAATAGTCAACTACTTATGTATAGATGAGTTTTTATTCCGTTTTTTCTAACCGGTCTCAAGTATGGTTGTCTTTTGTATTGGTTTGGAATATTGGGCAAGTATTAGCAATGAATAGGCTAACGGTCATCTATCAAAGCGCAATACAGTGAACCTATGGTTTGGTGAGTGAATGACCATGCCTTACGTTTGTAGGGTGATGAAAGCACTCAAGAACACTATTTGGAGTCATGATGAATAACAAAAGCAATACTCAAATCCCTGACGTACTGCAAGCCGGTGTATTTCAAGGTCGAGGCATTTTCGAGTTTGGTGAAAAGAATGAAGCGTATGCGGATTACTTTACCGGTACGAGTTATCTGGCGTTGCTCAATCAGCCTGGTCTTATCGTGGCGAACGTAACGTTTGAACCAGGGTGTCGCAATTTTTGGCATATTCATCATGAAGGTGGGCAGATTCTGTTAGCGACAGGAGGGCGAGGTTGGTATCAAGAATTTGGCCAACCAGCACAAGAGTTGAATGTTGGTGATGTCGTGCATATCGCGCCAGGTACTAAGCATTGGCATGGCGCAGCTAAAGACAGTTGGTTCTCACATGTAGCAATAGAAATACCGGCTGAAGGCGCAAGTAATGAATGGTGCGAACCAGTCTCTGATCAAGAGTACATGCAACTAAAGTAGCCCGAGCTAAGTTTTCAGTGAGAAAAGGGAATCTCGATGAGACAGGCATACCGTTTCAATCAGTGGGTGAGATGCGTTTTGGTGAGTAGTGCCTGGATGTTCCCCTGCATTGTAAACGCAGAAGTTAATAGCGCTGGATTGGAGGAACATATGGTGAAAATTCGTTTTATTTTCGATGATTGCAGTGTTTTAGGCACATTGAAGAGCAGTGCGAGTACAGACGATTTTGTTCGTCAATTGCCTCTTACATTAGATCTACAAGACTACGCAAATACAGAGAGAATTGCTTACTTACCGAATAAGTTAACTCGCGAAGGCGCACCTTCTGGAACTCAAGCAAAAGCGGGTGACATCTCTTATCACGCCCCTTGGGGAAATTTAGTTATCTTTTATAAAGACTTTGGTTACGCGTCTGGGTTAATTAAATTAGGTCAAATCGATGATGGGATTCATTGCTTTATTTCGAAAGAAACAAACCGTGTCACGATCGAAAAAGTAAATTAATGACCCAGTTAACAATGTGAATTATTAATGTAGAAATCAGAACGCTAATAAATATATTTCTAGAACTTCTATGGATTAGAACACCGTTACATAATGGAATTTTTCTATGAAATCATTAAACAAATCTGTTAAATCAATATTAATATTGGTGCTCACTATGACAACGCTATGCACAACGAATATCGCTTCAGCATCAGAAATATTCAGTGATAAAGAGCGAGCTATTATTCCTATTTCTGCTTTTACTGCGAGTGGTGAAATAGAAAAACTAACACAAAGCCTTAATGATGGGTTAGACGCAGGCCTAACGGTCAACGAGATAAAAGAACTGCTGGCTCAGTTGTACGCGTATGCTGGATTTCCGCGCAGTTTGAATGGACTAGCAACATTTATGACGGTGTTGGAGGAACGTAAAAGCCAAGGTATTACTGATACCTTAGGGCGAGAATCAAGCGCGTTACCTAACGATAAAACCAGCTTAGAATTTGGCGCTGAAAACCAAACACAACTTGTTGGTGCAGAAGTAAAAGGCGCGCTATTCGATTTTTCTCCGCAAATTGATGAATACCTAAAAGCACATTTGTTTGGTGATATTTTTGAACGCGATGTGCTCACTTGGAAAGAGCGTGAAATTGCTACGATTGCAGCATTAGCAAATATGAACGGTGTTAATAGCCAATTAGCAGCTCACTATAATATCAGTATGAATAACAATGTTTCTATTCAAGAGTTAGAGGAATTTATTGTTGTATTAAGTGAGTACTGTGGTGACAGTGTGTCTAATAATGCCCACTCGGTCCTAAAAACAGTTTTGGGAAAATAAATATTATTTGGCCAATCATATCAATTAGAAAGGAATTCGTTTTATGAAAAATAAATCATCATTGTTTATTTGGTCTGTGCTGTTGTCGACGGGATTTATGCTTCCAATTGCTCAAGCAGCCGATGGTAACTCATCTTCGCAGCAAGTTTATCGCTCTGCTGATCAGAAATCGTTTCAAGGACCTGAAAACCTATTTACCGGGAAAGTTAACGTCGAGATGTTGTTTCCTGAAAACGAAGTTGCAAACTACAGCGCCGCCTATGTCACTTTTGATGCAGGAGCTCGAACCGCTTGGCATACTCACCCTGCAGGACAACACATGATCGTCACTTCTGGTACCGCACTTACAGGAACGCGTGATGGGCATGTAATTCGATTTGCTGCTGGTGATAGTGTTTGGTGTCCGCCTGGTATCGACCATTGGCACGGTGCAACACCAAATGCGCCAATGACTCACCTAGTGGTTACGGCGTCAAAAGACGGTGAAAACGTTATCTGGAAAGAGCAAGTCACCGATGATCAGTATGCAGCAGGACAGCAATAACAAAGGCCACGTTTTTATAGCGAGCGCAGAGCTTTTACTCTGCGTTTTTTATTGTCTTGTTGGGCCAACCAAGCGCATTTCCCAATCCTCGACTTCGCCAGTTTCTAGGCGGCGCTCGACCAACTTGCCCCAAGATTCAACCAATGGAAGTTCTGCCAGTTGGCTTAGCTCTATTTTATCCAGGCAGCCAGTGAAAACCGCGCCCATGATGCGAGCCAGTGGCCATTCTGGATAAGGTCTTTCACACAGAATAATCTCGTCACCTGCACCGATATCGCCTTCCTCCAACACTCGGAAATACCAGCCTGTTCGAAGCGTATCTTGCAGTCTTCTCGCCATGTCGTGTTGGTCAAATCGTACGTTAAGTTTCCAACAAGGCATGCGACCTTGCGATACTTCCAGTAGTGTTGAGCCGATGCGAATTTTATCTTTCAAGCAAATCGTGGATTCGGTGACGCCCTCGGAGCTGATGTTTTCGCCAAAGCCGCCAGCGGATTGGAAAATTGTTCTTTCGCCTAATTCTTGTTGCCAGATTGGGTAGTGCTCGCTTGGGTAAATATGAAGCGCTTTTTGAATTCCACCATGAAAGCGCGGATCGCCTTGCTCATCATTGGTAAAACCAAGTTCTGTTGCGCGCTGGCGCTCAGGCAGCACTTGTTTGTTGATTGCGCTTTGCGCACCATGAGCATAAGGGACGGTTTTCCCTGCTAGCACAGCTTTTACGACGCCGATTTTCTTCATGTAACCTCCTTATTATTTGAATGAGAGATAAAGTGTTAACCTTCATTCGCGATGCGGAGCATGATAGCCTAGTGAACTTGTGTCGGAATAGGGATGAAAAGACAACTAACAATGCTAACTCGCCAAATTGATTCGAAGTCAGGCGTCGTCACCTCCAATGAGATGATGGCTGCGAATCCCTATTCCCCTGTTTTGGTGAAAACCATCGACATGCCAAAAGGTTACATTGATGCGCTGCATCAACACACTTGGCATCAAATCATCTTTCCTATCAAAGGGTTATTGCAAACGCAAACGGAGCATTATCAGCATTTGGTTCCGCACACTTCTGCGTTATTTGTTCCTGCGGGTGTTCAACACGAGTCGATTGCTCTGAGCAATACGATATTTGTTGGCATTTACCTCAACCCTGCGTTTGGCGCAACGTACGAGCCACAAGTGAGAACCATTGCTTTAACGCCGTTTTTAAATGAGCTTTTACAAGAGATCCGCAGACAGTGTGAAGGTGAGACAAGCCACGAAGAAGTGCTGCATTTGCTGGCGGTGTTGCATGATCAAATTTTGAAAAGCAACGTGCAGACATTTCAGTTATTACTGCCACAAGATCGCCGACTCAAACTGATTTTCGAGCAACTGACTGACGAGCCCGCGTTGAGCTGTTCGCTAAAAGAGTGGGGGGAGAAAATTGGGGCGTCTGAGCGCACTTTATCACGGTTGTTCGCCAAGGAATTCAACACTTCATTTCTGCTTTGGCGGCAACAAATTCGGCTGATTTACTCGCTTTCTTTGTTAGATGAAACGTTACCAATCCAAGCCATTGCAGACCGAGTGGGTTATCAAAACGATTCATCCTACATCAAAGCATTTAAAGCCTATTTTGATATGACGCCACAACAGTTTAGAGTGAACGGCGCATCGCGCAGGTAGAAACACAGAGCTTCGACTTCACTTAATGCTTTTGAGTAGAAGTCGCGAAACTTCCTTTTTGAATTTCAATTACATGGTATGAATAACAATGGCACCAACGATAAATACTCGAGTGAACCAATTCTGCTTTGGTCAGCCAAAAACATCGCTGTCGTTGGAAAAAGTGCCCCTCAAACCGCTTGCTCAGGGCAAGGTTCGGGTGCGACTGGAAGCCACCAATATTAACCCAAGTGACTTGCTTTCTATTCATGGTGTTGGGCAATACCGCCGCGTTCACGTACCACCTCGCGTGCCAGGATTTGAAGCGGTTGGGCGTGTGGTGGAAGTCAGTGCTGTCGGTCACACTGGCTTTCAAGTTGGGCAAAAAGTGTTGGTGGCGATGAGTGGTACTTGGCAATACTACATAGATGCTTCGCCCGAGAATCTTTTTCCGCTACCTGAACGTTTGGATAACGGCTATGCCTGCCAGTTGTATATCAACGCGCTAACCGCGTGGGTTATCACCACTAAAGTGGCTAAGTTGAACAAAGAGGATGTGGTGATCATCAATGCGGCAGGGTCAGCGATCGGTAAGATATTTGCCCAGTTCGCCCATTCACTGGGTTTTACACTGATTGCTGTCACTTCAAAGCCAGACGAGTATCCGTACGATACGATTCCAGTGTTGGACGCGAAGCAAGACTTACACGCGCAACTGCAAACGCGCAAACTGCCACAACCAACGGCCGCTTTGGATGCGATAGGCGGTGAGGGTGGCACGCATCTCATTCGTACCTTGAAAGAAAACGGTCAATACATCAACTACGGAACGTTGTCGTTGGCGCCTTATACGCCGGCGTTTTTTGAATCGATGAAGACCAACAACATCGACTTTAGCACCTTCTTTTTGCGATATTGGGAAGAGTCGGTAGGTAAAGGCGGGAGAAAAGCGGTATTCGCTGAAATGTTAGACCACTTTATTGCCAACGCTATAAAGTTAAATGTAGCGTCTGAGCTGCCGCTAGAGGATTTTCAAACTGCGATTGAACAAATTGAAGAAAAATCACTAGCGCGGAGTGGCAAGATTATTCTAACCATGTGAACACAAAAAGGGATGGCACTCGCCCTCCCTTTTGCATTTTAGTTAGGATTAACGAAACTGCGGCATGTAATCGAGGTTCGCTTGAATAGTCTCTTTCAATGCCTGCTCTAGAATCGTTCCCGTTGTGACCAACGGGTTGAGAATCAACGCTCGGTGCGCGGTATTGCGGTTGCCAGTGACCGCGGCTTCTACAGTGAGCGATTCAAAATCCTTCATCAATTGAATCAGGCGCAGTGTATCTGTTGGGAACGGCGCAACATTCAAAGCTACTGGCCCTGATTTGGTGATCATACAGCTGACTTCCACAGTGCAGTCGTCCGGCAAGCCCGCAATCGCGCCGTTGTTGCGAGTGTTCACGTGCATGATGGTGCGTTTGTCATTGTAGATAGAGCTCATCAGCTCACAGGCCGCTTCTGAGTAATATTGGCCACCGCGCTTTTCGAGTTCTTTTGGTTTCTCGTTAAGCTCTGGGTTGCGGTAGATATCGAACAGACGTTTCTCCATCGCTTTGACCACTTCGCCGCGAGTGCCTTCGCCGTTCGCTTCTTCAATTTCCTGCTTCATGATGTCTTCGCTGGTGTAATAGTAGCGAAGGTATGCGCATGGAATCATCCCCATATTGCGCAGCAGTTCTGTTGGCCATTCGAATGGAGGAATGTTTTGTGGAACGAGAGGATCGTTGCCCGATAAGATCGCTTCAACCACCTCTTGTAGCTTATCGCGACCTTCATGCAGGATCTGGCGCGCCCAAATAAAGTGGTTCAACCCCGCAACTTGCAATACAAAGTCTTGCTCGTCAGCGCCCAGCATTTGCGCGATGCCTTTTTGCATGATCACTGGCACGTTGCACAAACCGACCGCTTTTACTTTGGTGTGCTTGAGAATCGCTTCGGTCACCATGCCCGATGGATTAGTGAAGTTCAGCAGCCAAGCGTCTGGACACAATTCTTCCATCTCTTTACAGATTTCTAGCGCGATAGGAATGGTGCGACAGGCATTAGCAAAACCGCCTAAACCATTGGTCTCCTGACCGATCATGCCGTATTTAAGCGAGATGCGTTCATCGCGGATGCGACCTTCCAAACAACCCGCGCGAAATTGAGAACAGACAAAATCGGCGTCTTTTAATGCGGGTTTGCGATCCAGCGTGACGTGAACATCAATATGAGACATGTTGTTTTTCGCCAACATACGGCGCGTTAAATCGCCAATGATGCTGACTTTCTCTTTGCCATCTTCAATATCGACCAACCACAACTCGCCGATAGGCAGTTCATGATTGCGCTTGATGAGACCTTCGATAAGCTCAGGCGTGTAACTGGAGCCTGCGCCAATAATGGTAATTTTTAGATTCTTTTTCATCGTGCTGTTTCTCGTTATGGATAAGACAATTTGATTTAAAAGCATCGTGATTCGCTATACAAACCAATTTAAACTTGCTATGCATTAGCCTTTCTAATTTATGTCGAGTGCCAAGATGGACAGAAAACAGCAGATGCTCTCTAACATGTACACTTTCGCCGTTGCTGGTAAGTGTCTCAGTTTTACCAAAGCCGCTGAAGAGTTGTTTATTACCCAAGGGGCAGTGAGCCAACGTATTAAGTCACTGGAAGAACAACTGGGTTTCAGCTTATTTGTGCGTATGACTCGGCGGTTAGAGCTGACTAAGGAAGGAGAGCGATTACTGCACGCGCTTAACCAATCGTTTGAGGTGATTTTCTCTGAACTTGAAGACATCAAATTCAACGAGCTGCGTGGCGAGCTTTACATCGGCGTGGCCCCCACGTTTGCACAGAGTTGGCTACTGCCGCGTATGGTGGAATTTCAGCGTTTGTATCCTTCTCTCAATATCAAGCTTCGAGTAAAGGCAAGCCGATTAGATTTCTTACATGAGCCCGTTGATATTGCGATTTACTACAGTGACAGCGAGCATCCGGGGTTCCATCATCAAAGGCTATTTGATGAAGAGTTGATGCCGGTTTGTAGCCCTGAATACAGCCAAATACATTTCTCCGATGGTGTGAGTCGTGCCAGCCAATTTGAGGCCGTGACCTTTATCCATTGCACAGAATCGTTAGAAGCAAACGAGCCAAATCATGAATGGCAGAGCTGGTTAGCAAGCCAAAGCAACCCTGAGCTGAAATCGCTCAATGTGATGGAGAAAACCTACCTTTTTAACCATGCCGATATGGCGATGATTGCCGCCAAAAACAGCATGGGCATCGCAATGGCGCGGGCGTCTTTAGTGCAAACCAGTTTGGAAAAGGGAGAACTGGTCGCGCCTTTTGAACGCGTCAACGCAGGGAGAGGGTACGATTTGATTTGTTTAAACGGCCAGCAGCACAGACCGAAAAATGCGGCGTTTATCGAATGGCTAGAAACGCAGCTACCTCCCCTTGCATCGCAATAAAAACAAAGGGAGGCATAAGTCTTAGTTTGCGATGATTTCATCCATCAAGCGGTCAATGTGAATCACCACTTGCTCACTCGCGTCTTCCATCGAGTTGATGGAGGTCACCATGCCGGCCATATTTCCTGACTTCGCGTGGTTCATTGCATCACGGCCGCTATCGTGCACACCTTTGTGTGGCGCTTCGAGCTGCGCATAGCTTCTTAGTTGGCTATATGCTTTGCCGTCACCTCGGTAGTACCACTGGCCCAATCGACATTCTGAATGGCTATTGACGGTTTCACCAAAAGAGCCACTTTGCAGTAAGCGATAGATGTTGTTTTTCCAAATGGCATGATCAAGCTTGACCGTATCGAGGAAAGAGCGGGTAGACGCAAAGTGGATCACCCGTTTCATGTGCTCTGATTTGACAACCACCTCGTTGACGATTGAGCCAATTTGCGCCGAAGAGGCGGATACTTCTTCTGCGCAGATTTGGTTTTCATCAATCGCGCTTTTGATTGAGCTGACTTGGGTTAGCACCTGATTAACCAGCGAATCAATTTGTTCGCTCGCTTCACTGGCTTTGCCTGCCAAATTTCTTACCTCGTCCGCCACCACTGCAAATCCGCGGCCTGCTTCACCAGCGCGTGCAGCCTCAATCGCTGCGTTGAGAGCCAATAAGTTCGTTTGGTCAGAAATCTCTTGGATAGTAGATACAAGGTGGGAAATAGAAGTCGCGGTGTTATCTAATATCTGCACAGATTCAATGCTTTGAGTGGCTTGTGAGCTGATTTTTACGGCTCGGTCATCCAGACGTGCGAGTGCTTGATGTGTTTGCTTGAACATATCATCAAGCAGCTTTAGCTCCTCGTTTTCATGCGCCATAGATTGAGCGCTTTCGACCATCGCTGTGCGAATGGTTTGGAGCATATCTCCGCCTTTCAAGCTGCTCGACATCAACTCGTCGCTACTTTCGTAACGCTGTTGCGCTGTGTTCAGTAGTTGTTTGGCTTCTTTTAACTGACGTTCCAACGTCTCAACGTCGGTTTGGTACTTGTCTTTAAGGCTCGCTAATTCCTGCTTAAGCGCCTCATTTTCCATTTTTAATTTTTTTGATCCGAACATATTTTTTATAAATGCAGCAAGGTTTTAAAAAATTCATGTTAAATCAGTTGGATAAGCAATGCACCATGACTTTCATATACTTGTTCATTTTTGTCACATTTTTTATGTGGGTTTTCATAAAAAGAGCGAAAGTCGCCCCTATCAATGTGAACGTGGTCAACACTGAGTGACGGATGAGTGAATCTAAATGGAAAGCTATGGAATAGAAAAGGGCGGGTGGAAGATAGGGGAAGAGGGCTCTTCCCCTTAGTATTTCGAGTGCTGAGGTTTTACTTTATGTGGAAAATTTGTTCAGTTTCAAGAGACGTCATCGCGCGAATTTGACGCCAAATGTAGTAAAAAATACCAAACATCATCAACATGCTAGGAATGGCGATCATCGGGTAGCTGTAAAGTGTCAACTTACCGAGCTCTTCATTGAAGGCCGCGGTGCCTGATGGACTGGTGACGATCCACGTAGCAAGGAAGTAGTTCATTGCAGATGAGAATGCAAAGGTGCTTGCGAACAAGTAGTTCGAAGACATTAGGCAACGTTCGAACGCATCGGTTTTACCATTTTCTCTCAAACGCTCGTTAATCAACGCGAGGTTCAAAACCGTGTCGTTCAATACCATTTTTTGCATCAATGGGTAGCGGGTAAAAGTGGAGCCCAATACCGCGATGCCGATCAGGCCAGGGATCAGGGCTTCTTTCAAGGCTAACCAACGTGTATCGAGCTCTAACAAGCCAATGCCGCCAGTTAATAAAACACTGATAAAGCCAAGTGCAGAAATAAAGTTAAATTTCTTGTTCCGGACAAGGTCCATACCGCCGTAAATGATAGGAAATAACAAAGCGACAACCAGCGCCATTGCTGTTCCTAGGTGTTCATCGCCGCTAAACTTCATCAAGATAAAGGAAGGGATGAATACGTTAAAAAGAATCTCGAATAGGGGATTCGGCTTTTTCGCCGTTGTGTTACTCATAATGTTTTACTGACTCTACTCTATGTCGGCTGTTATTGTACTTTGACGAGAAGTGTTCATCTAGTCGCGCTTGATGTAAAGCGTTAAAGCGCCGAGTTGTGTAACGACTTATGAAATAGACCGGAGCATAGCCAGTTAGTTGACATGATTGACTACTTTTTTGTGTCTTAATCGCGCTCCCTCTGCGAAATGATCTGATTGCGTGCTCTGAATAATCGAGTCGCCACGGTGTTGTGATTAAGCTCTAAGACTTGAGCAATTTCATTATGATTAAACCCGACTACGAGTTTTAAGACCAATGGCTCTCGGTATTTGGGTTCGAGAATCATCATTTGTTTTTGAAGCCAATCTTGTGCCATGTCGTGGTCACTGCCAGGGTAGTTTTTTGCCTGTATTACACACTCATCAATATCGACTAAATCGTACTGCTTTTTATCAAAGCGCCGAGCATTCTCACGACGAAAAATGGTTATGAGCCAAGGCTTCGCGGCATTGGGATCATTTAAGTTATCAAAGAATCGCCACGCTTTCAGGAAGGTGTCTTGCGCCAAATCTTCAGCAAGGTGATGATCTTTGCATAGCCAATATGCGAGACGATAGATATCTTGGTATCGCTCCTTCGTCAGTGCTTCGTATCGTTTGTGTTTTTCCATAGCATTAAGATCAGAAGTGTAGAGCTGAGTAGCAAGGTAACCTCTGAAGCTTCAAAGGTTACCTGCGGTTTCGTCCTTGCCCGCTTAAAATGGCTGGGTAGAAAAACGTGAGTATTGAAGGGCGTCTGCGACTTCTTGAGCTTTAGATTCTGAAGTCATGAGATGCAGCAATTTAAGGGCGGCCTGATAGCTGACTAGGCTGCCGTTTGAGGTGATGACGCCCTCATCAACAACAAAATTCTGGTCGACCTTTACATCAACTGCTGGATAGTCTTTTTGTAATCTGTTTTCACCTCCTGCCCACGTCGTCGCTTTCTTACCGTTTAACAGGCCAGCCTCGGCCAATAGATACGCACCAGAACAATTACTTGCCATCCAATCTGCCGCCTTTGATGTGGTTTGAATAAAGTGAATGAGATCCTTGTTTTCGATTAGCGCATCCATGTCGTAGCTGGATGTTAAAACCAGCACGTCGAGTTCCGGCTGATCGCCAATCCAAGCATCCACACCAATTTTTAATCCCTCTTCAGTGGTGATGGTTTTCTGCTCAGAGACGGAAATAGTGAGCACTTCATAATCACTAAACCAAGTCAGCCGACTTGCGACGCCAAAGACCTCTAAAGGCGCAGTAACATCAGAGGTCAATACGCCGTCATAAACCAGAATGCCAATGCGTTTATCCGCCGCATGTGCCGTTTGAAGCATCCCAAAGAATAGGACTAAGGTCGCTATCAATAGTTGTAGTGCATTCTTTAATCCATTTTTACCCATTGTTTTTCCTCGCTAACAGAGCATCAAGTTATTGAGATTCATTATATTTGGGCTGATTGGTGATTGAAGAGCCACTTTGTCTTTACTAAAGTGAATAAAGTTCACGAATGGAATGCACGAGTTTTATGGATAAGATACGGTCCCTACGATTTTTTATTGCCACTTTAGAAGGTGGCAGTTTTGCTGCGGCCGCCAAAGCGTATGGCACAGACCCTTCTACGGTGAGTAAGGCCATCCATCGTCTTGAAAGCGACTTGGGAATACAGCTTTTCCAACGTTCTACGCGACAGATCCGTCTGACAGAAGCCGGTCGTCGATACGCAAATACCGCTAGGTTTGTACTGGACGAACTGACAGCGTGTGAGGATTCATTGAAAAGCCACAATGATGCGCTTTCAGGACTGCTTAAGATTAATGTGCCGGTCTCTTACGGTCGCCTTTACATTCGCCCTTTATTAAAAGAGTTTTGTCGCCGCTACCCCAGCATCACGATCGATATTCATTACGATGACGCCTACGTTGATATTATTGAGCAAGGGATTGATGTGTCGATTAGATCTGGTGTCGTTCAGGACAGCCAGTTGATTGTGCGCCAGCTTAGTCCTATCGATTTTATTATTTGTGGCAGTCAGGATTACTTAGCGCGCCATGGTGTTCCGAGTGGCCCGGATGTATTCAATGACCATTCTTGGGTTCGTTTTCGTTTTAAACAAACGGGGAAACTGTTGCCGATTCGGATGCCAGAATCAGACGGTGCAAGTGAGTATAACCCCGAGAGAAATTTTATTGTAAATGACGGCGAATCCATGGCAGAGCTTTGCGCAGAAGGTTTAGGGTTAACTCAGATTCCTCATTTTATCGCGAGAGACTGGCTCAAAGCGAGGCGTTTAGTGCCGATATTTCCGAGTATGCGCCAAGCAGGAAATGGCGTGTATCTTCTCTATGCCAACCGGGAATATGTGCCCGCCCGAGTGAGGGTGTTCATCGATTTTATCACTCAAGCAATACAGGAGATGGATGAAACGCCATTCCATACGTGGGCTGAAACGTTGCCGATTTACCAACCGAACCAAGGCGATTGAAAACTTCATGTGAGTCTTTGGTTAAAACACTCCAAGCCATATGGTGCTTTTATGGGTTTTTGTTAGGTTATTGGGCGTTATTATCGACAAGCGCAGTTTGCTCTTCGTCACTCATAAAGGAAAGACAATGCCAACTAAGATCTTAGTGCCTGCTTTGGCCCTACTTCTCAGCGCATGTGGCGGCGATGGGGAGTCGTCAGCACCTGTAGAAAACGGCTCTCAAAACACAGGTTCCACATCGTCACAAGGCACATTTGCCGAGCAGATGCTCGAAGCGGTCAACAGCGCTCGCTCTACTACACAACAGTGTGGCGCAACCACCATGCCACCTGTTGGGGCCCTGACTTGGAGCTACGATTTGGAAAGCGCCGCTTATCGCCACTCAAGCGACATGGCGAACAGCGATTTCATGAGTCATACAGGCTCTGACGGCAGCAATATGTCAGATCGAGTCAACGCAACGGGCTATGCTTGGAGCGCCATTGGTGAGAATGTCGCCGTAGGGCAAAGTTCCATCAACGCCGTCGTTAATGCTTGGTTATCGAGCGAAGGTCACTGCCTCAATATCATGAGTGCGGATTTTGATCAGATGGGCGCGTCGCTTGTCGAAAATCACTCGGCAAGCTACGGGTATTACTGGACTCAGGTTTTTGCCAAACAGCGCTAATGCGATAAAGAAACCTGATAGATAAACTAAAACGCCAGTAGTCACCATCTGCTGGCGTTTTATTATTTACGTCTCTTTTAGCTTGTCAGGTTACGAAGTTTTGGATCATCCGTCAGGTATTCAACGAATTCGATCTCAAAACCTGCCGGGTCAACAAAATACACATTCTTGCGATATGGCTCATCAGCCCCAGGTTGGGCAATCGGATAACCGGCATCGGTCAGTCTTTTTATGATGGCATCGACGTTGTTGGTCACATAAGCAAAATGCGCTAGCCCTACTTGGTGGCCGCCCAACTCGCGGTTCTCACCTTCACCGTGGTCACTCATCGCAATATATTGATACTCGTCGCCAAAATGTAGCCAGTTTCTTGGCTTACCACTCCATTCGCCTTTCCCCTCATCACGCACGTACCAATGTGGAAATGCAGTTTGATAAAACTTCAGCATTTCAGGGATGTTTTTCACGACTAAATTAATATGTTCTAGTTGGATCATGATGTGCTCCTTTTTGTCATTTCCTAGCCAACGATGAACATGCTAAAACCTCAAGTTAAGTCGAGGTAAAGGGCTTTTTTAAAATTTTTTAGGGTTGATATCTTTGGATCTTGATACATGGAGAGATTCGGTGGGGTGGTACTTTGAATCTGTGAGTTGGGTTAGGTGCTTGCAGCTCTCTTTCATCTTTTGTTTGTTCGTGCTACTCATTTTCGAGCGAGTTTGTTGTGAGTAGATTCCCTGTCTCACCTAGGTTTGCAGGAATGACGTGAAGAGAGCGCTAAACGAACAGTGTCATTCTGAAGGAGCCTAAGCGAGTATTCAGAGTCTATTTGCAGCGCGTTTCGATGCTGGTGGTGTGAATTGAATTATCCGCGATTGTAGAACTTGCCACCTTGAGCTCGGAGTGCTGAGATCTTTAGAGTTTGATACAAGCGAAGGTTAGGTGGGGTTGGTGGTTTGAGGTTGAGAGGAGGATTATGTTCAGAACCCTCTAACCTTTGATGCGTCACGTGTATGTGTGTGAATTTCTTTCGTTCAAGCTTACGATGGATAGATTCCCAGTCTCACCTAGGTTCGCGGTAATGACGTGAAGAGAGCGCTAAACGAACAGCGTCATTCTGAAGGAGCCTAAGCGATTATTCAGAATCTATTCGCAGCGCGTTGTGATGCTAGTGGAGTGAACTGAATTATCCGCGATTGTAGAGCCAGTCTCTCCAGTTTGAACTCGGAGTGCTGGAGGATGTACTTACACCCCTCCCCAAAACCAAAAAAGCCAGCAGTTAGTACCTGCTGGCAAAGTCTTTGGGCTTCTAGGTTTTTTTGTTTTTATTTCTTGTTACTCATCGCTGTCACGGTGCCCCGATTGGTTTTCTGGGGAAGAAAACACAGCACCGTGCGCTTTGTGCTCAAGAAAGTGGAGATTAACCTTGCTTACGGATTAGGTAGTCAAACGCGCCTAAGCTTGCTTTTGCACCTTCACCCATCGCAATGATGATCTGTTTGTAAGGAACCGTCGTTGCGTCACCCGCTGCGAAGACACCTTCTAGGCTGGTTTCACCACGGCTACCAACTTCAATTTCGCCGCGCTCAGAAAGCGCTACTTCTGAATCTTTTAGCCATTCTGTGTTTGGTACTAGACCGATTTGAACAAAGATACCTGACAGTTCAATCTCTTTGATTTCATCTGTGTTGCGGTCTTTGTACTTCAAGCTTGTTACGCGAGTACCGTCACCCACAACTTCAGTAGTTTGCGCCATCGTGATGATGTCTACGTTTGGTAGTGAGTTCGCTTTGTCGATAAGCACTTGATCTGCGCGAAGTACGTCTGCAAATTCAAGAACGGTTACGTGCTCAACAATACCTGCTAGGTCGATAGCCGCTTCGATGCCTGAGTTACCGCCACCGATAACGGCGGTTTTCTTGCCTTTGAACAACGGGCCGTCACAGTGTGGGCAGTACGCGACGCCTTTGTTGCGGTACTCTTGCTCGCCCGGAACGTTCATTTCACGCCAGCGTGCACCAGGGCTTAGGATGACACTCTTACTTTTCAGCGTTGCGCCGCTTTCAAGTTGGATATGAATCAAGCCATCATCTGTGTGCACTGCGCCCATCAGTTTTTGCGCTTGTTGCTCAGTCACGACGTCTACGTCATATTCTTTTAGGTGCTCGGCTAGGTCAGTCGCCAGTTTTGGACCTTCAGTACGTTTTACCGAGATAAAGTTCTCGATTGCCATGGTGTCCATCACCTGACCACCGAAGCGTTTAGCAACAACGCCAGTGCGAATGCCTTTACGCGCTGCGTATAGTGCAGCTGCACTACCACCAGGGCCACCGCCGACAACTAGCACGTCGTATGGGTCTTTTTCGCTCAGTGCTTTGGCTGCTTTCTCGCTCGCGCCGTCATCCACTTTGTTTAGGATTTCAGTCAGAGACATACGACCTTGGCCGAATAGCTCACCGTTCACGAATACGCTCGGTACTGCCATGATGTCGCGTTGTTTCACTTCATCTTGGAAGAGTGCACCGTCGATCATGGTTGCTTTCACTTTCGGGTTGATTGCCGCCATCATGTTGAACGCTTGAACGACGTCTGGACAGTTTTGGCACGACAGTGAAATGAACACTTCAACTTCCAACTCTTTATCTAGCGCTGCGATTTGTTCAATCACTTCCGGCTCTAGTTTGATTGGGTGACCACCAGAGTGCAGCAATGCCAATACCAGAGAGGTAAATTCGTGACCCATTGGTAGGCCAGCAAAGCGAAGTGCTGTGCCTTTTACTGGGTTGGTCACCGTCATCACTGGTTTACGTGCGCTTGCGTTGTCGTCACGTTCAACGGTGATAAAGTCGCTCATCTCTGCGATTTGGTTCGCCAGAGACAGAATGTCATTCGATGCTTTGCTTTCATCTAGACTAACCACTAGACGAACGTCTTCTTTTACATTAGCCAGATATTGTTTGAGTTGTTGTTGGATCGCTTGGTCTAACATAGTTGTTGTTACCTTAAATAAACAAAAGAGTGGTTACTCTGGATAAAATCAGTAGGGAGAGAGCAAACCAGGCAGAAGGTCGTCAAGGTATCTAACCTGGAATGCTCTCTAAGTTAAGCGTCAATTAGCATGTCAAATTGATCTTAAATTCAGTGGCTTAGATTTTGCCTACTAGGTCTAGAGAAGGAGCTAGCGTCTCTTCGCCTTCTTTCCATTTCGCTGGGCAAACTTCACCTGGGTGTGCTGCTACGTACTGAGCTGCTTTTACTTTGCGTAGTAGGTCTTCTGCGTCACGACCGATACCTTCAGCAGTGATTTCCATTGCTTGGATAGTACCTTCTGGGTCGATTAGGAACGTTGCACGGTCTGCAAGACCTTGACCTTCACGCATCACACCGAAGTTGTTTGTGATGTTGCCTGTTTGGTCGCCAAGCATGTAGTACTGGATCTTGCCGATTGTTTCTGAGCTATCGTGCCAAGCTTTGTGAGTGAAGTGTGTGTCTGTTGATACTGAGTACACTTCAACGCCGCGTTTTTGTAGCTCTTCGTAGTGGTCTGCTAGGTCACCTAGTTCTGTCGGACATACGAATGTGAAGTCTGCTGGGTAGAAGAAGAATACAGCCCATTTGCCTAGAACATCTTGTTCTGTTACTTCAACGAATTCGCCGTTTTTGTATGCTGTAGCTGCAAATGGTTTGATCTTTGTATTAATCATTTTTACTTTCCTCAGAATGTTTTAGGGTGAGCAGTTCTTGCTTTCGGAAAGTATATTCGCATTGGAACGTGTTTAAGGAAAATCGCTTGTAACTATCCTATTGATAGTCATTTCCTATCTTTCTTAATAGGGAAACCCGATATAAGTGAGTTTGCTTTGATAGGTTTTATTGAAGAGGAAGGCCAAGTGGTAATAGAGAATACTGATGATGACCTTTAAGAGATCGTCTGGCTAAGATCGAAAGAACCTGCATCTCGGCAGGCTCTTTCTAATAGGAAGTGGGGAAGCTGATGCTTTTATTTTTTAGTTCAGATTGTCGAGCACCTTGCCGCACAACTTCTTCAGCATGATCATTTCATCCAGCTCTAACGTGATTTTACACACCATGGCGTTTGGCACCGACTTGGCTTGTTCTTTAAGGTCACGACCTTGCTCGGTTAGGTTGAGTACGCGAACGCGCTCATCGGTTTCACTACGACCACGCTCTACATAGCCTTTCGCTTCTAGGCGTTTAAGCAGCGGCGTGAGCGTGCCTGAATCCAAATGCAGTTGTGAGCCCAATTCTTTAACGCTGGCGCCGTCTTTCTCCCACAACACCATCATCACTAAGTACTGCGAATAAGTCAGATCAAGTTCGTCCAGCAAAGGGCGGTAAGCTCGGATCACCGCATTTGCTGCACTATAGAGCGGAAAGCAAACTTGGTTTTCGAGTAAGAGTTTATCGTCGTTGGTCATGGTGTTGTCGGTGTAACACTGGCTCATTGGCGTTGCCTACCTGCTCACAGAGAAAGAGAGTCATAAAATAAATTGTGCACAATATAGTTGCAAATGATCTTTACTTCGATATAAGATTGCAGACAATTAAATTGTGTGCAACTTAAAATAAGAAGGACAATCGCATGACTACTCTATACAAAACTCAAGCTACTGCTTTGGCTGGTCGTAATGGTCAAGTAAAAACAGATGACGGTCTTCTCGATCTAGAGCTGTCATACCCGAAGGAAATGGGCGGCACAGGCGCAGCAACTAACCCTGAGCAGCTTTTCGCAGCGGGCTATTCAGCATGTTTTTCTAACGCGATTCTGCACGTAGCACGTGAAGGTAAAGTAAACCTGAAAAGTGCACCCGTAACAGCGGAAGTGGGCATTGGTCCGAACGATAACGGCGGCTTTGCACTAACAGTGAGCTTAGCGGTAGAGCTAGATATGCCACAAGAACAAGCATTAGAGCTAACCCGCATTGCACACCAAGTTTGCCCATACTCAAACGCCGTTCGTGGCAATATTGATGTTGCTGTTACAGTAAATGGCGAAGCGATCTAACGATTTAGACATTATTTCTAATAGAAGGAAAGCCTGCGAACGTGCAGGCTTTTTTCGATTATTTGATAGCAGTGCAGAAGCTGACGTCTGCATGGTGCGTTTGTGGATCGTAGCTATGATAAAGTTCGAAGCAAGGTCGACAGTCGTTTTCAATACCAGATTCAACCACTTTGCTCATCAAATCATCCCATGCTTTAGGGTATTGGCTGAATTCGGTAATTTGCTGGCGCATCACCGCATATTGACCGCCGGGGAAGTCTTGCAGCTCAATGCCTTTTGGTACTTCGGTATCTTCTGGCACCATTAGACAGATGTCAGTACGACACTTCTCGTCTGGCGTGATTTCTGGGTTATCGTGATAAATGAAGATACAGGTATTGCCCGCCAAACCTTTCATTCCTGCCCATTGATACAAGCGACCTGATGGTTCTTCATAACCTTGGCCATAAGGGCCGTTAACGCGAATGTAAGCCAATTTTGCTTTATCAAAGTTTTGCGTTTCCATATTGTTGCTCCATGTTGTGAGTTCAGAGTCAGTATATGAATCGCTTAGGGTTCGTTCGTTTCCATTCTTGCGCAGTGCGTGTCCAATCTTGCTGTTTCGCGCTAGCTCAGAAAATTGCTGGTAGTTTTTACAGTCGCGAAAGGCGCTTGGTGTTACGCCATAATGCTGCTTAAACGCCTTAGCTAGGCTTTGCGAACTAGAAAAACCGTACTCTAACGCGATGTTCAGCACTGGTTGCTTTGATTTGAAAAGGTCATCTGCTGCCGCCTCTAGCCGTAAACGTCGGATGAAGTCGGCTAATGTTTCGCCTTGTACCGCCTTGAAGGTACGGTGAAAGTGATAGGGAGAGAGGTTGGCTAGCGCTGCCACTTCGAGCAAATTGAGAGGAGCGTTAAAGTGCTGTTCCAGATAGCGAATAACAGGAACGAGTCGTTGGTGATAATCGACACGCATGAGAGGGGCCACCCTTGTTTGATTTGCTCAAAGCGTACCGCAACGAAGCAAGGATTCAAGGCTAGTATCGAATAAATGCGTCGTAGTCATTTATTTCTGATTGTGATGCATTCTGTTGCGGGTAGGAGATGGTTCTTAAGATGGCTTCTCAACGGTAATTGAAATCCGTTCAGAGCGCTTAATATCCCGTCAGCTCCATATAACCAGTCCCAGAATGAGAGCCATCAATACGCACTGGGCCTTCCCAATAAGGCACCGAAAGCGGCATTTTCGCGTTCGGGTTGAGTGCCGAAACCGTAAGATCGATTTGCTGGTTAGGAATCGACACTTGCCACTGGGTTGGATACTTTCGCCCTTGGATTTCTGTTTGCTTGGTTGCCTTTAACTGAATGTCTTTTTGTGGGATAGCGATGCCAGAACCATCTTGCTGCATCAGTCTTGCGTTGGAGTAACTGGCTGCTCCGGTTTTGGAATCCCGCAATTGGAACACCACCAAACTGGTGTCGTCACTCAACCTTAGAGCAAACCAGTCCCAGCCTTGTTGTGAGTCGAGTAAGAATTGCGAGCTCCACTCTCGATCTATCCAGCCTTTGCCGGATACTTGATGGGTTTTGCCATCGATCGTGACTTCACCGGAGACATCAATAAACGGTTGGCTGTAGTAATAGGAAGCCACACGGCCATCGGCACTTTTGGTGCTGTAACCTTGTTCGCCTTGCTTTTGATAAGGTGCGCTGCTGGTAAGCGTCAGCGAATAGCCAAATTGTTCGGAGTTTGCATTCAATGTGGCAGGGAAGAGATCGTTGGTTGAAGAAGTCCACTGCCAATCATCGAGATAAACCCGAAATGGTGAAGTGTCGACGCCAGCTAGAGAGGCTTGGTCACGTGACCATTTTTCATCAGCATAATGTTTGTCTTGCGTTGTAACCGCGCTGTGCGCCATGTAGATTTGCTGAGTTTGCCATTCGGTTTTCTTCACGTCATCTTCGTCCGTTGGTGGCGCAGCAGAAAAGCGAAATTGTGTCCATTGAACGCCAAGTGGGTTGCCGTCTTCATCGATTAAGTTAGCGGTTAAGTACCACCATTCATGACGAAAATTCGGGTGTGCTTGATGGTCTGCTGGGAAGGTCAGTTCGACACCTTTTTCCACGGGTGTGAATGGGTTGCTCTCGCTTTGCGTATCTCCACTGCCCAGCAATGCGCCCATATTTTGCGTGCCCATATTTTTTTGTTGGGGATCTTCACATCCAAATAGGAACAGACTGCTTATGAGTAGAGTAAGTTTGCTTGCTAATCGAACCATCACAACACCTCGCTTTGCAAACTGGAGACGACAGGCTTACTGACCAATCGCCACAGCGGAATCAAGGTTGCAATCACCGCCACCAAGATGGTGATCGCCGCAATGTTCAGCGCATCACTCCAATTCCACAGATAATTTAAGCTCCAACCAAAAGCGCGCAAGGTGACGATGTCTGTCAGCACATAACCCACCATGGCTCCGAGGGGCAGGGCGATAACCAGAGTAAAACTGACCAAAGCGACGATCTGTCCGACTACCATGGTCATTAATTTACGACGGCTTACGCCAAGTGCATACAGCCTTGCAATGGCGGCTTTGCGCGCGTCGAGTAACATAAAACAAGCACTGAACAAACCAATCACCGCGACCAACAAAGTTACGCCGTTGAGTGCGCGCGTAATGGCGAAGGTCTGCGAGAAAATATCTAACGCGATGGATTTGATTTGCGCCTGATCGTAGAGCTGACTTGGATGCAGATTCAGTTGCTCGCGCAGTTGGTCGTATACGATTTGTGGGTCATCTGAGACTTTAATACCAAGGCTTGTCGGCAAGTCGGTAAAGCCACTCTCTTGCCATAACTTGGGTGCTAATAAGACTTCACCGTCGGGTGAGCCGTAATCGTGGAATATCGCACCCACAAGCAGGTTGTTATTTGGAACGGCATCAAGCGTGAGTTCGCTACCCAGTGATAAACCCAGTTTGACCGCGGTTGGTTCACTGATAGCGACTAACTCACCTTGGTAAAAGCGTGACCAGAAGTTCTCCAAATGCGATTTGAACACCATGGTTTGTTCTAAGGTGTCTTTGTCTTTGGTACCAAGCAAAATCGGTAAGCCTTGCAGATTATCGTCGACGTAGTATTGCTTGTAGACGGTCTCAACATTGTCGAACTGTCCTAATGCGCGCTCTACATCAGCGATTTTCCCTTGGGCAGGGCTGACGTAAATATCGGCGTGTAGCCTTTGTTCTAACCACTGCTTTAGGGTGGATTCAAAGCTGCCCACCAAGGTGTTCATCCCCATATTGGCCGTAACGGCGAGTAGCAGCGCCATCATGGCGAGAGAAAGCGGAGAAATCAGCTCGCGCAGCTCAGCAAACAGATACTGCATCAGACCAGAACTGGTGCGCTTCTCACACCAATTGGCTAACACGCTGAGTGTTTTGGGTAGATACAAAGGAATCGACACTACAAGCACGCCGAGCCACGCCATGGTAAAGCGGTGATGCTCACTCAGCCATAACCCTGCAAGTGCGAAAGCCGTCAACGCAGCACCTATCACGAACAATTGGTTTTCGTTTGAGGCTTCAGGTGCTTGATAAAATCCGCCATGAGAGGAGAGCGGCTGGCGCACTCGCTGTTTAAAGTGCTGCCAACATGCTAATAGGGTGGCGGCTAACGTGAGCAGCAATGCTTGCGCCCACCATTGCCACTGCCAAGTGCCGGGCAGCAGTGTCGCGCCGTAAAGTTGTTCTAAAGTCAGCGCCACAGTCGGATGTAACCAATGACTAAGTTGCATGCCCAATACAAAACCGAGGGAAGCGCCGATGGTAACCAGAATAGTGAGTTCAACTAACAGCGCAGAGAACACAATGCTCGGCGCGACACCCGCCTGTTGAATCTGCACTAATAGCCGATTGCGTTTAAGCAAGCTGTACTTTACGCCGTTGTAGGCAATGAACAGCCCGACTAAAAAGGCAAGTAAGCTCATTGCCGTGAGATTGAGGTGAAAGCTGTCGGTCAGCGAGCCAAGGTCTGTACTTTGGTTATTGGAAATCCATTGTCCTTGCTCACCAATGATGCTTTGCCAATTTGCTTGTGTGCCTTTATTCCCTTTATCACCCGAATGGAAAACCGCAATGTAACTGAGCTGCCCTTGTTTATTGAGCAGTTGCTGGGCAAAGCCAATGTCCATCAACATTCGGCTACCTAACTGCCATTCGTCTGGTAGCACCACTACTTGGGTTGGGATGTCGTCCAGAGTTAGGGTTTCTACCTCTCCTAAGTTTTGATGTTGAGATTGGCTCATCATCACGATTGGCTTGCCAGCTAAAAGCTCAGGTAAAGGCAAAGCACTGTCGAACAAAGACACGTTCTGTTGGTTTTCTGAAGAATAGCGCGAACGTGAAGAGATGGCGGCAATCAACTCGCTACCTTGTACTGACCAGCGTCGACCTTGTTCGTCTCTCACTCGCCCTTCGATTACAGGTAGCGCTGCACTGAGCCCGTTTTGTCTAAGGGTGAAGTAGAGCGATTCGGGCAGATAGTTTTGCCCTGCTGGTGGAATAATTAAGTTCTGAGCTTGTGCGCTAAGCTGCTCGGTAGACTCAGCATAACTGCGCTTGGCATTGAGGTTGATGGCTTGCACCGCAACAAACAAGGTCACAGCCAGCACAATACCGATCAGAATCGCGGCGGCTTGCAGTGGTGCCTGCCGATAGTGCGCTACAAACAGATTCAGGGAGAGTCGAGTATGAGTAAATCTGGTGTTTGATAGCTTAGCTTGCTTCATGGCGAAGCTCATGTTTGTTTACTTGATGACTGTTCTGTAGCTGACCATTATCCAATCTCAGCCGTGTTTTCATAAACTCAGCACATTCAGGGCTGTGTGTCACCAATAGCACGGCGGTATTGCCTTGGGTGGTGATT
The DNA here is from genome assembly GCF_009361695.1 of Vibrio sp. VGrn 2. Taxonomy (NCBI): domain Bacteria; kingdom Pseudomonadati; phylum Pseudomonadota; class Gammaproteobacteria; order Vibrionales; family Vibrionaceae; genus Vibrio; species Vibrio sp. VGrn 2. The sequence continues at coordinate 59,837 of NZ_RBWD01000007.1, read as the reverse complement.
TCACTGAGTAGTTTCATTATTTCTAACCCTGCTTTTTGGTCGAGGTTTCCTGTGGGTTCATCAGCAAGTAGCAGTTTAGGTTTGTGGGCAAGTGCTCGTGCAATAGCGACTCGTTGTTGTTGGCCGCCGGAAAGGGCAGAAACATGCCTGTCGAGAAGTTGGCTGATGCCTAGAGTCTCGACCAAATAATCGCACCAGTCGCTCCATTTTTGTTGATTCAAATGCAGAGGGAAGGCGATGTTCTGCTGCACGTTGAGCGGCGTTAATAGGTTGAATTGCTGGAAGATAACACCGAGTTTTTGGTGTCGAAATCGGCTCCATTGTGGGTCTTTCCAAGTCGCTGTGTTATCACCATCTAACCACAATTCACCATCGGAAAGTGGCTCAAAGCCAGCGATGACATTGAGTAAGGTACTTTTGCCGCTACCACTGGCGCCCGTCAGCGCAACACTCGCTCCTGTGTTCAACGTAAAGTCGACGCCTTCCAACACGCGATGTGTCTCTTTGCCATCGACAAAGCTTTTGCTGGCGTGTTTGAGTGTGACAAGTGGGCTTTCCATTTCCTCTCCCTGTATTCAAAAGGTGTTGTTTCTTTTGGCAATGGCTGTTTAAGTAAGTTCTATAAAAACTTTAGCCAACAATCAGATAAAAACAGCGATTTACATCGATTTCTTAATAACTTGTACTGAATAGATTAATCGAGAAAGGGATATAACAGGCATTAAAAAAGCCCGAGTCAGACTCGAGCTTTCAAATACATTCAGCGTGGTCAGCTTACACGTAGTACGCTTCAACTTCGCCTTTAAGTTTGATTAGCATTGGGTTACCGAAACGGTCTTTTGCTTTAGGAGAAGCAATTTTTACCCAACCTTCGCTGATGCAGTATTCTTCTACGTCAGTACGCTCTTGGCCGTTGATACGAATACCGATTTGGTGCTCGAAGCATTCTTTGATGAAGAATGGGCTACGTGGGTTACCCGCTAGGCGATCTGGTAGAGCTGGTTTAGCTGTATCTGTCATGTTTGTGACCTAAATTCCGTAAAAAGTGCGCCATTGTAGTCAGTGCACAGTGAGTGTTCAAGATATGTTGAGAGACTTAATACTAAAGCCTTTTGAAATAATGCAAAGTTTCCCGCTTTCAAAGTGTGGAATAAAAACACGGTCTCGTTGCTCAACGGTGTTTTGCTCTCGAAACTTCTCCTGCCACCCCTTATTTGGTTTTGAATCATGACTATACTCATTACTGGCAGTTCTAACCTTATTCATACAACTTAATGTCTCAGAGCATGCCACTAGTCGAGAAACGATTAACAAGGAAGGGTGAATGGAGACTGTTGAACAGGTTAATAAACGTCATTTATCGGATAGAGATACTACCTCTAGCACGTCTATTTTTCTTTGTATTCTAATCGTAGTGGCTGTAATCGCTCGGTTTTTTGTTGCGTTTAATTACGAAGTAAATTGGGACGAGTTTTATTACCTATCTTTTGTGCATCGGTTTATTAACGGCGAGGTGATTAATAGTTTCCAAACCTTTCACATTCACTTCTTTACTTGGCTGAGTGGTGTATCCGATAACGATGTTGACCAGATCATTGTGGCGAGAGTCGTTATGGTGTTCTTTCAATTACTCACGGGATTTTATCTATACAAGTTATGTCGATTGTACTGCAGCAAATCGGCGGCACTTTTTGCGGTGCTTGCCTATTTTTCTTTTGTTTATAATGTTCGTATGGGGGCCAGTTTTCGTACTGATCCTATCGCGACATGTATGATCATGGCGGCGCTGTATTATGTGTTTAGTGCAACATTTTCTTGGCGTGTATCCATTCTTGCTGGTGTCCTTACGGCTGTCGCCTTGCTCGTCACTTTAAAGACCGCTCTGTATATCCCGACTTTTACAGGCATAGTTTTAACCTCGCTTTATTGGTCGCGAAATCGTAAGCGTTATTTTAGGCAAGTTCTCATGTATGGAGTCGCAATACTGGTTGCCTTTGCGATGCTATACAGTTGGCATTACTTCTCTATACATGGAGCGAGTTCGGTTGGTGATGCAGGAACGATGTTCGGTGCTGCGGATAAGACACTAAACCAGCGCGAGCTTTTTCCCCGATTGTTTTACTTTGTTCATTCAGTTTCGACGAACTCATGGTATTGGTTAGCTCTTTTCATTGGTATTGGTACTGCTGTTTATACGTGTTTTTCGCAAAAGCTATTAAGCCGTGAGTCATCGATTAAGTTTTTGTGCCTAAGTTTATTACTCTTCACTTTGCTCTTTTATCGCAACGCTTTCCCATACTATTACGCTTTTATGCTTGCTCCAGTGAGTGCTTTGTTTGCTGTGGCTTGGGGTGGTATCCAGAATTTCACTAACGCAAGAGTTGCACAATTTTTTAATTTTATTGTTCCCTGCTTGTTTGCGGTATCCATTGTGGTGAATGGTTTTGTTTTACCGATAAAAAGCAACTTGGCCTACCAGCGTCAGTTTCTTGATGAAGTACATAAAATCTTTCCTCAGCCTGTTGCTTATATTGATCGATGCTCCATGGTTCCGACTTTTTCAAAACAAGGTTTTTTCATGAGTACGTGGGGCTACGAAGATTATATTGCGAGAAACATCCCCGTTATTCGCAATGCTATAGAGCAAGACAATCCGGCTTTTGTACTGGTTAATTCGCACTATTTAGATGTGTTTGGCCCTGACAAAACCGATAAAGGGCTATTAAGGCAAGATATTCAAGCGTTAAGGCAGAACTACATTCATCATTGGTCGCATCTGTATGTTGCAGGAAAGACGTTTGAACTGACGCCCAACTCTCTTAGTCGGGAAGTTAAGGTCAACATCGAGGGCGTATATACGCTTGAAGCTAGCAATAGTCTTCTGATTAATGGCAAGGTTTGGTTGGCAGGTCAAGCACGGTACTTGGCGCGGGGGGTCTATGAATTAGTGTCGAAAGAGCCAGGTAAAGTCGTTCTGCGTTGGGGAGATAACCTGTACCGACCTCGCAATCTTGAAGAGAAGCAGAGGTTATTTACCGGCTTCTAATACGCACAGTAATGTTGATTCAGAACATGAGGAGCAAGCATGAAGTTAATTGTTCAAATTCCGTGCTTTAACGAAGCGGACAATATTGCTGATGTTATTCGCTCAATACCAAAGCGCGTTGATGGTATCGCTAAGATAGAGATTCTAATCATCGATGATGGTTCTACGGATGGTACTTCAGAAGTCGCACGCAAGTGTGGTGTTGAGCACATTATTACTAACCAGGGCAATAAGGGGCTTGCTTACTCATTTCGAAGAGGGATTGAGGAGTGCCTTCGTCTTCATGCTGATATCATTGTGAACACCGATGGCGATAATCAATATAATGGGGCCGATATTCCGCACTTGGTTAAGCCTATTATCGAGCACAAAGCAGAAATTGTTGTTGGTGACCGAGGAGGGTATAGCAATACACATTTCTCTGTATTTAAACGATGTTTACAAGTGTCGGGGAGCTTTATTATTGCCAAAGCGACGGGATTGGATGTTAAAGATGCTGTGAGTGGTTTTCGCGCAATATCGAGAAGTGCGGCACAACAACTTAATATCGTATCGGATTTTAGCTACACAATAGAAGTGTTGATTCAAGCAAGTGCAAAAAGGATTGGTGTGGTTTCGGTGCCAATCCGAACTAATGAAAAAACGCGAGAGTCCCGTCTGTTTAAGAGCATTCCGCAGTTTCTAAAAATGTCGCTCTCTACCTTGGTCAGGGTTTATACCATGTATCGACCTCTGCAAGTGTTTTTGTTTATTGGCTCGGTGGCGATGATTTGTGGTGTGATTCCCATTATGCGATTCCTGTATTTCTTTTTAAATGGAGCGGGAGATGGCCATATTCAGTCATTGGTCTTGGGGTCAACGCTACTTATCTTGGGTTTCATCACTTTATTGATGGGGTTGGTGGCCGATCTAATAGGGTTCAATCGAAAGCTGACCGAAAAAGTATTGCACCGAATTGAGGTACTGGAAGAAAAGCTGGAGCATCAGGAAAAGTTGCCCACTTATCAGCTTGAAACCAAGCGAAAACGATCTGGAGAGTAATAGCGAGTTACCTCGATACTTTAAAGAAGTGAGTTATTTGATACGGCTTGCTTAGGCCTAAATACACTCGAGATAGCGAAGAACAACATATCTCCTAGAACAGTGACGATTCTGGAAACAAGGACGGCAACTAAGAGTGTATCTTCAATACTCGGAGAATCTAGGAGTGTGATTAAAACAGCCTCTCGGACACCCAACCCTGCAGGAGAACCTGGGGTGGCAAACCCTATTAACCATGAGATGATGAAGTAACAAGATGTTTGTAAAAATGTCTCTAAAGTTGGAGTTAGATTGTCGTTTAGCGTAAAAAATATGAGTGAGAAAATGCCGCCCGATACCAAAAAAAAGCAGAGATAAAGCCCACAAGCTTTTAGGTAATTGCGACTGGCTATCAAGCTTAATATTGATCCGGTGATCACGATAAGTCCAGCGAATAAAGTCATCTCGTACCCCATTAAATTAGGGAAGTACTCATTCAGCAGAAAGACGCCAAACGAACCAGCCGCAATACCCATCAACCCTATTTCCCATAAGGTCGATTTCAGTAATACATTATTTTTAATTCCGTGTTGTACGCCAATTACTTGTCGGCTAGCGAATTGGAAAATGTTTCCAGGTAGATACTTAGCAATTTGAGATCTGCCAAACATCCAAATAGCAGTTGATGCAGACAAAGTATATTCACTGTTCGCGACTAAAAGTCGCCACGCCATAGAAAGAATATAATTGCCAAAGGCGTAGAGGCCGATGCAAAAAATAAATACCAGATAGGAGTAAGAGGGAATATCCTGAATATTCAGTTGCTGCGAGTATGTAGAGAGCTTGATTAATACAAAGGCAATGGAAAAAATAGTAATGATTCGCCCAACCCAGCGTAATATGAATTTACTCTTATTATGTTTCATGATTCACACGCTGGCATAAAACCATGGTCCAAGGAATGGGAGAGCGTACTTCGAGAATCTCAAAGTGTTGATTGAGCAAAGTCAGAAAGGCATTCTTGGACCAGTGTTGGATATGTCCGGGAGTATTGCCCCAACTGTTTAAATATTTACCTCTTGCCATGTTTAACGCACACCACAACGGCTCTCTTGGCACACTAAAAATGTAATAGTCAGTATCGAGCTCTTGCAATGTTGCTAGTGCTTGCTCGGGATGCTCTAGGTGTTCCAAGACCTCACAACAAACAACAAGGTCAGCAGAATCAGTCTCTCTAGCAACGTCATACACACTTTTTTGTTCAAACAAAATGTCTTCCAAGTTGTGTGCTTGGGCATTGTCTCTTGCTAGTTGAATCACTTGTTGGGAGAAGTCACTCCCTTTCACACGGATCCCTTGTTGATGCCATTTAAGTGCCCAGACTCCTTCTCCGCAGCCGATTTCGTGTATCGACTTTGGTGTGACCATATCAACCAGTTGCGATAAATGATGATCGAAATTGCTCATCATTTTTCTGGCGATGGGGTTCTGAGTATTGTATTTGTCGTAATAGTTTCCGACAGGGATCCCCTGCTCTTCGATACCTTTAGATATTTTCATAGCGTACTCAAATAAATTATCTCAAATGGCCAGGAAGTTCTTCTATTGATGAACTATGTTCTTCAGCCAACCATCTGACTTACAAAGCGTTACGCTTCCCTCTAGTAGAGTGTAGGATAATTTATTGTTTTGTTTGCCTCGTTAGAAAAATTCTACAACCCCTTTAAATACTGCGCGTTGGCTGTTGGTTGAATCATGGCATTCAGCGTTTGGACGGTTTGTTCGCTGTATTCTTCAAGTAGAGCTAAGAACGCGTCAATCAACTCAGGTTTGCTTGCTGAGACTTTCGTTTCGGTCTGGATATCACGCAGATCGATCAACACATCGGTAAATAATTGAGGCAGATCGTGCAGCACTTGCAGGTTTAAGACGTTGTGTTCGCTGTAGATCGAATTGTGGCTGCCTTTCTGTTTTTGCACCACGTAAGGATTGTCTTTTAAGTTGATGATAGACGTGCGTTTATCACAGCGTTTCAAACAACCTTTGTTGACCTTCACTTTACGGCATCCTTCGGTTTGTTGGAACAAACATTGGCGGCTCGTAAGTAGGGCATTTGGATGATAAATGCTGTAGAAGCTGCGCATGTTTTTCGGACGCTTAATGTGGCGCATCTGCTTCATATTCAGCTCGTTAGAAACAAACGCGCCACTTGCCGCGAACTCGTCTTGAAGGCATTTAAACGCGTATGAGTTCACCGTGTTCATTTGTGGGCCTGCTACCCAGCCTAAGCCGAGCTCTTTTGCGATCATGCCGACGCCTGAGTTGTTGGTGATCGACAATTTAGGTTGGATGGTTTCCAAAAATACGCGTGCGGCTTGGTAGTCTTCGCCAATCAAAATGGCAGGGAACCAAGGTTTGAGCATTGGGTTGGCTTGGAACAATTCAATCATCGCGCTCAGTTCGCCAGACAATCCCATTGGCAATTGATAGTAAACATCAATGTCGTGGTATTCGCACAGCATGGCTTCTTGTGCTGACGAGAGCAGAACCGATAATTTTGGCGCACCTTGGCGAGGTTCTGGTTGAGGTAACGCTGGCAGAGTTGGCACATCAATCGACCCTTTCAAGCTGCTGCCGGATACTTGTGTCGAAGTGACATCGAACGACTTGGTTTGCTCTGCCACTTTCTCAATGATCGCGGTTTTGTCGTCGTAGAGTTTCTTTTTCACCGCTTGCACATCATCAGCAGACTGGCATTGATAAACCTTCGAAAAATGCTTTACAGCGTGGTCGCGCGGGTTGTCGATGTACATCGCCTTGCCGAAATCACCTTGCAAAAATGCGTTGGAGAAATCACGGTTGAACACCGTGTATAACTCGGTGGTGTCTTCAGAGAGTTCCAAACCTTCGCACAAGCGATCGATTTGCTGACGCCAATTGTCGACCACGGTATAGACGTAGTGCGATTTCTTGATTCGTCCTTCCACTTTTAATGAATACACGCCAGCATCGGCAAGCGCTTTCAAGTCCCCAAAGGCGGAGTTGTCTTTCATATTGAGTGGGTAGCTGTTGCCCGTTTTGGTCGTTTCGTACTGTTCGCGACAAGGTTGACTGCAGCGTCCACGGTTTCCTGATGCGCCATTGCGAGCGGAACTGATGTAGCAAATTCCGGAGAATCCGATGCAGTATGAGCCGTGGACAAACACTTCCATCATTACGTTGTGCTCGCGACCAAATTGCGCCAGATGTTTTATTTCATCGATGTTAAGTTCGCGAGATAAGTTTACTCGGCTTGCGGTGAGCTGGTTGAGAAAGAGGATCTGGCCTTCGTTATGCGTGTTCAGTTGCGTTGAAGCGTGCACATCCAAATCGGGGAAGTGATGTTTGAGAATGTAGGCCAGACCGAGATCTTGCACGATCACGCCATCGATTTTGGTGGTGTTCAGTTGGCTGAGTAAGCGAACAATCGCTGGAATTTCACTTTCTAAAATCAGCACATTCAACGTTAGGAAAATCTTACAGCTGTGCTGATGGGCCAACGTTAATACGCCATTTAAGTTATCTAAGGTGAGGTTGGTCGCTCGGTTACGAGCATTGAAGCGGTCGAGCCCACAGTAAATTGCATCGGCGCCAGCGGCAATGGCGGCTTTGATGGAATCTAAATCACCACCGGGTGCTAATAACTCAAATTGATCGCGTGTCACTACTTTTCTCTTTCTTACTAAAATAGGCGGCAAATGTTACGTATTTCACGCTTTTGATGCTCAGCTAGTTAACGCTTTATTAATCTGAATCAATTAATCCGTGTTACACGGTCGACTCTTGAGTAGGTAGAGTGCAATTCGCGATAGCGGAATCTGACTTCTATAGTTTTCCTACACTTGGTTTTTCTATATTTACAGTTTTCGACTCAGAGAGAGGAAGGGACGACAAATGAAAAAAGTAATCATCGGGTTGGTCGTGGCGTTGACGTCATTGAGTGCGTTGGCTGGGGAGGGTGTGGTAACCGTTGCGAGCACGCATTCAGCAAAAGATACGGCGGATAAATTTGTCGCTATCGCGCAAGAAAAAGGGTTGAACGTCTTTGCGCGCATTAACCATCAAGAGAACGCCACGAAATTCGATATGACGTTGCGACCAACCGAAGTTATCGTGTTTGGGAACCCTAAAGTGGGCACGCCACTGATGATCTGTGCGCAGGAAGTGGCGCTCGATTTACCCCAAAAAGTGTTGGTGTATGAAGATGCTGAAGGCAAAACGTGGTTAGCTTACAACGATCCGATGTATTTAAAACAGCGCCATCATATTGAAGGCTGCGACGAGGTATTGAACAAAATCAGCGGCGTGCTGGGCAATTTAACCAACGCGGCGGCGAAGTAGGGTTGGTTATTGGCTTCGCTTTTTTAACTCCGAAAACGAAAAAGCCAACCTCACAAGGAGGTTGGCAAATCTTACCTATATTGGGGGAGGTAAGATCAGGAGGTGGCGAGTACGCTGTGCACTTCTGACTTAATTGAGTCAGACTGCGTGCCGAAAATCGCTTGTAAACTGTCGCCAATCACTAACACATCTCGCGCGCCGAGCGCTTTTAGCTTAGCAACATCAACGTTGGCAATGTCTTTCACCGAGACACGCAGACGAGTAATACACGCATCGACTGACTTAATATTGGCTTTGCCGCCCAATGCAGCCACTACATCTACCGCGATTTCATCAGGTTGTCCGGCAATCTTCACTTCTGCAATGTCGGTTTCGCGACCCGGCGTTTTTAGATCCAACTTCACAATTAGGAATCGGAACAAGCCGTAGTACAGCGTCGCCCAGATTGGACCGATGATGATGAACATCCACGCGTTGGTCGACATTGGGTAGTAAAGGAAGAACTGGATCGCGCCGTGCGCAAAGTCAGTACTGTGTTTGATTTCCAAAAATGCGGTGATCGCAAACGCAATACCAGTTAGGAAAATATGGATCACGTACAGCACTGGCGCGACGAATAGGAAGGTAAATTCGATTGGCTCTGTGATACCAGTTAACCAAGAGGTCAACGCCGCAGACATCATCAAACCGCCGACGATTTTCTTACGCTCTGGAGACGCGCAGTGGTAAATCGCCAATGCCGCTGCTGGTAGCGCCCACATGGAGTACATAAAGCCACCAGACAGATAACCTGCGGTTTTATCGCCCGCGAAGAAGCGAGTGAGCTCACCGGTAAACTCTTTGCCGGTTTCTGGGTCTACATAGCTGCCGACTTCAAAGAAGAACGGCGCATTCCAGATGTGGTGCAAACCAACCGGGAGTAGTGAACGTTCGCCCGCGCCGTAAACCGCCCACGCGAGTACAGGGTTTTGGTACGCTGCCCAATGAGAGAATGCATCAAGAAGTTGTCCGACAGGTGGCCATGCAAACGCGAGAATCGCACCAACGACGATCGCCGATAGACCGGTGACAATGGGCACAAATCGCTTACCCGCAAAGAAGCCCAAATATTCCGGCAGTTTGATGTTGTAGAAGCGGTTGTACATGATTGCCGCCACCGCACCGATAAAGATGCCGCCAAACACCCCGGTTTGCAGCGTCTCAACGCCCATGATCGTGGCGTCAGTTTCTAGGCCGCGCAGGCCAGTCACGATACCGAGCGATGCGTTCATAATAACTAGGCCAACTAAGCCTGCGAGCGCAGCCGCACCGTCATTGCCTTTTGATAACCCGAGCGCCACACCGACCGCAAACATCAACTGCATGTTGCCGAACACGCCTTCACCGGCGGCGAGCATCACTTTGTTGACCGCGTCTGGAATAAACGCAAAACCCGCGTTACCAATACCCAGCATCAAGCCAGCCACTGGTAACACCGCCACAGGCAGCATCAACGACCGCCCTATTTTTTGTAGTTGTCCAAATATACTTGCAAACATGGTTTCCTCCTGACGAATGCCAGTGTTGTAGGACCTGATTCCTTCAGGTCATGTTGTTTCACGTAAGGTCAGGATGATCATAGCGAGCAAGGCGGCGCCTAAGGTTACAAAAGGCAATCAGTTTGTAAGTGGCCGCTTACAAATCTCTTACACCGAGAAGTGAAAATTGCAATCGGCTCGATTGTGCATGGGCGTTTAAGAGTGCATCATATTGGCCAGCGCCAAACTCAGGGGCAGGCACAGGGACGGACACAGGGAAAGTAGGATGGAAAACAAGCAGATACTGGTCGTCGATGACAACCTCGACCTTCGCGAAGCGTTGTCAGATTACCTTGGCCGCGCAGGGTTTGAAGTGCTTTGCGCGGAAAACGGCGGCGTGATGTGGCAACTGCTCAACGATCACCATCCTGATTTGATCATCCTCGATATTATGATGCCCGGTGAAGACGGCTTTACCCTGTGCCAGAAACTGCGCAAAAACTCCGATATCCCGATCATCATGCTGACCGCCGTCACCGAAGAAGCCGACCGAGTCGCAGGGCTAGAAATGGGCGCTGACGACTACATCACCAAATCGTTCAGCCCGCGTGAACTGCTCGCACGAATCAAAACCATTCTGAGACGCAGCCAATCGACCGCCAATAGCAAACTGACGCGTAAAGTGCGTTTTGACGATTGGTTGTTAGATACCGTAACCCGGCAACTGACCCACGTTGCTAGCCGCGAGGTCAAGCAACTTAGTGGCGCGGATTTGTCGCTGCTCGGTTTGTTCGTCAACCACGCGCAATCGATATTGTCGCGCGATGACATTGCGCGAGAGATCTGGGGACGCGATGCCGACCCGTTTGAACGCGGCATTGACGTGCAGATCAGCCGCTTGCGTCATCACCTTGAAGATAAAGACCGTTCGCTGATCCTAACAGTGCGCAATAAAGGCTACATGCTGACCACGGACGTGCATTATGAGAATTAAACGCTGGACGGGATCACTGGTCGTTCGTACCAGTGTGTTTTTGTTGCTGGTGATCATTCTGGCGCAGGTATTATCCGGGATTATCTGGTATCAACACGCCAGCGAACGCGATAAAGAGGGCCTGACCACCACAGTCAAGAGCTTAGCACTGAGCGCTTCTTCCACCATCGCCTTCTTTCAAACCCTCCCTTCGGAATATCGCCACTTGGTGCTCAATCAACTGCGCAACATGGGCGGCACGCGCTTTTTCGTCTCACTCAACAATCACCAGATTGACGTAGACCCACTGCCAGAGAGCGAGCGCAAAACGTTGGTCATCAACCAAGTTCGCGAGGTATTAGAAAGCGAGCTGAGCGGCATTCCTAATATCGAGGTGGAATTCACCCAGCGCGACAAACTCAAAGTGTTCAACAACGAGCTACCTATCGATGAACTGCCACTATTGTGGGCGCATTATTCGCTTTCGTTTGGTGACCTCAATCCGCCTATTCTGGTGATGCAGGTCGAAGTCGCACAGAACGAATGGTTTTATCTCGCGGCGGTGCTACCCGCGCCTTACATCAACCTAGAGACTAACTATTTTGAGCTGCGCCAATGGCTGACGCTATTGCTGTCCGCGCTAATGTTGTTGCTGTGTACCTGGTTTATCGTTCGCAAAGAAATTCAACCCATTCGAGAGCTGGCAAAAGCCGCAACCCTGATGTCGAGCCGATTAGACGTGCCCGAAGTCTCTGAGCGAGGCAGTAACGAACTGAAAGCGGCAGTACGTGCGTTTAACAAAATGAACCGACGCATCGACAGCCACATTAAAGACCGCGAAATGCTGTTCAGCGCCATCTCCCACGATCTGAAAACACCAATTGCCTGCCTAAAACTGCGAGCGGAAATGCTGGATGATGACGCCGACCGAGAACGCTTTATCCGCCTGAGTAACGACCTAGACTTGATGGTCAAAGGCGCATTGCAATGCATTAAAGAGACCGATATCCACGAGGAAATCGAGCCGATCAATTTCACCCAACTGATTCAGCACATTTCCGCCAATATCGCCGATGCGCCGGACGCGATTCGCATCCACGGTGAAATCCGCACCCACTTTGCTGGTAAACCGTTAGCGATTAAGCGCTGCATTCAGAATCTGGTCGACAACGCGCTCAAATACGGCCATCAAGCGGATATTACGCTGAGTGAAAGCCCAGAGTCGATCCAGATTGAAATTGAAGATCACGGTGACGGTGTTGACGATTTATTACTTGAAAAGCTCTGCCAGCCATACTTCCGCGCTAGCAACGATAAAGAAGGCAGTGGGCTGGGGTTAACCATTTCACAGAGTATTGCAAAGGCTCATGGCGGCAACTTGTTGCTGAGCCATTCTCAGTTTGGCGGCCTCTGCGCCACGCTGACTTTCCCGAGAGACTGACTATGAACAAACTGGCATTCTTGTTCCCACTGTTGCTCGCCCCTTGCGTCGCTCACGCTGAGTCGCCACAAGGGGTAGAGTTTTTACATCGGTGGACTTCTGACGGCGAGCAGCAAGCGCTGCAAACACTTAAAGCTCAGCTAAAACGGCACGATATTGAGCTGCTGCAAAGCCCGGTGTTAGGCGGTGGTGGTGACAGCGCGATGACGGTACTGCAAGCTCGCGCGCTGGCGGGCAATCCACCGAGCTTCGCGCAAATCGAAGGGCCAAGTATTAAAGCGTGGGATGCCATCGGTATTTTGCACAACGTCAACGCGGTAGCGGATGAGCAGCGCTGGGACGAGGTGCTCTACCCGCTGTCTATCGAAATCAATAAAACACAAAACGGCTATATCGCCCTGCCACTTACGCTGCACCGTTTGAACTGGTTGTGGGTCAACCACAAGCTGCTTAAACAACTGAATCTGTCCGCGCCGAAAAATTGGCAAGAGATGTTCACCGCCATGGAGCTTGCTAAGCAAAATGGCATTGTACCGATCGCGGTCGGTGAGCAGCCGTGGCAAGTCGCCCAACTTTTCGAGAACTTAGTGATCTCCACTGGCGGCGTTGAGTTCTACACCAATGCGATGGTTAAACTAGAACGCGACAGCATCGACAGCGATACACTGCGTCAAGCGCTGACGCAATTTCGCCGCCTGAGTTTGTTGATCGACAACCAATTACCTGACAGTAAGTGGGATACGGCGACCCAAGCGTTAGCCGACGGTCAAGCGCTGTTTCAAATCGGCGGAGATTGGATTTTAGGTGAGCTGCTCGCCAATCAAGTCTCGGTTCCGCAAGAGATCGGCTGTTACCCAACGCCTGACAGCGATGGTGTATTCCTCTACAACATGGACAGTTTGGTGTTTATGTCGAGCAAGTCGTTTTCTGCCGAGGCGGCTCAGCAAACCGCAAGCGCGCTGGCAGACGTCGAGTTTCAAGCCAAGTTCAATAAGGTAAAAGGCTCGATTCCGGTACGCACCGATATCGACATCAGCGATTTTAATCCGTGTCAGGTCCAGTCATATCAAGACTTTCACTACGGCGTTAAACACAACCTCGCTGTGCCGAGTATGATTGATTCGATGGCGGTCAATCCGGTTGCTCAGCAAGCGATAAACTCGGAAATCTTCCGTTTTTACCGCAATCCCAAGATGGAACCCGACGAGCTGATAAAACGCATTATTGCTATTTCGCAAAGCAGTTGATGGCAATGAATTTGTGCCGAGTGGAATAAAAAAGCCCCAATGATTGGGGCTTGAGTGAAGCGAAGTATGCCGTTTAGAAATAGTGGAAGATCGGCGGTTCATGCATCAAGAAGTTTTGATGGGAGATGTTCCACGCATAGGCGCCTGCTAAGGTAAACACAACATAATCACCAATATCGGCGTGGGCGACGTGTTGATTGCGTGCCAGCACATCTTTGGGCGTACAAAGTTGGCCGACAAAGGTCGCTTGTGCATGCTGAATTGGATGAGAAATCTCATGGTGTTGCTCGCTTTTCAGGATGACAAATGGATGATCATGGCTCTGTGCTGCTGGCGTGCGGAAATGGTGGGTTCCTCCTCGCGCGATGACAAAGTTTTCGCCAAGATTTTGCTTAATATCCAGCACTTCCATCACGTAATAACCACATGCCGCCGTGATGAACCGTCCGCATTCAAAACGCAGTGTCCAATCTTGCACTTGCTCTTTGGCGATCAGGAATTCCAACTTGTCGCAAAACTCCATCCACGGAAAGTGTTGCTCAGGCTTTTGGTAGTTAATACCCATGCCGCCGCCCAAGTTGATCATCAGCTCACCGAGTTCAAACTCTTGTTGCCACGCTTTCACGACTTGGAAATAGCGCTGCATCAACGCTAAGTGACGTTCAACATCGAGCTGATGCGACATCAAGTGAAAATGGAAGCCTTTGAGTGACACTTGCGGGAAATCGCGCAGCAACATCAAAGCATTACTCAGTTCGGACTCGTCCAAACCAAAAGGAGTCGGCTTGCCGCCCATCGCCAACTTGCTGAGCGTGATGTCGCCGATATCAATGTTCATACGCAAAAAGATCGAAGTCGGGCGGTTGAGGCGCTCGGTTAGTGCTCCAATGCGTTGTAGCTCAGTGAGGCTTTCGACGTGAATCGCATCGACATCAAGTTCAATCGCTTGTTGCAATTCATTTGGCATTTTTCCTGGGCCGCCGAAGATCAATGGCTTATCGAGTTGTTGCTGGTGGAGGTGTGCCAACTCCCCGCCAGATGCCGCTTCAAAACCATCGACATACGGCGCGATCGTTTTGAGAATTGGGCCAGATGGATTGGCTTTGGCTGCGTAAAATAGCTCGACATTTTTCGGCAAAACGTGACGCAGTTGTTTGATGTGTTCTTCTAAGGCTTTTAGGTCATACAAGTACGCGCACAAGGGTTGATTTTGCTGCTGTGCGAGCGTGTGAACTTGTTGGCTAACGCGTGTCGGTAGGGAGAGTGAATTAGACATGTTGCGCTCCTTTTTCGTGTTGCTGCCAAGGCGCAGCGACTTGGGTATAGCCCGACTCCTTATCGGCTTTTTGCATCAAACGCGTGGTGAAATTATTTTTGCTTGGGAAGTGACCGCCATTCTGCAACGCTTCTAGTTCCGGCTGTTTTCCATTCACTGACTGCCAACGCACAATGGCACTTTGCACCGCATTCCACAGCGTTTGCTCTAGTGGCTCATCACCTTCTGCGATGAAGAAAATCGCTTCGCTGATGTTGTTGATAAAGGTGCAGTATCCGATGCGATTCCAGCCTTGTTCGCGACTGTAGTAAACCGATTGTCGCGCGCGTTCAGACAAATCAGTTAATGTTTCTGCTGGCCAGAACTCTGGCAGTAATTTAGTGCCTTCCAAATCACGAATCCAAACACAACACGGCATCTCTTGCTCAAAGCCAATCAAGGTGTTTTGCAAATGCGGCTCAAACGCCACCCCGTGTTTGAAGTAGTAATTAAACACGCCCGGAATTAGGCCATGCAAATAGCGTTCAAACCACAGTGTCGCGATGTCGGAATAGCGATTTTGCGTAGTACGCGCTTTGTTTTTAAGGCGTTGAGCAATGCAACTGTTGCCGTTTTTGTCGTAAGCAAACAGAGCGCCAGCGAGGGTTGGTTTTAAGATGTCGACTTCGCTCAGTGAGAAATTTTCGCGATACAAAATCCCAAACGATTCGCGCGCTTTGGTGTTGTTGTCCCAGTTGTGCTCAGCGACACTTTCTAGATTCAACGTGGTGGCGTAAGGCTCTGTCATCACTTTAAATACAGGGTTGTGCAGCTGTTCGTTTTCTCGAATCGGTTTGAGAATCGACGTGAGCTGCACGGCGCTGTCGAGTTCGTACCACGCGTTTTTGCGCACGCAATTGGTTAATCGTACGTTGATGGAGAATTTCGCAAACCAGTCCATGTCTGGGTGGTAGAGGGTACGAACTGAAGAGGTCGGCTGCATCTTTTCACCACCTAAACCCAGTGGCGTGATCTTGCCTTGCTCAATGGCACGCTTCACGCTTGGGTTGCTCAAAATGGTGTAGCTTTCCCAAGGATGGCAAGGGTAGAGGGTCTTCCCATTGCTGGTGGTGTGTTGTGGCGCGAGCTGTTGTAGCATGCGCTGCGCAGGGTTAGCTTCTCCGTCGGAACTCAGCACATCAAGTAACGATGTATCCACTTCAAACCAGTACAGCGGGACTTGCGTGCCGACTTCTGGAGAAAACGCCAAGAGATCATCCATGGTGACGCCCGAACGACTTTTCGGGGTCGGATGGAAAGTGTGCCCCCAAATCAGAGATTGTTCCGAAGCGATAAATTCGTTGTGATGCGATTTGGGCGCGACGTTGAGAAACAGCTCGGTAACCAGCACGCTATTTTCCAGTTGTTCGATCAGATCATGGTTAAATGGGATCGCCAACACCTGCTTTAGATAGTTAAGCAAAAGCGTAAGAGTTTGCGTGGCATCCAATTTCGCCCAACCAGAGCCCGGCATTTTCGCCCAAGGCAGTTCTGCCAATTTGATTTTGCCCAGTTTGCTCGCGTAGTGAATCGGCAAAACCAGCACGCCATTTTGTTGAGAAAGATGAACGGCTACCCGCTGCTTGGCGGAATAGTTGCGTTTTAACGTTTGGGGTAGCGATGTCGATTGGTAGTGCCATTCCACTTGTTGATTCGGTAACGCAAATTCCCGTAAGTAACAATTAAGAACACCCATTATCGTGTTGAGTTGGGCTTTCTCACGATTGAGCTGCACATCATGCGCGCGCAACTCGCTAGTCTGAGAGGATTGAGTTTGTAACATGTTGATTTCCAAATTTTGAGTGGAGAACCAGCGCGATCAAGGTGATTACGCTGACTATCGCAGAAAGTAGGAAAGGAACCTCAAGTAGCCCCAAGCTAGAAATGAAAGAAGCGCAAAATCCCGCCGCCACGCCACCCCATTTGGACATGGCATCAAAGCGAGAAAATACTTTGCCACTGAGTTTGCGATCCAGATTGCTCGCAAGATGCTGATGCAATCCGTGATAGCAACACACCATCGCGATGCCGAAGATAATTCTCGCAGCAATGAGTGCGGTTTCGGACGCAATCAAATGCAAAGCAGAGCTCACGGCAAGCAATGCAAACCCGAGCCACAACGTGCGCAGCGGTTGATGGCGATTCAGCCCATCTGACAACACGTGGATTTTGCCTGCCAGCAACAGATAGACGCCATGCGGCAGTGCGTACAAAAAACCGATCCATGCGTGGTTAGTGATGCCATATTGCTGCACAAACGGCGAGAAATAAGGAAAGGTCACCACCATAGAAAACGCAAACCCGAACTGAGCAAAGAAGATCCAACGAATGGCATGCATTGCGTTTTTCTTTGCAACAGGTTGTTCTTGCTGAGATTCTGAGTTTGGCTTTTCGAGGTTTTGTTCGGCGGGTTTATCCGCTGGCAGTGTTAGCGTGATGCCCATCGCAATTAAAGGCAAAACGCATAACCACAGGTACGCGTTGAGCGGGTTGGTTTCGGACAAGCTCCAGCCGAGCCCAATGGGCGCAACGATCAGCGCCAAGCGAGCAGATAGTTGGGTTTTATTGAGTGACTTGCCGAGTGTTTTGGCTTCTTTAATTTGACTAGATAAGTAGCTGTTTGAGGCGGCCATGGTGCCGCCAAAGGTTCCTTGAACAATAAGACCAAACACAAACATGGCGAGGTTGTCTGCCAAGCCGCACAGTGCAAACCCTGCTGCAAGGCCAAGTTGTGCACGCAAGAGTGAGCGGCGGCGACCGTAGCGATCAGCAAAGTTGCCCCAAAATCGTGCCGCCAACGCAGTACAAAACGTGGGTAGGATAAACAATACCCCTGCCCAGTCCGCATCAATGCTTGCACCTAACGTTGGCAACACGACGGGTAGAAATAGCGGCATACCTAACGCGGCAAACGCAGCGATAAAGTGGCACAACAACACACTGTAGATGAGTTTGGTCATAATCGTTTAACGTACGCTTTTTTGATGGCTTCTAAGTAGGCGCGTTGCGCTTCTTCGCTAGAAAGCAGCAAGAAGTTCGGGGCCGACAAACCATAGAACTTATTGATGTCACTCGCGCCGGAGGCTTCTTTCGAGAGCAAACTGCCAGAGCTCAACAAGTACTTGGCGTACAAATCAGGCGCCTCTTGCAGTAACTCGCGTGCCAGTTTTGTTTCTAACCCTTCGCCTTCCAATCGGTTGAGTTGCTCAGCAATGCTTTTGGCCACGATGGCGTAAAGCGATGCTGAAGAGGCAATGCCCTTTGTAGCCATGGCTTCTACAATCGCTGCGATATCCAGTTGTAATGTGATGGTGGTAAACATCTGACCGAGCGCCAATTCATTGTCGACTTTGATGCGTTGGTCGAGCAGTTCATCGCAATCCACTGGAATTGTTCCTGCGCCCTGTTTTTGGGCGGCATGCTCTGTTGCAAAGTGGAAGCGCTCTGGCCAAATTCGCGCTGCGTCGTTGTCTTTCATCGCGAGCGTCATTTTGCCCTGTTGATCAAATGCAACGATGGCGTTTTGCTGGTTGGACTCCAATGCGATGCCATAACGCAGCCACAAGGTAAGGTGTACTTGGCATAATAGGTCGACGTAATCTTGGAACCACGCCAGCGTATCCTGTTGATAGTACTGCTCCGCCAAGTGTTCTAAGAACAAGCGGTCGTCAGGCATTGTGCTTGCCAGTGCGGCAACCGGAACTAGCGCTTTGTCTTCGCAATGAATAAGTGGGTACTCACGTACGATGTACGCGAAGGTTTTATCCTCGCCGACGTGTCCACCGTGTTTTTCGTTGCAATGGAACAAGCGACTGTTTAAGTCGGCGTCCGTTTGTTCAAGGTGGCTGAGTAGGCGTTCAAACCAGTGGCCGTCATACAGTGTTGAAGGCTTGATTAAGCGAATGTTTTTCGTGCCTAGCGATCGCATGATCAGCGGAACTTTGATGTGAATATGCGGCGCGTCGTTGACGACCACAGTACGAACGGAAAGCGTCGGCGTCACGTTTAGGTACGTAAACGGCGCTTCTATCATGCCTTCGGGTAAGGCTTCTAAAGAGCGAAGGGTGAGCGGATGCGCAGGGAACAGTACGTGGCTCAGTGCAAAATCAGCAGGAAGCCCAACTTGCTCCATTGTTGGCCAGCAATCAGGTTGTCCGCTGGTTAATGTCACCAGTGATTTTTCAATCGCAATCCAATGCAGAGCAAAGCTTTGTGCGAACTCGGGCGCGTACTTAGCAAGGTCTTCATCGCTCAGACCAAACTTCGCCCGCGCAGTTGGGTAGTACGGGTGGTCAAGGTAAGAAGCGATCTGGTCGGCAAGCAGCAGTTTTTGATGCCAAGAACCAAGCTCGGATATTGGTTGAGAAATGTGGTCGGCGTGGTGACGAAACGCTTGGTCACACAGTGCTTTGTGTTTCTCTGCGCATTCCAGTTCTTGAAGGTACCCCGCCAACAATTCGTGAGAGCTCTCATGTGCCAGTGTCGTTAGTAGCGCAATCCACTCTTGATAATGCTGCTGATGCTCGACTTGGCCATTTTTCTCCACCCACCAACCTAGCGGCGCTTCGCCATTGGTTTGGCAGTAACACCAATGCTGCATGTAATACGTTGGCACAACAGGTAAATAGAGCGTGAAATCCGGATTATCAAAGGTTAGCCAGACTTGCTCGCCTTGAGGAACAATTACCCCTTTTGGTGTGGCGTTACTGAACTTGGCGTTCGATAAGATGCCAAACATGTCTTCGCGCAAGCAAGTATCGATCAATCGTTTCGTTAGATACAAAGCGTTGTCATTCATGCTGCCACCTCACGAGTCGGAGCTAGATCGAAATTGCTAAGCGCGTTCTGCAGCGCTTGGTCGAGGTTTCGCCCTGATGGTGAGACAATCGAAATTCGGGCGAGATAATCCTTATTGGAATAACTCTGTTGGAAGTGTTCTCCAGCGGTTTTTAGTACCTGTTGCTGGGTGATGATATCGTCATCGTGTTGGATGAATGACGTCGAATCTCCATCAATCACACCACTGTGCTCCGCAACTACGTAGTGCACGTGCGCTGACCCATGAATTTGGTAATCGTCGTCCAATCTTCGGCCTAAATGCAGACCCAAAATCGTGCTAAACCAGCCGAAGTGAGCGAGATTGTTGAGCAAGAATTCGCGGCCATCTCCAATACTGCGGTAGTTAATTTCCACCAGAACCGGGCCATTTTCCGTAATGATAAATTCGCTGTGGCAAACTCCAAAACCAACGCCGAACGCTTTCAGTTGAGCCAAGCAAGCTTCTCGGTGAGCAATGCCGTTTGGTCCGTTCCAGTCTGCGGCGGTTTCGATAAAGTAAGGCGGCTCTGAGAGCGACACATCAAAACCGCCCACGGCGATAAGGCGCTCACCATCTCCTAAAGTTTCTAGCGTAACCAAGGGCCCTTGAAGGAATTGCTCCACCAGAATGGCGGCGTTTGGGTGTTTTTGCCAAAACGCATCGCAGTAAGCATCGAGCTCGCTTTGGGAGTCACAGCGCTGCACATCTAAACTTGCCACGCCTTCTTTGGGTTTTGCTACGACAGGGAAGGTCATGCCTAATGCCACATTCGCATGGCGGTGCAACAAACAGCTTTGTGTGTTGGGTAGGGCTTTTTCACTCAAAACTTGTCGAGTTAAGTGTTTGTTTTTGGCCTTTAACGTGACAGACCAATCTTTGGCCGGTAGACCAAAAAATTGTGCGCAGATGGCGGTGGAAGTTTGTAAATGATCACTATTGCTGAAAATAGCGTCTGGCTTTAATTCATGCTCCGTGATGGTTTCGATGAGTTCTAATGGATTGAAGACATCACATTCTAGAATGGTATCCGGATTAAAGTGACTATCATGACTCGCCAGCTCTAAATGGCTGAGCTTATGGTCGGTGATAAGAACGACGTGAAGGTCCATCGCTTTAGCTGCAGGCACAAAGCCGTGAGTGACTGCATCGTTAACGACATGACTTACGATAATCATCGTAGATTTCATGAGCTTTCCTAATTTTCTAACATTTTCTTCTAACGTTGATAAAGTCGCTCACGGTCGTCTTCCAATGTGCCTCTCGCGAGACGGAGGGCAGAAGTTTTAGTATTTATTGTTATTATGTTTGGTTTTTTTTGTTGTTAGTTGTGTTTTTAGGGTAAATAAATATAGAGCATAAAATTAATATTGCAAATAGAAATAATATTTGTTCTTATTTCCATCCGTTGGCTTTATAACAACTAAACGGAATTATGGAATGAATACATTATTGACCCTGACCCCCTTGGCGGTCGCGATTGGTTCTTCACTAGTAGCACCAAGCGCAGTGGCTTCAGAAGAGACGAACTCAACCTCATCAGCAACTGAAACGATTCAAGTCTTCGGGCATCAGTACGAAGGTTATGCTGAACACATGCCTCAATCAGGCACCAAAACCGATGTGGAATGGCTTGATGTGCCACAAGCGGTATCCGTAGTAACGAAAACAGAAATGCAAGACCGAGGCGCGGTGCGTTTAGTGGATGCGCTAGATGGGGTAGCCGGGGTCAATAACACCTTGGGCGAAGGCAGCCGCGATCAGTTCATGATCCGTGGTTTTGATTCACTCAACGATATGTACCGTGATGGCTTGCGAGATGACGGTACGTTGCAGTCTTACCGCAGCTTAGCGAACGTTGAACGCGTTGAAATTGTGAAAGGCCCTGCGGGTGCTTTGTATGGCCGTGGTTCGGCTGGGGGCATCATCAACTTGGTGACGAAACGCGCTAACGGTGAGAATTTTACTCACGTAAACGGCAGTGTAGGTAGCAACAACCAGTATGTCGGTCAGGTCGACAGCTCAATGGCGTTCACAGATAAGGTCAACGGGCGTATTAACTTGGAATACCGTCAAGCCGACTCGTACGTTGATCATGTTGATTCAAACGATTTCTTCATTGCACCGACCATTCGTGTGTTACCAGCGGATGGTCACACCATTGATATTGACGTGGAATACGCCCATCAAGAACTAGTGCCATATCGTGGTGTGCCATCAAAAAATGGCAAGCCAGTTGATTTGCCAGTAAGCACTTACTTTGGCGGCACAAACGACTATCAGGAGTCAGACAGTCTCCGTATTGCGGTGGATTACGAATGGCGTCTGAATGATCAATGGGTATGGAACAACCGAGCGGCGTTCAACCATATCGAACTTGAGCAAAAAGGCACGCGTCAGGGCAAAGTGACGGGTAATGAAGTGTCTCAAACCGTTTACAACTTTGGTTACGATCCACGTACTACGACCACTTTGCAATCTGAGTTGGTTTGGGAAACCAGGGACAATCAATTGATGGTGGGTGCAGATTTCAACCAGATCGATATCGACCTAACGTTGGCAAGTGATAAAACGCTTCCTCCGCAAAATATCTACGACCCAGTCGTTGGTCCAACGACTGATCCGGGCTTTAAGCCATTTCGTGACAATACCACCACCACGACAGGTTTGTATGTGCAAGACGTCTATACGTGGGGCGACCTTTCTTTGATCGGTAACGTGCGTTACGACTCGATGGAGCTCGAACAACAAAAAGCGGGCTCAGATAAGGAAAAGTTGGATGATGACAAAGTCAGCTACCGTGCTGGTTTGGTATACCGTATCAATTCCGACACATCTGTATACGCCAGTTTAGCGCGCTCTTGGCAGTTGCCGTACGCAGGCATCTACATCAATCCAAAATTGGCGGAATTCTTCCACACCGACTTAAAAGAGGTGGGTGCAAAAGCGTACCTTTTGGATAACGCATTAATGTTGAATGCGGCACTGTTCCAGATTGATCAAGAGCAACCACAAACCAACGTGGACGGCGATGTGATCGATAAAATTGAAGTGCGTCACCAAGGCATTGAATTAGAGGCTCGCGGCCAAATCACCAAACAGTGGGATATCTCTGTTGGTTACAGCTACTTAGATGCGGAAGACAAAGCCACAGGCAAAAAGCCTAACGATGTATCAGACCACTTGTTCTCTCTTTGGAGCACTTACCAATTGGATGACAACTGGCGTTTAGGAGGTGGTGTGAAGTACGTGGGCGACCGTTACGCAGGTAACGACGAAGCCGTCGCACTCGGCGATTACACCACGGTGGATTTGATGGCGGCGTACACCACTGGTCGTCACAAGATCCAAGCGAACGCTTACAACATTTTGGATGAGAAATACATTCTTGGCGCAACAAACGGCACGTCTGGCCTAAACCAGATTGGCTACGGCGCACCAGCCGAGTTCATGCTCAGCTACGGATACCAGTTCTAGGCTTGTTGTGCGTAGTTGGCGCACGTTAGCCGATTTTTACCTCTTATTGAGGATGTTTTAGCCCCGAGAGCCTACGGGAAATGTTCTGCCCGAGGCTCAATTTCTCGCAAAGGAGACCTTAATGTCTTACCAGAATTTGGATGGTAAAGTGCGTGTACGTGCTGGTTTGTCTACCACTTACAGTGTGCTCGCGATTGCTATCGCTTCTGCCACCTCCATGAGCGCAGTTGCCGCTCCTGCCGCAAAAAACGAAACCACCGTGATGGAAACCGTCGTTGTCACTGGCAGCGTGATTGGCAACTCTGACATTGAAGACGTCAAAGAGTACCCTGGTGCTCGTACCGTCATTACCCGTGATCAAATTGAGAAAACCGCAGCGGGTTCGATCGATAATGCGCTACAGCGTGTTCCGGGTATTAAAGTTCAGGATGAAAGCGGAACGGGCGTATTGCCTAACATTTCCGTACGTGGTTTGAAAGCAAGCCGCAGTGGTCATGCGCAGTTCTTGATGGATGGTGTGCCGCTAACGCTCGCGCCATACGGCCATACTGGTCAGTCTATCTTCCCAGCAACGCTGTCGATGCTTGATCGTATTGACATTGTACGCGGCGGTGCCGCAGTGCAGTACGGTCCAAACAACGTCGGTGGTGTGATCAACCTAGTGACCAAACCGATTCCACACACTTGGCAAACTGAAATCAGTAACCGCCTTACCGTGTTTGATGGCGGTGATGCGCCGCTGAATGATTTTTACCTACGCACGGGCGGTTGGTTAAGCGACACATTCGCGCTGCAGTTGGAGGGTAACTTCCTAAAAGGCGAAAGCTTCCGTGAACATTCCGATACGGACGTGAAGAACTTTCAAGCTAAAGCACAGTGGCTATTGAGTGATACTCAAGAGATTCAAGCATTCCTGCAACGTTACGATGCTGAAACGCAAATGCCGGGCGCACTTTCGCCACAAGATTACGAGCAAGATCGTCACCAATCGAAACGTCCTTACGATGATTATGAAGGTAAGTCGACGCGCTGGAGTGTTAAGTACATTCACGATTTGCCATTTGCCGACAGTGCCGAGCTAGAAGTGCTAACGTTTGGTCATAAGTCAGAGCGTCTTTTCAAGTGGGGCTTTAACAGCGCGGGTGGCCATTGGGCAGATCCGGCTTTGCCAGCGACGGACGTTCGTACCTCTCCACGTGAATTTACCGTGTACGGCATAGAGCCAAAAATGGCGATGTACTTTGGCGAAGGTAAATCCGTTACTCAAAACTGGATCGTGGGTACCCGTTATGTTAACGAAGACATTGACTACAAACTCACTCAGACTCCAATCGCCGGTGGTGCAACCAGCGTTCCGCGTGATTGGCATTTAGATACGGACGCGTTTGCTGGATACGTTAGCAACGAAATTGGTTTGTTCAATGATACATTGAAGGTAACGCCTGGGTTGCGTGTTGAGTCGGTTCGAATGACGTTTACCGATCGTGGTAAAAAGCAAACGGCAGACAACACGGTGACCGAATGGTTGCCGGGTTTGACGGTGGCATATAACGTGACTGATCAATGGATAACGTATGCGAACGCGCAAAAATCACTTCGTGCGCCACAAATTGCCTATATCCGAGGCTTGGGTGAAGAAGGTAGCGAACTGGCTTGGAACTACGAAGTCGGCGCGCGTTACACCCAAGATGCGACCAGCTTTAACGCTGCACTTTATCGCATCGACTTTGAAGATCAATTGCAATGGCAAAGCTCAACGCAGACCTTCGATAACATCGGAAAAACACTTCACCAAGGCATAGAGCTTTCTGCTCGTTACGTGCCTGAAGCACTACCTGCACTGAGTTTAGGCGCAAGCTACAACTATCTAGACGCTACGCTTGAAGAAGAAGGCGCGAATAAAGGTAATCAACTGCCTTACACCTCTAAGCATCAGCTTGGTTGGGATGCGACCTACGCGTTTTACGGCATGGACACCACGCTATCGGGCTTCTACTTCAGTGATTCGTATACCGATAACGCCAACACCAGTGCCGAAGACGCAACAGGTGCAACGGGCAAAGTGCCGTCTTACATGGTGTGGAACTTCAACTTAGGTACGGATTTATACAAAGACGACAAAGGCAAGTTACGCATGAATGTTGCAGTAAACAACTTGTTTGACGAGGAGTATTACTTCCGTGGGATTGATACCAGCCCAGTTGGTCGATACCCAGCTCCGGGACGCTCTTACACACTGGATCTGAACTATCAGTTTTAAGCGTTTCGTTCACCGAGTTTGAAAAGAAAAGTCGCCAATTTACCTTGGCGACTTTGCCGATCTTAGGTACTGGAAAACTCTTAGCACTGGAAAAAAGCAAGATGAAAAATAAAAAACAATTTACGATCAAACACTTTTCAACCGTTTTGCTGATGCTACTGAGCTCAGCTTTGATGTCATTTAGCGCATTTTCTCAGGTGCGTAGCGTGCAAGATGAGCAAGGCACTTTTGAGCTAGAAGCGATACCTCAACGTATTGTGGTTTTGGAGTTTTCGTTTGTGGACGCTCTGGCGGCCGTCGATGTCTCACCGGTAGGCGTTGCCGATGACAACGATGCCACACGAGTCATCCCTGCTGTTCGTGACAAGATCGAACCTTGGCAATCGGTCGGCATGCGCTCACAACCGAGTTTAGAGGCGATTGCGGTGCTCAAGCCTGATTTGATCATTGCCGATGCCGAACGCCATCGTGCTATTTATCAGGATTTGCAGCGAATTGCGCCAACCTTGCTGTTAAAAAGCCGTGGAGAGACATATCAAGAAAACCTCGAATCTGCACAGAAAATCGGGGTTGCGATTGGCAAGCAAGAGCAAATGACGCAACGCATTGAGCAGCACAAACAGACCATGGCAGAGTTCAAACAGCATTTTTCGACACAAGAAACCATTCAGTTTGGTGTGGTTTCCGACAAAGGGATGTGGCTGCATAGCCGGGTTTCTTACGCTGGCGGCGTTTTGAGCACTCTAGGCATCCAAAGCCCGCTGGCTCCATCTGAGCGCAATGCGTATATCCCAACCAGCTTCGAACTTTTACTAAAAACCAACCCTGATTGGTTACTAGTTGGACTTTACTATCAACCAAATATCGTGGATGAATGGCGCAAAAATCCATTATTTAAGCTGTTAACTGCGGCGAAAAAGCAGCAACTGGTAGAAGTCTCTCCGGAACTGTGGTCATTAAATCGCGGCATGTTGGCTGCGGAAGAAATTGCCCGCAATCTTGAAGCGTTATTGGAGCGCTCATGAGTGCGGCGATAAGCTCGGAAAGCGCGTCTTCGGTTAGCAAATCGCATTGGAAAGCGAGCTTGTTTGTCTGTGCTATGGCCTTGTGTACGCTCTCAGGCTATGCAGCCTCAATGATTGGCTGGTCCAACTTTTCTTTGAGCGTTAATGATCTGACAAGCTATTGGTTTGCGTTTGATGAGGGCAATATGCTGCATCAAATCCTCGCGACGCTGCGTGCGCCTCGTGCCTATGCTGGGTTATTAATTGGCGCTTCGCTTGCGGTATCCGGAGTGCTGATGCAAGGGTTAACTCGTAACCCTTTGGCGTCGCCATCCATTCTCGGCATTAATGCCGGTGCGGCGTGTTTTATGGCCTTGGCGTCCATCGGCGTACCATTCTTTAGTCAATTGAACCCAATCATCAACGCAGTACTCGGCGCGCTACTAAGTGGTGGTGCGGTCATGTTGTTGGGCGGTTTTTTCTCCGCGCGTTCTCACCCATTGCGTTTAGTGCTAGCGGGCATTGCCATCAGTGCACTGCTGATAGGGTTAACTCGTGCGTCGGTAATTTTGGCGGATGACATGGCTTACAGCGTGTTGCATTGGTTAACGGGTTCACTCTCTGCGGTAGATTCTCAGCAGTGGCAGCAACTGTGGCCTTTTGCGACTTTAGGTTTGGTGCTCGCCATGGGCTTAGCGCGAAACTTAAATTTACTCGCGTTGGGGGACGAAGTTGCTGTTGGGCTAGGTGGTAACATTCGTCTTACGCGATTTATCAGTGGTTTAGCGGTTGTGCTGTTGGCAGGAACTAGCGTAGCGATTGCTGGGCCAATTGGCTTTGTCGGGTTGTTAGTGCCGCACTTGGTACGCCCGATTGTTGGTCACAACTATCACATTCTCATTCCGGTTTCCGCCTTGTGTGGCGCGGCATTGGTGACGTGGTCAGATGCTTTATCACGCGCGATTGCCTTTCCGGCTGAAACGCCAGTGGGCGTGATTACCGCGCTGTTGGGCACACCTTGCTTTATCGCGATTGCAATGAGGAAATCATCATGATGAATCAAACCAAACTGTTTGCATTAGTTGGATTGTTGCTGATTGCGTCTTCTCTCACGCTGTTTGTTGGCGCGGCGAACATGTCGGCTCAACAGGTTTTTGCATTACTGTTTTCTTTCTCTGATTCGGACTTTGTGATTCACCAATATCGATTGCCGAGAATGTTGCTCGCTATTGGCGTGGGCGCTGGATTAGGGCTATCAGGCGTTTTAGTGCAAGGCGTCATCCGTAATCCCCTTGCCTCCCCAGATTTAATGGGGATAAGCGCAGGGGCAGGGCTGGCGGCTACCGCTTGCTTGGTGTTGTATCCAAATGCGTCAGTGGCAATGTTGCCGATGGTCGCCATGGCGGGAGGCTTGCTTGCTGCTGGCTTTATTGCTGTGCTGGCTTATTGGTCGAAGCCAACACCTGCGCGCTTGGCGCTGATTGGTGTTGCTGTCAGCGCATTTTTAGCCAGCGGTATCGATTTTCTTCTGATTGTGCACCCTATCGAAATCAACACGGCGATGGTATGGCTAACCGGCAGTTTGTGGGGACGAAACTGGCAACAAGTGCCGTTTATTTGGAGTGCTTTATTGCTGCTACTACCATTGGCGTTTTGGCTGGCTTGGCGGCTAGATGTGATGGGACTGGGAGAAGAAAGCGCTACTACACTTGGCACGAAACCAAGACAGATCCAAATTCTTGCGTTGATTGCTGCCGTGCTATTGGCGAGCATCAGCGTGTCTGTGGCAGGCACGATCAGCTTTGTTGGCCTGCTTGCGCCGCATCTTGCGCGTTTGCTGTTTGGCCACAACCACAAGTTGTTGATTCCAGCCGCTGCAACCCTTGGCGCTTTGTTGGTGATTTGCGCCGATGGTTTAGCGAGAGGTTTACAGCCACCAATTGAGCTACCAGCGGGAGTGCTGACATCTGTTATTGGCGCACCATATTTCATTTTTCTTTTGTATCGTTATAGAGGTTGGTAAGCATGTTACGAACGCAGAACTTATCCGTCGCGTACGGCAAACAGACCATCATTCCAGATCTCTCTTTGTCGATTCCTCAAGGTAAAATTACCGCACTAGTTGGCCCAAATGGTTGCGGTAAATCGACATTATTAAAAACCTTGGTACGCATTAACAAGCCAGCTTCCGGCCAAGTGTTGTATGACGAAAAACCACTAAGCAACTACGGCGATAAACGCTTGGCGCGTTCGTTGTCTTTGCTGCCGCAAATTCTTGTCAGCCCTGAAGGTATTACCGTCAGAAAACTGGTCGAATATGGCCGCTCGCCTTACCTCTCTCATTGGGGCAGGTTAAGTCAACAAGACAAAGCCTTAGTCGAGCAAGCAATGCAAGATACTGGCGTGATAGAGTTTGCTGACAAGCCAGTTGAATCGTTGTCTGGTGGTCAAAGACAAAGGGCGTGGATTGCGATGGTAATGGCGCAAGATACTGACGTAGTGATGCTTGATGAACCAACCACTTACTTGGATCTCTCTCACCAAGTTGAGCTGATGAAACTTATGAGGCAGATGAACGACAAAGGCAAAACTGTAGTGGTAGTGCTGCACGATCTAAACCAAGCTTGCCGTTACTGTGATCATTTGGTGGTGTTGGAAAAAGGTCAGTTAGTCACGCAGGGTACGCCGCAAGAGGTACTGACAGAAGGCATGTTGGCATCGGTGTTTGATTTACAAGCGAGAGTATTTAACGACCCAATCTCAGGCACGCCGATGTGTGTGGCGGTGTAGGTCTTACGTCTTTCGAAAGCTATCTGCAATAAAAGCGTCGAGCCATAAAAATAAACCCCGCTAGTTATACATTTGCTAGCGGGGTTTGTTGTTTTTAAGTGCGTTCCTAGCGTGGCGTTTAAGCCAGTTTAAACGTCGCTACTTTCGAGTTGAGATCCTCGGCTTGTGATTTCAGCTCAGCAGATTGATTCATCGATTCTTCTGCACCAACCACCAAGTGATCGGTCACATCTTTAATTGACGTGACGTTTTGCGTGATTTCATTGGTTACGTGCGTTTGCTCTTCGGCTGCGGTTGCAATTTGCGTTGCCATATCGCTGATCAGCGCAACGGCCGCGTTGATTTCATCCAGAGCCAGTGCTGCGCGATCGGCATCTTCCACTGATCCTTGGGCAAGTTGAGAGCTTGTATCCATGATGGTCACAGCGCGTTGTGTGGTCTGTTGCAAAGTCTCGATCGTCGAGCGAATTTCTTCGGTTGAGGTGTGTGTGCGTTGTGATAGCACGCGAACCTCGTCTGCAACAACGGCAAAACCGCGACCTTGTTCACCTGCACGCGCCGCTTCAATCGCCGCATTCAGGGCCAGTAAGTTGGTTTGCTCTGCGATGTCTCGAATCGTTGATAGCACGGTTGAGATGTCTTGCGCGTGCTGGTTGAGCTCACCGATGACAACGCTCGCTTGGTTGACTTCAGAAGACAAGTTATTGATGGACGATTTGGAGTTGATCACCAACTCATGACCGTTTTGTGTGCTTGCTGAAGAGTCTTGAGCGGCTTTAGCCGTCTGCTCTGCATGTGCTGCAATCTCTTGCGTTGCCGATGCCATTTCAGTCACAGCGGTCGCCACCATAGTGATTTCTTGTTGCTGATGGTTCAGATCAGAAACCGACTGATTCGCGCGAGTCGTGCTCAGCTCCGATTGTTGGCTCAGTTCTTCCGCTTGGTGACGAATGTGACCAATAAGTTGCTGCAAACTTTCAACGAACTGGTTGAAATTTTCAGCCAGTTCACCAACTTCGTCACGGTTTTCTACTTTGATGCGTTGAGTCAGATCGCCGCTACCGTTGGCGATTTGCGCAAGCGCATTCGAAACGTTGTAGAGTGGACGGAACAAGATGTTACATAGCAGGTTAAACAAAGCCACACAGATGACGACGACGATAGTGGTTGCGATGATTTGATCCCAAACGGCTTCGTAGAGAGGGGCAACTAACGAGTTTTGATCTAACACTGTAACCGTTGTTAGTTTGGTGCCCTCAATATGGCGCGCGTAAACCACATACTCGGTGTTGTTAATCGAGACGCGACGCTCTGTGCCGGAACGTGCGGCAGAGGTAATATCGCTGTTGTTTAGGCCTAGCTTGCTAACAGGTTGGTTCAACAGCTTACCGTCGTTATGGGTGAAAATATTGCCCTGTTCATTGGCAATAAACATATAGCCTTC
The DNA here is from genome assembly GCF_009361695.1 of Vibrio sp. VGrn 2. Taxonomy (NCBI): domain Bacteria; kingdom Pseudomonadati; phylum Pseudomonadota; class Gammaproteobacteria; order Vibrionales; family Vibrionaceae; genus Vibrio; species Vibrio sp. VGrn 2. The sequence goes on along the minus strand of NZ_RBWD01000007.1, from coordinate 29,107 downwards.
ACCCGGCAGGATCACTTGGTTGAGGCTGTTCAGAATATCACCGATCTCGACATCTGCACCCAGAACGACGGTTTGACCATGTAGTTGCAGGGCTTTACCGAGCGACACGACGTTGGCCCCCGTGGCCGCTGCGACGGTTGGGTTATCCATAAAGACTTTCGATGGATTGGCAATGGCGTTGGTGTACCAACCCCATTTGCGTGGGTCGTTATTACCTGGTGGCAAAACCACCCCATTGGCGTTGTCTTGTGAGCCGTCTGGGTAAGCGAGAAAGACGTTATCAAACGCGCCAGAGTCTCGGACTTGTTTCAAGTGCGTAACCAGAGAACGCTTCTCTGAATCGGAAGAGAGTGACGTCAGTGCTCGCTCTTTTGAGAGTAACCAGTCCTTTACGTATTGATTGTAAGATGCGCTGGTGCTCTCTAGTCGTTGCGCGACTTCGACATCCAGTCTGTTTAATGAATCTCGAAAAGACAGCCCTTCTACCAGCACTCCCCCGAGAATGATGGCAGCACTGGCAGAGATTGCCAGTTTGTTTTTTAATGATAGATTTTTGAACATAAAGCGAATAATAGATCTTTGAATAATAGTTGTTGTGTTTTTATTCTCATCAGGACTCACCGAGCCGTTGAATATGCAGCAGAAAGTCAGATTCGAATCTGTTCAATAATTATATTTTATTGCTCAAAATAAATACTGACTCCATGTCGCGATTTTGAGTTTTACATCAAATAAGAAAAAGGCTTTTAAGTTGTGTTATTTATCTATTTGTAAAGTAAGGATATGTCTATTTTTGTAAATGATAATTGATTTCATTAAAAGGTGATTTGCATCACGTTTGAGTAGTAAATAATCCATTAAAAATGTGAAGGTCATCGAACGAGGATTATATTAATCGGCTTAATCATTGTTATGGGCAATAGTTATGCGCAGTATATTGTTAGTCCCCGCGTTATTACTGTCAGGGTGTGCTCTGACACAACAATCGACGCCGATTCAGCCTGACGCCAACTGGCACGTGGACCAGTTATCGAACGGTATGAAATACCATCTTTACCCAACAAAAGACCAAGAAGTATCGGTCCGTTTGGTTCTGAATGTCGGCTCATTCCAAGAAGAAACCAATCAAAAAGGTTACGCTCACTTTGTTGAGCACATGGCGTTTAATGGCAGCACGCATTTTACCGGCAACGACGTTGTTAAACTTTTCGAGCAATCTGGTGGTAGCTTTGGTGCCGATATCAACGCCTTTACCACTTATCAGCAAACTTCTTACCAACTTGATCTTGCCAATAATACAAAGCTGGAAGATGCCCTGAAGTGGATGAGAGATATCGGAAACGGACTTCAGTTTGCTCCTGAACAAGTAGAGAAAGAAAAAGGGGTGATCCTTGGTGAATGGCGACGTGCTAACCCGGATGATAAGTCCTTTTCTATGCATGCTTATCAAGCGTCGATTGAAGGCACTATGTATGGTGAACACGACCCAATTGGTACTCGCGAAGCGATTCAAAATGCCTCATCAAGCAAGCTAAAAGCGTTTTACGACAAGTGGTACCAACCACAAAATGCCGAGTTGGTTGTGACCGGTAATATCGACGTGGATTCACTGTCCAATATTATCAAAAACAAGTTCTCTAACTGGGAAGGCACCTCGGATACCGTAATAGAGAAGCGCCGCGATATTCGAGTGAACAACGAAAACAGAATCTTGCCAAGTAGCACGATGGAATCACCAAGCCTTCATTTAGTGATTGAGCGTGGTCTAAGTGGCAGCACTACGATTGAACAACAGCATCAAGTGTGGCGTGATGAAGTCGCAACACAGCTAATTCAACAACGTCTGATCCGTGTACTTAATGATGCCGCTGAACCTTTTCAGTATGCTTATGCCCAGCCTTACTACTCCAACTACCAGCGCATGATGTCGGCAGGTATTTCGTTTGCGCCTGAGCGTCGTGAACAAATGCATCAAACTTTCATCAGCACGTTGGCGTCACTGAGAGATTATGGTGCGACCCAATCTGAGTTAGAGAGCATCATGTCAAATTGGCAAGGTGAGCTCGCAAATATTGATTCAGACTGGGACCAACGTAAGCCAAACAGTTATGCAGAAGCGCGCGTTTTTCAAATTGACCAAGGCAGTGTGAGTCAATCAAAAGAGAGTTACGCCCAGAGTTTGTCTGAATTCATCAACAACGAGAATCTAGAGAGCATTAACACGCAATTGAATGCCTTGTTGTCTGAGCAACCAATCTTTGTGATTGGGTTAGGGAAAAGTGAAACGTCAGCTCAGTTCAATGATGTATTTACCGATCTATACAGTGCCTACCTCCAAACGGGCGAAAAACCGTTAGAGATGTATGACAAAGTGGATGGATTCTTACAGCCTACTCAAGAAGGTACCATCACCAGCATGCGTCAGGAAGCGGGTGGCTTTCAAGTTTATACGCTATCAAACGGTGTCGAAGTGTGGTTCCAAAAAGATGCCAAAGCGGGTGGTCGAGCTTATATTTACTATGCGAGCCAAGGCGGTAAAGCCGCCGTTGATCCAGCGTTATATGCTGCGTATGAAATCGCCGCAACGACGGCGATACGCAGTGGGTTAGGGGCATTTTCTGGTTCAGAGTTAGACAGTTACTTACGCAAAAATAACATTGCGCTTAGCGCGATTCTCGATGCGACCAGTCACGGTTCACAAATTACCGCGCCAACAACGCATTTAACTTACGCGTTGAATGGGTTGTACAACCTAGCGACGGAGATCAAAGTTGACGAGCGCCAGATGGCGGCAGCAAAGCAAGAGTTTAAACAGCAGAGTGGCGCTTTTTTTGAATCGCCGATGGGAAAACTGATTCAGAAAGCAAACGGTAATTCTTATTTGCCGGGTAGTCGTCATCGTATAGTGTCCAGTGACGATGTGGAGCAAGTGACTTCTGAGCAAATATTGGCGGTGCATGAGCAACTTTTCAAAACCAATGATGGTTTTAAGATGGTCATTGTGGCAAATGTCGAGCCGGAAGAAATTACGCCACTCTTGCGTAAGTATGTGGCCTCTATCGAGATGAAACCGGGTCGTTCGATTGATTACCATGTTGCGTTCAACACCGACGTGCCGGCGCGAACAGTCGTTGCGGATGGTCATGAACCTTCATCGTTGTATGTAATGCGTTTGACTAACACGAACGATTACCAACGTACGGCAAGGGATACGGTTATCGAAGATATTTTGCAACGTATCAGTAATGCGCGTGTCTTGGATATTGTGCGAGAAGAGTCTAGTCTCGATTACAGCCCAAATATTTACACCGTGACGCAAGATCGCGAACCAATCTCTGATTGGCTCTTGGAATCTCAAGTTGAGCCCGAAGACGTGGCAGCTTTAGATAGCAAGTTAGGCAAAATGTTTGATGACTTGGCTTCGAACATCACGCAAAAAGAGGTGGATACGGCAGCGAAGCAATTGGCGGTAGCGATGCAAGGATTAGATGATAACCCTGCTCAGCGCGCATGGTCGTATACTCGCTACTTAGTGCATGATTACGGCGTCGATGTGTTACTTGACGTTGAGAAAGCGGCTAAGAGTGTGACATTAGAAGAAGTGAAAGCGCATGCGAGAGCAGCTTTTGGTCCACAAGCAAAGCGCTCGGTGATGATTTTAAACCCGGCCGAATAATCACTGTAGTTTCTGACGAAGCTTGTGTCTCTAGTAATAAAAAAGACGGCGTGAAAGCCGTCTTTTTTATGCACTTTAACCAAAGAGTTTATGCTGATTTACGCGCAGGTCGCTTTTCATTGTTGGTATTGTTTTCTTTCGTGCTGGCGTTTTCTTGAGCCTTTCCTTTCAGTGTCACCACTTCTTTTTCAGGTAATTCGGCCGCCTCACCAAAGAATTTACCACCAGGTTCGATGCTGAGGTTATTACTCCAGATCCTCCCACTTACACGTCCCTTGGCAAGTACTTGAATGTGTTCTGCGTGACAGTTACCATCCATCATACCATTGATGATCAGTTGCTTAGCGTAGATCTCACCGTTTACTCGGCCGCTTTCTGCAACGACGAGAGTGCCTTCTACATTAATTTGACCATCGACGATGCCATCAATCTGGACATCGTTTTCTACTTTGAGTTCTCCGCTAACAGCACAGCCTTTGGCGATGAGAGTTGAAGCTGCTGAGCTACTCGTTGTTCCACGGTTTTGATTAAAGATTCCCATCGTATTCTTCGCTCCTTAGTAAAAATGTCTTCGAAATCATTGAGGCTCCAATCGACAAATGGCTTCGGATTCAGTGCTCGCCCAACAAAACGCACCTCGTAGTGAAGGTGAGGGCCAGAAGAGAGCCCACTGTTGCCGGAAATTGCAATCAGTTGTCCTTTTTTGACGAACTGACCACTTTTTACTTTGAACTTTTTCAAGTGCGAATAAGAACTCGAAAAACCGAAAGAATGTTGCAGCCTGAGGAAGTTACCAGAGCCTTTATTGCTGCGGCGGGTGACTTCCACAACCCCATCTGCTGGGGCATAAACCTTAGTACCGGTATTCACGGCAAAATCGAGCCCGCGATGCATCTTAGCGACTTTTGTCACCGGATGAATGCGCTTACCGAAGCGAGAAGAGAGCCGCGCTTTACCGACCGGAGACCCGCTTGGTATTTGGTTTAACAACACCATGCGAACGTTCGACGTAATTGCCGCCGCATCAAGTCGGGCATCCAAATTATCCGTGGTAGTATGTTCTCCAACTCCAAGGACTTTCTCTAACTCTCCCAAACGCTCCGAAACAAGTTGTACTCGCTCTTCTCGCTCTGAGAGATCACTTTCCAGCTCGGATTTTAATGCTTTCAGTGTGCTGAGCTCTTCACCCATAGTGCGCGAATGTTCTGTCAATTCAGCTTGTTTTAACGCGGCATTATCGACGCGAGTGTACAAGTGATGAATTAAGATCGCGGTTGCGGCCAGAGCAATGACAAAAAAGCATAAAAACGTTTTTAGATTGCGTTGCATCCTTTTACTGAAGTACCAATGTCTGGAGCCATTGATGGTTGATATAGAGATCGTCAACTGGTCTTTCATCGTCTTCTACTGCTCGTATCTGGTATACGTCTCGTCACTGAGTTAATGGGAATGTAAGGAAAACGAACGGGGACCGCTAGAGGCAAATTGGAAAGAAGTGTCAGGCCGTGAGGCGTTTTCAGATATTAGATAAAAGACTCAATAAAGATTTAATATCCTAGCGCTTTTGGTCGTAGTTACTCCAAATCGCTTTATTGAACTGAAGATTTTGATTTGTAAGGTGGTTATCCGAGAAATTAGATTGTGAATATTGCCAATAGCATCCTCACGCAATTCAACTTACTTCACGGTTTACCTTATAAATGTTGGATAATTTATCAAACCGACATTCATTATATCGATAACTTGTTTATGATAGCGGTCGATATAAAAGTGCTATTCAAAGGCTTTAAACCTAAGCGTGATCTTTCGCTTAGGAACACATAACTATGACAACGGAGTTGGTCGTGAAAAAACTACTATTGGCTACAGCAGTGGTCGCAGCTGCAGGGGGCGCTGGCTACCTGTACCAAAACAATACTACGCCGAGTGATTCAGTATCACTACTTTCTCAAGTTCCTGCGGATTCGCTCATGGTGACGTATCAGACGGAACCTTTTAATCATTATAAATACATGAATGCATTTGGCACGGCTAACCAAGGCTCGATTGCTGAACTTTTTGCCGATGAATCACTTTCTCCACAACAACAGTTTGCCGTTAACTTGTTTGATGGATATCTGGAGAGCGCTGCATCGCCAGAAACGTTAAAAGCCTATTTAGGTACCGGAGAAAACATTAATCCTGTGTTGTACACAATCGGTATGGTACCGGTGTACAAATTGAAGATTGAAGACCCTGCCGCGTTATGGAAAACATTGGAGCACGAAGAGCAGATGAGCGGTGCTAAGCACGAGCTGGTTAAACTCGGTGAAGTTGAGTTTCGTCGTTACGAGATGACAGATTCGGTTGACCCGCAAGATGGCATTGGCTTGGTTGTTGCCGTGGTTGACAACGTACTTACGTTAACGGTTGATATTCCGCAACTAGGTGTTCAAAACCCGCTTAAAATGGCATTGGGACTTGAGTCACCAAGTCAAAACATTGCGGAGAGTGGACGCCTAGCGGCGTTGCAGGCTAAATACGGCGAAAACAATAACTCTTTCGGTTACTTTGATCACCGTGAATTGGTTAAAGGTTTGACGACGAAAGATGGTAATATCTTTGCGCGTCAAGTCAGCAAGCTGGATGCCATTGACCCTGAGCCGACTATTCAGGAGATGCGCTCACCAGCTTGTCATACTGAACTTACTCAAGTTGCAGAAAACTGGCCTCAATCCGTCGCATTTGCGGAATACAAGTTGAAAGGCGAGCAGGCATTCATTAAAGGTGCTTTTGTTGTTGAATCGAAAAATAAAGTGATTCTAGATGCGCTTAAGTCGATTCGTGGCGTTTTGGCGGAATCGAACAATGATAAGAGCTTCTTTAGCATGGCGCTTGGTTTAGACATTAATACGCTAGCGCCATCGATTGGTCAGATTTGGAGCGACTTGACTCAGCCTCAGTACCAATGTTCTGTATTGACTCAAATGCAGCAAGAGATGGGTGGCCAAAACCCAGCCGCAGCTGTGAGCATGGGCTCCGGCATGGTTAACGGCCTGAAAGGATTAAGCCTGCAAATGTTTGATATCCACGTTGACACTAATGCTCAGCACGGTGAAGTATTTAGCCAGCTAGATGGTATGTTGTCTCTATCTGCCAATGATCCAATGATGCTGATTCAAACCGCGCAAATGTTTGTCCCTGAACTTGCTCAATTACAAATTCAGCCGGATAACCAGCCAGTTAATGTCAGTGATCTGCTAGAAATGCACACAGGCTTGAAGATGGATGTGTTTGCTCGCTTAAACGAAAACCATTTTACGCTCTACAGTGGTGAGAATGCCGAAGACGCGAGCAAAGAAGTGATGGCACAACCACTTTCTCCAAATGGCTTGTTCAGTTTTGACTTCGATTCAGAACGCATTTTGGAAGTGTTGGAAAGTGCGTCAGCCGTGACTGGTGAGCCGTTACCTGATGATGTTATGAAAAGCTTACAAGGTGAGCTTGTTGGTGGTATGACGATGGATGTAACAGATCAAGGTATTGGTTTTGAGTTTGATTACCGTGGTGCGACCAAACCCGTGACGGTTGCACAGCAGTAAAACATCGAGTAGAAAAAGGCGGCCAGTGCCGCCTTTATTTCATCGTCGAACTCAGATTTGTTTACCATCGAGTCGGACATTCATCAAGATTATGACTGCAACCAAACAGGGTTACTCCAGGCTGTGCTGCCGTCTTTATCTTCGACTTCTAAACTTATCCATCCCTCTGCGTCGCTAGGTATAGGTAGCGACAACTCTATGCGTTGAGTATCAACTTTCGGGTTAATCGTCAGGGTATTCAGCACGTTGCCGCCTTTACCGATCAATCGAATTTCTTTTAGACCATCGGCTGCAACGACGTGGATATCCCACGTATCGCCAGCTGTTGCTGTTTCACCAAACATAATGTTTTGCGGATAAAGAATAGGGCCTTGTGTTGCGTAGCCATGGCCGGCTTTAAGTGCTTGCGCAAACTTCGACGGCGTTAGCTCTCCATCGACTCTTGCCATCATTCGAATCTGCCCCGTGAGTTGGTTCCACGCATCGTGGGTGTCGGTTCCCGCCGTAAAGTACATTGCTTCACCCAGGTCCCAGAGTTTATGCGCTTTCTTCAACGTTGGTTCATTGTCTACGCGCGCATTAAGCTCCATAAGGTCGAAGCGATCCGTTTTACCACCAGGGACTGCATTTTTAGCGATATTCGTAAAGTAGCCATAATCGTTGTATGGATGGTTCATCGGTACGACTTCAGCCCCCATCTCATGTACGGCGTTAAGTAACGTGTGAACGTCAGCAGTGCCAGGATCGACCTTTAGCTCGGCGCCATTATCGATAGGAAATGGGTTCATATGTCCCCATGATGGCGAAACTTCGATCGACGGGATGAAAGGCACGCCACGTTTCGCAGATAGTTCTGCAAACTTCTGGTGGTTAATGGTTGAGTCATGATCGCTAATGAAAGTCAGGTCAAGATCCGTTGCCAACTGAGCGCGCACAACAATTTCTGGCGGAGTAACGCCTTCCAACACGTTGCCATGATGGTGTAAATCTGCGCCATACCAATGCTGACGGTTAGGAAACGTCACTTGAGGCACTTCTACTCGTTGCTTCGTCGTTTTACCGGATGTTAGGGTTACGTCTAATGTTTGGGTTTTAGCTGTAAAGCCTCCACCAGAGTTGATACCTAATTTGTATTGACCGGGTGCCAGTTTTAGCTCCGCATGACCTGCAGGCAGCAGATCGGTAAAGAAGGTGCGTTTACCCAAAAATTCAACCGGTGGCGCTTGACCTTCAAGGATGGTGATTCTCGCATCTTTGGCCAGACCTGATGTTGCCTCTTCAACTTGAAGTGAGAGAGTTGCTGGGCGTTTTAGAGACGTAAAATCGAGTGTTTGCTCGCTATTTCTCGCCACTTTAATCGATTGCAGCTCGCTGTTTGCGTGACCAGTCGCTGTGCCGTAGATTTGGTACTCACCCTCAGGCAGCGCCATGCTGTACTGACCATCTTTGGCCAATGTCCAGGCATAGGGTTGTCCTTCTTTTTCGATCATCACGATAGCATCTTCAGGAACACGACCATTATCTGCGCGTAATTGGCCGTTGATGGTGCCTGTCGCTTGTCCTAGTCGGTCAGCTTCTGCCTTGACAATGGGGGCCATGTCTCCATTTGGAACCACTTGTAATCGGGACTGGAAAGTTCGGCTTTCACCTGCTTTCAAGGTATGCCCTAGGTACATGTCACGACCATTGTATTTGACGCGATCAAAATAAGGAGCATGAAGTGCAAAGGCCCAGTCTCGATCATAAGCGACCATGCGATCGGCGAGGGCATGGTCGGCCATGGATTCTTCTTTCCCTTCCAACCCCGGCACGGCAAATTGGTAGCCAGTGTCTGGCCAAATGGTGTGCCCTGATTCTAACGCGAGATCTTTTTTACCTTGGTTGGTCATGACCGTTTTAAGCGCAATTGAGTCAGATCCAGAAGCGAGTGTATACCATGTTGTGATATCAACGTTATCGAAGTTGCGGCTCACTTTAATGACCGCTTTATTGTCGCTGTCTTCGATAATTTCAATGGACTTGCGATCATTCGGCCATGCGGACCAGCTGTTAGGAATGAAGTCAGCAAAGGCAACACGGTCAAGATCTACTTTACCATCCTTTACTGCTGCCAAATCGACCAATGTTCCTCGCGGTACGCCCCATGGTGGTGCGGATTCAACAGCGAGAGCGAAGGCGACATGTTCGTTTTGAACGGTAATGTCTTGAGCGTGTGTAGCTTCGCCATCGGGGATCGTGGTCTTTCCCTGTGTGATACTCACTCCCGCATTCGCTGAAGTTCCAAGCAAAAGGCCAGAGATTAAAGTTGCCACTGCACTTTTTGAAAAATTATGCATGAAGACACTTCCTTTTTTTCATGATTTATTATGTGAGTTGTCGATGGCATTGTGCGTTAACTTGATTAGACGTTCAATTAAAAAAGCGAAAGAGATGAAGAGGTTAACTCGTTGCCATTATTGTTTTACAATTGACTTTTAAACCTTATGTTTTGATTTTAAAAGTTTTTTGTTGTTTGGTTTGTTTTTGCGTAGAGTAATAAAAATATTTAGAACACTAATTATTTTGGGAGGGATGTGAACGATTTTTGGCAGCATTGAGCAAACAAAATAATAACAATTACACTGTATATGTGAGAAAAAAGGTCAAGATAGTTCTGAGAACGCATATAATATTTTGAGTTAAATTTGACTTTTTATTCTTTATGTTTGGATTTTTATCTTGTCTCTGACTAAAAGACCTCTAATAAAGATTGGAGCAAACATAGAGCACTATTTTTTTTGAGTGAACTATATACGGTGGCAATATGTCGAAGACATATCAATTGATTGCTTGAGGTTTAGATGGGGTTTATTCGTAAATATAAACTGAGCATAGTTTTGTTTTTGAGTGGTGTGGCATGTTTAATTGCGTACCACGCTCAGGGCTCTTACGTAGATGAAAATGGCTTATTAGTAGAGTCATTTGGGTTTATCCCTTTGTTTTGGCTCTTTTTGGGGTTAGCCTTCGCCTCTTTTGTGGGCACTTTTTTCAAACACCGTAATCGTAATTAAAGAGCAAACGTGAAGTTTACTCCTTTATCTGAGGATGGGAGTATTGCTGATATTTTGGTAACTCTTTTCTTAGATTACTAAATGTTGCTCGTGCACTTTGTTTTGATAGTTTGTTGATTAGCCAGATTGGCAAAAGGCCTCCGGGGTTAGCAAACGCTTTGTAGTCAATGAGTGTCGTGCCATTAGTGAGCTTTTGTAATTCCCAAGTTGCAGCAACCGAACGAATGCGAACATAGCCCTTTTGTTCAGCAAGATATGAGTCTGGTGCGCTTTTGATTTTTATCGTGAACCCAAGCTCATCGACCCAATATTCAGAGTAGGTGAGCATATCACGATTTTTTGCAGGCCATGGCGCCGTAAATTGGGTATAAACGATGTTTTCGGTGGCTGATATTTGATTTAAAACCCGGCTATGACTGGCATTGTCAATCCAGTTCGGGATATTGTCACTATCTTCCAATAGCGTTAAAAATGCGCCATAGCTGGTGGGTGTGAACATCCGAGCACGAATCTCAACTAAACCGTCGGTATGCTCTCGAGAGTAGATAGTGATTCCGTTATCGTCACTATCAAATTGCCAGTACTCGTTGGCTTTCGCGGTGGTGCCAGCGGATATAAAAGTGGCGACTAGTAGTGCGCCAATTCGTAAATGCAACATCATGTTAGTACCCGCCAACTTATCCATAGTTAAAGCTTATACGATGTGTTCTTAATTGTAAGAACAATAGTAAGTCTTTTCGTTACTGTTCTGAAGGTTGCTCTGCTCCAAAACCTCGTAGAATGTTGGTGAGCGTTATTGCTGCAAACACCACAATAACGATTGATAGATGCCAGGCTTGGCTTAAACCAAGCTGTACCAATGTTAAGCTGACCAATGAGGATACGATCATTTGTCCACCTCCAGACATGGCTGCTGCAGCACCAGCCTGCTTTTTGTAGGGTTGCATTACCATGGCTTGCGCGCAGGGTAGGGCAATGCCGTTACCTAAGATCATTAATAGTTGCCCCAACATTAAATACAGCGGTTCTACCGGGCAGAAGAACAACCATATTGCAGCACTGAGATGCAGGAATGGACTACAAAGTAGCATTCTTTTGTTGCCGATAATTGGCCTTACTCGGTTACAAATCGTGGTGCCGCCTAACATACCTAAAGCGGGAATGAGTGCCCACATTGCGTATTGATCGGATGTCATGCCAATTTGGTCTTGCATGATAAATGGCATCACGGACACGGTCGTTATCATCAGGCTGAAGTTTAACCAACTGATGCTGGCAAAACTCATAAAGTAACGTGACGTCACCAAGTCTCGATACTGGAAAAGCATGTTGCGTGGTGACGGAATAACAGATCGTTTCGCTATGGTTTCTGTAAACTTAAAGGCGATGATTACCCAAGCGAGTGAGACATAACCTAGCAGTGAAATGAACACCATACTCCAACCAAAGTGGAAGTTGATAAAACCGCCAATCACAGGCGCAATGAGTGGCGTGATCGAAGCTGCCATAGCGATATAAGACATGGCGACAGGGAGCTCATCACCGCTAAATCTATCTCGAGTCGATGCTCTCGCGAGTACCGCGCAGCACCCAGTTCCTAAGCCTTGTAGAAAACGCCCCATCACCATGCCTGTGAAGGTGTCACTGAGGTAAATGATCATTAATAGACCAGACATCGCGATGAGCAAACCCGTCAATAGTACTTTTTTTCGACCCAAAGCATCCGATACCGGACCGTAAATGAACTGAGAGGGACCAAAACCGAGTAAGTAAATACTCACGAGCAGTTGGGCTTGATCAAGGGAGATAGAAAAGTCTTTTGCGATCCATGGCAAAGAGGGCATAACAAGCCCCATGCTCAATTGACCAACACTGATAATAAGACAGGCGAGTAAGATAGTGCGAAAGTTGATTGGGCGACTCATGATGGATCACCATCAGAATAACCTCTTTGCTTTCGTGTTCTGAGGCAGCCTTCATCATCAACTTCATTTAACTTAGATTTGACGCGTTTTACGGTAGATAGGCTGACATCACACTGCTCCGAAACACTCTTCAACGTATAGCCTTCTAACAGCAACGTTGCGATCTGTTGGTGTTTAGTTTTGTCTGCTGGGCGTCCGCGAAATTTCTGTTTCCACAAACCTGGTTGATCTTTAATGGCTTGCCGTCCTTGCTCTGCTGCATACAGGCGATGTTCAGTCTGCACTTTTCCATATCCAGATAGCACGGTGAGTAGCGTTTGAGTTTGAACAGAATCCGGTTCAAATGTGAGTGGTTCACAAACGGTTTTCAGTGTGACCCCTTTTGCTAGTAATACTTTTATTGTATTTAACGCCTGACTAAAATCTCGACCAAATGCCGTTAGCCACCAGAGCACAATCGTATCACCTGCTTTGACGATATTGAGTAGCTGTTGGAAAGCTTCTCGTTCTGCTGGAGGCATGCAACCGCGAACCTTATCCTCAAAATGTTGGGCATCAGGCACGAACGCTTTTAGGACACCGAGGTGCTCTTGATAAGCTCGATTCTTTGGCGAGTAACGTGTGTAAAGATAAGTAGCCATATGGACTATACGCCTTTTTAATTTGGTTCATATACTGTAATGGCTCATAAATATACAGAGGTTCATTAATGCTTACAACACTAAATGGACCCGAAGTCGTTAACGGACTTCGGGTCTTTTACTATTAAAGTCGTGTATATAAGCTTTCAGGGCTATTGCTCTATGATTGCTCCAATTTCGGCTGGTAATGCAAAATCACCATCGAAGTAGGTGATAGCAAAACCTCGCCTTCAGCATGCCCTGGGTTGAGGTTACGTACGTTTGTGTCGCAGATCGTTACCCATTCTTGCTTTCGCTCATTAGGGAGCTTAAAGCGCGCTGTAGCGTTAGTTTGGTTGATGAGATAGACCAGCTCTTGTCCTTCTTTACCGATGCCAAGGTGAAGTGCGACAGAGCTTAAACGGTTCCAATCATCATGCTCCATTAAGCGACCGTCTGTTCGGCGCCAGAAAATGCGGTTGTTATTGCGGTTTTCGCCACTGAAAGCTCGGATAAATGGCACCATGTATTGATTTCGGTTGGCGACCATTTGTGACATCCACGTTTTGAAATGTTGCTTACGCTCTGTTTCTCCCCAGTTAAGCCAACTGGTTTCGTTATCTTGGCAATAGGCATTATTGTTACCGCCTTGGGTGTGAGACAGCACGTCAGCAGTGAGGATGTGTGGGATTCCAAAAGCAAACAGCAAGCTGGCAATAAGGTTGCGTTTTTGCTTCTCACGCGTGGCGATGATCATCAGGTTTTCCGTCTCGCCTTCGACACCGTAGTTTTCTGAGCGATTGTCACCGTGGCCGTCGCGATTTTCTTCGCCATTAGCTTCATTATGTTTGTGCTTGTAAGACACTAAATCTTGCAGTGTGAAGCCATCGTGATACGTGATGTAATTTACGGTGAGTTTGTATGGCCAGTTCGCTGCACTATAAATGTCACGAGAGCCCATTAATCGAGTGGCAAACTCTTTTAAATAGCCTTGATCACCGCGCCAAAAACTGCGGGAAATATCACGCAGTTTGTCATTACATTCGTTCCAACCAAATGGAAAGTTACCCACTTGGTAGCCATTTGGACCAATATCCCAAGGTTCGGCAATCAATTTAGTTTCACGCAAAATTGGGTCTTGCGCGACGGCTTTAAAGAAAGCTGCTTCAGGGTTGTAATCATCGCCTTGACGCCCTAACGTTGCGGCTAAGTCGAAACGAAAACCATCGACTTTAAATTCGCTAACCCAGTAGCGCAATGTATCCATTACAAGATTTAAAGCGGGTTGATAGGTGAGATCGACCGTGTTTCCGCAGCCAGTGTAATTTGCGAAGTGGTTGCCATGTTTGATGTAAAAACGGGAATCGAGCGCTTTCAGGTTGAAAATTGTAGGTCCTTCTCCCCCCTCTGCGGTGTGGTTGTAAACTACGTCGAGAATCACTTCGATGCCGTTTTTGTGCAGTTCTCGAATCGTTGTTTTGAGCTCTGTGACGGCGTCTTTTTCTGCGTAGCGCGGATCGGGCACCATAAAGAGATAAGGGTTGTATCCCCAATAATTGACCTTTTCCATCTCTAGTAGGTGAGGCTCATGCATACACGCTGCGACAGGTAGCAATTGCAGCGTGTTGATGTTTTGCTGTTCATAAAAGGCCAGCATTTTAGGTGATGCAAGACCTAAATAGCGCCCCTTCAGCTTGTCCTCAACTTCTGGGTGAAGTTGGGTAAGCCCTTTGACGTGTGTCTCAAACAACACCATCTCTTCTCTTGGTATACGCGGATGATCCGTATCTTGCCAGTCAAAATTATCTTCGATAACGATGCACTTCGGCATATCGAAACTTTTGGCTGGAGAGTAGGGAGGGTGGTAGTGGAGGGCTTTATCAATTGACTTTGCGTAAGGGTCAGAAATTAATAGTGGCTCTTCCTTGTGGGAGACAAGGTAACCGTATTTTTGCCCCGGCTTAATATCAGGAATAAAAGTATGACGTATGCCAGCGTATTCATTCGGTAAATCATGAAGCACGTAACTGCCATCGTCTGCAAACAGGGCGAGTTTTATGTCTTTATTCCCCGGAGCGTGAATAGAGAAGTTACAACCTTCTTTATTTAAAGTTGCACCCAAGGGGTAAGGGCGAGAGAGAAGTCGTGTCATCGGAGATACTTTATTTAATATTTATTGCTACCTTTAGGAAACTATAAGTTAAAAACTTTGTCTTACTAAGGTCAACCACCCTAAATATAAAAATATTCATGTAATTTAATTACTTTATGTGACGGCTTAGAGTCAAAAATATGAAATGGCTATCACTTTGTAGCGGCTCAAAACCGAATAAACTTACTAATTCCTCCCTAGATTGGTGATCTGACTCGAAAAAACACCATTCGGTAAATTTTCTACTCCCTTCTCATCCCCCCTAAATTAGTTTGGGGCGGAGGAAGTCATCCTTGTACGCCTCGGGTAATCTCATAACTGTTGAAACAAACGGGGATTCGTTCCCATCTTACCTCTCTTTCTTTAGGTGTGTTTTTACTGCCTATATTCACCTAAAAGAGTGAGCAGGGAAGACAGAATTATAAATACCCTTAATGGAGTTAAGAATGAAAAAAGTAAGTGTAATTGCTGCTGCTGTGGCTGCAACTTTAGCTGCTGGTTCTGCGTTCGCAGTGGACTTTAATGGTTACATGCGTGCTGGTACTGGTATCAGCGGTAATGGTAATGGTGACCTTGCTGTAAACAAATTTGGTATTGGTCGTCTGGGTAACGAAGACGATAACTACTCTGAGTTTGGTTTGGCGGAAGAGTTGAAAATGGGTGACCAGACTTGGCGTATCGAATCTATGATTGCTTCTGGTGCTCCTGGTGCGAATGGCTGGGAAGATGCTGATTTTAACGTTGCTCAGTTTGCTGTAAAAGCTAAAGGTCTGATTGCTTCTGATAAAGACGCAACTATGTGGGCTGGTAAAACTTACTACCAACGTAAAGATATCCACATCACTGATTTCTATTTCCTAAACACTTCTGGTACTGGTGGTGGTATCGAAAACCTCTCAGTAGGCAACCAAAAGCTATCTCTAGCATTGATTCAAGATGGTGAAACTTCAGATTCAACGGGTTACATCTTTGATGCTCGTTTAGCGAACATCGGCCTTTGGGATGATGCTGCTCTTGAGTTGGCTGTTGCTTACAACTTTGCGACAGATTCTAATGATGCAAGTGAAGAAGCGGATGACGGCGTATTGGCGTCTGCGATTATCCATCAAGGTATGAGTAACGGTTTTAACCAAACAGTATTTCAATACGGTACAAATGGTTACGGTGTTCAAGCAGCTAACTTCTGGGGATCAGGTGCTTACTACGCGCGAGGTACAGAGGCATTTAATGATGCATCAGGCTTCCGTTTGATCAACTGGGGTGTAATGAACCTAGCTGAGGACTGGGAAATGGGTCACCAACTTGCTTACCTATCAGGTAGCGACATTGGTGGTCAAGCTGCTGGCGCTTACACAGGTAAAAACTTCGATATTGATCAATATTCTGTAGTTGTTCGTCCTATGTACAAGTGGAACGATACAATGCGTACAGTATTTGAAGCGGGTTACAATGCAGGTGAGCGCATTGCTGAGGGTGGCTTAGCAAAAGAAGATTTCGGTAATGCTAAATTCACAGTTGCTCAAGCTTGGGCAATGGGTGACAGCTTCTGGGCTCGTCCTGAACTACGCGTATATGGCACTTACTTGCTCGATACTGAAAATGATGATGCATTCAATGGTGACGACACAGAATTCGTATTTGGTGTTCAAGCTGAAGCTTGGTGGTAATCGAGTAATCTCTTAGTTATCTAGCTGTCCTAGTCAAATAGCCGACATCTGTCGGCTATTTTTCTAAGGGTTTTCGAAAAGTTAGACGTTTCATTAAAGTCACTCTAAGATGCTTTTGTGCCAAAACCTTTAGAAAAATAACTAGAAGGAAAAAGTATGTACTTCCGTGCCCTCATGTTAAGTGGATGTGTAGCGCTTGCTGGCTGCCAATCCACTGAAGTTATCGAACAAGTTCAAGTTGCTCAAATGCAACAAGTTGACACACTCTCTGAACTTCAATCGGTAAAAATGAAGCTTCCTAGCTCTGCCATTATTGATATCACTGCTCAAAGCCAAGTTCTGAAGTATCAGAATATCGATAGCCGTGTCGCTGTGTTTGAGCTTCCTGCTGATCGTGGTGAGTTTGCTATTAAAATCACAAGTCTAATCGAAGAGACGGCTTTTGTACCAAGAGCAGTTATTGTCGATAAAAATGGTAGAGAGCTCGAAAATTACGATAAAACTGAATTTGAGTACAAAAAACCTCGCCTGCATCTTGGTAATCGCTTGGTTGCCGAAAAAGACTTTTTCCCCCCAACGGGATTAGATTCTGTTTATCTTATTATTTATACAGATAAAGCCGACCTTGGCGGGTTTACCGAAGTGATTCACCCCGCGCGTTTGGACGCTGAGGGGAGAGGTAACTACTTACCAGAAGTAAAAGATATTCCAATTCCTAACAGTGATACAGGTAAGATTGAAGTCTCGATTGACCGTGTGAGTTTCTTCTCAATCGGAACATCAAGTAATGAACCAGCGGCGGCTCCAATTGCGGCTAAGGCGGTTGAATCAGTACAGCCTGAAACACAAACTTACTACCACAACGCAATTAAAGCGGCTGTAAAAGCAGATGATATCCCTAAAGCTCTGAGCTTACTTGATGAAGCAAAAGCGTTAGGAATTGAAGGTGCGCAAGAAGTATTTGTAAAAGCAGTTAATAGTAAATAGATAATTTTAAAAAGTCGGCTAAGATAGTCGGCTTTTTATTACGCATTTAGTTATCTTTTTCACATATTACATTATTCATATTTAAAGTTTATTTTATTTCGAGTCATAATATATGTTCTAATTTAATTAGTGCTTGGTCTAATAAAAATAAGGATATAACGTGAAAGAATTAATTATAAATACAGCATGTACTTTAGCTGCTGTATCTATCTTGTCTGCTTGCTCGTCCACATCATCAGAAAAATACAACCCAAGATGAAGTAAATAATGCGGTTGAATTTACGAGCACGCAGATTGATATTATGACAAATTGTAGTTTGCCGGATTCAGCAGAATCAGGTCCATTGTCTAAAGACATTTTTGTTGTAGGTAGTTTCCCAAATGTAGATTGGAAGCACACTGCCGAGCGCAAGCTTACCTATAAGGGGAACAATGTCTATCAAGTGATTACCGTTGAAGTTTCAGGTAATTATAAAATGCAGTATGCCGCTGAACAATGGAAACCTCAGTTTACTGCCACAGGTAAAAAATTATCGGTAGGAAAATTAAATGAACTGACTTACGGTGGCTACGGTACAGATACAAAACTAGAAATTAAAGAGCCTGGTCAATATCTTTGGAGTTTAGAATTTAAAGATGATGGTTCACCTTATTTAATAATGGTAAATAAGTGCCAATAATATTCCATTCAGTTATTTAAAATCTGTTTTTATTTATTAACCCCTACATTGGAAGTATGTTGGGGTTAATTTTATTACTCAAATGTTTGTAGGTTATTTGAGTAAGTTAGGGAGAATAAAATGCGTAACGTCCGACGTAACCATCGCCTGTATCGATCTCTGCTTGCGTTAAGTGTGATTGGTGCTTTATCTGCGTGTAATTCTTCTGGTGGTGGCGATACTAATAGCAGCACTCCGCTACCAGATACCAGTTATGCTTGCCAAGCCAATGTCATGGCGCAAAGTAACCAACTTCGTACTTATCAAATCATGGTCGAGAGTTTTGTGGATGGCGATGCGAGTATTGGTCACGGTACGGGCTATGGCACCAGTCATCATAATGGCGATTTGCAAGGGGTGATTGATTCACTTGATTACATCCAAGATTTAGGGATGAACGCGATTTGGTTGACGCCGATTTTTGAGTCTGAAGCGATAGCAGGACAAGATCACTGGGCCGATCGTTTGGATGCCACGGGCTATTTTGCGACAGATTACTTTAAGATCGACCCAAAATTTGGTGATTTAGCGACCGCGAAAACCCTAGTTGAAGAAGCACACAAACGTGGTTTGTACGTATTTTTTGATGGCGTATTTGGTCATCACAAAGATGGCTTGATCAAACCCTCACCTTCCGGTTTGCTGCCATCTGGATCAAGCAACCCGGTTGATTATCCGGCCAGTCTTGATTTCTACAAAGAAGTGGCGACGTATTGGATCAAAGAACTCAAAATTGACGGTTGGCGTTTAGATCAAGCCTATCAAGTTCCGACAGACGCTTGGACACAACTTCGTAAAGCTGTCGATGAAGCCTCACAAAGTGTGACGTACACCAATAGCAAAGGTGAACAAGTGAATCCGTTGGGTTACATGGTGGCAGAGATTTGGAAAGGGGAGTCTGAGATCGCGAATGAGGCGTATGGATCGAACAGCGATCCAGCATTGTGCTCTGCATTTGACTTCCCGATGCGCTATCGCATCGTAGAAACACTGGCCGTGAACGAGAGCGGCGTGGGTGGTCGCGGTGCGGATTGGTTAGACAACGGCTACAGCACACACAACCAATATCCAACACATGCGCAGCCGAATTTGATGATCGGCAACCATGATTTAGTGCGCTTTGGTGACTTGTTACAGCGCGGAAACTTGGCGGATGTGAATGATGCAGAATATTGGTTACGCCATAAAGCCGCGTTTGCTTTCCAAGCGGCGTACACCGGGCCAATCACGTTGTACTACGGTGATGAAATCGGGGATCAAGTGGATGGTTTTGCCGCAAAAGAAGACAACAGCACCTGTGCCATTCAAGGTTTGTGCGATGATCATGTTGCGCGCAGCAGTGCGAAAATTGAAGGCGTGACGGCGACGCTTGATGCAAACCAAGCCGATCTCAAAGCTTATGTGACATCGCTGATGACAATGCGCGATGCGCACCCAGCATTGTATCAGGGGTCACGCATGAATTTAGTTGCGAGTAACGGCAGTTATGTGGACTTGAAACAATCTGGTACAGACAAAGTCTTGTTTGCGCTAAATACCTTAGAGAGCGCGAGAACCGTCACTCTTACTCAGGAGAGTGTTGGTACTGGTGAGTTGGTGGATTTGCTCACGAATGAAAAAATTACTCCGAGCAATGGTCAATATCAGATTCTGATGTCGCCACTACAAGGACGATTCTTTGCGGTAAAACCTTAAGGAATTATCCAGAATTGATGCTCACCAGTTGAGCTGACCACAAGCTTTCTTATACACAAGCCAAGTGTTGTTGCTGACCCCCATAGGCGCACACTTGGCTTTTTTCCGTCCGTTTTACTTTTCCCTTAATGGTTTTCCAACGATGTAGCCAACAGGTTGCTTCGCTTTTTGCATTGGTGTTTGTTTTCGGCTGGTAGATATTTGTGAGATAAGCTGCACATTAAAAAGTAAATTAACACTTGTGCACGTAAAAATGTGACTGAAGGATTACTTATGCCCCACTAATATGTTTATCGTGTTTGGGATTTACATAACTAATGGAAAAGTATAATGAAATCCATAACGAAACCCCTCTGTCTTCTTGCTGTTATTAGCTCTCCGCTTGCATATAGCCAAATTCTCAATGGTGACTTTGAACAGTGGAATGGCAGTGCGCCTACGCAGTGGTCAGTGATTGACGCTGGCATCGCGGTGTCGCCAAGCAGCGAACAAATCAAATCGGGCGGCCTAGCTGCTCAAGTCGTCGTGAATACAGGTACCCAAAGCAACACTGACCTTTTGCAAACCATTAATGTGGAGCAAGGGAAAACCTATCCGTTTTCTGTCTCGGTTTATCATACCGAAGGAAATGTAAAAGCACGTCTGGTGGTTGATGGTTATCACAATTACTCGAACCCACAACAGATAAACCAGTGGCAAGAGCTGGCGCATAACTATACTGCGAGTTCGAACAAGACCATCAATGTCGGGTTGCGTTTTTATGATGAGGCCGGTTTTGACGGCTCAGAAGTTGTCTACGTCGATAATTTTCAACCGACCGAGACAAGTACACAACCTCCTGTAGAAAGTTGTAGTGATCATGAAGTGCTTCTTACACTCACGACGGACAACTATGGCTCAGAAACTAGCTGGGAGTTGAAAAATAGCCAAGCGCAAGTGCTTTTCTCTGGTCAGGGGTATGAGTCGTCAACCACTGTTGAAAAGACCATGTGTTTAGCCGATGGTAACTACCAATTTACGATTCAAGACAGCTATGGCGACGGCATTTGCTGTGGCAATGGTTCGGGGTCTTACGCGTTGAAGGTGGGGGATAATACGCTTGCCTCTGGCGATGAATTTGCGAAAAGCGAAACCACCGACTTTACGTTAGGTGACTCAACCACGAGCCCACCAGTGGTTGATGGCTACTACCAAGCGGCGTCTGGCAAGACGGGCTACGCTCTAAAAACGGCGCTGTTTAACATCATCAACAACCACACTAGCCGAGGTTATTCTGCGGTGTGGACCTTGGTAAAAGATGCTGATATTGATCGCTATTACGAAAATGATGGCTCTATTCTCGATATGTATTCAGAGAAACCTGCGGGCAGTGATGCTATCAGCTTCACGAAAGTGACAGACCAATGTGGTCAATATAGCCAAGAAGGGGATTGCTACAACCGTGAACACTCGTTCCCGAAAAGCTGGTTTGGCGGCAAAGTTGAACCGATGAACTCCGATGGTCATCATTTGTTTGCGACCGATGGCTATGTGAACGCGAAGCGCAGTAACTGGCCATTTGGTGAAGTTGCCACCGCGACGTACGTGTCTAGTAATGGTTCTAAACTTGGTCAAGCAAGTACTAGCCTAGGTTATTCCGGTACGGTGTTTGAGCCAATCGATGAGTTCAAAGGCGATTTTGCTCGTGCCTATTTCTACATGGCAACCCGCTATGAAAATGTTGTAGGTAACTGGGAAGGTAACTCAAGTAATGCGGATGCTGTCCTTGATGGTTCAAGTTCAACGGTTTTTGAACCTTGGATGTTAAACATGCTGAAACGTTGGCACAAAAATGATCCCGTTAGTGAAAAAGAACAAAACCGCAATCAACAAGTGTTTGAGTTTCAGGGCAATCGTAATCCATTCATTGATCATCCTGAGTTTGTTGAACAGATTTGGGGAAACTAATACCTTCTTGATTTTGGTATCCACCATTTAGTGACGCCAACAAAACAAAGGGGAAGCGTGATGCTTCCCCTTTTTCATTACGGATGTTTTTAAATGAAACTAGTTTTTCGTTACCGTCACGATTGGCGCCGACTTGTCAGCCGCGTTGAAGTGGAAGTTGTAATTTCCCGCTTCTGCAATCGCAATTTTGAGGTTTGCACTACCGCCACCGACTTCCATCGTTAGCGCTTTACCAAGCTCAACACTGCCTTCGCCACCGAAGTTGGTGTCTGCTGCCCAGTCTGCGCTCGCAACTTTCATCTCGTAGTTGCCCGCCGCTAGGTCAATGTCTAGCGAGTAAACGTCATTTGCTACATAGCTGAACTTCGCAGTGGAGTCTTGCGCTGGAGTATCCCATGTGGTGATAGTGCCACGTAGGTAAAGTGCTGTTTCACCGAACGTTGGTGCATCTGCTGACTTCGTCACTGAAACGACAGGTTTTTCTACGCTTTCATCTTGAACATGTAACGCGTTCAGAGTGAAGTTGTACTTACCAGTTTCAGCGACAGACAACGTACAATTTCCCGCAGAGCCTAAGTCTAGTGAGCCAGAAGCCAAATCCGCAGCATCACAACCGATGTTTGGATTTGCCCATCCTGAATCCGCAAATTTGAACTCGTGTTCACCAGCTTCAAGAACGCCAGTTACAGAGTACATGCCATTGCCAATAAAGGTCATCGCCCAGTCACTGCTATCTGACCACTCGTTCATGGTGCCTTTGACGTAAACCACAGTTTCGCCGTAAGGAGGAATGCTCGATACGTCTTTATTGTCCGTGTTTACTGGTAGGCCTGCACCTTGCGCGCCGTCTTGTGGCTGTACGAATACCGCTGTTGTCAGTGCTGGTACTGTGAACGTTTCATTGGCGAAGCTTGCACCTTTCACGATGTCATCCGCAGAGTTTTGTTGAACTTCATGCAGCTCGAAACCAGTTGCGCCAGCAACTTTGAAAGATTTCTCAGTTGATGTTGAGTTCACAACGGCCACGACAGCATCGTAGTTCGAATCTAAATCGGCACCTGCTGATGTGCCATCGTCGATAGACATCACAATCAAGCCTTCCACTTGGTCTTGGCCCACGTTGCGGAAATCAACACGATTCATCACTTCTTGCGCGGTGTCTAAGCGGAACAGTTCGCTTGTACTGCGGATTTTTAGTAGCTCTAGGAATTGTTGCTTCGTCAGCTCGATGTCCGTTGAGTCTGGTTTCGCCGTGCTGTCACCGACGATGGTTTTGATCAACTCCCAGTTTGCACCGTCTTTGTCTTCACGTGGTAGACCAACGTTCCAGTTATTGTCGCTTCCATCGAAGAATACACGGTTGAACCAGTCACCAGAATCGTACGAGTCACGCTGCATTGACTTAGATCGCAATAGCTCAGAACCCATGTGAATGAACGGAATACCTTGACCTAGCATCACCGTTGATAGTGATACAGACTGCATTCGTGCTCGCTCAGCAGATGAAGTGCCTGTCGCAATCTTGTAAGCGTTGTTGTCCCACAGCGTTTGGTTATCGTGCTTAGACACGTAGGAAATGTTCTCTGATGGCACTTTTGTGTAGCCTGCTGGAACACCATTGTAATCAACATTCTTACCAAGTTTGGTTTCGCCTTTGTAATCCAGAAGGACGTAGTCAGCTAAGTTACCAGCCATACCTAGACGAACTAGATCTTGGTTGTGTAGGCGGCCATTCACAGATTCTGCATCAGTTTTAGTTTCTTCGTTCGGGTAAGCGGCGTTACCAAAGCCTTGGTTGAAGCGAAGTGGGTGCTTACCTTCAGAATCTACACCGCCATCAAACGGGCTTCCGCCACGAACTGCGTCACGCAGACGATCAGAGAAAGTACCGATTTCTGTCCCCGCCATGTTGACTTGTGTCGCTTGATCGAAGCGAGCGTTTTGCGCAACTTCACCGAAGTCCCAGCCTTCGCCGTAGAACAAAGTATTCGGATCAATTTCACGGACTTTTTCAAGTGCGTAGACCATGACATCTTTCGGCTGGTGGCCCATAAGGTCAAAACGGAAACCATCGACTTTATAGTCATCCGCCCACACCATCAATGAGTCAACCATCAGTTTACCCATCATTAGGTTCTCGGTTGCGGTGTTATCACAACAGGTTGAGTTTTCTACGCCGCCAGTGTTGACGTTTAGGCGGTGGTAGTACCCAGGGACAATTTTATCCAGTACTGATTTTTCGTTCACACCAGATGCATTTGTGTGGTTGTACACGACGTCCATGACCAGTTTCAGATCCATTTTATGCGTCGCTTGAACCATTTCGCGGAACTCAAGAATACGTTTAGAACCGTTAGGATCGGTCGCATAACTGCCTTCTGGCACGGTGTAGTGGTATGGGTCGTAACCCCAGTTGAAGCTGTCTAGCATGCGAAGGTCGTTCATCAACGCTTGTGCTTTGCCCGTTGTTGGGTCGTAGCTGTTTAATACCTCTTCAATCACTTTGCCGTCATCTTCGGTCTCACAAATGGAGGCTTCTGGCTTGATGCCACAAAGTTTACCCACGGTGTCGGTGATATCGACTCGTTTGTCAGCGTCTTCATCCACGGTTGCAATATCAAATGCTGGCAGGATATGCAGCGTTGTTAGGCCTGCATCTTTTAAGGCTTGTAAGTGAGAAACAGACTCACGCTCAGGTTCTGTAAGGGCAAGATATTTGCCATCAAGACTTGGCGTGCCTTTGCTGTCATTAAAGCTGAAATCACGAATGTGTGACTCGTAAAGGACATGGTCTTCGTCTTTTTTAACCGTTGGGCGCGCGTAGTTTTTCCAATCTTGAGGCATTAAGCTTGGATCATCTAAATCAACCACTTGCGAGTATCGTGAATTCTTAGACAAGCTCATTGAATATGGGTCTGTTACCAAACGCGTTTCAACGACCCCAGTTGTAGGGTGGTACACCTTAACTTGGTAGCGATAGTATTTGTTAACAACATTACTTTGTGCCTCAGAAGCCCAGATACCTGTTGCTGGATCTTCTGTCATTGCAACGGTAGCTTCTTCCGCTAAGTTTTCATCGTAGATTATCAGATCAACATCTTGAGCAGTTGGCGCCCATAGCTTGAAGGTTGCAGCACCGCCTTCCACAATCGCGCCGAGTTCTTGACCAATCGCGTTACCTGCCTTGGAATCGGCAAACACCGCATCCAAAACGCCTGGCTTTTGCACTTCAGTTGCAGAAATGACGTCACCATTTGCGTTGTAAGCTACCATAACGATTTGTGACTTCAGGATCGTACGTAGGGTCGCGTCATCGACATCAATGCCTGCAGCTTGGAGGCTAGAAAGGTGACGGAAGCGTGATTTCAGACCATCAGATAAATCACCTGCTTTCGTCAACTCAACCGCCGTGCCACCGGAGATTTGCTTGTCTTCATCCATTTTAATGTCGTTGCTGAGGCTGTAGAACAGCTTCATGGAATCCGCATTGGCCGCCGCTTCCCACGCGATGGTGTTGGCATCTAGCCAATGCGCTTTTTGACCATCAATATCAACAGGGCGTTCTTCGATTGGCTCGTAGTAAAGCTCACTGCTGCCGTGGAAGCCAAACAACCCTTTAGATTCGCCGATTTTCGTCAGCTCCACTTTTGAGTTTGCACTGCCGAATGCTTTCTCATCACCTTTGTGCAGAATGAAGTTCATGCATTCGTGTGGGTCAGAGGCATCTGGGTTCACTTTCAGTACGTAGTAAGCACCGTAGGTGTCGTTGATGCCATCGAATGGATGCGGTGCCGACCAATCCGTTCCTGTGCCAGGAATGCCCATTGCGTCTAAATCTGTGCTGGTACAGCCCTCACCGTTCCACAGGTGCAAGCCCCAACCTTCGTAGTCGCTGGCCGTTGAAGCGGACGCCACATCGCGTTTGTAATAAATGACGACCTCGTTCTCTCCCGCAGGGTACAAGCCTGAGTCTGGGTTCGTCGTATCTTCGTTCGTGCTATCACTACCACAACCGCTGATGACTGCGACGGAAATCAAAGGCAGTACGGTTTTGGCAATTGTTGATAATTTAAATGTCTTATTGTCCACGTTTACAAATCCATTGTTATTGAATTGATATTGAGCTGCGCGCTGCCTTCGCTGACTCAGTCATCAAGAAGGTTTCGCACACGCTAGAAAGGCAGATGCCGAAAAAGGAAATGTTCAACTAGATGCTAATACACTGAATCATCAGCAAAATGTGAGAGCAGGCAGTTAAGTTTTTTACAAGTGAAAATTTTCTGTCACAGTCGATTTTGTTCACAAATTAAATAATAAAACAGACGCATAGTGAGAGCTTCTGCACATCATTAAAATGTAAATTTTTATAGGAGGAGCAAGGGGGGATGATAGGGGAGGAGAATATCTCAGCCCCAAAACCGTGATTAAGTTCTATAAAAATCACAGTGATATTTTTCAATTAAAAATAAGTTGCAGTGATATTGCATAAAATACCGCCATTAAGTCTTGGCAAGCTTCAGATTTTCGCTAAGTGGTCGTTATATAATGAAGGTAGTCGGCGTTATGTCGGCGCGTAATCTTAAGATTTCCCTGAGAGGGAGATGAATTGGGCCCTGAAACCAAAAGAGGCTATTTATGAGTAGTATGGGCATTGCCATTGCGGCAACTGGCCTTTCACTCGTCCTGATATTTGTGTGGATGATCTCGTTGTCGATGCGGAAACAGAGACTCGAGGCAGAGAGGAAAGCTCGCGAAGCCGCTTATCGAAAGGCGATGCAAAAAGCGCGAGAGCAAGAGCGTAAAGAGCGTGAGTTCAAAGCAGAAACCGGGCATATCCCCACCATTTTATTTCTAGCGAAAGAAGCTGAGAAGGACAACATTCGTCAAGCGCTGTATTGGTATGATAAAGCCGCTAAGTTGGACAACGTGACGGGAATGTACGGTATTGTTCGTTTGAGTGAGCGCATGCGTGAAGATGTGATTTTAAAAGAGCAGGCAAACTTTTGGCGTACCGCCATTGCCGGAATGGAAGGGGATACCGAAGCGAAATTTGCGACAGGCAAAGCGTTGGTTTTTGGTCGCGGAACGGAAAAAAATATTCCCAAAGGTAACCAACTGATTGAAACCGCAGCCGAGGAAGGCTGCATTGATGCCATGCTATATATGGGTGAGTGGCAACTTTCACCAGACAATAGTGCAGGACGCAGTGCAGATGCGCTTTATTGGTTTATGAAAGCGGCTGAAAAAGACAGTGCGGACGGAAAGATCCAAGTTGGCTTATGTTACCTAAATGGTGTTGGTACAGAAAAAAGCATGGTCAAAGGCTGCTATTGGCTTGAAAGAGCCGCAGAAGGTGGTAGCGCCGAGGCGATGTATCATGCTGGCGAAGCGTGGAAGGACAAAGGTAAAATAGGCAATGCGATTGCTTATGTTTGGTTGTTTCTTGCTGCCAATATGGGGTATCAGCCAGCGCGTACGTTGCGTGACGAAGTGGCGACCAATATTGGTGTTGACGTCGTCGTTGGATTGCAATCTATAGCGAAACCGTTGCAAAGAAAGCTGGCGTCAGGGATGGTAAGAAAGCATTCCATTATTCGGGCGCTGAACAAGGTGTACAAACGCGAAGTGTACTTTCCTGCAGAGGAGGAGCTTAACGCGGTGCTGAGTGACGAAAATAAAGACGATGCTAACGCATGGGATGAAGCATCGGCGCCGAACTTCCAGCCTGACATGACGACCGCAACGACGGAAGGGCAGACAACCACATCGTCTACCGAAAAAAAGCTCTCTAAAGAGGCGCTCGATTTCACGCAGAATTTCCTTCAACCATAATTTATCTTATCCATAAGCCTCATAATTGAGGCTTTTCTTTTGCCTTTCTGTCTCAGTATCTCTGTCGATCACAATTACAGAGTGTAAACTTATCTAAGCGATTTATTTACTGGATTGCATACTATTTATTCGATTTTTCAACACATTTTTAGTACTTCGCTAAGGTGGGATATGTTTATCTTCAAATAGAGGGATTTCCCTCTTTATCTACTTCTCCTGTTGGGCTCAAATCAAGTCTCTTCAATTGATAGTAATAATGATTGAAGAGCAATACTTGATGCCCAGAGTAATAGGTGAATAGTATTCATTACTTTATCTAATAATGTAAATTAAAAATTGTATTATAAATCTTAAATTGTGTTTTTATATTTAGGCATGGATTATTGATTTTATAATTAATTAGGCGCAAGATGACGTACAAAATAAAATAGCATAGATAATATGCAGAATTACACTAGGAAGTAACTTTTTCATTACATGTTTCAGCAGAAATGGAGCGAATTAGTTTGCTCTGTTTTTATTTCTATTAGAGATTTGTGTATGTTGAGAATCATTAGTGCAGATAAATTCATCTCTTCAAGATTTATCTTAGAGTACAGTAAGGCTGAGTTCGCTTCTTTATTAGGCGTTTCCGTTGCTAAGATAAGTAATATTGAAAGTGGAAAATCTTCAATCCCCCCGGTGTACGATTACGCCATTAATTATTTACTTAGTGAGCATCCTTTTAAAGATAGTGCTGTTGACGCTTTATGCTCTCACGAAACGTTAAACTTTGCTCGGCGTATTGACGTCAACACCAAAGTAAAGCGCCTGTCCTGCAAGCGCTGCGATAGCCGAAGGCTGCACGTTATGGCAGGAATGAGTGGGTTGTATTTTGTTGAGTGTATGGATTGTAAACATACCATGTACTCGTCAGGCATGTCTGTAAAGCGTTATCAGCAATGGTCGAATGGTGGAGTCAAGCTAGATAGTCATTTATTCAATTAAGTTGTTTTTTCTTTATATCCAAAGTAAAGAGCCATCAATACATGTGTTGATGGCTCTTTTATTATGCGTTTAAATTTGGTTAAAAGTGGAGTGTTTTAAACTGCAATAATATAATTTAACTTATTATATAGTGATGGAAATCTCAAAACTTTATTTTCTTATAATAACCTTCTTTTTAATAATGGTCGTTGTCACATAATTATTGAAGGTTCTTTCCTTTTAGGTGCGTTTCAATATCATTGAGATAGAAACTGGAAAGTGATGAAAGT